>NZ_JBIAUY010000024.1:77118-152614 GCF_042893475.1 Streptomyces sp. NPDC001604 | reverse complement strand
GACGCCTGCCAAGCCCTGGGCGCCAAGCAGAAGTTCACCCGGCCCCACTGCCCCTGGACCAACGGCAAGGTCGAACGCTTCAACCGGACCCTGCAAGCCGAGTGGGCCTACTACCAGGTCTTTGCCAGCAACACCGAACGCGCCCACGCACTCGCGCCCTGGCTGCACTTCTACAACACTGGCCGCCGACACACTGCGCTCGGCGGCCAGCCACCGATCACCCGACTGTCACCAAAGTCATGACCGGGTACAGCTAGCGGATGCTCAGGAGTCGAACCGTGCCGCCCTCAGGTACTCCGGGTTGGGATCGAGCGCGGCCGCCAGCCGGAAATGACGTTTGGCCTGCTCGGCCTCGCCCCGGCGCTCATAGGTCCGGGCGAGCGCGAAGTGCGCGAACGCGTTGTCCGGCTCGCGCTCCAGGACGATCGTGAACTCCAGCTCGGCGGGCCGCAGTTGCGCGGCGGCGAAGAAGGCACGCGCACGCAGCAGCCGGGCCGCGGTGTTCTCCGGGTGGGCGGCGATGACGGAGTCGAGCAGCTTCACCGCGCCCCGCGGGTCCCGTGCGTTGAGCAGCTGCTCGGCGGCACGGAAGTCGATGACATGTGTCTCCGGAGTACGTCCGGTGGAACCGCTGGTATCGGGCACGGCAGAGTCCTTCCCTCACTCGAAGGGTTCAACGCCCCGGTCAGGGGGGTCCTGTTCCTGCGGCGACCGTGGCGCACCGGACGGCCCGGACGCGGCCTTCGCTCTGCGCACGAGGTCCGCCCAGACCTCCTTCACGCGGCGCTGCAGGTCTTCCAGTGGTACGTCGTTGTCGATCACGACGTCGGCGATCTCCCGGCGCTTGTCGCGGGTGGCCTGCGCGGCCATGCGCGCGCGTGCGTCCTCCTCGGTCATGCCACGCAGCCGTACGAGCCGGTCGAGCTGGGTCTCGGGGCTCGCGTCGACCACGATCACGAGGTCGTACAGCGGCGCGAGGCCGTTCTCCGCGAGCAGCGGCACGTCGTGGACGACGACCGCGTCCTCGGCGGCCGCCGCCTCGAGCTCACGGGAGCGCGCGCCCACCAGGGGATGCACGATCGAGTTCAGAACGGCCAGCTTCTCCGGGTCGGCGAAGACGATCGAGCCCAGCTTCGGCCGGTCGAGACCGCCGTCGGCGCCGAGCACCTCCTCGCCGAACGCCTCCACGACCGCCGCAAGACCGGGCGTCCCCGGCGCCACGACCTCGCGCGCGATGCGGTCGGCGTCGATCAGCACGGCACCGCACTCGACGAGCAGCCGCGACACCTCGCTCTTGCCGGCACCGATCCCGCCGGTCAGCCCCACAGTCAGCATGAGCGGAAGCTTAGGGCCTGGCACCGACAGCGGGACCGCCGGAGGTCAGTTGTCGCCTTCCCGTTCGGCCAGGAAGCGTTCGAACTCCAGGCCGATCTCGTCCGCCGACGGGATGTCGACGGGCTCGGCCAGCATGTTGCCCCGGCTCTCGGCGCCCGCGACCGCGTCGTACTGGTTCTCCAGGCCCGAGACGAGCGTGGTGAGCTCCTCGTCGCCCTCCTGGATCTGCCGGTCGATCTCGGTCTGGGTGCGGTGGGCGTCCGTGCGCAGCGAGTGCGCGATGCCGGGGAGCACCAGGCCGGTGGCCGCGGTGATGGCCTCCAGGACGGTCAGGGCGGCGTCCGGGTACGGGGACCGGGCGATGTAGTGCGGGACGTGCGCGGCGACCCCGAGGACGTCGAAGCCGGCCTCCATGAGGCGGTACTCGACCAGGGACTCGGCGCTGCCGGGGACCTGCGCCTCGTCGAAGGGGCTGCGGTGGCCCGGGACGAGGTCGGTGCGGTTGCCGTGCGGGGTCAGGCCCACGGGGCGGGTGTGCGGAACGCCCATCGGAATGCCGTGGAAGTTCACGGACAGGCGCACGCCCAGCCGCTCCACGATCTGCTGGACGGCCGCGGCGAAGCGCTCCCACTCGACGTCCGGCTCCGGGCCGGACAGCAGCAGGAAGGGCGCCCCGGTGGTGTCCTGGACGAGCCGCACGTCGATGGTGGGCTCCTCGTACTCGGTCCACCGGTCGCGCTTGAAGGTCAGCAGCGGACGGCGGGCACGATAGTCCACGAGCCGGTCGTGGTCGAAGCGGGCGACGACCTGGTGGGGCTGCGAGTCGAGGATCCGGTCGACGATCTGGTCGCCGGTCTCGCCCGCGTCGATGTATCCGTCGAAGTGGTAGAGCATGACAAGACCGGCCGACTCCTGGGCGAGCGCCATGTCGACGACGGCCAGCCCCTTCGGCTCCCATGCGTACAAACCCTGCGGATCAAGCACAGTGACCGCTCCTCCTCGTGTTCGTACGTTCCAACGCCCCCTGGAGCAAGGGCATTCCCGCCGGTACGCCTGATCAGCCATCTCTTACGGCGTTTTCATGGCAAGGGATGGGCAACGGCCATGGCAGGGGGGAGGGCAGCGGCTTTTCAGGGGCGCGGGGCTGTATCGATTTGCGGCTCCGCCGCGTGGGCGCGGGAAACCCCCACCGGCCGGCAGCCGAACAACAAGCCCTGGGGGCAGCGCTGAGGGGCCGCACCTCGAAAGGTACGGCCCCTCAGTCAGGAGCTACTGCTCAGAGAGCGTTCAGCTCTGGCCACCCGCGAGCTTCTCGCGAAGCGCGGCCAGCGCCTCGTCCGAGGCCAGCGCACCGGACTGGTCCGCGCCCTCGGAGGAGTACGAGCCACCGCCCGCGGCCGGAGCCGCACCCGCAGCCTCGCCGCCCTCGGCGGCAGCGGCGGCGTCGGCCTCGCGGCTCTTGATGACCTGCTGCTGGTGCTGCTCGAAGCGGGTCTGCGCCTCGGCGTACTGGCGCTCCCACTCCTCGCGCTGCTTCTCGTAGCCCTCGAGCCAGTCGTTGGTCTCGGGGTCGAAGCCCTCGGGGTAGATGTAGTTGCCCTGGTCGTCGTAGGACGCGGCCATGCCGTACAGGGTCGGGTCGAACTCGACCGAGGCCGGGTCGGCACCGAAGGACTCGTTGGCCTGCTTCAGCGAGAGGCTGATGCGGCGGCGCTCGAGGTCGATGTCGATGACCTTGACGAAGATCTCGTCGTTGACCTGGACGACCTGCTCCGGGATCTCCACGTGGCGCTCGGCCAGCTCGGAGATGTGGACCAGACCCTCGATGCCCTCGTCCACGCGGACGAACGCACCGAACGGAACCAGCTTCGTGACCTTGCCGGGCACGACCTGACCGATCTGGTGCGTGCGGGCGAACTGCTGCCACGGGTCTTCCTGGGTCGCCTTCAGCGACAGGGAGACGCGCTCGCGGTCCATGTCGACGTCGAGGACCTCGACGGTGACTTCCTGGCCGACCTCGACAACCTCGGAGGGGTGGTCGATGTGCTTCCAGGACAGCTCGGAGACGTGGACCAGACCGTCGACGCCACCCAGGTCCACGAAGGCACCGAAGTTGACGATCGAGGAGACCACACCGGAGCGGACCTGACCCTTCTGGAGGGTCGTGAGGAACGTCTGGCGGACCTCGGACTGGGTCTGCTCCAGCCAGGCACGGCGGGACAGGACCACGTTGTTGCGGTTCTTGTCCAGCTCGATGATCTTCGCCTCGAGCTCCTTGCCCACGTAGGGCTGGAGGTCGCGGACGCGGCGCATCTCGACCAGGGAGGCCGGGAGGAAGCCACGGAGGCCGATGTCGAGGATGAGACCACCCTTGACGACCTCGATGACGGTACCGGTGACGATGCCGTCCTCTTCCTTGATCTTCTCGATGGTGCCCCAGGCACGCTCGTACT
This sequence comes from Streptomyces sp. NPDC001604, assembly GCF_042893475.1. NCBI lineage: Bacteria > Bacillati > Actinomycetota > Actinomycetes > Kitasatosporales > Streptomycetaceae > Streptomyces > Streptomyces sp. NPDC001604. Next base: position 148,826 of record NZ_JBIAUY010000024.1, on the reverse strand, counting down.
GGGCGCGCTTCTTCGAGAGGATCAGGCGGCCTTCCTTGTCCTCCTTCTGGAGAACAAGGGCCTCGATCTCGTCACCGACGGCGACGACCTCGTTGGGGTCGACGTCGTGCTTGATCGAGAGCTCGCGGCTCGGGATGACACCTTCGGTCTTGTAACCGATGTCGAGCAGGACCTCGTCCCGGTCGACCTTCACGATGACGCCGTCGACGATGTCGCCGTCGTTGAAGTACTTGATCGTCTCGTCGATCGCGGCGAGGAAAGCTTCCTCGTTACCGATGTCGTTGACCGCAACCTGCGGGGTGGTGGCGGTGGTCTCGGTGCTGCTCGTCATGTGGGAAAGGGCTCCGGTACGGACATTGAAGTCGTAGGTACTGCTACGCCGGGAGCCCGTATCGCTCTGAAGAAGCCGGACAGCCAAGGAAGCGCCCCAACAGCCAACTGGAAATCCAGATACTGGTGATGGCGCCTCGACAACCGAGGGGACATACAACAGATGCGAGCGCAGCCTGCTACGTCTGAGGTGCGCAGGCCCGCAGCGCAACTTGTAGCATACGGGGGCAGCCGGACAGGGTCAATGCGCGAACGCGCACACCCGGGGCGGATCGCCGCATACCCGGCACAAGAACTGTCTCTGGAGGCCGCGCAGGCCTGAGAGACCTCTTCCGTGACACTGCCGAGAGGCCGACTGCGCCATAAGGGTGACGGAAGAGTACGACGAGGGAGCCGATCATCCAAGAGCCCGTATCTTCCGATTCCGCGTTCGAGCCGGAAGCCACCCGCCGCGCGTCCGACGTCACGGAGAGCGCCCGCGCCAACCGGGGCTGGTGGGACCGGAACGCGGACGAGTACCAGGTCGAGCACGGCACGTTCCTCGGCGACGACCGTTTCGTGTGGGGTCCCGAGGGCCTCGACGAGGTGGAGGCGGAGCTGCTCGGCCCGCCGGAGGAGCTCAAGGGCAGGGACGTCCTGGAGATCGGCGCCGGTGCGGCCCAGTGCGCGCGCTGGCTGGCCGCCCAGGGTGCCCGTCCGGTCGCCCTGGACATCTCGCACCGTCAGCTGCAGCACGCGCTGCGCATCGGTGGAACGTTCCCTCTGGTGTGTGCCGACGCGGGTGCGCTGCCCTTCGCGGACGGCTCCTTCGACCTGGCATGCTCGGCGTACGGTGCGCTGCCGTTCGTCGCCGACCCGGTGCGGGTCCTCACGGAGGTGCGGCGGGTGCTGCGCCCGGGCGGGCGTTTCGTCTTCTCGGTGACCCACCCGATCCGCTGGGCGTTCCCGGACGAGCCGGGCCCCGAGGGCCTGTCGGTCTCCGCCTCCTACTTCGACCGCACGCCCTATGTCGAGCAGGACGAGGACGGGCGTGCGGTCTACGTCGAGCACCACAGGACGCTCGGCGACCGGGTCCGGGACGTCGTCGCGTCGGGTTTCCGGCTGGTGGACCTGGTCGAGCCGGAGTGGCCGGCCTGGAACACCTCCGAGTGGGGCGGCTGGTCGCCGCTGCGCGGGAACCTGATCCCGGGGACCGCGATCTTCGTGTGCGTACGAGACTGAGTGCGTGATCCGTTACGACGCCCTGGACGCGCTGCCGGTACGTGGTGCGCTGCCCGCCCTGAGCGATGCACTGGAGGGGCCCGGCACCGCCGTTCTGGTGGCGCCGCCCGGCACCGGCAAGACGACGCTGGTGCCGTTGGCGCTGGCCGGGCTGCTCGGGGACGGGCCTGCGCGCCGCGTGGTGGTGGCCGAACCGCGTCGTATCGCGGCCCGTGCCGCTGCCCGGCGCATGGCGTGGCTGCTCGGCGAGAAGGCCGGCGGGAGCGTCGGGTACACCGTGCGCGGCGAGCGGGTCGTCGGGCGGCACGCGCGCGTGGAGGTCGTGACGACCGGGGTGCTGCTGCAGCGGCTGCAGCGCGACCAGGAGTTGGCGGGCGTGGACGTGGTGGTGCTCGACGAGTGCCATGAGCGGCATCTGGACGCGGACACCGCGGCGGCCTTCCTGTGGGACGTACGGGAGACGCTGCGGCCGGAGCTTCGGCTGATGGCCGCGTCGGCGACCACGGACGCGGAGGGGTGGGCGCGGCTGCTGGGCGGCGCACCGGTGGTCGAGGCGGAGGGCATTTCGCACCCCGTGGAGGTGATCTGGTCCCCACCGGCCCGTCCCGTACGGCCACCGCACGGCATGCGCGTCGATCCGGCGCTGCTCGCGCATGTGGCGTCGACGGTCCGGCGGGCTCTGGCCGAGCGGGACGGGGACGTGCTGTGCTTCCTGCCGGGCGTGGGCGAGATCGCGCGCGTGGCGGGGCAGTTGGGGGATCTGGGCGGCGTCGAGGTGCTGCAGGTGCATGGTCGGGCGCCTGCCGCCGTGCAGGACGCGGTGCTGGCGCCGGGCGAACGGCGCCGGGTCGTGCTTGCCACCTCGGTGGCCGAGTCGTCGCTGACGGTTCCGGGCGTGCGGGTGGTCGTCGACTCGGGGCTGGCGCGCGAGCCGCGGGTCGACCACGCGCGCGGGCTGAGCGCGCTGACGACCGTGCGGGCCTCGCAGGCGGCCGGACGGCAGCGGGCGGGGCGGGCCGGGCGTGAGGCGCCGGGGGCGGTGTACCGCTGCTGGACGGAGGCCGAGGACATCCGTCTGCCGCGTTTCCCTGCGCCGGAGATCAAGCTGGCCGATCTGACGGCGTTCGCACTCCAGGCGGCGTGCTGGGGCGATCCGGAGGCGTCCGGGCTGGCGCTGCTGGACCCGCCGCCGGGCGGTGCGATGGCGGCGGCGCGGGCCGTGCTGACGGCGATCGGCGCGGTGGACGCCGCCGGGCGCGCCACGGAGCGGGGCACCGCACTGGCCCGCCTCGGCGTGCATCCGCGCCTGGGCCGGGCCCTGCTGGACACGGCCGGCGAGGGCGCCGAGGCGGTGGCACTGCTCTCCGAAGAGCCGCCACGCGACTACGGCGACGACCTGACCACCGCTCTGCGCACCGCCCGCCGCGGCGCTGACGCCTACGCAACGCGGTGGCGCACGGAGGTACAGCGCCTGCGGGCCGTCGCGAAGGAGTTCCCGCGGCCCTCGACCGGGGCACCTCTTCCGGGGCCGGCAAACACCGCCGCCCCACCCCGGACGACCGACAGCGACGCGACCGCAACACCTCCACGCCCCGACAAGGCGCGGCGGGCCGCCGCGAACGAGTCCGCACGACCGTCGGCCACAAGCCCCCTCCCGAGGCCAGGAAACGCCGACGGCCCGCCAAACGCGGCCGACAACGACGCGACACACCACGAGCAGACGCAGCACCCGCAAGCCGCCGCGAGCGAACCCACACGACCGTCGGCCGGAGGGTCCGTTCCGGGGCAGGGAAACGCCGACGCCTCGCCCGGGAGGACCGGCCGTGACGCGACCGCCACACCTCCACGCCCCGACGTGACGCAGCAGGCCGCTGCGAACGAGCCCGCACGACCGTCGGCCACACCGTCCGTTCCGGGGGCGGGAGGCGTCGGCGTCTCGCCCCGCGGGGGCGGCAGCGGCGCGGGCGCCGTGTCTGCTCGGTCCGGTCGGGCGGGCGGACTGGCAGGTGGTGGTGACGACCGTCTCGTCGGGCTCGTGGCGGCCCTTGCGTTTCCCGAGCGGGTCGCCAAGGCGGACGGTGGGTCGTTTCTCATGGCCTCCGGAACACGCGCCGAACTCCGCGACGGCAGTCCCCTGCGCGGCGCCGACTGGATCGCGGTGGCCGTCGCGGACCGTCCCGTGGGCAAGGGGCACGCGCGCGTGCAGCTCGCCGCCGCGGTGGACGAGGACCTGGCCCGGTCTGCGGCGGCCTCGCTGTACTCCGAGGGCCAGGAGGTCCACTGGGCCGACGGGGACGTCGTGGCGCGGCGGGTGGAGCGGCTGGGGGCGGTCGAGCTGACCGTGCGGCCCCTGGCGGACGCCGACCCCGTACTCGTACGCAGGGCGCTCCTCGATGGGCTGCGGCAGGAAGGGTTCGGGCTGCTCAGGTGGTCGCCCGACGCGCTCGTGCTGCGGCAGCGGCTGGCGTTTGTGCGTCTGCATCTCGGGGAGCCGTGGCCGGATGTGTCCGACGATGCGCTGCACGCGCGCGTGGAGGAGTGGCTGGAGCCCGAGCTGGGCCGGGCCCGGCGGCGGGCCGACCTCGCGCGGATCGACGCGGGCCAGGCACTCACCCGTCTGCTGCCGTGGGCCTCGGGAGAGGCGGGGCGGCTCGACGAGCTCGCCCCGGAGCGGATCACCGTCCCCAGCGGGTCCAGGATCCGGATCGACTACGGCAATCCCGAACAGCCGGTGCTCGCCGTGAAGTTGCAGGAGATGTTCGGGCTGCACGAGTCACCCGCCGTCGCGGGGGTGCCGCTGCTGGTGCATCTGCTCTCCCCCGCCGGCCGCCCGGCCGCCGTCACGGCCGACCTCGCCTCCTTCTGGAGGGACGGCTACAAGGCCGTACGGGCGGAGCTGCGCGGCCGGTACCCGAAGCATCCGTGGCCCGAGGATCCCGCCGGCGCGGAGCCGACCCGGCACACCAATGCGCGGCTCAGGCGGTGACCGGTTCCGGTGTGGTGGACTCGGCCGGTTCCGGGTCGCCCGGGCGGCGGCTGCGCGCCTCCAGCCACAGTGACAGGGCGAGCAGCAGGACGCCGAGGGTGAGGAAGCCCCAGGGCAGGTAGGACGTCATCAGCAGGACCAGGGTGCGGTTGGACTTGACCAGGGCGACGGTGTGTTCGATGTAGTCCTCGCGCATCTTGACGTGGCCCGCGAAGGCCGTGACCTTCTCCCGGCCGCCCAGGAGCGTGCCGCCGCGGAGTTCCTCCTTGTGGATCTCCTCGCCGTAGACGGGGGCACCGGTGACGGGCTCCACCCAGAACTTGCGGACCGTGGTGTACCAGCGGGTGGTGCCGGTCTTGGCGACCGACTCGGGGGTGATGCCCTGCACGGGCATGGTCCTGGGGAACTTGACCTTGGTCCAGGGGATGGTCTGCTCGAAGTAGTAGACCTTGAGGCCGCGGAAGTCCTGGGTGCCCTTGTAGTGGATGGGGTTGGTGGTGCGGGTCTGGGCGTCGAAGTACTCGTAGTCCCGTTTCTGGGTCAGGAACGGCCACTTGAACTCGATGCCGGTCCGCTTCACCGGGTCGCCGTCGACCATCTCACCGGTGGCGTGGACCGGGGCCTGGCTGTGGGCGTCGAAGATGTAGCGCTCGGGGATCCGGGAGACCATCTTGCCGTCGGGGCCCTGGACGTAGGAGAGGCCGTCCCAGACGACGACGTCCCGCCCGGCCGTCTTCTCGATCTTCTTCGCGGCCTCCACATTGCCCTTGAGGGTCTGCACGATGGTGACCTCGGGGACCGTGCGGGCCTTCATCGTGCCGTAGTCGAGGAGGGTCGCGTTCTTCGCCTCCAGGACCATGTCCTGGTACTGATCGGCCGGGATCTTGGCCAGGCGCGGGAAGGCGTACCAGCGCAGCAGCGGGGACAGCGCCGCGAAGAACACGGCGAAGGCGAGCAGGACCAGACTGGCCTTGCGGCGCATCTCGGCCTCCCTCCCGGGCGGTTACGGGTGTGCGGGCACCGTCGTCAGCAGCGGTTTCGGGGACGTCCTGCCCGTGGGAGTGCCCATGGCCGTGATGGTGAGGACCAGCGCGAGGGCGAGGGCGAGACCGGTCGCGGCGGCGATCAGGGCGCGCATGCCTGCCTCCCCGGGGAAGGGAACTGACGGGAACTGACGGGAGCTGACGCGAACACCGACTGGAACTGATACATCGTCAGGTCCGGCACCGTAGCAACGGGCGGGCGAGATGAGAACACGTTGCACACACAACGACGGCGGCGGCGTCCTCTGGCCGAGGAGCGCCGCCGCCGCAGGGACGGTACGGAGGATTACGCGGAGGGACTGGGTGACGGGCTGGGGCTCGCCGAGGAGTCGGGCGCTGCGACCGTCAGCTGGATGTCGAGGGTCGCGCCGCCCGCGGTGGTGATGCGGAGGATGAAGTTGCCGGTGTTGTCGTCGGCGTACAGCTTCGGCAGCGTCAGCAGGCCCTTGGCGTCCGTCGTCAGGCCGGTCAGGGTGCGTACGGTCTTGCCGTCGGCGTCCTTGAAGTAGGGGCCCTTGTCGTTCTCGGTCGGGTCCGTTGTCGACTTGATCAGGGTTGCGGTGACGGCGACCTTGTCGGCGACGGCGCCCTTGTAGGTGGCCTTCACCTCGGCCTGGTCGGCGAACTCGCCGCCCGGCGTGCAGGTCAGCGCGGTGTCGCTGGTGCGCACGACGCTGTCGGCGACGCGCTCGGTGACGGTGGCGGTGTAGTCGAGTCCGGTGACCACGCGGCCCACGACGGTGGCGCGGACGGTGAACTCGCCGGTCTTCTCGCCCGCCTGGAGGGTGGGGGCGACGGCCACGCCGGAGCTGTTGGTGACGACCGTGGCGACGGACTCCCCGCCGGTGAAGGTGGTGTCGGTGTCGCCGACGACGGTGAAGCGGACCCTGACCTTGCCGACCGCCTTGCCGGACTTGGTCACGGCCTTGGTGCTGATCTTCTTGGTGAACGCGTCGCCGGCCATCGCGGTGAGCTTCGCGGTGCCCGCGTCCGCCAGGTGGTCCACGGTGTCGGTGGGCGTGGGCGACGGGCTGCTCGGTGTGCTCGGCGTGCCGGGTGTGCTCGACGGCGGTGCGCTGGGGGTCGGGGAGCCGCTGCTCGGCGGCTTCGGCTTGGCGGGCGGCGTGGGCGACGGCTTGGGGTTGGCCTTCTGGCCGTCGTCGCTGCGGCCCGAGGGGATGCTGCCGCTGCCGTCCGGGATCTCGTGGGTGCCCTTGCGGTAGTACTCCAGCCACGACAGGACGGTGTGCAGGTAGTCCTGCGAGTTGTTGTAGCTGAGGATCGCCCGATCGAGGTCGGCCGGCACCGACAGGTCCCAGCCGTTGCGGCACAGGTAGTGGCCGGCGGCCAGGGCGGCGTCGTATACGTTGTTGGGGTCCTTGACCCCGTCGCCGTTGCCGTCGCGACCCGCCCACGCCCAGGTCGACGGGATGAACTGCATGGGGCCGACGGCCTGGTCGTAGCTGCTGTTGCCGTCGTACTTGCCGCCGTCGGTGTCCTTGATCAGCGCGAAGCCGTTGCCGTCGAGCTGCGGGCCGAGGATCGGGGTGATCGTGGTGCCGTCCGCGTTGACGCGGCCGCCGCGGGCCTGGCCCGACTCCACCTTGCCGATCGCGGCGAGCAGTTGCCAGGGCAGGTTGCAGCCGGGCTTGGACTCGCGCAGCTCGGCCTCGGCCTTCTTGTAGGCGTCGAGGACGGTGGCGGGGATGCCCGCCTCCGCCGCGCCCTGCGCCACGGGGGTGCCGGTGGCACCCGGGGTCGGCGAGGGGTTCGGGCTGTTGAGCGGCGGAAGATCGGTGTAGTACGGCGAGTTGCCGGTGGCGGCGCCGTCGCCTGCGGTCGCATCGGGTGAGGGCTGGGCCTTGGAGGCGGTCTGTCTGCCGTGGTCGTCGACAGTGACCCCCGGAGCCTGGGACGCGGACAGGGCAGCGACCGCGACCGCTGCCACGGCTGTGGTTGCCGCTCCTTTGCGCAGCCTCATGCCGAATTGCGCCGCCATAGAGTGAACCCCTCCCGTGGACGCGTCAGCGCCCGTCTTCGTCTGCCCGGCGCACAGTGCGCCCGCCCTGTTCTGACGATCGACCCGGCCTGCGGGTTGCCCTCGTATCGCTCTCTTGTTTCTGTCGCATTCCTGTCGAGTTGCCGTGCCCACCTGTCCGACCGCGCCGCCCGGCGCGGTGACCCAGGCGACCCTACGACAACTTCTTTTCCACGGGGACCCGTTCGCGCCCGATATTCACCGGTTGGCCATGTACGAACGGCGTGGAATTGCGGCACGCATACTGGACCGGAGCGATCACCCGGGCCGTCCGCTCGGGCAATGTCCGGCGCGAGGAGCCCAGTTGCCGTTCACCCTGAGCCATGCGGCCGCCGTCCTGCCCGCCGTGCGCAGTGACGGATCCGGTCGAGGACGGCTGATTCCGGCCGTTCTCGTGGCCGGTTCCTTCGCGCCCGACATGACCTATTACGCGGCGAGTGCGGTACCCGGTGCGATGGAGTTCGGCACGGTCACCCACTCCTTTCCCGGCGTCTTCACGGTTGACGTGCTGGTGGCCTGGGCGCTGGTCGGGCTGTGGCTGCTGGTGCGGGAACCGCTGGTGGCTCTGCTGCCGCGACCCTGGCAGCCGCGGCCTGGCACCCTGCTGCGCTGCGGGGCACCGCGGGCGCGCTTAGGGCCGTCCCTGGCCGCGTGGTGGTACGCGTCCGCGGCGCTCGGCGCCCTGACCCACGTGGTGTGGGACGCCTTCACGCATCACGACCGGTGGGGCGTACGGCTGTTTCCGGTGCTGGGCCGGGTGCTGTGGGGGTCTCCCCTGTATTGGTACCTGCAGTACGGGAGTTCGCTGGTGGCCGCGGTGGTGATCGCGCTGTGGGTGACGCGGGCGCTGCGGAGGACGCCGGCGCACCCGGTTTCGCCTGCGGTCCCCGTGTTGTCGCTGCGGGACCGGTGGTGGGCCTGTGTGGTGATCTGCGGGTGTGCGGGGATCTGGGCCGTCGAGCGGGCGGCGCGGTGGTGGGCGTACTGGGGCGCGGCGGCCAGGCCCTGGGAGCTGATTCCGGCCGCGTGCTTCGGCGCGGGCGCGGGGCTGCTGCTCGGGCTGGTGCTGTACGTGGTGGGTGTGCGGGTGTGGCGGCCGGTGCCGTCCGGCGGGGAGCCGGAGCGGGTCAGCGTGGAGCAGGGCCGTCCGGCCGGTCGGTGAGGGTGCCCGCGGTCACGATGAACACCCTGACGGTGCGGGCGTGGCGGCTGCGGCGGACCCGGACGAGCAACCCGGTGACGTAACTGCGGCCGAGGCCCGCCCACAGCCGCCAGGCGGGCGGCTCTGCGGATCCCGTCCCGGTCCGGGTCAGCCGACGCCTGAGGCCCGCTGCCGTCCGGCGCAAGACGACGGCGAGGTCGGTGGGGATGCGGGCGGTGCTTGCACGAGCGGCGAAGGCCGGCACCGGCGCGGATGGCACGACAGGCGCCGCCTCGGCACCCGCCTGCGCTCTCGCCGGCCGGCGGTTGAGCATGCGTATACCCATGCCCGCATCCTTACGGTGCGAGGCCGGTGGGGGCCTTTTCGCGGGGGCCACCTGAGTGACGGTTCCCTTCGGGGCTTGACGGATCAGGGGGCCGTGCCCACCGGGTTCGACCGCGCCCCAAAGGGGCGACCAAAGGGGCGCGGGGCTCTGCCGACATGCGGCTCCGCCGCGCCGGCGCGACCCGTCACACCGCACCCGCAGACGCGGAGAGCCCACCGCGCGGAAGGTTCAACCGCGCCCCGAAGGGGCGCGGGGAACTGCGCAACCAGCCACGACGCGGCCGCAGACGCCCGATCTCCCCCGCGCGGAGGGCTTCCCTAGCCGGAGGGCCCGCTCGCCGCCCGGCAAGGCAACACCGATGCTCCGCCCACCGCCCTAGGCTAAGCGGATGGCTCCCCTGGCCGGAGGGCCCGCTCGCCGCCCGGCAAGGCAGCACCGATCCCCCGCCCACCGCCGGAGGCTAGTGCGCGGCCGACTCCCAGTCGGACCCCACCCCCACCGAGACGCCGAGCGGCACCCTCAGATGAACGGCGTCGGCCATCTCGCGACGGACGATCTCCTCCGCGGCGGCACGCTCCCCGGGCGCGATCTCCAGAACGATTTCGTCGTGGACCTGCAGGAGCATGCGGGAGGTGAGGCCCGCCGCCCGCAGCGCGTCGTCCACCTTCAGCATGGCGATCTTCACGATGTCCGCGGCGGTGCCCTGGATCGGCGCGTTCAGAGCCATGCGCTCGGCCGCCTCGCGGCGCTGGCGGTTGTCGCTGTTGAGGTCGGGCAGATAGCGGCGGCGGCCGAAGAGGGTCGCCGTGTAGCCCGTGGCCCGCGCCTCGTCGACGGCCCGGCGCAGATAGTCCCGGACGCCGCCGAACCGCTCGAAGTAGGTGTCCATCAGGACCCGTGCCTCGCCCGCGTCGATGTTCAGCTGCTGGGACAGGCCGAAGGCCGACAGCCCGTACGCCAGGCCGTACGACATGGCCTTGATCTTGCGGCGCATCTCCGCGTCGACGTGCTCCCGGTCGACCGAGAAGACCTGCGCCGCAACCGTGTTGTGCAGGTCCTCGCCGGAGGTGAACGCCTCGATCAGGCCCTCGTCCTCGGAGAGATGGGCCATCACGCGCAGTTCGATCTGGCTGTAGTCGGCGGTCATCAGCGACTCGAAGCCCTCGCCGACGACGAAGCCGCGGCGGATGGCGCGGCCCTCGTCGGTACGGACGGGGATGTTCTGCAGATTGGGGTCCGTGGACGACAGGCGGCCGGTCGCGGCGACCGTCTGGTTGAAGGTGGTGTGGATGCGGCCGTCGGCGGCGATCGTCTTGATCAGGCCCTCGACGGTGACCCGCAGCTTCGCCTGCTCGCGGTGGCGGAGCATGACCACCGGCAGTTCGTTGTCCGTCTGGGTGGCGAGCCAGGCCAGGGCGTCGGCGTCCGTGGTGTAGCCGGTCTTGGTCTTCTTCGTCTTGGGCAGGCCCAGCTCGCCGAAGAGGACCTCCTGGAGCTGCTTGGGCGAGCCCAGGTTGAACTCGTGCCCGGCCGCCGCGTGCGCCTCCTTCACCGCCTGCTGCACGGCGCCCGCGAACATCTGCTCCATGGCCTCCAGGTGGGCCCGGTCGGCAGCGATGCCGTGCCGCTCCATGCGGGCGAGCAGGATCGAGGTGGGCAGCTCCATGTCGCGCAGCAGGTCCGCGGCGCCGACCTCCTCCAGGCGGCCCCGGAAGGCCTCGCCGAGGTCGAGGATGGCGCGGGCCTGCACCATGAGCGCCTCGGCCTCCGCGCCGTCGTCGGCGCCGAAGGCGAGCTGGCCGTCGGCCGCGGCGGCGGGGGCCAGCTCACGGCCCAGGTACTCCAGGGACAGCGCGTCCAGGTCGAAGGAGCGGCGGCCCGGCTTGACCAGGTAGGCGGCCAGCGCGGTGTCCATCGAGACGCCGGCGACGGACCAGCCGTGCTCGGCGAGGACGCGCATGGCGCCCTTGGCGTTGTGCAGGACCTTGGGGCGGTCCTCGGCGGCCAGCCAGGCCGCCCACGCGTTCTCGTCGGCCTCGTCCAGCTGGGACGGGTCGAACCAGGCCGCCGGTCCTTCGGCGGTGGCGAGGGCGACCTCGGCGACCGAGCCGGTGCCCAGCGCCCAGGTGTCGACCGTGGCGATGCCGAGCGTCTCGGTGCCGTGCTCGGTGAGCCAGCCGGCCAGCTCGCCCGTGCCCAGCACCGTCCCGTCCAGCTCCACGCCGGGCGCCGCCGGCTTCGCCTCGGCCTGCTCGCCGCCCGGGTCGACGGCGAGCAGCCGCTCGCGCAGCGAGGGGTTCCTGATCTCCAGGGTGTCCAGGACCATCGCGACGGCCGTGCGGTCGTACGGGGCACGCTCCAGGTCGGCCACCGCCTTGGGCAGCTCGACCGTGCGCACCATCTCGGTCAGGCGGCGGTTGAGCTTGACCGCCTCCAGATGCTCGCGCAGGTTCTGCCCGGCCTTGCCCTTGACCTCCTCGACGCGCTCGACGAGCGCCGCGAAGGAACCGAACTGGTTGATCCACTTCGCGGCGGTCTTCTCACCGACGCCGGGGATGCCCGGCAGGTTGTCGGACGGGTCGCCGCGCAGCGCCGCGAAGTCGGGGTACTGCGCGGGCGTCAGCCCGTACTTCTCGAAGACCTTCTCCGGGGTGAACCGGGTCAGCTCGGAGACGCCCTTGGTCGGATACAGCACTGTCGTGTGCTCGCTGACCAGCTGGAAGGAGTCGCGGTCGCCGGTGACGATCAGCACCTCGAAGCCCTCGGCCTCCGCCTGGGTGGCGAGGGTGGCGATGACGTCGTCCGCCTCGAAGCCGTCGACCGCGAACCGCGACGCGTTCATCGCGTCCAGCAGCTCGCCGATCAGCTCGACCTGCCCCTTGAACTCGTCCGGGGTCTTCGAGCGGTTGGCCTTGTACTCGGTGAACTCCTCGGAGCGCCACGTCTTGCGGGAGACGTCGAAGGCCACCGCGAAGTGCGTGGGCTCCTCGTCACGCAGGGTGTTGGCCAGCATCGACGCGAAGCCGTAGATCGCGTTCGTCGGCTGGCCCGTCGCGGTCGTGAAGTTCTCCGCGGGCAGCGCGAAGAACGCGCGGTAGGCCAGCGAGTGCCCGTCCATGAGCATGAGGCGGGGCCGCGTGTTGCCGCCGGCGGTCTTGTCGGTCGTCTTCGATGCTGTTTCTGCCACGCCCCGATCCTGCCACGTGCCACTGACAGTCGTGGCTCCCCGCCGGATCGGCACCTCCCCCACCGCTTCGAGGGCCGGGAAGCCCCCGCCTTTGCGGCCGAAGCCGATCGCCGGCCCGGCGCAAAGAAAGGCGACGGGCGCCAACGCAACGCCACGGCGGAGAGCAGCAGCGCCCGGCGCCGCACAACCGGAGATCACGCTCCCCGCGCAGAACCGGCTGTCCCCGCTGTCAGTCGCGCGTGCGAGGATCGAAGTGGTAGCTCGCAGGTGTCTGTGAAGGAGAGTGCGCGATGGCGACGAAGCCGCCCAAGGGTGATCCGGTCCAGGACGCACCGCAGGTCACCGGGCCCAAGCACGCGGCGGCGGGACTGCCGGCCATCGGGCACACCCTGCGCATCGCCCAGCAGCAGATGGGCGTGAAGCGGACCGCGCTGACGCTGCTGCGCGTCAACCAGAAGGACGGGTTCGACTGCCCGGGCTGCGCCTGGCCGGAACCGGACCACCGGCATGCGGCGGAGTTCTGTGAGAACGGCGCGAAGGCGGTCGCCGAGGAGGCCACTCTGCGCCGGGTCACCCCGGAGTTCTTCGCCGCGCACTCCGTCGCCGACCTCGCCTCCCGCAGCGGCTACTGGCTGGGGCAGCAGGGCCGGCTCACCCACCCCATGCACCTGCCCGAAGGGGGCACCCACTACGAGCCGGTGAGCTGGGAGCGCGCCTTCGACATCGTCGCCGAGGAGCTCGCCGCCCTCGACTCCCCCGACGAGGCGCTCTTCTACACCTCGGGGCGCACCAGCAACGAGGCGGCCTTCCTCTACCAGCTCTTCGCCCGCCGGCTCGGCACGAACAACCTGCCGGACTGCTCCAACATGTGCCACGAGTCGTCCGGTTCGGCCCTGAGCGAGACCATCGGCATCGGCAAGGGCAGCGTCCTGCTGGAGGACCTCTACAAGGCCGACCTGATCATCGTCGCCGGCCAGAACCCGGGCACCAACCACCCACGCATGCTCTCGGCCCTGGAGAAGGCCAAGGCCAACGGCGCGAAGATCATCAGCGTGAACCCGCTGCCCGAGGCCGGCCTGGAGCGGTTCAAGAACCCGCAGACCGCGCAGGGCATGCTCAGGGGCGCCGCCCTCAACGACCTGTTCCTGCAGATCCGCATCGGCGGCGACCAGGCCCTCTTCCGCCTCCTCAACAAGCTCATCCTGGAGAGCGAGGGCGCGGTCGACGAGGAGTTCGTGCGCGAACACACCCACGGCTACGAGGAGTTCGCCGCGGCCGCCAAGGCCGCCGACTGGGACGAGACCCTGACCGCGACCGGCCTCACGCGCGCGGAGATCGACGCCACCCTGAAGATGGTCCTCGCCTCGAAACGCACCATCGTGTGCTGGGCGATGGGCCTGACCCAGCACAAGCACTCCGTGCCGACCATCCGCGAGGTCGTCAACTTCCTCCTGCTGCGCGGCAACATCGGCCGCCCGGGCGCGGGCGTGTGCCCGGTGCGCGGCCACTCGAACGTGCAGGGCGACCGGACGATGGGCATCTTCGAGCGCCCCGCCCCCGCCTTCCTGGACGCCCTGGAGAGGGAGTTCGGCTTCGCACCGCCGCGCGAGCACGGCTACGACGTCGTCCAGGCCATCCGCGCCCTGCGCGACGGCCGGGCGAAGGTGTTCTTCGCGATGGGCGGCAACTTCGTGTCCGCCTCCCCGGACACCGAGGTCACCGAGGCCGCCATGCGGCGCGCCCGCCTGACCGTGCACGTGTCGACCAAGCTCAACCGCTCGCACGTGGTCACGGGCGCGCGGGCCCTGATCCTGCCCACCCTGGGCCGCACCGAGCGTGACCTGCAGGGCAGCGGCGAGCAGTTCGTGACCGTGGAGGACTCCATGGGCATGGTGCACGCCTCCCGCGGCCGCCTGGAGCCCGCGAGCACCCACCTGCTGTCGGAGCCGGCCATCGTCTGCCGCCTGGCCCGCCGTGTGCTCGGCGAGGACGACACGGTGCCCTGGGAGGAGTTCGAGAAGGACTACGCCACCATCCGCGACCGCATCGCGCGCGTGGTCCCCGGCTTCGAGGACTTCAACGCGCGCGTGGGCCGCCCCGGCGGCTTCACCCTCCCCCACGCCCCGCGCGACGAACGCCGCTTCCCCACGGCAACCGGCAGGGCGAACTTCACGGCGGCGCCCGTCGAGTACCCCAGGCTGCCCGAAGGCCGTCTGCTGCTGCAGACGCTGCGCTCGCACGACCAGTACAACACCACCATCTACGGCCTCGACGACCGCTACCGCGGCATCAGGAACGGCCGCCGTGTCGTCCTGGTCAACCCCGAGGACGCACGCGCGCTCGGCGTCGCCGACGGCTCGTACGTGGACCTGGTCGGCGAGTGGAAGGACGGCGTCGAGCGCAGGGCGCCCGGCTTCCGCGTCGTGCACTACCCGACGGCACGCGGCTGCGCCGCCGCCTACTACCCCGAGACCAACGTCCTGGTGCCGCTGGACTCCACCGCGGACACCAGTAACACCCCGGCCAGCAAGTCCGTCGTCGTACGTCTGGAACAATCGGCAACCGACTGAGCGTTTGCTCAGGCAGGCTGGACGAGTGACCAGGACGAACGGAGCAGGGCCCATGGGCGAGCAGCAGTACGTGAAGTTCCCGCAGGAGGTCATCGACGAGTACGCCGCGCTCGGCGTCGACCTCCTGGCCCTCTTCTCCGCCGGACACCTCGGCACCCGCATGGGCGTGGAGATCCTCGAGGCCTCCGCGGACCGCGTCGTCGGCACCATGCCCGTCGAGGGCAACACCCAGCCGTACGGCCTGTTGCACGGCGGCGCCTCCGCCGTCCTCGCCGAGACCCTCGGCTCCGTCGGCTCGATGCTCCACGGCGGCAGCTCCAAGATCGCAGTCGGCGTCGACCTGAACTGCACCCACCACCGCGGCGTACGCTCCGGTCTGGTCACCGGCGTCGCCACGCCGGTGCACCGCGGCCGCTCCACCGCCACGTACGAGATCGTGATCAGCGACGAGGACGGCCGGCGCGTGTGCAGCGCACGCCTGACCTGCCTGCTGCGCGATGTGCGGCCCGGCGACGGGGCACACATCGGCACCGCCGACTGACCCTCCCGCCTCTGGCCCGACCCGCCGATCAGGCCATAGCGTCATGCCATGAGAACGGGAGGAGCCCTGCGGGCGGGGGCGGTGCCGGGCTGCGCCTACGGGGGTTACCGGACGATGGACCCGCCCGACGGCCGGCACGACATCCTGCGGGACGTCGTGAACACGACCACAGCCACCAGGAAGCGCCAACGCGCCCAAGCAGCCCACGAGTTGATCGGGCGTCGGGCGGCCGAGGGCTGCCGGGACCGGTACCGCTCCGGCAGTCCGAGCAGAAGGGCGTGGCAGTGAGCGGCGTGGGCCCCGTCGAACCGGGCGAGGGCACCCGCTCCTGGGACGCCCCGGAGGCACGCACCACCTTGCCTTCCCGCCGCCCGCGCGGACGCCTCCCGCAGTGGTACGACCGGCACCGGCGCGCCACGCTCAGCGCCGTCATGGCCGCCGTCCTGCTCGCGACCGGCGGCTACCTCTATCTCACCAGGCCGCGCAAGCCACCGGCCCCCGCCCCGCCGTACCCGTCCCAGGTCGTGGACATCACCTACATCGACCCCGTGACCGCACCGAAGCCGGCGCAGCCCGACAGCTTCAGCTTCGCGGTGGACCTGAGCGTGCTGTCGGGCCCGCCGGTCACCGTCAGAGACATCGACCAGTCCTATGCCGGCCTGTCCCTGACCACGCAGCCCCACACACCGTTCCGGACACAGGCGGGAAGAAGCCGCAGGATCGTGATCACCATGCACGTCACGCAGTGCCGGAAAGCACCGGAAAGCGCCGGACTCCCTTTCCTGGACGTAACTCTGCGTAATACGCGCGCAATAGAGGTCCACAGTTTCATCCTGGGGCAGCGTTACGCACAGCACCTCACAACCGCCCTGCAAGCCATCTGCAACCACAGCTCCAGGTAATTACCAAAACACTTGAAGCACCTGACAGCACCCGGTGAGTCCTGCATGTTCTCAGAATGCGGACAGGGCGAATCGGCTGGAATTCCGCTGTTCCACCCACCCAGCACCGCTCTGCATTACGCGATGTCATAACAAGACAGTCACAGCCTCACCCAGACCCTCCTCCAGACTTCCTCAACCCGCTTAGAGTCACGGCCAGTCACCGTGCTGCCGGAGTGTCACTCCGACCCGGCGCCACGACTCGGCCACTTCCAGGAGGGAGTGCCGTCCAGGGAAAGGACTGACCGTGCGTCAACGTTCGCTCATCGCCATAACCGCCACGCTGGCAGCGGGAGCACTCACCCTCACCGCCTGCGGCTCGCGCGACAGCAGCGACAAGGGGGGCTCCAGCGGCGGCACCACCGTCACCATCGGTGTCGACGCCCCGCTGACCGGCGACCTGTCCGCTCTGGGCCTGGGCATCAAGAACTCCGTGGACCTGGCCGTCAAGACGGCCAACAAGGAAAAGATGGTCGACGGCATCACCTTCAAGATGGTGGCCAAGGACGACCAGAAGCAGGCCTCCGCCGGACAGCAGAACGCCACCGCCCTGGTCGCCGACAAGAGCGTCCTCGGCGTGGTCGGCCCGCTGAACTCCGCCGTCGCCCAGGCCATGCAGAAGGTCTTCGACGACGCCAAGCTGGTCGAGGTCTCCCCGGCCAACACCAACCCCACCCTGACCCAGGGCACCAACTGGCAGACCAAGAAGGTCCGCCCCTTCAAGTCGTACTTCCGCACCGCGACCACGGACGCCATCCAGGGCCCCTTCGCCGCGCAGTACGTCTACAACACCAGCAAGAAGACGAAGGTCTTCGTCATCGACAACAAGGGCACCTACGGCGTCGGCCTCGCCGCCACCTTCACCGACGAGTTCAAGAAGCTCGGCGGAAAGGTCGTCGGCACCCAGCACATCAACGCCGACACCAAGGACTATTCCTCGGTCGCCACCCAGGTCAAGAACTCCGGCGCCGACGTCGTCTACTTCGGCGGCGAGTACCCGAACGCAG
This sequence comes from Streptomyces sp. NPDC001604, assembly GCF_042893475.1. NCBI lineage: Bacteria > Bacillati > Actinomycetota > Actinomycetes > Kitasatosporales > Streptomycetaceae > Streptomyces > Streptomyces sp. NPDC001604. Next base: position 131,475 of record NZ_JBIAUY010000024.1, on the reverse strand, counting down.
GCCCGCTCAGCAAGCAGATCAAGGCAACGGGCGCCAACATCCCCGTGGTCGGCGGTGACGGCATCTTCGACCCGACCTACATCAAGCTGGCCGGCCCCAAGAGCAACGGCGACCTCGCCACCTCCGTCGGCGCGCCCGTCGACACCCTCCCCTCCGCCAAGAAGTTCGTCGAGGACTACAAGGCCGGCGGCTACTCGGAGGACTACGGCGCCTACGGCGGCTACTCCTACGACTCCACCATGGCCATCGTCCAGGCCGTGAAGAAGGTCGTCGCCGACAACGGCGGCAAGCTGCCCTCCGACGCACGCGCCAAGATCACGGCAGCCATGCAGAACGTCTCCTTCGACGGAGTGACCGGCAAGGTCTCCTTCGACGAATTCGGTGACGCCACCAACAAGCAGCTCACCGTCTACGCCGTCAAGAACGGTGCCTGGGCGGCCGTCAAGTCCGGTACCTACACCGGCTGACCCTCACCCGCACCACTCACGAGCCGCGCGGGGCGCTGTTCCACAAGCGCCCCGCGCGTTCTCGCATCCGGCCCCATCCGTCGAAAACATCCGAATAGTCTCGGAGGACATGCGGTGAACGAACTGCCGCAGCAGCTGGTCAACGGCCTGCTACTGGGATCCATGTACGGGCTGGTCGCCATCGGCTACACGATGGTCTATGGCATCGTCCAGCTCATCAACTTCGCCCACGGTGAAATCTTCATGACCGGCGCCTTCGGCGCTCTGACGGTCTACCTGTACGTCCTGCCGGACGGCACATCCATGTTGATCGCCCTGCCACTGATGCTCATCGGCGCCATCATCGTCTCCGTCACGGTCGCCGTGGGAGCGGAACGGTTCGCCTACCGCCCTCTGCGCACTGCCCCCCGCCTCGCGCCCCTCATCACCGCCATCGGCCTCTCCCTCGCCCTCCAGCAGGCGGTCTGGGCCTGGTACCCGCACGCCAAGTCCTCGATCACCTTCCCCGAGATCGACGGCGGGCCCTTCCACATCGGCGACATCACCATCCAGACCGGCGACATCTTCCTGCTCATCGCCGCCCCCATCAGCATGGCCGTCCTCGCCTACTTCGTCATGAAGACCCGCACCGGCCGCGGCATGCAGGCCACCGCCCAGGACCCCGACACCGCCAAGCTCATGGGCATCAACACCGACCGCATCATCGTGGTCGCCTTCGCCCTCGGCGCCACCTTCGCCGCCGTCGGAGGCGTCGCCTACGGCCTCAAGTACGGCGAGATCGACTTCCGCATGGGCTTCATCCTCGGCCTCAAGGCCTTCACCGCAGCCGTCCTCGGCGGCATCGGCAACATCTACGGAGCCATGATCGGCGGCGTCGTCCTCGGTGTCGCCGAAACCCTCGCCTCCGCATACATCTCCAACATCCCCGGCATGGAAAAGTTCGGCAGCCAGTCCTGGGCCGACGTCTGGGCCTTCGTACTCCTCATCCTCGTGCTCCTCTTCAGGCCCCAGGGCCTGCTCGGCGAGCGCGTCGCGGACAGGGCGTGACACCGATGACAACACAGACCACCGCACCCGAAACCCCGGGCACCCCCGCCGCGTCAACCCCGACCGGCCTCATCGGCATCCCGACACCCATCGGCCGCGCCCTCGCCACCGGCGGCGGCATACTCACCGTCATATCCACGTTCATGTCCTGGACATGGACCGCCAAATTCCCCGGCGACCTCACCGTCTACGGCTACCCGGGCGGCCTCCAGGTCCTCGTCCTCATCGGCGGCGCCCTCACCACCCTCCTCGGCCTCGCCGGCTACGGAATCAAGGGCCTCCGCCACCTCGTACCCGCCGGCGGCGACGCCGCCCTCAGATTCGCCGCCCTCGGCTCCTTCGCCACCGCCTGGTACACGGTCATCGCGATCAGCGACGAACTCGGCGGCCTCGTCAACCTCGACCCAGGCGGCTTCCTCGTCGCCATCGCCACACTCGCCGCGCTCATCGGCGCCCTGGCACTGCCCTTCCAGCACCCCGAGCCCGACCCGATCGACCCGGACGACGAAGCCTGGGAAAAATTCAGGAACAAGGCCGCCCACAAACGGGACACCATCAAGGCCGCCTTCGCCGCAGGCTCCCCCCGCCCCGTCGGCAAACTCCCCGCCTACGTCGAGATCCTGATCATCGCCGGCGTCCTCGCCCTCAGCCTGCTCGTCTTCACCTACGGCATCGGCACCGAGTACGACGAACTCTTCATCGGCTTCCTCATCACCGCCGGCTTCGGCTTCGCCGCCCTCAACAAGGCCGGTCTCGTCGCCCAGGCCACCCAGATCACCGCCCGGCACCAGAACATCACCGTCTGCGGCGCCTTCGTCGCAGCGGCCCTGTTCCCCTTCACCCAGACCGACGACCAGTACGCGACCCTCGGCGTCTACATCCTGATCTTCGCCACCGTCGCCCTCGGCCTCAACATCGTCGTCGGCCTCGCCGGCCTCCTCGACCTCGGCTACGTCGCCTTCCTCGGCGTCGGCGCCTACGCCGCAGCCCTGGTCTCCGGCTCCCCCAGCTCACCCTTCAACGTGCACTTCCCGTTCTGGGCAGCCGTCCTCGTCGGAGCACTGGCCTCACTCGTCTTCGGCGTCGTCATCGGCGCCCCCACCCTGCGACTGCGCGGCGACTACCTGGCCATCGTGACACTGGGCTTCGGAGAGATCTTCCGCATCACCGCCAACAACCTCGACGGCACCTCCGGCCCGAGCCTCACCAACGGCTCCAACGGCATCTCCTCGATCCCGAACCTGAAGATCCTCGGCTGGGACCTCGGCGCCCCCCACGACATCCTCGGCTTCACCATCGGCCGGTTCGCCAACTACTTCCTGCTGATGCTGATCATCACGGCCGTCGTCGTCCTCGTCTTCCGACGCAGCGGCGACTCCCGCATCGGCCGCGCCTGGGTCGCCATCCGTGAGGACGAGACCGCCGCCCTCGCCATGGGCATCAACGGCTTCAAGGTCAAACTCATCGCCTTCGCCGTCGGCGCCTCCCTCGCCGGCCTCGCCGGCACCGTCCAGGCCCACGTGACCTACACCGTCACCCCCGAGCAGTACCAGTTCGCCGGACCCATCCCGCCCAACTCCGCCTTCCTGCTCGCCGCGGTCGTCCTCGGCGGCATGGGCACCATCGGCGGCCCCCTCATCGGCGCCTCCCTGCTCTACCTCATCCCCAACAAGCTCCAGTTCCTCGGCGACTACCAGCTCTTCGCCTTCGGCCTCGCACTCATCCTGCTGATGCGCTTCCGCCCCGAAGGCCTCGTCGCCAACCGGCGCCGCCAGCTGGAGTTCCACGAAGAGGCCGAAGCTCCCACCGTCCTGAGCACGACAGGGGCCTGACCACACATGACCACCGACACCACCACCCAGGACAGCACCCCCGGCGCCACCACCCCCGGCGAAACCGTCCTCGACGCCCGCGGCGTCACCATGCGCTTCGGCGGCCTCACCGCCGTACGAGGCGTCGACCTCACCGTCAACAGCGGCGAAATCGTCGGCCTCATCGGCCCCAACGGCGCAGGCAAGACAACCTTCTTCAACTGCCTGACCGGCCTCTACATCCCCACCGAGGGCGAAGTCCGCTTCAAAGGCAACGTCCTGCCACCGAAGTCCTTCAAGGTCACCGCCGCAGGCATCGCCCGCACCTTCCAGAACATCCGCCTTTTCGGCAACATGACCGTCCTGGAAAACGTCCTCGTCGGCCGCCACACCCGCACCAAGGAAGGCTTCTGGTCCGCCGTCCTGCGCGGACCCGGCTTCCACCGCGCGGAAAAAGCCTCCCGCGAACGAGCCATGGAACTCCTCGAGTTCATCGGCCTCCAACACAAGGCCGACCACCTCGCGCGCAACCTGCCCTACGGCGAACAGCGCAAGCTGGAGATCGCGCGCGCCCTCGCCAGCGAGCCCGGCCTGCTCCTCCTCGACGAGCCGACAGCCGGCATGAACCCGCAGGAGACGCGCGCCACCGAGGAACTCGTCTTCGCCATCCGCGACATGGGCATCGCCGTCCTCGTCATCGAGCACGACATGCGGTTCATCTTCAACCTCTGCGACCGCGTCGCCGTACTCGTGCAGGGCGAGAAGCTGGTCGAGGGCGACAGCGCAACCGTCCAGGGCGACGAACGCGTCATCGCCGCCTACCTCGGAGAACCCTTCGACAACGCCCCCGGCGACGCAGAAGCCGCCGAGGTCGAAGCAGCAGAGAACCAGGCCGACGCGCCCGGCAAGGAGAACGACCGATGACCGCACTCCTGGAGGTCGAGGACCTCCGCGTCGCCTACGGCAAGATCGAGGCCGTCAAGGGCATCTCCTTCAAGGTCGAAGCGGGCGAGGTCGTCACCCTCATCGGCACCAACGGCGCCGGCAAGACGACCACCCTGCGCACACTCTCCGGCCTGCTCAAGCCGGTCGGCGGCCAGATCAAGTTCGACGGCAAGTCGCTCAAGAAGATCCCCGCCCACCAGATCGTCTCCCTCGGCCTCGCGCACTCCCCCGAGGGGCGGCACATCTTCCCCCGCATGACGATCGAGGACAACCTCCGCCTCGGCGCGTTCCTGCGCAGCGACAAGGCGGGCATCGAGAAGGACATCCAGCGGGCCTACGACCTCTTCCCGATCCTGGGAGAGCGCCGCAAGCAAGCCGCGGGCACCCTCTCGGGCGGCGAACAGCAGATGCTGGCGATGGGCCGCGCGCTCATGTCCCAGCCGAAACTGCTGATGCTCGACGAACCGTCCATGGGCCTCTCCCCGATCATGATGCAGAAGATCATGGCGACGATCGTGGAACTCAAGGCCCAGGGCACGACCATCCTCCTGGTCGAGCAGAACGCCCAGGCAGCACTCTCACTCGCCGACCACGGCCACGTCATGGAAGTCGGCAACATCGTCCTCTCCGGCACCGGCCAGGACCTCCTCCACGACGAATCCGTACGCAAGGCATACCTCGGCGAGGACTGAGTCCGGTCTTCACGGTGGTACGACGAGGCCCGCGCCCCTGGTTCCCCAGGGACGCGGGCCTCGATCTGTGTGCGGTCGCCGGAGGTCAGCCCTTCGCGGCCTTCTTCTCGTCCGCGTCCTGAATGACCGCCTCCGCAACCTGCTGCATCGACATCCGACGGTCCATCGACGTCTTCTGGATCCACCGGAACGCCGCCGGCTCCGTCAGCCCGTACTCCGTCTGGAGGATCGACTTCGCCCGGTCCACGAGCTTGCGGGTCTCCAGGCGGAGGGTGAGGTCGGCGACCTCCTTCTCCAGCTCCTTCAACTCCGTGAACCGCGAGACAGCCATCTCAATGGCCGGCACGACATCACTCTTGCTGAACGGCTTCACGAGGTACGCCATCGCGCCCGCGTCGCGGGCCCGCTCCACGAGGTCTCGCTGCGAGAAGGCCGTAAGCATCAGGACGGGGGCGATGCGCTCCTCGGCGATCTTCTCGGCCGCCGAGATGCCGTCCAGCTTGGGCATCTTCACGTCGAGGATCACGAGGTCGGGCTTGTGCTCGCGGGCCAGCTCGACGGCCTGCTCGCCGTCACCGGCCTCGCCGACGACGCTGTAGCCCTCTTCCTCCAGCATCTCTTTGAGGTCGAGCCGGATCAGGGCCTCGTCCTCGGCGATGACGACACGGGTCGTCAGCGGAGGCACGTGCGACTTGTCGTCGTCGGGCGCGTCTACGGGCTGGGGCGACTCGGGGGCGGTCACGGGGGCTCCTCGTTCACGGGCAGGGGTGCTGCTGACAAGAGCCTACCTAGCTGCGATAAGGTAGGAGCACAGCGGGTGACCGCTGACCTTTGTTTTAGAGGAAGCCCCGGTAGTCCAGCGGAAGAGACACGGTGCTCAAACCACCGACAGCGTGGGTTCGAATCCCACCCGGGGCACTTTTCCTTCGATTCGAAGGCGCCACCTGAAAGCGGATGTCCACGTTCTCGTGAACATCCGCTTTTTGCTGCGTGTCGTCACGATCACTCCCGCACGGTGTTCACATGTACGACATCAGCACGCGCAGGCGAGCACTGGCGCTGGTCTCCCAAGGGCGCAGCCTGAACTCCGTGAGCAAGGAGACGGGCATCTCGCGTGCCGCGATCCGCTCTTGGCAGGACCGTCTCGATCCCCTGCCACGCATGACGCCCCCGGCCCCCGAGACTCCCGCTGACGACATCGCGTACGCCTACCTGTTGGGCCTCTATCTCGGCGATGGTTGCATCAGTGCCCACCCACGCGGCACGGGGTACTACCTAAGGATCGCGTGCGCCGACGCGTGGCCCGGCCTCCTCCGGGAGTGCCGCGAGGCCATCCTGAAAGTGATCCCCGGCATCGGGGTCTGCATACTCCAGAGACAGGGCTGCGCAGCGGTGACGAGCTACTCCCGGCAGTGGCCCCATCTCTTCCCCCAACACGGCCCCGGCAAGAAACACGAGCGTCCGATTACCCTCGTGCCATGGCAGCGGGAAATCGTCGACGCCCACCCTTGGGAATTCATCCGCGGCCTCATCCACTCCGACGGCTGTCGCATCACCAACTGGACGACCCGCCTCGTAGCCGGTGAACGCAAGCGCTACGAATACCCGCGGTACTTCTTCACCAACGTCTCGGAAGACATCCGCCGACTCTATACCGACACCCTCGACAGGCTCGGTGTCGAATGGACCCAATGCACGCGCAACGGCACACCGTTCAACATCTCGGTAGCCAAGAAGGCCTCCGTCGCCCTGCTCGACGCCCACGTAGGCCCCAAGTACTAACTTCAGCCCCTTACTTGGGACTGTCGTCCTCCCCAATGTGATGCACCCGCACCATGTTCGTCGACCCCGAAACCCCCGGAGGCGACCCCGCCGTAATCACCACGACGTCACCCTTCTGGCAGCGGCCGTACTTGAGCAGCAACTCGTCCACCTGCTCGACCATCGCATCCGTCGAGTCCACATGCGGCCCGAGGAACGTCTCCGCACCCCACGTCAGACTCAGCTGCGACCGCGTCGCCGGCTCCGGCGTAAAAGCCAGCAGCGGGATAGGTGAGCGATAACGTGAAAGTCGACGAGCGGTGTCGCCCGACTGGGTGAAGGCGACCAGGAATTTCGCGCCCAGAAAGTCGCCCATTTCCGCCGCCGCCCGGGCGACCGCGCCGCCCTGGGTGCGGGGCTTGTTCCGTTCCGTAAGGGGTGGGAGGCCCTTCGCTAGGATGTCCTCCTCCGCCGCCTCGACGATCTTGGCCATCGTCTGGACCGTCTCGGTGGGGTATTTGCCGACGCTGGTCTCGCCGGAAAGCATCACCGCGTCCGTGCCGTCGATGACGGCGTTCGCGACGTCGCTGGCCTCCGCGCGCGTGGGGCGGGAATTCTCGATCATCGAGTCGAGCATCTGGGTGGCCACGATGACCGGCTTGGCGTTGCGCTTCGCCAGTTTGATGGCGCGCTTCTGGACGATCGGGACCTGCTCCAGGGGCATTTCCACGCCCAGATCCCCACGCGCGACCATGATGCCGTCGAAGGCGGCGACGATGCCGTCGATGGCGTCCACCGCCTGCGGCTTCTCCACCTTGGCGATGACGGGGAGCCGGCGCGCCTCTTCGTCCATGATGCGGTGCACGTCTTCGATGTCGCGGCCGCTGCGGACGAAGGACAGCGCGATGACGTCGAAGCCCGTGCGCAGGGCCCACCTGAGGTCTGCTTCGTCCTTGGGCGAGAGGGCGGGGACCGAGACCGCGACGCCCGGCAGGTTCAGGCCTTTGTGGTCGGAGACCATGCCGCCTTCGATGACGCGGGTGTGGACGCGGGGGCCGTCGACGTCGGTGACTTCGAGGCAGACTTTGCCGTCGTCGACGAGGATGCGTTCGCCGGGGGTGACGTCGGTGGCGAGGCCGGGGTATGTGGTGCCGCAGGTGTGGCCGTTGCCTTGGACGCCTTCTTCCACCGTGATGGTGAAGGTGTCGCCGCGTTCAAGGAGTACGGGGCCTTCCGTGAAGTGGCCGAGGCGGATCTTCGGGCCTTGAAGGTCGGCGAGCAGTCCGACGCTGCGGCCGGTTTCGTCGGCGGCCTTTCGCACGCGCTGATAGCGCTCCTCGTGTTCGGCGTGGGATCCGTGGCTGAGGTTGAAGCGGGCCACGTCCATTCCGGCTTCTACCAGGGCTTTGATCTGGTCGTACGAGTCGGTGGCGGGCCCTAGTGTGCAGACGATCTTTGCTCGGCGCATGGTTCGAGCGTAGGCCTTACCGGCGGGTAGAGAATTTGGCGTGCGTGACTACTCAACAACCTTTGGATGAAGGCTTGTTGACAAGTATTGAATTGTGCAGATGCATGCTCTGATGAGCATTCGAACGGCTTCGGAACGGACTTCTACAGCCGTGGCGGGGTCATGGTGAATCGGGCATTGACGGCGGCGTGGACATGTTGGCGTTGGGGTTCGAGGTCGAGGGGTGCGGCGGTGTCTTCGGCGGCTGCACCGTAGGCCATGGAGCGCATGCGGGTGCCGGGGGCGGGTGGGTAGGGCTGGGGGTTTTCGGCTCCGATGTCGGCGAGTTCGACGAGGGCCGCGAGTGAGGTGCCGAGGGCCTCGGCGTACTCCCTGGCTCGTTGGACTGCTTCTTTGACCGCTTGTTGGCGGGCTTGGCGGTGGGCGGGTGAGTCGGGGCGCAGGGCCCACCAGGGGCCGTCGACTCGGGTGAGGTCCAGGTCGGCGAGGCGGGTGGTGAGTTCGCCCAGGGCCGTGAAGTCCGTCAGTTCGGCGGTGATGTGGACGCGGCCGTGGTAGGCGTGGATGCGTTCGCCGCGGCCTTTTTCCTTGAGTTCGGGGCTGATGGAGAAGGCGCCTGTTTCGAGGTGTTCGACTGCGTCGCCGTAGGTCTTGATGAGGTCGAGGGCGGTGGTGTTGCGGCGGGTGAGGTCGTCGAGGGCGGTGCGGCGGTCTTTGCCGCGGGAGGCGACGGTGATGCCGAGGCGGGCGATTTCGGGGTCGACTTCGAGGCGGGCTTCGCCGCGGACGGCGATGCGGGGGGCTTCGGGGGTGCCGTAGGGGACGGCGGGCTGGGGGGCTTCCGGTGAGGGGGTGGTCATACGCCCCACTCTGTCACTTCTTGGTCGGCTGGAGTCGTGTGGTTGACCGCTTCGGTCATCCAATCGCAACCTGCCGGACCTGTTGCGGTCGGTCATGCGCAGGTCAGAATCTACGCGCGTTGTTGACTCTTCCCATAGGAGACCTAGACATGCCCTTGAACCGCCGGAAGTTCCTGCAGAAGTCCGCGGCGACCGGAGCGGGGGTGGCGGTGGCGAGCGCCGTCGCGGCTCCGGCGGCACGGGCGGCCGAGGCCACGGCGGCGGACAAGCCCGCCAGGCGGTACTCGCTCACCGTGATGGGCACGACCGATCTGCACGGCCACGTCTTCAACTGGGACTACTTCAAGGACGCGGAGTACGCCGACAAGGCGGGCAACGCGCAGGGTCTGGCGCGTATCTCGACGCTGGTGAACCAGGTGCGCGCGGAGAAGGGCCGCTGCAACACGCTGCTGCTGGACGCGGGCGACACGATCCAGGGCACCCCGCTGACGTACTACTACGCGAAGGTGGATCCGATCACCGCGGAGGGTGGTCCGGTGCATCCGATGGCGCAGGCGATGAATGCGATCGGGTATGACGCGGCGGCGCTGGGCAATCACGAGTTCAACTACGGTATCGAGACGCTGCGGAAGTTCGAGGAGCAGTTGCATTTCCCGCTGCTGGGTGCGAATGCGCTGGATGCGAAGACGCAGCGGCCGGCTTTCCCGCCGTATGTCATCAAGAAGTTCCGGGTGCCGGGGCTGCCGTCGGTGAAGGTGGCGGTGCTTGGTCTGACGAATCCCGGTATTGCGATCTGGGACAAGGCTTATGTGCAGGGCAAGTTGGAGTTTCCGGGTCTGGAGGAGCAGGCCGCGAAGTGGGTGCCGAGGCTGAAGTCGATGGGCGCTGATGTGGTGGTCGTCTCGGCGCACTCCGGTTCCTCGGGTACGTCCTCGTACGGTGACCAGTTGCCGTATGTGGAGAATTCGGCGGCGCTGGTGGCTCAGCAGGTGCCGGACATCGATGCGATTCTGGTGGGTCACGCGCATGTGGAGATCCCGGAGTTGAAGGTCACCAATGCCAGGACCGGGAAGACGGTGGTGCTGTCCGAGCCGCTGGCGTACGCGGAGCGGCTGTCGCTGTTCGACATCGAGCTGGTCTTCGCGAAGGGCCGGTGGAGCGTGGAGTCCGTGTCGTCGAAGGTGCTCAACTCCAACACCGTCGCCGACGACCCGAAGATCACCAAGCTGCTGTCGGACGAGCATGCGAAGGTCGTCGAGTACGTCAACCAGGTCGTGGGTACGGCGACTGAGACGCTGACGACGGTCGAGGCGCGGTACAAGGACGCGCCGATCATCGACCTGATCACGAAGGTGCAGGAGGACGTCGTCAAGGCGGCGCTGGCGGGCACGTCGTACGCCTCGCTGCCCGTGATCGCGCAGGCCTCGCCCTTCTCCCGTACCTCGGAGATCCCGGCCGGCGAGGTGACGATCCGGGATCTGTCGAGCCTGTATGTGTATGACAACACGCTGGTCGCGAAGGTGCTGACGGGTGCGCAGCTCAGGGCGTATCTGGAGTATTCGGCGGAGTATTTCGTGCAGACGGCGCCGGACGCGGTGGTGGACGTGGAGAAGCTGACGAACGCGAACGGCCGCCCGGACTACAACTACGACTATGTGTCGGGTCTGTCGTACGAGATCGACATCGCCCGGGCGGCGGGGTCGCGGGTCAGGAATGTGACCTACAACGGTGCCGCGCTGGACGATGCGCAGAAGTTCGTGTTCGCGGTGAACAACTATCGGGCCAACGGTGGTGGTGCGTTCCCGCATGTGGCGTCCGCGCCGGAGGTGTGGTCGGAGTCGACGGAGATCCGTACGCGGATCGCGGAGTGGGTGACGGCGGAGGGTGTGCTGGATCCGAAGGACTTCGCGTCGGTGGACTGGCGGCTGACGCGGGCTGGTGTGCCGGTTTTCCAGGGCTTCTAGGGCTTCTGGAGCTTGAGCAGTGACAGGTCCACGGCGTCGGCGACGGCTTTTGCGCCGGCGTCGTTGATGTGGAGGCCGTCGCCGCTGTTGAACTCGGGGCGGATGCGGTCCGGGGCGGTGGGGTCGGCGACGGCGGCCGCGATGTCGATGACGGCGTCGAAGGGGTGGTCGGTGCCGAGGAGCCAGGCGTTGACGTCGCGGCGTACGGTCTGGCCGGTTTCGGTGTCGTAGCCCTCGTAGACGGTGCCGCGGTAGGGGCCGATCGTGGAGCCGATGACGGTGAGTCCGGCGGTGTGCAGTCGGTCGGCGAGGGTGGTCAGGCCTGCGGTGAATGCGGCGGCGGTGGGGCCTTCGGCGGGTTCGGGGTGGGCGATGAGGCCGGGGAGCCCGAAGTCGTTGAGGCCGATGTGGATGAGGACGTGGCTGACGCCGGGCACGGCGAGGACGTCGTGGTCGATGCGGGCGAGGAGGTGTTCGCCGATCTCGTCGGTGAGGAGGCGGTTGCCGGAGATTCCCTGGTTGACGATCCAGCCGCGGGTGAGTCGGCGGCTGAGCTGGGCGGGGAAGCTGTTGTCGGTGCCGGGGGTGGTGAAGGCGCCTTCGATCCAGGAGTCGCCGAAGGCGACGGCGATGCGGGTGTCGGCGGGGGCGAGGACGTCGATGCCGGTGAGGAAGTGGCCGGTGGGCAGCTCTTCGGCGTTGTGGAGGAGTTCGGCGGAGAGGTGGTTGCCGGGGACGGCGTGTCCGGTGTCGTAGGGCACTGCGCTGTAGGTGCTGAGTCCTGTGTCGCCGGGGAGGTAGAGGCTGATGGTGAGTTCTTCGCCGGCGCTGACGGGGAGTTCGACGGGGTCGCTGGTGATGTCCTCGCCGACGGGGACGGTGACGGTTTCGGCGCCGGAGAAGTGCAGGGGTGTGTCGCTGGTGGGGTCGATGCCGCTGCCGTGGGTGCGTACGGCGAGGTGGGCGCCGCCGATGTCGAGGGGTTCCTTGCCGTAGCGGTTGCTGAGCCGTAGTCGTAGTGCTTCGCCGCCGCCGGCGAGGCGGATGGACTGTCTGACGGTCTGGTCGGAGAAGCCGCGGGGTTCGAGGAGGTGGAAGGCCTCGTGAGGGTTGATGACGGCGCTGCGGTGGGCTGCGATCCAGGTCGTGGTCATGGCTGGCTCCAACGTCACCGCCGCCGGAGTTCTTCCTGCCTGTGTGTGGCTCATTGCCTGTCGTCGACGAGGGGGGTGAGGACGGGTGCCCGGCGGGCGCGTGGGATGTGCGGGTGTTGCTGCTGGTCGAGTCCGAAGGTGGTGAAGGCGGTCCGGGCGGGGAGGGGGTAGGTCTCCTTTCCGGTGAGGGAGTTGAGGATGGTGGCGGAGCGCCAGGCGGCGAGGCCGAGGTCGGGGGTGCCGACTCCGTGGGTGTGGCGTTCGGCGTTCTGGACGTAGATGTGGCAGTCGGCGGCGCTGATGGCGGGGTCGAGGGCGAGGCGGAAGCGTTCGTCGATGCGGGGGCGGTGGCGGCTGTCGCGGCGCAGGTAGGGGTCGAGGCCGGCGAGGAGGCGGTCGAGGGGGCGTTCGCGGTAGCCGGTGGCGAGGATGACCGCGTCGGTGGTGAGGCGGGAGCGGGAGTCCTGCTGGGTGTGCTCCAGGTGGAGTTCGACCTTGGTGGTGGCGAGGCGGCCTGCGGTGCGGACGCGGACGCCGGGGGTGAGGACGACGTCGGGCCAGCCGCCGTTCAGGGTGCGGTGGTAGAGCTCGTCGTGGATGGCGGCGATGGTGTCGGCGTCGATGCCTTTGTGGAGTTGCCACTGGCTGGTGACGAGGCGGTCGCGGACGGCTTCGGGGAGGGCGTGGAAGTAGCGGGTGTAGTCGGGGGTGAAGTGTTCGAGGCCGAGTTTGGAGTACTCCATGGGGGCGAAGGCCTCGGTGCGGCCGAGCCAGTGGATTCTTTCGTGGCCGGCGGGGCGGGCGCGGAGCAGGTCGAGGAAGATTTCGGCGCCGGACTGTCCTGATCCGATGACGGTGACGTGGTCGGCGGTGCGGAACGTGTCGCGGTGGGCGAGGTAGTCGGCGGAGTGGACGACGGGTACGCCGGGGGCTTCGACGAGGGTTTTGAGTGGTTCGGGGATGTGGGGTTCGGTGCCGATGCCGAGGGCGATGTTGCGGGTGTGGGTGCGGCCGAGGGCTTCGGCTTCTCCGTCGGGGCCGAGTTGGGTGTAGTCGACTTCGAAGACGTCGCGTTCGGGGTTCCAGCGGACGGCGTCGATCTGGTGGCCGAAGTGGAGTCCGGACAGGCCCGCTGCGACCCAGCGGCAGTAGGTGTCGTATTCGGCGCGCTGGATGTGGAAGTGCTCGGCGAAGTAGAAGGGGAAGAGGCGGTCGCGGGATTTGAGGTGGTTGAGGAAGGTCCAGGGGCTGGTGGGGTCGGCGAGGGTGACCAGGTCGGCGAGGAAGGGGACTTGGATGCGGGAGCCGTCGATGAGCAGGCCGGGGTGCCAGGCGAAGGAGGGGCGCTGGTCGTAGAAGGCGGTGTCGAGTTCGGTGAGGGGGTGGGCGAGGGCGGCGAGGGAGAGGTTGAAGGGGCCGATGCCGATGCCGACGAGGTCGCGGGGCGCGTCGGGCTCGTGGTGTGGGTGCGGGGGCGTGCTCATCGGGGTGGTTCCTTCCACGGGTCTTCGGCGGAGTCTGCGGAGTCTTGGGTGGGTGCTTCGACTTCGCGGGCGGCTTTCGTCTCGGGCGGCTTTTCTCAGGCGGGTTCGTCGGCGGCCTTTTCGACGAGGGCGAGGAGGGTGGCGACGTCGTCGGGGCGGGTGTCGGGGTTGAGGAGGGTGGCTTTGAGCCAGAGGCGGCCGTCGAGGCGGGCGCGGCCGAGGACGGCGCGGCCCTGGTGGAGGAGTGTTCGGCGTACGGCGGCGACGGCGTCGTCGGTGGTGTGTGCGGGCCGGAACAGGACCGTGCTGATGGTGGGGCGGTCGTGGAGCTCGAAGCCCGGATGGTCCTGGACGAGGGCGGCGAACTCCTCTGCCCGGTCGCAGACTTGGTCGACGAGTGCGCCGAGGCCGGTGCGGCCGAGGGTTTTGAGGGTGACGGCGATCTTGAGGACGTCGGGGCGTCGGGTGGTGCGCAGGGAGCGGCCGAGGAGGTCGGGGAGGCCGGCTTCGGTGTCGTCGTCGGCGTTGAGGTAGTCGGCGTGCTGGTGGAGGGCGGTGAGGTCGTGGGGGTCGCGTACGGCGAGGAGACCGGCTGCGACCGGCTGCCAGCCGAGTTTGTGCAGGTCGAGGGTGATGGTGTGGGCGTGGTCCAGGCCGGTGAGTTTGGTGCGGTGGCGGTCGCTGAGGAGGAGGCCTCCGCCGTAGGCGGCGTCGATGTGCAGACGGGCGTGGTGGGCGGTGCACAGGGCGGCGATCTCGGGGAGGGGGTCGATGAGTCCGGCGTCGGTGGTGCCGGCGGTGGCGGCGACGAGGTGGGGGCCGGGGAGGGTGGTGAGGGCCTCGTCGAGGGCGGTGGGGTCGAGGGTGCCGGTGGGGGCGGGGATGGTGACGGGGTCGGGCAGGCCGAGGAGCCAGGCGGCGCGGGGCAGTGAGTGGTGGGCGTTCGCGCCGCAGATCAGGCGGAGGCCGGTGCCGTGTTTCTCGCGGGCGAGGAGGAGGGCGAGTTGGTTGGATTCGGTGCCGCCGGTGGTGATCAGGGCGTCGGCGGGTCCTGCGTAGACCTCGGCGGCGAGGCCGCGGGTGACGAGCGTTTCCAGCTCGGATGCCGCGGGGGCCTGGTCCCAGGAGTCGAGGGAGGGGTTGAGGACGCTCGCGGCGAGGTCGGCGGCGGTGGCGACGGCGAGGGGCGGGCAGTGCAGGTGGGCGGCGCACAGCGGGTCGGCGGGGTCGGCGGCGCCTTCGGCGAGGGCGTGCACGAGCGTGTGCAGGGCGTCGGGGTCGCCGTGTTGTGGCAGTACGTCGCCGAGGGCGGCCCGTAGGCGCGCGGCGACGGCGGCGGGTCCACCGGCGGGCAGGGGGCCGCCACGTGCGTGTGCGCCCTGGTGGAGTGCTTGGAGCACGGTGTCGAGCAGCGGCCGCAGGGCGTGGGGGCCTTCGGGGCCGGAGGCCAGGCTCTGTGTGCTCATGGGTTCCTCCCGGGCGCGCGGGCAGAGGGGGGTTCCAGCTTGTCGGTGGATGCGTGCGCGTGCCCGAGAGGTTCAACGATCGGAACCCGAAAGGGTGTCCTTACGGGTTTCCAACGGGGGAAACGTGTTGCGGTTCAGGTGTTTTGTGGGGTGTTGGGGTATTGGGGGCCGTTGAGGTAGGGGGGCCTTTGCCCGATGTCAGGTGGTGCTCTCCCCCATGGGTGTGCCACCAGCGGGCGTTGGTGGCGAACGCGTTGGGGCGCAGAGGAGAGCAGGACGACGCGCCGGACGCCGGCCGCGCGGGCCGCCGCCGGCAGGTCGGTGCCGGCCTGGATGTAGAGGAAGAGCTTGGTCGCTCCCTCGAAAAGGGCCTGCGGCCGGTCGTGCTGGAGCCGCACCACCTCGGTCCCGGCGGGAGTGCGGTCCGCTGCGGATCACGGGTCAGGGCCCGCACCGGCCGCCCGTCGGCGACGAGGCGTTCGACGAGGGCACAGCCGACGTTGCCCGTGGCGCCGGTCACCACGATCACGGGGTTGGCTCCGGAGGAGATTTCGGGCTGATCGTCCTTCGCCCGGTCGGGCCCGGGAAGGACGATCAGCTCCCCGCATCATCGTCAGGGACCGCCGCAGCCGCGACGTCGTACGTTCCCGGTCCTATGCCTGCCTCACCCGCAACGCCCGTGCCAGGTCGTCGAGTTCGTCGGCCAGGGTGCGGCGCAGGGCGGGGATCGGGTCGGCGGTGTCGAGGCACTCTTGGCCGAGGTGCAGGTTTCCGGTGTCGACGGCGTGGGCGGGGAAGGCCCAGCGGCCGACGGCGGTGGCGATGGCGGGGCCGCGGCGGGCGGCGACGGCGACGGCGTCCTCGTAGTAGCGGGGCACGTACTCGCGCACCAGGTCGGCCTGTTCGGGCTGCCAGAAGCCGCGGGCGGTGGCGATGAAGAGGTAGTTCGACAGGTCGGTGCGCTCGTCCGTGCCGAACATGGCCTGCCAGGCCGTGGCCTTGGCCTCGGCGTCGGGCAGGGCGGCGCGGCAGCGGGCGGCGCCCTCCTGGCCGGTGGCGGAGGGGTCGCGGTCGAGTTCGGCGGCGATGGCCTGCTCGTCGGTGGCGCCGAGGACGGCGAGGCGGGCGAGGACGCGCCAGCGCAGTTCGGGGTCGAGTTCGGGGCCGCCGGGGACGGTGCCGTCGGCGAGCCAGGCGGCGATGGTGTCGGGGTGGGCGGCGACGTCGATGAGGTGGCGTACGGCGATCAGGCGCAGGCCGGGGTTGTCGCCGTCCTCGGTGCGGCGGATGAGGTCGCGGCACAGGGAGGTGAGGGTGGTCAGTGCTGCCGGGCGCTGTTCGGGGGTGAGGTAGCGGTCGGCGACCCTGGTGGTGGCGAAGGCGAGGACGCCCTGGACGAGGGCCAGGTCGGTTTCGTACGGGAGGTGGGTGCGGGCGGTGTCGAGGTAGGCGGTGGGCGGGAGCTGGCCGTCGCGGACGGCGTCGCGCAGGGCGTTCCAGACGACGGCGCTGGTGAGGGGGTCGGGCAGGCCGGAGAGGCTGGTGCGGACGGCGTCGAAGGACTCGGGGTCGAAGCGGATCTTGGCGTAGGTGAGGTCGCCGTCGTTGAGGAGGAGCAGGGCGGGGCGTTTACCGAGGGGCTCGGGCGTGGTGTGGGGGATGTCGAGGTCGAGGCGGTCGCGCAGGACGAGATGGCGGCCCTCGTCGGCGACGTCCGGGTCGTAGAGGCCGACGGCGATGCGGTGGGGCCGGCTGCCGGTGTGTTCGACGGTGAGGGTGCAGGTGCCGTCGTCGCCGGGGGTGACCACGGGGGTGAGGGTGTCGACGCCGGTGGTGCGCAGCCAGGCGTCGGCCCAGGCGTGGACGTCACGTTCGGTGGCGGAGGCGAGGGAGTCGATGAAGTCGGCGAGGGAGGCGTTGGCGAACCTGTGGCGGGCGAAGTGGGTGTTGATGCCGGCGAGGAAGTCCTTCTCGCCGAGCCAGGCGACGAGTTGGCGTAGTGCGGAGGCGCCCTTGGCGTAGGAGATGCCGTCGAAGTTGAGGAGGGCGGAGGCCGTGTCGTTGACGTCCTCGGGGGCTACGGGGTGGGTGGACGGGCGCTGGTCGGCGTCGTAGCCCCAGGCCTTGCGGGCGACTCCGAAGTCGGTCCAGGTGTCGGTGAAGCGGGTCGCTTCGGTGAGGGTCTGGTAGCCCATGTACTCGGCGAAGGACTCGTTCAGCCAGATGTCGTCCCACCAGCGGAGGGTGACGAGGTCGCCGAACCACATGTGGGCCATCTCGTGGGCGATGACCATGGCGCGGGTCTGGCGTTCGGTGTCGGTGACGGCGGAGCGGTAGACGAACTCGTCGCGGAAGGTGACCAGGCCGGGGTTCTCCATGGCGCCGGCGTTGAACTCGGGGACGAAGGCCTGGTCGTAGGAGTCGAAGGGGTAGGGCTCCTCGAATTTTTCGTGGTAGCGGTCGTAGCACTGCTTGGTGATCTCGAGGAGTTCCTCGGCGTCCGCGTCCAGGTGGGGGGCGAGCGAGCGGCGGCAGTGCAGGCCGAAGGGCAGGTCGCGGTGTTCGGTGCGCACGGAGTGCCAGGGGCCGGCGGCGACGGCGACGAGGTAGGTGGAGATCAGGGGGGTGGTGGCGGCCTGCCAGCGGCCTTCGCCGAGGTGGTCGGTGATGCCGTTGGCGAGGACGCTCCAGCCTTCGGGGGCGGTGACGGTGAGGTCGAAGACGGCCTTGAGGTCGGGCTGGTCGAAGGCGGCGAAGACGCGCTGGACGTCGTCCATGAACAGCTGGGTGTAGACGTAGGTCTCGCCGTCGGTGGGGTCGGTGAAGCGGTGCATGCCCTCGCCGGTGCGGGAGTAGCGCATGCTCGCGTCGAGGCGCAGTTCGTGCTCGCCGGCGGTGAGGTTCTTCAGGGGCAGGCGGTTGCCGTCGAGGGTTTCCGGGTCGAGGGGCTGTCCGTCGAGGGTGGCGGTGCGCAGGTGGGCGGGCTTGAGCTCGACGAAGGTGTCGGCGTCCGTGCGCGCGGTGAAGCGGATGACGGTGCGGGAGTCGAAGGTCTCGTCGCCGGTGGTCAGATCGAGATCGATCGTGTAGCGGTGGACGTCGAGGAGCTTGGCACGGGTCTGCGCTTCGTCGCGCGTCAGAACGGACATGCAGGTAATGCTGCCCGATGGCACTGACAAGGCACAGGGGCGGACCGGTACGCGCCCTATGTCCGCTCCTCTTCGAGCTCCCCGCCCCGCGCCTGGCTCAGGCGCTGGGCAGGAAGGCGGGCGTCGGGGTGGGGCAGGGCGGCCGGGCGGTGGGCGGGGTCGTCGGCGTCGGTGTGGTCCTTGACGAGGGCACGCAGTTCGCGGACCTCCTGCTCGAGGGCGAGGTGGCGGCGGTGGGCGTCGTACAGGTAGCGGACCTTGGTGCGCAGCGACCAGGGGTCTATGGGTTTCATGACGAGATCGGCGACGCCGAGGGCGAAGGCGCTGGAGGTCAGTAACTGGTCGGGGCCGAAGCCGGTGAGGAGGATGACCGGGATGTGCTGGGTCTGCTCCACGCGGCGCATGTAGCGCACCACGTCCAGGCCGCTGACGCCGGGCATGCGGACGTCGAGCAGCAGGAGGCCGACCTGTCCGCGGAGGACCTGCTTGAGGGCCTCGTCGCCGTTGGTGGCGCGGCCCAGCTGATAGCCCAGCGGGGCCAGGGCGCTCTCCAGGGCGTACAGGGTGTCCTCGTGGTCGTCGACGATGAGGATCTTGGCTTCCGGCATGGCCCGTCGTCCCTCCCGCGTGGACAACCAGCTTATGTCCGAGGTGCTGACGTGCCGTGGCCGTCAGCTGACAAGGAGTGCACAGCGCAGCATGCCCCGTGCGGGCCCTTCTGTCACGTCCTCGGCGGCATCCATCGAGGTCAATTCGCCGTTTTTGCGGAGCCGTTCACGGTGTCGTCCGCGATGCGTTCGTGGTGGCGGATCACTTCGGCGATGATGAAATTCAGGAACTTCTCAGCGAATGCCGGGTCCAGTTTGGCGCTTTCGGCGAGGGCGCGCAGCCGTTCGATCTGGCGGGCCTCTCGGGCGGGGTCGGCGGGCGGCAGTCTGTGGGCGGCCTTGAGGTGGCCGACCTGCTGGGTGGCCTTGAAGCGTTCGGCGAGCATGTGGATGACGGCTGCGTCGATGTTGTCGATGCTGTCGCGCAGCCGGGCGAGTTCCTCGCGGACGGCGGGGTCGACGTCGCGGGTGCCGGTGTTGCTGGTGGTCATGGGCGCCCAGCCTACGTGGCGTGCGTGGGTTCGATCATCGGTGGATCGTCGGGGTCGGGGATGCGGTTGCTCCAGCCGCCGGGGACGGCGCGGTACTGCTGGGAGGCCGAGGCGGTGGTGGGCCGGTCCGGGCGTGGAGAAGCGCATCCAGGTGTGGGACATCGGCGTGCTCGTCCCGGCGTCGTCCGGGCCGCTGCCGGCCGTTGTGCACCCCGTCGGCGAACGCCGTCGTCCGGGTCGTCGACCGCCGGGTCGTGTTTCCGTCCGAGCAGCGCTGATCTTTGTCCATGGACGTGATCGGTGCCGAGGGGTGAGGCTGGGGTGCATGACCGAGTTCGAGGTGGGGGAAACGGATTTCCTGCTGGACGGGCGGCCGGTGCGGCTGCTGTCCGGGGCACTGCACTACTTCCGGGTGCACGAGGAGCACTGGGGTCACCGGCTGGCGATGCTGCGGGCGATGGGCCTGAACTGCGTGGAGACGTATGTGCCGTGGAACCTCCACGAGCCGGCGCCGGGCACGTACGACGACGTGGAGGCCCTCGGCCGTTTCCTGGACGCGGCCCGCAAGGCGGGGCTGTGGGCGATCGTGCGGCCAGGGCCGTACATCTGCGCCGAGTGGGAGAACGGCGGGCTGCCGCACTGGCTGACGGGCGAGCTGGGCACGCGCGCGCGTACCCGTGACGAGCGGTTCCTGGCCCACCTGGAGCGCTGGTTCGGGGTGCTGCTGCCGGGGATCGTGGACCGGCAGATCGACCGCGGCGGCCCGGTGGTCTTGGTGCAGGTGGAGAACGAGTACGGCAGCTACGGCTCGGACGCCGAGTACCTGCGCCGCCTCACCGACCTGCTGCGGGAGCGGGGCGTCACAGTGCCGCTGTGCACGTCGGACGGCCCGGAGGACCAGATGCTCAGCGGCGGCTGCGTCCCTGGGGTGCTCGCCACGGTGAATTTCGGCTCCCGCGCGCGTGAGGGCTTCGGGACGCTGCGCCGGTACCGCCCCGAAGGGCCGCTGATGTGCATGGAGTTCTGGTGCGGCTGGTTCGACCACTGGGGCGGCGAGCACATCACCCGTGGCGCCGACGACGCCGCTGCCGCCCTGCGGGAGATCCTGGAGTGCGGGGCCTCGGTCAATCTGTACATGGCGCACGGCGGGACCAGCTTCGCCGGCTGGTCCGGCGCCAACCGGGGCGGCGGCGCGCTGCACGAGGGGCCGCTGGAGCCGGATGTGACGTCGTACGACTACGACGCCCCGATCGACGAGTTCGGCCGCCCGACGCAGAAGTTCTGGCGGCTGCGTGAGGTCCTCGCCGAGTACGCCGAAGGTCCGCTGCCCGAACTGCCGCCCGCGCCCGCGCGGTTGGGGGCGTCGGCCGGGGTGAGCCTGGACGGGTGGGCTCCGTTGGGTGTCGTACTGGAGGCCCGGGGAGGGCCGGAGACCTCGGGGCCCGTGCCGCCCACCTTCGAGGAGCTGGACGTGGACCGGGGGCTCGTGCGGTATGCGGTGACGGTGCCCGGGCCGCGGCAGCCTTACCCGCTGACCGCGCGCGGCCTGCGGGACCTGGCGGTGGTGTACGTCGACGGCGAGCGGGCCGGTGTGCTCACCGAGGGCGACGAGCGGCTCAAGGAACCGATCGCCGGGCACGCGCGCGTGGAGCTGTGGGTGGAGTCCCTGGGGCGCGTCAACTACGGGCCGCGCAGCGGGGAGCCCAAGGGGATCACCGGGGGGCTGCTGCACGAGCGGCAGTATCTGCACGGGGTACGCGCGCGTGGGCTGCGCCTGGATGCGCTGGACGACATCGGGGACGTCCCCTTCCAGCCGCTTGCCGGGGACGGTGCTCCGGGGCTGTACCGGGGCTCCGTCACGGTGCGGGGCGCCGGGGACGCGCGGCTCGAACTGCCGGGCTGGACCCGCGGATTCGTCTGGGTCAACGGGTTCAACCTGGGCCGCTACTGGTCGGCGGGCCCCCAGCGCTCCCTGTACGTGCCCGGTCCGGTGCTGCGCGAGGGCGAGAACGAGGTGTGGCTGCTGGAGTTCGAGGAGGCGGCAGCGGGGGCCGTGCTCCTGCGGGACCTCTAGCGATCTTCAGGGCGGGCGGGTCGACGGGGCGGGCGAGCGGGGGAAAATCCGCTCACCTCCCCGTACAGTGGAATCGGGTTCAGGGCGTCTTGGGGGTTCGGGCGTGGCGAACGGCGGACCGGTCGAGCACGGCTACCCACACCTGGAGACGGTGCGGGCCGCCATCACCGCGCTCTACAAACGGTTGTCGTACGACACCATCCAGACCTTCTCCACCAGCGTCCTGCCCGTCGACGTGGCCTTCTGCGACACCGACGACCTCTATCTGGGCGCACAGCGGGTGGCCCGCGAGCTGGTGCGGCACTACCGGCTGCCGGACGCCCGGCTGATCGTCAGCTTCCGCGAGATGCAGCACGCGGCGAACGTCGAACTCGCCGCGGGCCCCGAGTACTTCGTCGAGCTGAACGACCGCTTCCGCACCCACCGCCGTGACATCGGCGCGGCCCTGGCGCACGAGATCATGCATGTGTATCTGCACCGCCTGGACCTGTCCTTCCCCGGCACCCGCGACAACGAGATCCTCACGGACACCGCGACGACCTACCTGGGCGCGGGCTGGCTGCTGCTGGACGCCTACCGGGAGGACTCGGCCTCCTCGCAGAAGCTCGGCTATCTGACCCCCGAGGAGTTCGGCTACGTCCTGGCGAAACGCGCGCTGGTCTTCCACGAGGACCCGTCGGTCTGGTTCACCAGCCCCCAGGCCTACGAGGCCTACACCCGGGGCATGGCCGAGGCCCGCCACGACGAGCAGCAGCCGCCGCTGACGGCCGCCGGCTGGGCGGGCCGCCGCCGCTACGCCCGCGACCGCCGCCACGCCCCGGGGCCGCAGCCCGGCGTGCCCTACACCTTCACCCCGGACGGCGGCGGCCGACTGCGTGTCTCGTTCCCCTGCCCGACCTGCCATCAGAAGATCCGGGTGCCGGTACGGGGACGCGTCCGCGCGCGGTGTGCGCTGTGCCGGACGGTGCTGGAATGTGACACCTGAGGGTGCTGTTCTGCCGCCGGCACGGGAGGGGGTGGGGGGGGGGGGGGGGGGGGGGGGCGCGGCGGGGGGGGGGGGGGGCGGGCCCCCCCCCCCCCCCCCCCCCCCACCCCCGCTTTTCGGCCTGAACGGCCTCGTCCTCAAACGCCGGACGGGCTGAAATGCCTCACGCCCCGGACGGACTGGAGGACACCGCCCGCCGCGGCAGTCCTGCGCAGAGCACCGCGCACACCACGAACACCGCGGTCACCCAGGGCATCGCCGCCGTCAGTGCGTCCGTCAGGCCGTTGCCCGCATGGTCGAAGAACACCGTGCCGACCGTGGCCGCCCCGAGCGCGCCGCCGAACTGCTGTGCCGTGGAGAAGATCCCGGACGCCCCGCCGGCCAGCTCGGCCGGCACCGCGGACAGCACCACGTTCACCAGGGGCACCACCAGGAAGCCCAGTCCGGCCCCCGCGATCACCAGGCCCGGAACCATCGGCCAGGCGCCGGTGTGTGCGGCGGGCGCGTCGGTGACCGCTGCCCACACCCAGCCCAGACCGGCGGCCATCAGCAGGGCGCCGGCCCCGAGCACCAGGCGCCCGAAGCGCACCGCGAGTGTGTCCGCGGCAGGCGCCGTGAGGAAGCTGCCGGCCGAGAAGGCCACGGTCACCACTCCGGCCTGCATCGGCGTGTACCGCTCGCTGCCCTGCAGCCAGAGCGCGAAGACCAGGAAGAAGCCCTGCATGCCGACCGAGAACAGCAGTTGCACCAGCACGCCCACGGAGAACGCGGGCAGCCGGAACGCCCGCGCCGGCAGCAGCGGCACCGTCCCCGCACCGCGCCGGCGCGCCTCGAACACCCCGAGCCCGGCGACGGCGCAGACACCAGCGGCGAGGCAGAACCAGCCCCACACCGGCCATCCGTTCCCCCGGCCCTGCACCAGCGGCAGCACGATCGCCACCAGCCCGGCCGCCAGCACCACGCTCCCCAGCAGATCCGGCCGACCTGCCGACCGCTCCTTCGTGGACGGCACCAGCACCAGGCCCGCGATCAGCGTGCCCACCGCCACCGGAACGTTCACCAGGAACACCGAGCGCCAGCCCCAGCCGAACAGATCGGCATCGGTCAGCAGCCCGCCCAGCAGCAGCCCCACCGCCGAGGCGAACCCGGCGACGGCCCCGTACATCCCGAACACCGCACCGCGCTCCTTGCCCGCGAACAGAGTGCGGAACGAGCCGAGCACCTGCGGAATCAGCACCGCCGCCAGCACACCCTGCACGGCCCGCGCGGCGATCAGCTGGCCGGGCGTCTGGGCGAGGCCGCACCCCAGGCTCGCCAGGCCGAAGCCCGCCGTGCCGGCGAGGAACAGTCCGCGGCGCCCGAAGCGGTCCCCGAGGTGCCCGGAGACGATCAGCGTGGCGGCGAAGCCCAGCAGATAGGCGGAGACCAGCCACTGCAGCTCGCTCTGCGTGGCGTGCAGGTCACGGCCGATGGACGGGATCGCCACATTGACGATCGTGACGTCCAGCAGGTCCATCAGCGCCGCGATCATCATCACGACGGCGGCGGCCCAGCGGCGCGGATGCGGATCCGCTTGCGTGGGCGGGGACATGGCAAGAGTGGTGGTCATGGCGTCTCCCGTTGGGTCCGGACGTCGTCGAGTCCAGATTTATTTCGTTCGGACGAACGAAAGACTTGCACCGACACCGCCGTGATCGCAAGTACTTAGTTCGACCGAACGAAATATTTGCTATGCTGACGCCATGAGCGGCAGCGAGACGGGATCCGAACGGCGGCCGGTGCCGAACCTCGAGGCGGCCGTCCCCACGGACGACAAGCGGCGGGCCGAGACACTGTTGCGGCTGTTCGCCGCGGGCCGGGAGAACAGCGGGGCCACCGTGATGTTCCACTCCGCGGTCTCCGCCAGGCAGGGCCTGATCCCGAGCGAGGAGAAGGCACTCGACCTCCTGGAGCGGCACGGCCCGCTCACCGCGAAGGAACTCGCCGAGCACACCGGTCTGGCTCCCGCATCCGTCACCGGGCTGGTCGACCGCCTCGAAGCCAAGGAATTCGTACGCCGGGTCAAGCATCCGACGGACAAGCGGCGAGTGCTCGTCGAGCTGAACCGGGAGAAGATCGCCGATCTCTTCGCGTTCTTCGAGGAGTGGGCGCGCGACATCGCCGCGGCGTGCGAGCAGTTCAGCACGGACGAGCTGGACACCGTGATCCGCTTCCTGCAGGTGATGACAGAGGAGCAGCGCAAGGCCGCCGCCCGTCTCAGCGGCTGAGCGCGCTCAGGCCCCGTACACCGCGCCCGGCTCCGCTGCCTCCGCCAGCAGTTTCAGCGCCGTCTCGCCCGCCTCGCCGGGGCTCCAGCGCGCCCCCTTGTCGGCGCTCGGCCCCGGCCGCCAGCCCTCCATGACCGTGATCCGGCCGCCCTCCGCCTCGAACACGCGCCCGCTCACCCCGGCGCTTGCGGCGGAGCCGAGCCAGACGACGAGCGGGGAGACGTTTTCGGGGGCCATCGCGTCGAAGCCGGCGGCGGGCGCCGTCATCGTCTCAGCGAAGGTGCGTTCCGTCATCCGCGTGCGGGCAGCGGGCGCGACGGCGTTGACCTGGATGCCGTAGCGGCGCAGTTCGGCCGCGGCGACCAGCGTCAGGGCGACGATGCCGGCCTTCGCGGCGCTGTAGTTGCCCTGTCCCACCGACCCCAGCAGTCCGGCGCCGCTGCTGGTGTTGACGATCCGGGCCACCGGCACACGGCCCGCCTTGGCCTCGGCCCGCCAGTGCGCGGCGGCGTGCTTCAGTGGCAGGAAGTGGCCCTTGAGGTGGACGCGCAGGACGGCGTCCCAGTCGTCCTCGTCGAGGTTGACGAGCATCCGGTCGCGCAGGAAGCCGGCGTTGTTGACGAGGGTGTCGAGCCGGCCGTACGTCTCCAGGGCCGTCGCGATCAGGGAGGCCGCCCCTTCGGTGGTGGCGATGTCGCCGCCGTGGGCGATGGCCTCGCCGCCCGCCGCACGGATCTCGTCCACCACCCGCCCGGCCGGACTGTCGGGGCCCGGCGCCCCGTCCAGGCCCACCCCCAGGTCGTTGACGACCAGCCGGGCGCCCTCCGCCGCGTACGCGCGCGCGTGCGCTCGGCCGAGGCCGCGGCCGGCTCCGGTGACGACCACGACCCGCCCGTCGCAGATTCCGCTCATCTCACGTCTCCTTGTTGGCAGTTGCCGCATCCAGGAACACCGGCCGCTCCCCTCCCCCGTGCACCAGCAGGCTCGCCCCGCTGATGTAGGCGGCCGCGCCTGAGGCCAGGAACACGGCGGCCGAGCCCACGTCGGAGGGGGTGGCAAGGCGGCCCAGCGGCACCGTGCGGGAGACCGCCTCGATACCGTCCTCGCCGCCGTAGTGGAGGTGGGCCAGCTCGGTGCGGACCATGCCGACGACGAGGGTGTTGACACGTACCTCGGGCGCCCACTCCACGGCCATCGACCGGGCGAGGCTCTCCAGGCCCGCCTTGGCCGCCCCGTAGGCGGCAGAACCGGGCGAGGGGCGGCTCCCGCTGACGCTGCCGATCATCACCACCGAGCCCTGCGCCCGCCTGAGGTGTTCGTACGCGGCGAGGGAGGCCGTCAGCGGCGCGAGGAGGTTCAGCTCCAGCACGCGCGCGTGCCGCTCGGCTTCCGCGTCGGCCAGCAGCCGGTAGGGCCCGCCACCCGCGTTGTTGACCAGGACGTCCAGCCGGGGAAGGGCGGCGAAGAAGGACCGTACGGCGGGCGGATCGCGCAGATCGAGGGGTGCGAACTCGACGCCTTCCAACGGAACTTCGGGCGGCCTGCGCGCGCACGCGACGACGTCGGCACCGGCCTCGGCGAAGGCCTGCGCGATCCCGGCTCCGACACCGCGGGTGCCGCCGGTGACGACGACGGTCCTGCCGCTCAGCTGCGGCCGGGGCAAGTTATCCACAGGCCTCCCGCTCCGATCCGAGGGCTGCTAGCTTCGAAGCCTTGCACCTAACAAATGTTTGGTGGAAAGGCGTTGGTTGGAAAGGTAGCTGATGTGCTCATGGGTGTCTCCACCTCGTCCCCGGAAAAGGGGCCCGAAAAAAGTGGCGTCGCCGTCGTGACGGTCGATTTCCCGCCGGTCAACGCGCTGCCGGTGGACGGCTGGTTCGCCCTGGCCGACGCGGTGCGCGCGGCGGGCCGCGATCCGCAGGTGCGGTGCGTGGTGCTGGCCGCGCAGGGGCGGGGGTTCAACGCGGGCGTGGACATCAAGGAGATACAGGCGCAGGGGGCGAGCGCGCTGACCGGCGCCAACCGCGGCTGCTTCGAGGCGTTCGCGGCGGTGTACGAGTGCGCGGTGCCCGTGGTGGCGGCGGTGCAGGGCTTCTGTCTGGGCGGCGGGATCGGGCTGGTGGGGAACGCGGATGTGATCGTGGCGAGCGAGGACGCCACCTTCGGGCTGCCCGAGCTGGACCGGGGCGCCCTGGGCGCGGCCACGCACCTGTCCCGGCTGGTCCCGCAGCACCTGATGCGCGCGCTGTACTACACCTCCCGCACCGCGACCGCCGCCGAACTGCATGCGCACGGCTCGGTGTGGCGGGTGGTGCCGCGGGAGGAACTGCAGTCCGCCGCCCTGGAGCTGGCGGGCGAGATAGCCGCCAAGGACGGTGAGCTGCTGCGGCTGGCGAAGGCCGCCATCAACGGCATCGATCCGGTCGACGTGCGCCGTAGCTACCGCTTCGAGCAGGGCTTCACCTACGAGGCGAACGCGGTCGGGGTGGGCGACCGGGTCCGCGACACCTTCGGCAAGGAGAAGGACAAGCGGGACGAGAGGGAGGGTGCACAGGCGTGAGTGACAAGACGATGACCGCCGAGCAGGTCGTCTCCCGTCTGCACAGCGGCATGACCCTCGGCATCGGCGGCTGGGGTGCACGGCGCAAACCGATGGCCCTGGTCAGGGCGCTGCTGCGGTCCGGCATCGGCGACCTCACCGTCATCTCGTACGGCGGCCCGGACGTCGGCATGCTCGCCGCCGCCGGACGGATCCGGAAACTGGTGGCGCCCTTCGTCACCCTCGACTCCATCCCCCTCGAACCGCACTACCGCGCGGCCCGCGAGGGCGGTGCCTTCGAGCTGATGGAGATCGACGAGGCGATGTTCATGTGGGGTCTGCACGCGGCGGCCAACCGGCTGCCGTTCCTGCCGGTGCGGGCCGGGATCGGCTCGGACGTGATGCGGGTCAACCCCGGGCTGCGGACGGTGACCTCTCCCTACGAGGACGGGGAGACGTTCGTGGCGATGCCCGCCCTGCGGATGGATGCGGCCCTGGTGCACCTGGGCCGCGCCGACCGGCTGGGCAACGGGCAGTATCTGGGCCCCGACCCGTACTTCGACGACCTGTTCTGCGAGGCGGCGGACGCGGCGTACCTGTCGTGCGAACGCATCGTCGACACCGCCGAGTTGACGAAGGAGGCCACACCGCAGACGCTGCTCGTCAAGCGCCATACGGTGACCGGGGTCGTCGAGGCCCCGAACGGCGCCCACTTCACCTCCTGCGCACCCGACTACGGGCGGGACGAGGCCTTCCAGAAGCAGTACGCGTCCACGCCCTGGCCGGAGTTCGCCGCCCGGTTCCTCGCCGGGGACGAACAGGCCTACCAGTCGGCGGTCAGGGAGGCGACATGAGCGAGGTCAGCCGCGCCGAGTACTGCGTGATCGCCTGCGCCGAGGCCTGGCGGGGCAACGGTGAGGTGCTCGCCAGCCCCATGGGACTGATCCCGTCCATCGGCGCTCGCCTCGCCCGGCTCACCTTCTCCCCGGACCTGCTGCTGACCGACGGCGAGGCGATGCTGGTCCGCCCGGACGGAACTCCGGAGGGCTGGCTGCCGTACCGGCAGCATCTCGCCCTGGTCTCCGGTGGCCGCCGGCACGTGATGATGGGCGCGAGCCAGATCGACCGGTTCGGCAACCAGAACATCTCGTGCATCGGCGACTGGAAACGGCCCGCGCGGCAGCTGCTCGGGGTGCGGGGGGCACCGGTCAACACCCTGAACAACCCGACGAGTTACTGGGTGCCGAGACATTCACGGCGCGTGTTCGTCGAGAAGGTCGACATGGTCTGCGGGGTCGGATACGACCGTGCGGCCGGTGCCCGCTACCACCGCATCCCGTGTGTCGTCTCCGATCTGGGCGTCTTCGACTTCGCCACCCCCGACCACTCGATGCGGCTGGCCTCCCTGCACCCGGGTGTGACGGTGGAGCAGGTCAGGGAGGCGACGGGCTTCGATCTGGCCGTCCCGGACGAGGTGCCGCCGACGCGTGAGCCGACCGCCGAGGAGCTGCGGCTGATCCGTGAGGTGATCGACCGGGGCGGCAGCCGTGCCAGGGAGGTCGGTTCGTGATGGAGACGGCTCTGACCCGGCTGGTCGGCGTCCGGCAGCCGATCGTGCAGACGGGCATGGGGTGGGTGGCGGGCCCACGTCTGGTCTCCGCTTCGGCGAACGCGGGCGCGCTGGGCATCCTGGCTTCCGCGACCATGACCGCCGACCGGCTGCGTGAGGCGATACGGGAGGTCAAGTCCCGTACGGACGCTCCGTTCGGGGTCAATCTGCGGGCCGACGCCTCGGATGCGGGCGACCGGGTGCGCATCCTGGTCGAGGAGGGCGTGCGGGTGGCCTCCTTCGCCCTCGCGCCTTCCGCCGAGCTGATCGCGGAGCTGAAGGAGGCGGGCGTGGTCGTCATCCCCTCCATCGGGGCCCGCCGGCACGCCGAGAAGGTCGAGGCGTGGGGTGCGGACGCCGTGATCGTGCAGGGCGGCGAGGGCGGCGGGCACACCGGCGAGGTCGCGACGACGGTGCTGCTGCCGCAGGTCGTGGACGCGGTGCGGATACCGGTGGTGGCGGCGGGCGGCTTCTTCGACGGTCGGGGGCTGGTCGCGGCGCTGGCGTACGGGGCGGCCGGGGTGGCGATGGGCACACGGTTCCTGCTCACCTCCGACTCGACGGTGCCGGACGCGGTGAAAGCCAGGTACCTGGCGGCGACGGTCAGGGACGTCACGGTGACCACGGCCGTGGACGGGCTGCCGCACCGGATGCTGCGCACGGACCTGGTGGCCGCGCTGGAGAACTCCGGCCGGGCGAGAGCGCTGCTGCACGCCGTGCGCCGGGCGGCCAGGTTCCGGAGGCTGTCGGGGCTGACCTGGCGGCAGATGGTGCGCGACGGGCTGGCCATGAAGCATGGCAAGGACCTCAGCTGGAGTCAGGTGCTGCTCGCCGCCAACACCCCGATGCTGCTCAGATCGGCCATGGTGGACGGCCGTACGGACCTCGGGGTGATGGCGTCCGGGCAGGTCGCCGGGGTGATCGAGGACCTGCCCGCGTGTGCGGAGCTGGTGGAGCGGATCATGAAGGAGGCGGAGGGGATCCTGGAGTCGCTGGAGTCGCTCAGATCCGTTCGATGATCGTCACATTGGCCTGGCCGCCGCCCTCGCACATCGTCTGCAGTCCGAACCGGCCGCCGGTGCGCTCCAGTTCGTGCAGCAGGGTGGTCATGAGCTTGACCCCGGTCGCGCCGAGGGGGTGGCCGAGGGCGATGGCGCCGCCGTTGACGTTGACCTTGTCCGGGTCGGCGCCGGTCTCCTTCAGCCAGGCCAGGACGACCGGCGCGAAGGCCTCGTTGATCTCGACCAGGTCGATGGCGTCGATGGTCAGGCCGGTCTTCTTCAGGGCGTGGGCGGTGGCCGGTATCGGAGCGGAGAGCATACGGATCGGGTCCTCGCCGCGCACGGAGAGGTGGTGCACGCGTGCGCGTGGCGTCAGTCCGTGCTCGCGCACCGCCCGCTCCGAGGCGAGCAGCATCGCCGCCGCGCCGTCGGACACCTGGGAGGAGCAGGCAGCGGTGACGGTGCCGCCGTCGAGGACCGGTTTGAGGCCGGCCATCTTCTCCAGGGAGGTGTCCCGGCGCGGGCCCTCGTCGACGGCGACCGGGCCGTGGGCGACGGTCTCGCGGTCGAAGCGGCCCTCGTCGATGGCGCGCAGCGCCCGCTGATGGGACCTGAGTGCGAACTCCTCCTGGTCCTGGCGGCTGATGCCCCACTTGGCGGCGATCATCTCGGCGCCGACGAACTGGTTCACCGGCTGGTTCCCGTACCGTGCGCGCCAGCCCTCGCTGCCCGCGAAGGGGCCTTCGGTGAACCCCAGGGGCTCGGCGGCCTGGCGGGTCGCGAAGGCGATCGGGATCTGCGACATGTTCTGCACGCCGCCCGCGACCACCAGGTCCTGTGTGCCCGACAGCACGGCCTGCGCCGCGAAGTGCACGGCCTGCTGCGAGGAGCCGCACTGCCGGTCAATGGTCACGCCCGGCACCTCCTCGGGCAGTCCGGCCGCCAGCCAGCAGGTCCGCGCGATGTCCCCGGCCTGCGGCCCCACCGCGTCCAGACAGCCGAACACGACGTCCTCGACGGCGGCCGGATCCACGCCGGAGCGGGCCATCAGCTCCTTCAGCACATGGGCGCCGAGGTCGGCCGGGTGGACGCCGCTCAGTCCGCCTCCGCGCCGCCCCACAGGCGTACGGACCGCTTCGACGACATAGGCCTCGGCCATGGCAACTCCCCAGCCTTCCCGTTGGGTTACGTGCGTACGGCGATCCCGTCCAGCACCATCGACAGGTACTGCCGGGCGATCTCCTCCGGGCTGTGCTGCCCGCCGGGCCGGTACCAGGACGCGGCCACCCACACGGTGTCGCGCACGAACCGGTAGGTGAGGCGGACGTCCAGGTCGGCCCGGAAGACCCGGGCGGCGACCCCGCGCTCCAGCGTGGACAGCCACGCCTTCTCGAACTTGCGCTGCGACTCGGCGAGGAACGCGAACCGTTCCTGCGCGAGCAGCTGCTTGCTCTCCTTCTGGTAGATCGCGACGGCGGCTCGGTGCCGGTCGATCTCCCGGAACGACTCGGTGACCAGGGCCTCCAGGGTCTCCCGCGGTCCCAGCTCGGCGTCCAGGACGGTGTCGTAGCCGCCCCAGAGCTCGTCGAGGAAGGTGCGCAGGATCTCCTCCAGCATCGATTCCTTGGAGTCGAAGTGGTAGTAGAGGCTGCCCGCGAGCATGCCCGCGTGGTCGGCGATCTTGCGTACGGTGGTGGCGTTGTAGCCCTGCTCGGCGAAGACCTCGGCGGCGGTCTCGAGGAGTTCGCGCCGCCGGGCGGGTGCGGCGGTCACCTGGGGCTTCTTCTTGGTCGGCACGGGTCCATTGTCGTCCGCTCCGGTCCTCAGGCGTGCTGGCTGCTGACGGAGACGACTTCTCCGGTCAGGTACGAGGAGTAGCCGGACGCCAGGAACACGATCACGTTGGCCACCTCCCACGGCTGCGCGTACCGCCCGAAGGCCTCGCGTGCGGTCAGTTCCTCCAGCAGTTCCGGCGTCGTCACCTTCACCAGGTGCGGGTGCATGGCGAGGCTCGGTGAGACGGCGTTGACCCGCACCCCGTAGTCGGCGGCCTCGATCGCCGCGCACCGGGTCAGCGCCATCACGCCCGCCTTCGCCGCGGCGTAGTGGGCCTGGCCGGCCTGGGCGCGCCAGCCGACCACGGAGGCGTTGTTGACGATCACGCCGCCGCGTCCGTCCGCGCGCATCAGCCGCAGCGCCGCCCTTGTGCACCGGAAGGTGCCGTTCAACGTCACGTCGAGGACGCGGGACCACTGCTCGTCGCTCATGTCGACGAGGTCCGCCGTGCCGCCCAGCCCGGCGTTGTTGACCACCACGTCCAGCCGCCCGTGCTCCCGCACGGCGGCCTCGAACAGCGCCTGCACCTGGCCCTCGTCGGTGACGTCGCACGGCAGGGCGGCGACCGACGCGGCCCCGAACTCGCCGGCTAGCTCGGCCTCGTACTCCTTGAGGCGCCGCACATGCGCGTCACCGATCAGCACGCGCGCGCCCTCCTCCAGGAACCGCCGCGCGGTGGCGCCGCCGATGCCCGCTCCGGCCGCCGCGGTGACGACGGCGGTGCGTCCCTTCAGCAGCCCGTGCCCCGGCTCGTACACGGGACTCTCGACGACTGTCATAGCCCCACGCTAACCTACCAAACACTTGTTAGGGAAGGATGGCAGCCGATGGATCTCGCCTTCACGCAGGAAGAGGAGGCCTTCCGCGCCGAGGCCCGGGCCTGGCTCGCGGACCGGGTACCGCGCGCTCCCCTGCCGTCCCTGGAGACCGCGGAGGGCTTCGCGGCCCACCGCGCCTGGGAGGCCGAACTGGCCGCGGACCGCTGGTCGGTCGTCAACTGGCCGACGGCGTACGGCGGAAGGGCCTCCGGCCTCATCCGGTGGCTGATCTTCGAGGAGGAGTACTGGGCGGCGGGAGCCCCGGGCCGGGTCGGTCAGAACGGGATCAGTCTGCTCGCCCCGACCCTCTTCGACCACGGCAGCGAGGAGCAGAGAGCGCGCGTGCTGCCGCCCATGGCCACGGGCGAAGTGGTGTGGGCGCAGGCCTGGTCCGAGCCGGAGGCGGGCTCGGACCTGGCGTCCCTGCGGTCGAAGGCGGTGCGCACGGACGGCGGCTGGCTGCTGAGCGGGCACAAGACGTGGTCGTCGCGAGCCGCCTTCGCGGACCGAGCCTTCGGCCTGTTCCGCAGCGACCCGGAGGCCCCGAGGCCTCACCAGGGCCTGACCTACCTGATGTTCGACCTGCGCGCGCCCGGGGTCACGGTCCGCCCGATCGGCCGCCTCGACGGGAAACCGGCGTTCGCCGAGCTGTTCCTGGACGAGGTGTTCGTGCCGGACGAGGACGTGATCGGCGCGCCCGGCGAGGGCTGGCGGATCGCGATGTCGACGGCGGGCAACGAACGGGGCCTGATGCTCCGCTCCCCCGGCCGTTTCCTGGCGGCGGCGGAGCGGCTGCACCGGCTCTGGCAGCAACAGGGCTGCCCGCCCGCCGCCCAGGCCCAGGTGGCGGACGCCCTGATCGGCGCCCGGGCCTACCGCCTCTTCACCTTCGCCGCTGCCTCCCGCTTCCTGGAGGGCGGCTCCATCGGCCCGGAGTCCAGCCTGAACAAGGTCTTCTGGTCCGAGTACGACATCGCGCTCCACGAGACGGCCCTCGACCTGCTCGGCGAACAGGGCGAGGCGGCGGACTCGGAGTGGGCCGAGGGCTACGTCTTCTCCCTCGCCGGCCCGATCTACGCGGGCACGAACGAGATCCAGCGCGACATCATCGCCGAGCGGCTGCTCGGCCTGCCGAAGGGGCGCCGCTAGTGGCTCCGCCGGGTGGGCCGCGATGGGTGGTGTGTCGGCGGCGGCGCCGTCGTGGCTTGTCGCGCCCGCGTGGCGGTAGCCGCATGTTCAACACAGTCCCGCGCCCCTTCTGGGCGCCGCCGAGCCGCACCGCGATTCCCGCGCCCCAAGGTATGCCGACGGTTTCGAAGGGACGGCACTGATGCACTTCCTCCTCGACGCCGAGCAGCGGGCCTTCGCCGCCTCCCTCAATGCCATGCTTGCGGCCGCCGACACGCCTTCCGTCGTACGGGACTGGAGCCGCGGCGACCACAAGAGCGGCCGTGCCCTGTGGTCCCGTCTCGCGGAGGCGGGCGTCTTCGCGCTGGCTGTCCCCGAGGAGTACGGCGGCCTGGGGCCCCGTACCGTGGAACTGGCCGTCGCGTTCGTCGAGTTGGGGCGGTATGCGGTGCCCGGCCCGGTGGTGGAGACGGTCGCGGCGGCCGCCGTGCTCGCCGCGCTGGACGACACGGGCCCGGCCAAGCGCCTGCTGCCCGCGGTGGCCTCCGGCGAGTCGGCGGCGACGCTCGCGACGGGGCCGTATGCGCTGGACGCGGACATGGCGGACGTACGGCTGACCGTGGCGGCAAGGGGCGACGAGCTGCGCCTCGCTCCCCCGCCCGGCCGACCACGCCCCTCCCTGGACCCCGCCCGCCGCCTCTTCGCGCCGGCGCCCGGCGGAGAACTGCTCGCCGCCGGAGCGCGGGTAGCCGAGGCCGTCGCCCAGGGCCTGACCTGGGGTCGCCTCGCCGCTGCCGCCCAGTGCCTAGGCCTCGGACTGGCGCTCCTGGACCGAACCGTCGCCTACGCCCGGCAGCGCACCCAGTTCGGCGTCCCCATAGGCTGCTTCCAGGCCGTCAAGCATCGACTGGCCGACGCGAAGATCGCATTGGAGTTCGCCCGCCCCCTGCTGTTCGGTGCCGCGCTCACCATGACCCCTGCCGATGTCGCCGCTGCCAAGGTCACGGCCTCCGAGGCGGCGTACGCCACCGCCCGCACGGCGCTGCAGCTGCACGGCGCGATCGGCTACACCGCGGAGTACGACCTGTCCCTGTGGCTGACCAAGGCCCGCGCCCTGCGCACCGCATGGGGTGGGCCCGAGGAGTGCCGGGCCCTGGTCCTCAGTGGTGGTGATCGCCGCTGGTGAGTTCCCGGTACTCCTCCACCGTCGGCTTCGGGATGTGCGACTCCGAGCCGAACATCACCCGGGCCAGCCGGGCGCGCACCCGCTGCCCCGGCCTGACCGGCCGCCGTACGCCGTTCGCGTCGACGAGCGGGCCGATCTCGTAGGGCGGGTTCTGCTCGTGCTGGGTGAGGGTGAACAGCTGGTCCTGCGCGAGGGGCTCGTGGACCTCGACGAACTCGCCGTGCGGCAGCCGTTTGATGGTGCCGCTCTCCCTGCCGTGCAGCACCTTGTCCCGGTCCTTGCGCTGCAGGCCCATGCAGATCCGTTTGGTGACGAGGAAGGCGACGACCGGCGCCACGAAGAAGGAGACCCGTACGAACCAGGTGATCGAGTTGATGGACAGATGCAGGTGAGTGGCCACGATGTCGTTGCCGCCGCCGATCAGCAGCACGACGTACAGGGCCAGCCAGGCGGCGCCCAGGCCGGTGCGGACCGGCATGTTGCGCGGCCGGTCCAGGATGTGGTGCTCGCGTTTGTCGCCGGTGATCCAGGCCTCCAGGAAGGGATAGAGGCCGAGTGCGAGCAGCAGCAGCGGGAAGAGCGTGAAGGGGATGAAGACGCCGAGTTCCAGGGTGTGGCCCCAGAAGTTGAGCTCCCATCCCGGCATCACCCGGATCAGGCCCTCGGAGAAGCCGAGATACCAGTCGGGCTGGGCCCCCGTGGTCACCAGGTCCGGGCGGTAGGGACCGAAGGCCCACACGGGGTTGATGCTGGCGATGCCGCCCATGAGCGCCAGCACGCCGAAGACGAGGAAGAAGAAGCCGCCCGCCTTGGCCATGTAGACCGGCAGGAAGGGCATGCCGACGACCGTCTTCTGGTCCCGGCCGGGCCCCGGGTACTGGGTGTGCTTGTGGTAGAAGACCAGGATCAGATGCGCGACGACCAGCCCCAGCATGATCCCCGGCAGCAGCAGCACATGGACCGGGAAGAGCCGCGAGATGATGTCGTGCCCCGGGAACTCCCCGCCGAACAGGAAGAAGGACAGATACGTCCCGACGATCGGGACGGACAGGATCGCGCCGTCGGCGAAGCGGATGCCGGTGCCGGACAGCAGGTCGTCGGGGAGCGAATAGCCGGTCAGACCGGTGATGATGCCGAGGAACAGCAGGGTCCAGCCGAACAGCCAGTTGAGCTCGCGCGGCTTGCGGAACGCGCCGGTGAAGAACACCCGCATCATGTGCACGAGCATGCCGGTGACGAAGACCAGCGCCGCCCAGTGGTGGATCTGCCGGATCAGCAGCCCGCCGCGCACATCGAAGCTGATGTCGAGGGTGGACTCGTAGGCCCGGGTCATCGGGACGCCGTTGAGCGGGACGTACGAGCCGTGGTAGATCACCTCGGTGCCGCTCGGCTCGAAGAACAGGGTGAGATAGATGCCGGTCAGGATCAGGATGAGAAAGCTGTAGAGGCAGACCTCCCCCAGCATGAAGGACCAGTGGTCCGGGAAGACCTTGCGCATATTGGCCTTGGCCAGCCCGTACAGCCCCAGCCGCCCGTCGGCCCAGTCCGCCAGTTTCTCACCCGTGCCCGCCCGCTCCCTGCGCGTGGAGCCGGCCGCCTGGTTCCCCGATCGTGCGCCGTCCATACGTTCGTCGCCTCCCCGTCGGATCATCCTCAGGGTGGCACGGCGTCCCGGGTAAGCCAACGGTGAGAGCAGCCGTACGAGTGACTCGCGCCCCTCACGGGCTCTCAGACCGACCGTACGATCCCCTGGGCCCGGGCGGCGGCCAGCCAGGTCGGGAACTCCCCGACCAGCCGGTCGTACAGCTCGGCGTCGGTCACCCGCGACGGATCCGATCCGGCGTGGAAGAAGCCGGCGTTGTCGACGACCCGCTTCTGCGGCACCGCAAGATCGTCCAGCTTGCGCAGGAAGTCGAACTGCTTGCTGTCCGGGTCCCCGAAGCCCACGAACTGCCAGAACAGCGGGAGGCGGGCCGCCTTGCACAGATAGCGTTCCGCGGCCAGTTTGTTGATCGGGCCGCCGCCGGTCTGGAAGACGACCAGGGCGGGGGCGGTCGAGCCGCTGTCGAGGTAGTGGTCGATGACCGCGTCCATCGCCAGGTGGTAGCTGGTCTTGCCCATGTGCCCGAGCCCGGCCACGATCTTCTCGATCCGGCCCTCGTGGCCGGCGAGCGCGATGTCGGTCTTGGCGTCCACGTCCGTCGAGAAGAAGACCACCGGCACGCGCCCGTCGTCGTCCAGATGCGCGGACAGCCCCAGCACCCGGTCGGCGAGGGCCTGCACACTGCCGTCCTTGTAGTACGGCTTCATCGAGCCGGAGTAGTCGACGACGAGGTACACCGCCGCCCGCACCCCCTCCAGCCCGTGCTTGTGGAGCGACACCCCGGCGCTCTTGTACAGGCTGACCAGCGCGGGCGCGCTCTCCTCGATCTTGCGGAGACTGATCGCGGCCATGCTCCCCCCTTCGTCCGTGCCGAGGTTACGTCACGCCCACCCCACCCCTCCCACCAGCCACAGCCGTTCGCTATTTTGTTCGCCGCCGTCCCCACCGGCTCGCCGCCCGTCCCACCCCCTCCGAGGAGCCGGCTGTGGAATCCGAGTCCACCGTCACCACCTGCTACCGCCATCCCAAGGTGGAGTCCCATGTCCGCTGCACCCGCTGCGACCGGTACATCTGCCCGGACTGCATGCGGGAGGCGGCCGTCGGCCACCAGTGCGTGGAGTGCGTGAGGGAGGGCGCGCGGTCGGTACGGCAGGCGCGTACCGCGTTCGGCGGCCGGATCACCTCGGCGCCCACGGTGACGTACGTCCTGATCGGGCTCAATGTGCTCGCGTATCTCGGCGAGTTGGTGCGTCCGTCGATCGTGGACAGATTCCAGATGCTGGGCCGGGGACTGCTCGGACCCGACGGCGGCCACTACGGATGGATCGCCGACCACCCCGCCGACTACCACCTCGAAGGGGTGGTCGGCGGTGAGTGGTACCGCCTGCTCACCGGGGCGTTCCTGCATCTGCCGCCCACCGGCGGGACGTTCGGGATCGCGCACATCGTGATGAACATGGTGGCGCTGTGGAACATCGGCCGGGTGGTCGAGTCCCAGCTCGGCCGGGTCCGCTACCTCGCCCTGTACGTCCTGTCGGCGCTGGGCGGCTCCGTCCTGGTCCTGCTGATCGCCCCCGACCAGGCCGCGGTCGGCGCCTCGGGCGCGATCTTCGGGCTCGGGGCCGCGTACTACGTCATGGCCCGGCGGCTGGGCGCCGACATGAGGTCCGTCAACCAGTACATGGGCGGCCTGCTGCTGTGGCTGGTGATCTCCGCGTTCATCACGTCCTGGCAGGGCCACCTCGGCGGGCTGCTGGCCGGCGGTGTGGTGACCCTCGCCTACGCGTACGCACCCCGCGACCCGCGCCGCAACCTTGTCCAGGCGGGCGCATGCGTCGCCCTGCTGGCGCTGCTTGTGATCCTCACGGCCGCGAAGGTCACAGAACTGGCGGCCTGACCGGGAATCACCCGGGAATCACCCGGCCGTACCCTCTCGCTATGAAACGTGCCGGTTTCCTCCTGTTCGCGGCCCTCCCCGCGGTCGTCACGGGCGTGGTCTACGTCCTCTCGCCCGCCGGCTCCTTGAGCGGGAGCAGGACGCCGACCACCGCCGCGCAGAAGGCCCGCCAGAGCGCCAAGAGCCGGGCCGAGCACGAGAGCGCGGAGGACGCGGAGGTGATCGCCGACCTGCCGGCCGGCCTCGCCGCCCCCGCCAAGAAGGAACTGGCCCAGGAGCTCGTGGCCAGCGCCGAGAACTCGACGCTGAACTGGCGCAGTGCCTACGGCTACATCGAGGACATCGACGACGGCCAGGGCTACACCGCCGGCACCGTCGGCTTCTGCACGGGCACCCACGACCTGCTCGCGCTCGTCGAGCGCTACACCGAGGACCATCCCGACAACGGCCTCGCCGACTACCTGCCCGCCCTGCGCGAGGTCGAGGGCACGGACTCCCACGAGGGCCTGGACCCGGGCTTCACCGCCGCCTGGAAGGCCGAGGCGGAGCTGCCCGCCTTCCGTAAGGCCCAGGACGAGGAGCGCGACCGCGTCTACTTCGACCCGGCCGTCCGCCTCGCCAAGCTCGACGGGCTCGGCACACTCGGCCAGTTCGTCTACTACGACGCCATGGTCCAGCACGGCCCCGGCACCGGCCCGAACAGCTTCTACGGCCTGCGCGAACGCGCCATGGACGAGGCGGACCTTCCCTCACAGGGCGGCTCCGAGAAGAACTACCTGGACGTCTTCCTCGACATCCGCGTCGAGGCCATGCGGAGCGAGCGTCCGGACATCGACACCACCCGCGTCGACACGGCCCAGCGGCAGTTCCTGTACGACGGGAACCTGGCCCTGAAGACGCCGCTGACGTGGAAGGTGTACGGGGAGACGTACAAGGTGCCGTAGCCCACCCTGCCCGGCGGCCGACCGCAGACATGCGACGGCGCCTGCCATCGTCCGGTCGGGGACAGGGCAAGCGCCGTTGCGGTGTTCCGTACGCCTTTGTACGGGACGTATATGAGGGACCGTCAGGCCATCAGGGCACGGTCCGTCGGGCGGATCGGGGCCGGCAGGTCGCTGGCGCCCGTCAGGAAGCGGTCGGTGCCGCGGGCGGCCGAGCGGCCCTCCGCGATCGCCCACACGATGAGCGACTGGCCGCGGCCCGCGTCACCGGCGACGAACACGCCGGGCACGTTGGTCTGGAAGTCGGCGTCGCGGGCGATGTTGCCCCGCTCGTCGAGCTCCAGGCCGAACTGCTCGACCAGGCCGTTCTCCCGGTCGGTGCCCGTGAAGCCCATCGCCAGGGTGACCAGCTGGGCGGGGATCTTGCGCTCCGTGCCCGGCTTCGGGGTCAGCTTGCCCTCGATGAACTCCACCTCGGTCAGGTGCAGCCACTGGACGTTGCCGTCCTCGTCGCCCTCGAAGTGGGTGGTGGAGACGGAGTAGACCCGCTCGCCGCCCTCCTCGTGCGCGGACGTGACCTTGTAGAGCATCGGGAAGGTCGGCCACGGCTGGGTGACGTTGTTCCGCTCGTCGTTCGGGCGGGGCATGATCTCCAGCTGCGTGACGGAGGCCGCGCCCTGGCGGTGGGCGGTGCCCACGCAGTCCGCGCCGGTGTCGCCGCCGCCGATGACCACGACGTGCTTGCCCTCGGCCGAGATCGGGGGGGTGACGTAGTCGCCCTCCTGGACCTTGTTCGACAGGGGCAGGTACTCCATCGCCTGGTGGATGCCCTTGAGCTCGCGGCCGGGGACCGGGAGGTCACGGGCGGTCGTCGCACCGGCGGCGATGACGATCGCGTCGTAGCGCTTCTTCAGGTCGGTCGCCTTGAGGTCGCGGCCGATCTCGATCCCGGTACGGAAGCGGGTGCCCTCCGCGCGCATCTGCTCGATACGGCGGTTGATGTGCCGCTTCTCCATCTTGAACTCGGGGATGCCGTACCGGAGAAGGCCTCCGATGCGGTCCGCGCGCTCGTAGACGGCGACGGTGTGGCCGGCCCGGGTCAGCTGCTGGGCGGCGGCCAGGCCCGCGGGGCCCGAGCCGATGACCGCGACCGTCTTGCCCGAGAGGCGCTCGGGGATCTGCGGGGCGACGTCCCCGGTCTCCCACGCCTTGTCGATGATCGAGACCTCGACGTTCTTGATGGTCACCGGCGGCTGGTTGATGCCCAGCACACACGCCGACTCGCACGGAGCGGGGCACAGCCGGCCCGTGAACTCCGGGAAGTTGTTCGTCGCGTGCAGACGCTCCGACGCGGCCGACCAGTCCTCGCGGTAGGCGTAGTCGTTCCACTCGGGGATGAGGTTCCCGAGCGGACAGCCGTTGTGGCAGAAGGGGATGCCGCAGTCCATGCAGCGGCTGGCCTGCTTGCTGATGATCGGCAGCAGGGAGCCGGGGACGTAGACCTCGTTCCAGTCCTTCAGGCGCTCCTCGACCGGACGGGACTTGGCGACCTCACGGCCGTGGTTCAGGAAGCCCTTCGGGTCAGCCATTGATCGCCGCCTCCATCATCTTCTCGGTGATCTCGGACTCGGAGAGTCCCGCCTGCTCGGCGGCGTCCTTGGCGGCGAGCACTGCCTTGTACGTACTGGGGATGATCTTGCTGAAGCGCTCGACCGCGGTGTCCCACTCGGCCAGGAGCCTCTCGGCGACCGTGGAGCCGGTCTCCTCCTGGTGGCGGCGCACCACGTCGTGCAGCCACTGCTTGTCGGTGTCGTCGAGGGCCTCGACGGCGCTGACGTTGCCGGCGTTGACGTTGTCGACGTTCAGGTCGATCACGTAGGCGATACCGCCGGACATACCGGCCGCGAAGTTGCGGCCCGTCTCGCCGAGGACCACCGCGCGACCGCCGGTCATGTACTCGCAGCCGTGGTCGCCCACGCCCTCGGAGACGACCGTGGCACCGGAGTTGCGGACGCAGAACCGCTCGCCGGTGCGGCCGCGCAGGAACAGCTCGCCGCCGGTCGCACCGTAGGCGATGGTGTTGCCCGCGATCGTCGAGTACTCGGCGAGGTGGTCGGCGCCCCGGTCCGGGCGGACGATCACACGGCCGCCGGAGAGGCCCTTGCCGACGTAGTCGTTGGCGTCGCCCTCCAGGCGCAGCGTGACACCGCGCGGCAGGAAGGCGCCGAAGGACTGGCCCGCGGAGCCGGTGAAGGTGATGTCGATGGTGTCGTCGGGCAGGCCGGCGCCACCGAACTTCTTCGTCACCTCGTGGCCGAGCATGGTGCCGACCGTGCGGTTGATGTTGCGGATCGCGACCTGGGCGCGCACCGGCTGGGCGTCGGTCGCGGAGTCCGCGGCCAGGGCGTCGGCGGCGAGCTTGATCAGCTCGTTGTCGAGCGCCTTCTCCAGGCCGTGGTCCTGCGCGATGACCTGGTGGCGCACCGCGCCCTCGGCCAGCTCCGGCACGTGGAACAGCGGCTCCAGGTTCAGGCCCTGTGCCTTCCAGTGGTCGACGGCACGCGTGACGTCGAGCGCCTCGGCGTGGCCGACGGCCTCCTCGATGGAGCGGAAGCCCAGCTCGGCGAGGATCTCTCGGACCTCTTCGGCGATGTACTGGAAGAAGTTGACGACGTACTCGGCCTTGCCGGAGAACCGGTCCCTGAGGGTCGGGTTCTGGGTGGCGATGCCGACCGGGCAGGTGTCCAGGTGGCAGACGCGCATCATGACGCAGCCTGAGACGACGAGCGGCGCGGTCGCGAAACCGAACTCCTCGGCGCCGAGCAGCGCGGCGATGACGACGTCACGGCCGGTCTTCAGCTGACCGTCGGTCTGGACGACGATACGGTCGCGCAGGCCGTTGAGCAGCAGCGTCTGCTGGGTCTCGGCGAGACCGAGCTCCCAGGGACCGCCCGCGTGCTTCAGGGAGGTCAGCGGGGAGGCACCCGTGCCACCGTCGTGACCGGAGATCAGGACCACGTCCGCGTGCGCCTTGGAGACACCTGCGGCGACCGTGCCGACGCCGACCTCGGAGACCAGCTTGACGTGAATCCGCGCCTGCGGGTTCGCGTTCTTCAGGTCGTGGATCAGCTGGGCCAGGTCCTCGATGGAGTAGATGTCGTGGTGCGGCGGCGGGGAGATCAGGCCCACGCCCGGCGTCGAGTGACGCGTCTTGGCGACCCACGGGTAGACCTTGTGGCCGGGCAGCTGGCCGCCCTCGCCGGGCTTGGCACCCTGGGCCATCTTGATCTGGATGTCGTCCGCGTTGACCAGGTACTCGGAGGTCACGCCGAAGCGGCCGGAGGCCACCTGCTTGATGGCGCTGCGCCGGGCCGGGTCGTAGAGACGGTCCGGGTCCTCGCCGCCCTCACCGGTGTTGGACTTGCCGCCCAGCTGGTTCATGGCGATGGCGAGCGTCTCGTGCGCCTCGCGCGAGATGGAGCCGTACGACATGGCGCCGGTGGAGAAGCGCTTGACGATCTCCGAGACCGGCTCCACCTCGTCGATGGAGATCGACGGGCGGTCGGACTTGAAGCCGAACAGACCGCGGAGCGTCATCAGGCGCTCGGACTGCTCGTTGACGCGCTGGGTGTACTTCTTGAAGACGTCGTAGCGGCCGGTGCGCGTCGAGTGCTGGAGGCGGAAGACCG
The DNA here is from genome assembly GCF_042893475.1 of Streptomyces sp. NPDC001604. Lineage (NCBI taxonomy): Bacteria > Bacillati > Actinomycetota > Actinomycetes > Kitasatosporales > Streptomycetaceae > Streptomyces > Streptomyces sp. NPDC001604. The sequence continues at coordinate 88,535 of NZ_JBIAUY010000024.1, read as the reverse complement.
TCTCCGGGTCGAACAGGTGCGGCTCACCCTCGCGGCGCCACTGGTACTCGCCGCCGATGTCCAGCGCACGGTGCGCGGGCGCGATGCCGCTCGCCGGGTACGCCTTCGCGTGGCGGGCGGCGACCTCCTTGGCGATGACGTCGATGCCGACGCCGCCGATCTTGGTGGCCGTGCCGTTGAAGTACTTCTCCACGAAGGCCTCGTCGAGACCGACGGCCTCGAAGACCTGGGCACCGCGGTAGGAGGCGACCGTCGAGATGCCCATCTTGGACATGACCTTCAGAACACCCTTGCCGAGGGCGTAGATCAGGTTGCGGATGGCCTTCTCGGGCTCTATGTCCGAGAGGAAGGTGCCCGCGCGGACCAGGTCCTCGACGGACTCCATCGCCAGGTACGGGTTGACGGCCGCGGCACCGAAGCCGATGAGCAGCGCGACGTGGTGGACCTCGCGGACGTCGCCGGCCTCGACCAGCAGGCCCACATGGGTGCGCTGCTTGGTGCGGATGAGGTGGTGGTGGACGGCCGCGGTGAGCAGCAGCGACGGGATCGGCGCGTGCTCGGCGTCCGAGTGACGGTCCGACAGGACGATCAGCCGGGCGCCGTTCTCGATGGCCGCGTCGGCCTCGGCGCAGATCTCCTCGATGCGCGCGGCGAGGGCGTCGCCGCCGCCGGAGACCCGGAACAGGCCGGAGAGCGTCGCGGCCTTGAAGCCGGGCATGTCGCCGTCGGCGTTGATGTGGATGAGCTTGGCCAGCTCGTCGTTGTCGATCACCGGGAACGGCAGGACGACGCTGCGACACGAGGCGGCCGTCGGGTCGAGCAGGTTGCCCTGCGGACCCAGCGAGCTGCGCAGCGAGGTCACGAGCTCCTCGCGGATCGCGTCCAGCGGCGGGTTGGTGACCTGCGCGAACAGCTGGGTGAAGTAGTCGAACAGCAGCCGCGGACGCTCGGAGAGAGCGGCGATCGGACTGTCGGTACCCATCGAACCGATCGGCTCGGCACCGGCCTTGGCCATCGGCGCGAGGATGACGCGCAGCTCCTCCTCGGTGTAACCGAAGGTCTGCTGGCGGCGGGTGACCGAGGCGTGGGTGTGGACGATGTGCTCGCGCTCGGGCAGGTCGCCCAGCTCGATCTCACCGGCCTCGATCCACTCGGCGTACGGCTGCTCGGCGGCGAGGGCCGCCTTGATCTCGTCGTCCTCGATGATGCGGTGCTCGACCGTGTCGACGAGGAACATCTTGCCGGGCTGCAGGCGGCCCTTGCGGACGACCTTGGAGGGGTCGATGTCGAGGACGCCGACCTCGGAGCCGAGGACGACCAGGCCGTCGTCGGTGACCCAGTAGCGGCCGGGGCGAAGGCCGTTGCGGTCGAGGACCGCGCCGACCTGGGTGCCGTCGGTGAAGGTGACGCAGGCCGGGCCGTCCCAGGGCTCCATCATCGTGGAGTGGAAGTTGTAGAAGGCGCGGCGGGCCGGGTCCATGGAGTCGTGGTTCTCCCACGCCTCCGGGATCATCATCAGCACGGAGTGCGGCAGCGAACGGCCGCCCAGGTGCAGGAGTTCGAGCACCTCGTCGAAGGACGCGGAGTCGGAGGCGTCCGGCGTGCAGATCGGGAAGACGCGGTCCAGGCCCTTGTCGCCGAAGAGGTCGGAGACCAGCTGCGACTCGCGGGCGACCATCCAGTTGCGGTTGCCCTTGACGGTGTTGATCTCACCGTTGTGCGCGACGAAGCGGTAGGGGTGCGCGAGCGGCCACGACGGGAAGGTGTTCGTGGAGAAGCGCGAGTGGACCAGCGCGATGGCCGACGCGAAGCGGCGGTCGGAGAGGTCCGGGAAGAAGGGCTCCAGCTGGCCGGTGGTCAGCATGCCCTTGTAGACGATGGTGCGCGCGGAGAGCGACGGGAAGTAGACACCGACCTCACGCTCGGCGCGCTTGCGCAGCACAAAGGCCTTGCGGTCGAGGGCGATACCCGTAGCAGGCACAGCGGCGCTGTCGGCGACGAAGATCTGCTGGAAGGCAGGCATCGTCGAACGGGCGGTGGCGCCGAGCAGTTCGGGCGCGACCGGCACCTCGCGCCAGCCGAGGACGGTGAGGCCCTCGTCGGCGGCGATCGTCTCGATCTGCGAGACGGCCTCGGTCGTTCCGTCCTCCGGCAGGAAGGCGATGCCGACGGCGTAGGCACCGGATGCGGGCAGCTCGAATCCGGCCACCTCACGGAAGAAGGCGTCGGGGACCTGGGAGAGGATGCCGGCGCCGTCGCCCGAGTCGGGCTCGGAGCCGGTGGCCCCGCGGTGCTCGAGGTTGCGCAGCACCGTCAGGGCCTGCTCGACCAGGGTGTGGGACGCCTCGCCGGTGAGGGTCGCCACGAAGCCGACGCCGCACGCGTCGCGTTCGTTGCGGGGGTCGTACATACCCTGCGCAGCAGGGCGAGCATCCATGAAGGACCAGTTCTGGCCATTCGCGGAGTGCTGGGACGGCTGGCGCGGCGTACGCATCGGCTCTCCCGTCGTCGTCTCAAGTGGCTGGGGGCGCCTCCCAGGCTCTTGAGGCTCTGGGGGCGCATATTGCCGAGGGACGACGTTGGCCCTCTGCTGGGTGCAAAATTTCGTGCAGGTTACATGATGGAGCGGTTCTCGGGAACCGGGATATTCCGTTCCAACATGCGGACACCGCGCGGCTGCAGTGCGGGTACCGCGCCTGCGGTGGAAGCTATGGGGACCGAATGAGACAGATCGATGTCCATCGGCCCGAAAGACGGGGAGGGCTGCGTCGCCCTTCCCGCGGGTGCGCGGCAGGCCTCATTGCTCACAGCGCTTACGGCTCATGCCCGGTGGTTAAGCATCCGAAACCAGCGAGTAACGGCTAGTTATGCGGCCCAACGCATAACTTGTAGCCGCCCTATCCTACGGCCGTTCCGAACACGATGCCCAGGGCGTACGTCACACCGGCCGCCGCGGCACCCAGTGCGAGCTGCCTGAACCCACTGAACCACCAGCTCCGCGCGGTCACCTTGGCCACCACGGCACCGCAGGCGAACAGCCCGAAGAACGCGAGCAGCAGGGCCGGCCACAGCGCGGTCGCACCCAGCAGATACGGCAGTACGGGCAGCAGGGCGCCCAGCGCGAAGGAACCGAACGAGGACACGGCGGCGACGAGCGGCGAGGGCAGGTCCCCGGGGTCGATGCCGAGCTCCTCACGAGCGTGTATCTCCAGGGCCTGCTCGGGGTCCTTCGACAGCTGCCGGGCCACTTCCCGCGCCAGCTCCGGCTCGACACCCCGGGCCTCGTAGAGCGCCGCGAGTTCGGCCTCCTCGTCCGCCGGGTGCTTCCTCAGCTCGGCCCGCTCCACATCCAGCTCGGCCTCGACGAGCTCACGCTGCGAGGCGACGGAGGTGTACTCACCGGCGGCCATGGAGAACGCGCCGGCGGCGAGCCCCGCGAGCCCGGTCAGCACGATGGTCTGCTGGCTCACGGCCCCGCCCGCGACGCCGGTCATCAGCGCGAGGTTGGAGACCAGCCCGTCCATCGCACCGAAAACCGCGGGCCGCAGCCAGCCGCCGTTCACATCCCGGTGCGTGTGGTTGTCGCGGTGCGCCACGTGCAGCGCGGCCTCGGTCTCGATGATCGCCATTACGGGGTCCCCCAGGGAAGCTAAGCCAAAGCTAACTTTGGACACGTTCTACTCTTCGACAACAGCAAACCTACGCCCCGAATTCCGGCCCCGCCAGCAAGGAAAGGCTCGGCTAACCTGCAGCTTTACCTCTCCGTGCGCTGCGCGCCCTCACCCACAGATGGCGACCGGGTGACATGGCTCTGCCCCAGGGGCAGGTCAACCGCCGACGGTGGGACACATGGGCAAAGGGTTTCGCGCCCTGTGCGAACCCCGCTCCCGGAGAGGCCGCGTATGGCATCGATCGCCTGCACTCCCCCGGTCCCGTCACCCGGGAACGCCACCGGCCTCCGCGAGCGGGCACGCGGAGCGCTGCTGGGCCTGGCCGTCGGCGACGCCCTTGGAGCCCCGGCCGAGAACTTGAAGCCGTCGGACATCCGTGCCCGCTGGGGCCGCATCACGGGTTATGTGACGGACGAGCCTGCCGGCACGGACGACACCGAGTACGCGATCTTCTCCGGCCTGCTGCTGGCCCGGCACGGCTCGGCACTCACCCCCTCCCATGTGGAGGCGGCCTGGCACAAGTGGATCGCGGACCGCGACGAAGGTCCCTTCCGGGGCGCGGGATTCAGCGAACGCGGCACCCTGGAGAACCTCCGCCGCGGCCTCGCCGCCCCCATCTCGGCCCAGCACCGGCATGCCTGGAGCGACGGCCTGGCCATGCGCGCGGCCCCCTTCGGCGTCTTCGCCGCGGGCCGCCCCGCCGAGGCGGCCCGGCTGGTGGCGATCGACGGCTCGGTGAGCCATGACGGCGAGGGCATCTACGGCGGCCAGGCGGTCGCGGCGGGTGTGGCCGCGGCGATGGCGGGCGCACCGACGTTCGCCGTCGCGGCCTCCGCCCTGGCGGTCGTCCCGGACGACTCCTGGACGGCCCGCTCGCTGCGCCGGGCCGTGGCGGTGGCCCACCGCGGCGAACGGGCGGTCCGCTCGGCGGTCGTCATCGGCGGCTACCCCTGGACCGACCTGGCCCCCGAGGCGGTCGCCCTGGCCTTCGGCGCCTACGCGGCGGCGGACGGCGACTTCCGCGACGCGGTGCTCACGGCGGTCAACATGGGCCGGGACGCGGACACGACGGCAGCGGTGGCGGGCGCACTGGCCGGAGCGACCCAGGGGGTCTCGGCCATCCCCCCGGCCTGGGCAACTGCCATCGGCCCGGCCCGGGGCAGCTGTCTGCCGGCCATGGCGGGCCACCACGTACTGGAGGTGGCGGACCTACTCATCCCGGACGAGGGCGCGGCGGCGCCCCCGAGGAGACCCGCACCGGACGTGCTGGGGCGCACGAGCTTCCCGCTCCCGGATCCCACCGCCTTCACCCTGGCCGCGACCGACGAGACGGAGACGCCCGGATGAGCCCACCCGCCCCCTGGAACGAGGGAACGACGGAGCCGACCGACCCCACCCCCCAGGGCCCCCGTGCCTCCGAGACGGAAGCCCACCCAGCCGCCCCCACGGCGAACGACACCAAGCCCCCTCGACAGGGACCACCCGCTCCCACCAACGACGACAGCCCCACACAGGGGCCACCCACACCCGACCCCAAACCACACACATCCGACCGCGCAGCCGCCGACGACGAGAACCCCCCACAGGGATCACCCGCACCCAACCACAAACCACGCACGGCCGACCGCGCAGCCGCCAACGACGAGAACCCCCCACAGAGATCACCCACACCCAACCACAAACCACGCACGGCCGACCGCGCAGCCGCCAACGGCGAGAACTTCCCACAGGGGCCACCCGCACCCGACGACGAAAGTCGCACGGGTGGTGCGGGTGGGAGCCGATCCGCCGATGGCGAAGCCGAGGCGGCCGAGCCCCGGCACCCGCAGGGCACCGCAAGGGCGGGGAAAGCCCCGCACCGCCAGAGCCCCGCCGAGGCGGCCGAGCCCCGGCACCCGCAGGGCACCGCCCGGGCCGGGAGAACCGTCGGGCTGCTGCTCGGCCTCGCTGCGGGCGACGCGGCCGGCTGGCCCGCCGCCCGCCACCGGGCCGCCCGTATGCCCGAGTGGACACGCCGCCTCACCCGCGAACTCGACACCTTCGCCGAACAGAACGCCACCACCACCCTCCCCGTCCCCATCGCCCTGAACCAGCCCCCCGAACCCCTCCGCCTGGGCCCCTCCGACGACGCCGAGTGGGCGGCCTTCGCCGCGGAGGCACTCCTGCGCGCCGGCGACGACACCGCCCTGGCCGACCTCAGCCGACAGCGCCGTACAAGAGCCGCCATCGACCTCACCTGGAACGCCCTCGCAAGCGAAGTGGCCGCCGCCGCGGACCGCGCCCCGGAGGTCGAGTCCGCCGTCCTCCCCCTCCGCGCCCGTATCTCCGTACGCGCCGGCCTCGGCAACCTCGCCACCGGCCTGCGCCCGCCCGCCACCGGCCACGACAACCCCCACTACTTCGACGACGCGGCCTGCGTGCGGGCCTGCGTACTCGCCGTGGCCCACCCCGGCGCCCCCCGACTCGCCGCCGACCTCGCCGAGTTCGACGCCCGCTACACCCAGGACGGCGACGGAGTGCACGGCGCCCGGGCCATGGCGGCGGCACTCGCACTGGCCCTGGTCGGCGCGGACGTCGAGACCTGCGTCGACGCGGCCCTCACCGAACTCCCCGAGACCACGGAGATCGGCCGCAACGCCCGCCACGCCCTCGGGCTGGCCGCCACCGCCGAGTCCGCCTTCACCCTGGTCCCCCTCCTGGAACACCAGATCGTCGACCACGTCTACAGCTACGGCATCGCCGCAGCCGAAACGGTCCCGGTGGCCCTGGCCCTGACCGCCGCGTCGAACGGCCGTATCGCCGAAGCGGTACCGGCCGCGGCCTGCCTCTCCCGAGTCGCCGACTCGGCCCCGGCCCTGGCAGGCGCCCTCACCGGCGCACTGGGCGGCGGCGCGTCGATCCCCGCCACCTGGCGGGAAGCGTGCCGCACCCTCTCCGGCTGCGCACTCCCCCGCCTCACGGGAACCGACCTGGTGGAACTCGCCGAACTCCTGGAAGCCGCACAACCGGCCCCACCAGGAGGATGATTCGGGCCATGAGGCCCAAAAACCCCAGAACCAGCCTCGAGGACCGGATCACCGGGGCCCTCGTGGGCGCGGCGGTCGGCGACGCCCTCGGCGGCCCCGTCGAGGGCTACTCCCCCGACCAGATCCTCGAACGCCACAGCGGCCGCGTCCACGGCGTCGTCGGCCCCTGGAACGGAGAGGCCTGGCGCACGGCCCGGCCCCTCGCGCCGTACCACAAGGGCGACGGGCACGTCACCGACGACACCCTGATGACGCACGCCCTGATCCGGGTCTACGACCGGGTCCGCGACCACCTCGACGCCTACGCGCTCGCGGACCACCTGGTCCCCGACCTGATGACGACCCCCCGCTGGATCCCGGAACTGGAGCAGGAAGCCCTCCCCCTGCACCGCATCTTCCTCGCGGAGAAGTGGCTGGTGGCCCGTCTCCACTACGGCCATGTCGACCCCCGAGAGGCCGGCGTCGGCAACATCGTCAACTGCGGTGCGGCGATGTACATGGCCCCGGTCGGCCTGGTGAACGCGGCCAACCCCACGGCCGCCTACACCGAGGCGATCGACGTCGCGGGCGCCCACCAGTCCTCGTACGGCCGCGAGGCGGCAGGCGTCTTCGCGGCGGCGGTGGCTGCGGCGACCACCCCCGGTGCCACCTCGGACTCGGTCGTCACCACGGCCCTCTCCCTCGCGAAGGACGGCACCCGCACGGCGATCGAGAAGGTCTGCGAAGAGGCGTCCCGCCACACGGACTTCGAATCGGCCCTGATTCCGCTACGGGAAGCAGTCGCCCCCTACGACACGGTCGGCCCTGACTACCGCACCCCGTCCCTCGGGGCCCGCCGCCCCTCCCGCCTGCACTCCATCGAGGAACTCCCCGTAGCCCTGGGCATGCTGCTGGTGTCCCGCGGCGACTACCGGCACGCGGTCCTGGGCGCGGTGAACTACGGCCGCGACTGCGACTCGATCGCGACGATGACCGGCGCGCTCGCCGGGGCTCTGGGTTCCCCGGTCCCGGAGGACTGGTCGAAGCAGGTGGCGGAGGCGAGCCGCCTGGACCTGTGGCAACCGGCGGCGACGCTCACCGCCGTGACCCGCGAGATCTTCGAACGGGACGTCCACCGCCGCAGGGCCCACGAGTCGGCGTTCCTCGACCTCGGAGTCCCAAGATGCTCCGACTGACCTGGGTCCAGCCGGAGGACCTCATCGGCCACGAACTGCGCCAGGCGGCCCTGGACGGCCGAGAGCCGTCGGCGATCGCGGCGAGGTGGAGGGCAGCGGGCGGCACGCAGGCCCCCCTGCGCGCAGGCGCATCACCGAGACCGGCGTCACGTTACCTACGGCTGCTGGCGAAGGACCTGCTGGACGAACTTGCGGACCTGCCAAGCAAGTTGGCGGACACCGAACCAACGGACCTGGCACGGATCAAATCCCTGTGCCCAGCCTGGCCGAACGCCGTCACCCCCCTCAGCCTGCGGGCGGTAGTGCCGCTTGGGGCGGCTCCCGACCCAAGGAGACGCGGCACCTTGCCGGCGCCAGTAAGCGCCGCCCCTACCGCACCACTCACCCAGGCCCGCCTGGAAGCCGCCTGGCTCGGCAGAGCCGTCGGCTGCCTCCTCGGAAAACCCGTGGAAAAACTCCCCCTCGAAGCCATCCGCGCACTGGCACAGTCCACCGGCAACTGGCCCCTGAACACCTACTTCACCGCCCACGGCGTCCCAGAAGAACTCCTCTCGCAACACCCCTGGAACCGCCGCTCGGCGCCAACCTCCCTCGCCGAGAACATCGACGGCATGCCCGAGGACGACGACCTCAACTACCCCCTGCTCAACCTCCTCCTGCTGCAACGCCACGGAAAGCACTTCACCACCACCGACGCAGCCGAGCTCTGGCTCGCAGAACTCCCGGCCGGCCGCACCTTCACCGCCGAACGCATCGCCTACCGCAACCTTCTCCTCGGTCTGGACCCACCCCACACGGCCCGCCACCGCAACCCCTTCCGCGAATGGATCGGCGCCCTCATCCGAGCCGACGTCCACGGCTGGACCAACCCCGGCGACCCGGCCGCCGCAGCGGAACAGGCCCACCGCGACGCCACCCTCACCCACACCGCCAACGGCGTCTACGCGGCGATGTTCACGGCGGCCACCATCGCGCAGGCAGCCACCGCCGCCCATGACATCCACGCCTGCCTCCGCACCGGCCTCACGGTGATCCCGCCCCGCTCCCGTCTGGCCCGAGCCGTCCGCCACGCCATCCGACTCGCCGAGGAACACGCCGACTTCGACACCGTCGTGGACGAGCTCCACGCCACCCACGCCGACACCCACCACTGGGTCCACGCCGTCCCCAACACGGCCCTGATCGCCGCCGCCCTCACCCACGCGAACGGCGACTTCACCGGCTCCATCTGCCGTGCCGTGTCGGGCGGTTGGGACACGGACTCCAACGGCGCCACGGCAGGCAGCATCGCCGCCCTCCTCACCGGTGACCCCCTCGCCCTCCCCGACCGCTGGACCACCCCCCTCAAGAACCGACTGGCCACCTCCATCGGCGACTTCAACGGCATCGGCTTCGACGCCCTGGCCCACCTCACCCTCCGGGAGGCATCCCGCCCATGACCCACATCGTCGTACTGGGCAGCACGAACATGGACCTCGTCACCTACGTCGAGAAGGCCCCGCAGCGCGGAGAGACCGTCACGGGACGGGAGTTCCGTACGATCCCCGGTGGCAAGGGCGCCAACCAGGCGATCGCCGCGGCCCGCGCGGGCGCCACCGTCTCGATGATCGGCGCGGTCGGGAACGACGCCTTCGGCACCCGTCTCCGCTCCACCCTGGAACATTCGGGCGTCGACACCGACCTCCTGCGCACCGTCGAAGGCCCTTCCGGCACCGCCCACATCGTCGTCGACGACAAGGGCGGCAACTCGATCGTCGTGATCCCCGGTGCCAACGGCACCGTCGACCACCTCGTCCCCGGCGACGACGCCCTCATCGCCTCCGCCGACGCCCTGCTCCTCCAACTGGAGATCCCGCTCGCGGCCGTACTGGCGGGCGCGCGGGCCGCCCGCGCCCACGGCATCCGTACGATCCTCACCCCGGCCCCCGCCCAGCCGCTCCCGCCCGAACTGCTCGCCGCCACCGACCTGTTGGTGCCCAACGAGCACGAGGCGACCGTCCTCACCGGCCGCACCGACCCCGCCGCCGCGGCCACGGCCCTGCTGGACCAGGTGCCGGAGGTGGTCGTCACCCTCGGCTCGGAGGGCAGCCTGTACGCGGCCCGCGGCGCCGAACCGCTCGCCGTCCCCGCGCCGCAGGTGACCGCCGTGGACACGACGGGCGCGGGTGACACCTTCGTCGGCGCCCTCGCCGTGGCGCTGACCGAGGGGCGGCCGATGTGGTCCGCGCTGGCCTGGGCGGGGGCGGCCGCGGCGCTCTCCGTCCAGCGGCCCGGAGCGTCGGCGTCGATGCCCTGCCGCCCGGAGATCGAAGCGCAGTTCGCGTCATGAACGAAGCCCCGCTCACCGGCCTGCGTGTCCTCGACCTCGCCACCCTCTTCGCCGGGCCGCTCGCCGCCACGATGCTGGGCGACTTCGGCGCGGAGGTCATCAAGGTGGAGCACCCGGCGAAGCCCGATCCCTCCCGTGGCCACGGCCCGTCGAAGGACGGCGTCGGCCTCTGGTGGAAGCTCCTCGGCCGCAACAAGCACACCATCACCCTCGACCTCTCCAAACCGGGCGGTCGATCCACCCTCCTCCGCCTCGTCGCCGGCGCCGACGTCGTCATCGAGAACTTCCGCCCCGGCACGCTGGAGAAGTGGGACCTGGGCTGGGCGGAGCTGTCCGCCGCCAACCCCCGTCTGATCCTCACCAGGGTCACCGCCTTCGGCCAGTTCGGCCCGTATGCGCACCGCCCCGGCTTCGGCACCCTCGCAGAGGCCATGAGCGGTTTCGCCGCCATCACCGGCGAACCGGACGCACCTCCGACGCTGCCACCCTTCGGCCTCGCCGACTCCATCGCCGGTCTGGCCACCGCCTACGCCGTCATGACCGCGCTGTCCGCCCGTGACCGCACCGGCGAGGGCCAGGTCGTCGACATGGCGATCATCGAGCCGATCCTGACCGTCCTCGGCCCCCAGCCGACCTGGTACGACCAGCTGGGCTACGTGCAGCAGCGCACCGGCAACCGCTCCGCCAACAACGCGCCCCGGAACACCTACCGCACCGCCGACGGCAGCTGGGTCGCCGTCTCGACCTCCGCGCAGTCGGTCGCGGAACGCGTCATGTGCCTGGTCGGCCGCCCGGAGCTGATCGACGAGCCGTGGTTCGCAACGGGCGCCGACCGCGCCCGGCACGCCGACGTCCTGGACGAGGCGGTCGGCAGCTGGATCGCCGGTCGCACCCGTGAGGAGGTCCTCTCGGCCTTCGAGAAGGCCGAGGCCGCGGTCGCGCCCATCCAGGACGTACGGGACGTGATGACCGACCCGCAGTACGCGGCCCTGGACACGATCACCACCCTCGACGACCCCGACCTGGGCCCCCTGCGCATGCAGAACGTCCTCTTCCGCCTCTCCGCCACCCCCGGCACGATCCGCTGGGCGGGCCGCCCCCACGGCGCCGACACGGACACCGTCCTGACCGCCCTCGGCCTGACACCCACCGAGCTGACAACCCTCCGCGAGGAGGGCGCCGTATGAACACCCCCGCTCACCTTGCCCTACGCCCC
>NZ_JBIAUY010000024.1:0-77019 GCF_042893475.1 Streptomyces sp. NPDC001604 | reverse complement strand
CCGGCGACCGACCGCACGACGTCGCCACGACCCTGACCACCGGCGCCGCCACGAAGGCCCGCCTGACAACCCTCCGCGAGGAGGGCGCCGTATGAACACCCCCGCTCACCTGGCTCTACGCCCCCGGCGACCGACCGCACGACGTCGCCACGACCCTGACCACCGGCGCCGCCACGAAGGCCCGCCTGACAACCCTCCGCGAGGAGGGCGCCGTATGACGCAGAACGTCCTCTTCCACCTCTCCGTCACCCCCGGCGCGATCCGGTGGACAGACCGCCCCCACGGTGCCGACACGGACGCCGTCCTCAGCGACCTCGGCCTGACCCTCACCGAGCTGGCAACCCTCCGCAAGAAGAGCGCCGCATGACCACACCCCCGCTCACCTGGCTCTACGCTCCCGGCGACCGTCCGCACGTGGTTGCCAAGGCCCTGACCGCCGGGGCCGACGTCGTCGTCATCGATCTGGAGGACGCGGTCGCCCCGGACCGCAAGGAGTACGCCCGCGCGGCCACCGCCGAGCTGCTCTCCGCCCCGCAGCCGGTCCCCGTCCACGTCCGCGTGAACGCCCTGGACGGGCCCCTGGCGTCCCGGGACCTGGAGGCGGTGGCCGGGCGGCCCGGCCTCTCGGGGCTGCGTCTGCCGAAGGTCACCTCCCCGGAGCAGATCATCCGTACCGCGGAACGCTCCACGTCGGCCGCCGGCGCGCCCGCTCTGTACGCCCTCCTGGAATCCGCCCTGGCCGTCGAACACGCCCACGCCATCGCCTGCGCCCACCCGGCCCTGCACGGCATCGCCCTCGGAGAAGCGGACCTCCGGGCCGACCTGGGGGTACGCGAGGACGCCGGCCTCGACTGGTGCCGCTCCCGGATCGTCGTCGCCGCCCGGGCGGCGGGCCTGCCCCCGGCACCGCAGTCGGTCCATCCGGACATCCGCGACCTGGAGGGTCTGGCGGCCTCCTGCGCCCACGGCCGCACCCTGGGCTTCCTGGGCCGCGCGGCCATCCACCCCCGCCAACTCCCCGTCATCGAGCGGGCCTACCTCCCCACGGAGCGGGAGGTCGAGGAGGCCGAGACGATCGTCAAGGCAGCGATGACCCGGCAGGGCGCCCAGGCACTGCCGGACGGCAGGTTCATCGACGCGGCCGTGGTGGCGGCAGCGCACCGCACGCTGTCGCTCGCCCGCCGGAACTGAGGACGAGGGCGCCCGGACCTCATGGCCCGGGCGCCCTCGTCGACGTACGACCGAACGGTCAGCTCTTCTTGGCCGACTCGGCGCCGTCCTTCGCGCTGTCCTTCGCGCTGCCCTCCGCCTCGTCCTCGGCGGCCTCGCGTCCTGCGGGTTCTTGGGGTTCCGCTGCGGAGCCCTCCGCGTCCGGCTTCGCCGCCGAGGAGTCCGCCTCGTCCTTGTCGAGGGCCACGGCGGCCTCGCCGTCGGCCTCGGCCGCTTCCTCCGCGGCACCCGGCTCGACCACTTCTTCCCTGCCGGGCCGCTTCTTCGCCGACACCACGATGTACGTCACCGCGAGCAGGAACACGATCCCCGCGGTCCAGTCGTTGAGCCGCAGGCCCAGGATGTGGTGCGCGTCGTCGACGCGCATGTACTCGATCCACGCCCGGCCCACGCAGTACGCGGCGACATACAGCGCGAACGCCCGGCCGTGTCCCAGCTTGAAGCGGCGGTCAGCCCAGATCACGAGCAGCGCGACGCCGATGCACCACAGGGACTCGTAGAGGAACGTCGGGTGGTAGTACCCGGGCACGCGGCCGTCCGCGGAGGAGGTGATGTGCAGCGCCCAGGGAAGATGGGTCTCCTTGCCGTACAGCTCCTGGTTGAACCAGTTGCCCCAGCGCCCGATCGCCTGCGCGAAGGCGATACCGGGGGCGATGGCGTCCGCGTAGGCGGGCAGCGGGATGCCCCGGCGGCGGCAGCCGATCCACGCGCCGACCGCGCCGAGCGCGATCGCACCCCAGATGCCCAGGCCGCCCTGCCACACTTTGAAGGCGTCCACCCAGTCACGGCCCTGGCTGAAGTACAGCTCGTAGTCCGTGATCACGTGGTACAGGCGCCCGCCGACCAGGCCGAAGGGCACCGCCCAGACAGCGATGTCGGCCACCGTGCCGGCTCGCCCGCCCCGGGCGATCCAGCGCCTGTTGCCGAGCCAGACCGCGACGAAGACGCCGACGATGATGCAGAATGCGTAGCCGCGCAGCGGGATGGGGCCGAGGTGGTAGACCCCGTGCGGCGGGCTGGGAATGTAGGCAAGTTCCATGGCAAGGTCGACGCTACCGTGCCGGGCCGGGCCGACGGCAGGCAGCCCGGCTACGGGTCCATAACGGGCGGGCGTGAAACTCTTACCCCTTGTTCGCCGCCAGCACCATCTGCTTCAGCTTCGCGGGGGTGAGCGTCTGGTCCTGGTAGATGTTCTTGCCGTCGAGCAGCACGGTCGGGGTCCCGCTGAAACGGCCCGCCTTGAACGCGGCGTTCGACTTGTCGACCCAGCTGTCGTGTTTGCCGTCGTTCACGCATGTGCGGAAGGCCGCCGTGTCCAGGCCGTCCACCTTGCGCGCCAGGTCGATCAGCTTGGCGTTGTTCGCGAAGGTGTCGACGGTCTCCTTGGGCTGGTTCTCGTAGAGCACGTCGTGGTAGTCGCGGAACTTTCCGGCGTTCTGCGCGCAGGCGGCGGCGTTGCCCGCGCGCAGCGAGCCGGTGCCGCCGAGGTTGCCGTCGATCAGCCGGACCAGGTGGTATTCGATTCTGAGCTTGCCGGAGTCGGTCAGCTCATGGAGCGTCGGGCGGTACACCGTCTCGAAGGCCTGGCAGGCCGGGCAGCGGAAGTCCTCCCAGATGGTGAGCGTCGGCTTGGCGCCCTCCTTGCCCACGGCGATCGCGAGGCCGTCCTTGCCCTGCGCCCCGGAAGGCGCCACGACCGGGCCCGAGCTCTTCTCCTTGTCCTTGCCCGCGTTGGCGGCGACCACCCCGATCACCGCCGCGAGGCCGAGGACGCAGACCACGCTCGCGCCCACGATCAGCGTCCGCCGTCGCTTCTCCGCGGCCTTCTGCTTCTCACGCTCGACCGCCAGCCGCTCCCGGGCGGTGCGCTTTCCGTCACGGTTCTTCTCGCTCACACCCCCAGAACGAAGCCGGGGAGGCGCAATGCGCCTCCCCGGCCCCAGATCCACCCGTTCGGAGGACCCGTATGAAGTTGAGCGGACCCACCTGAAAATGAGCGGACCCACGTGCGATGAACTGCCCGGCTACGCCTGTCCGCGCACGCCCTTCGCGAGCTCACCGGCGAGTGCGCGGACGGCCTCGACGCCGGCCGCTTCGTCCGGCGCGTCCAGCATCCGCTTGACGAAGGCCGAGCCGACGATCACGCCGTCGGCGAAGCCGGCCACCTCGGCGGCCTGCTCCGCGTTGGAGACCCCGAGCCCGACGCAGACGGGCAGGTCGGAGCCGGTGGCGCGGGTGCGCTCCACCAGGTCCTGGGCCTGCGCGCCCACCGACTCCCGGGTGCCGGTGACGCCCATCAGCGAGGCGGCGTACACGAACCCGCTGCCCGCCGCGGTGATCTGCGCGAGCCGCGCGTCCTTGCTGCTGGGCGCGACCACGAAGACCGTGGCCAGCCCGTGCTTCTCGGCGTGCTCCCTCCACAGGGCCGACTCCTGCACCGGCAGGTCGGGCAGGATGCAGCCCGCGCCACCGGCCTCGGCGAGCTCGGCGGTGAAGCGCTCGACGCCGTAGCGGTCGATCGGGTTCCAGTACGTCATCACGAGCACCGGCTTCCCGGTGGCCGCGTGCGCCTCGCGGACCGTGCGCATGACGTCGGCGATCTTGACTCCGCCGCGCAGGGCGATGTCGTCCGCGGTCTGGATGACGGGGCCGTCGAGGACGGGGTCGCTGTGCGGCAGGCCGACCTCGACGACGTCCGCACCGCCGTCGAAGACGGCCTTGATCGCTTCGATGCCGCCGTCCACGGTCGGGAACCCGGCCGGAAGGTAGGCGATGAGTGCGGCGCGTCCCTCCGCCTTCGCGGCGGCGAGGGTGTCGGACAGCAGTTGGCCCTTGTCACGGTTCAATGCAGCGCCGCTCACTTGGCGTCCCCCTCGATCTCCGCGAGGTCGGCTTCGTCGGCGGCGACCTCGGCGTCGGTGTCGTACAGGCCGAAGTACCGGGCGGCCGTGTCCATGTCCTTGTCGCCGCGGCCGGACAGGTTGACGACGATCAGGCCGTCCTTGCCCAGCTCCTTGCCGACCTCCAGGGCGCCGGCCAGCGCGTGCGCGCTCTCGATGGCCGGGATGATCCCCTCCGTGCGCGACAGCAGGCGCAGGGCCTGCATCGCCGCGTCGTCGGTGACCGCGCGGTACTCGCCGCGGCCGCTGTCCTTGAGGTAGGAGTGCTCGGGGCCGATGCCCGGGTAGTCCAGACCGGCCGAGATCGAGTACGGCTCGGTGATCTGGCCCTCCTCGTCCTGCAGGACGTAGGAGCGGGAGCCGTGCAGGATGCCGGGCTCGCCCGCGGTCAGGGTCGCCGCGTGCTCACCGGTCTCCACGCCGTGGCCCGCGGGCTCGCAGCCGATGAGGCGTACGGACGCGTCCGGGATGAAGGCGTGGAAGAGGCCGATGGCGTTGGAGCCGCCGCCGACGCAGGCGATGGCCACGTCGGGCAGGCGTCCGGCCTGCTCGAGGAGCTGGCGGCGGGCCTCGACGCCGATCACGCGGTGGAAGTCGCGGACCATGGCCGGGAAGGGGTGCGGGCCGGCGACCGTACCGAACAGGTAGTGGGTGTGGTCGACGTTGGCGACCCAGTCCCGGAAGGCCTCGTTGATGGCGTCCTTGAGCGTACGGCTGCCGGACTTCACCGCGACGACCTCGGCACCGAGCATGCGCATCCGGGCCACGTTCAGGGCCTGGCGCTTGGTGTCGATCTCGCCCATGTAGATGGTGCACTCGAGGCCGAACAGCGCGCAGGCCGTCGCCGTGGCGACGCCGTGCTGGCCGGCGCCGGTCTCGGCGATGACGCGGGTCTTGCCCATGCGCTTGGTCAGCAGTGCCTGGCCCAGCACGTTGTTGATCTTGTGCGAGCCGGTGTGGTTGAGGTCCTCGCGCTTGAGGAACACCCGGGCGCCACCGGCGTGTTCGGCGAAGCGGGGGACCTCGGTGAGGGAGCTGGGGCGGCCGGTGTAGTGGACCAGCAGGTCGTCGAGCTCGCGGGCGAACTCGGGGTCGTGCTTGGCCTTGTCGTACTCGACGGCCACCTCGTCCACGGCGGCGACGAGGGCCTCCGGGATGAACTTGCCGCCGAATGCGCCGAAGTAGCCTTCGGCGGTGGGGACTTGACCCTCCGGGTCGGGGATGAAGAAGTCGCTGGGCATGCCGATACCTCACGGTGAGTGTTGGGAATGACACTGATCGCCGTGGGAGCGGGGATCGTCAGTTGGCTGCGGGCCCGTTCGGGCTTGTCGCGCAGTTCCCCGCGCCCCTGAAGGGGCGCTGCCATCGCCGCCCGTTCACCTGCCCGGGTTCGTCACCGATGACGTACCTGACTCTCCGGCCGTGCACCCTTCGCGCTGGCGCACGGCAACCACGAGGCCGGCAGCCGCGCGCCAGGCGCGCGTACCGGTCCACGGTCGTGATCGTGAGAGTCATCGGGGTCAGCCTATCGAAAGATCAGCCGCGGCCGTGCCGCAGTGCCGGGTGCTCGCCCGCTGCCACCAGGTCGGACACCGCCGACTTCGGGTCCTTGCCGGTGACCAGGGACTCGCCCACCAGGACCGCGTCGGCGCCGGCGTTGGCGTAGGCGATGAGGTCGTGGGGGCCACGGACGCCGGACTCGGCGATCTTGACGATGCCGTCGGGGATCTCGGGGGCGACGCGCTCGAAGGTGCCGCGGTCGACCTCGAGGGTCTTGAGGTTGCGGGCGTTGATGCCGATGACCTTGGCGCCCGCGTCCACCGCGCGCTCGACCTCGTCCTCGTCGTGGACCTCGACGAGCGGGGTGAGGCCGATGGAGACGGCACGCTCGATGAGGGATTCGAGAGCGGGCTGGTCCAGGGCCGCGACGATCAGCAGGGCGAGGTCGGCGCCGTATGCGCGGGCCTCCCACAGCTGGTACGAGGTGACGATGAAGTCCTTGCGCAGGACCGGGATGTCCACGCGGGCGCGGACCGCCTCCAGGTCGGCCAGCGAGCCGCCGAAGCGGCGCTGCTCGGTCAGGACGGAGATGACGGCGGCGCCGCCCGCCTCATAGTCCGCGGCGAGTCCCGCCGGGTCGGCGATCGCGGCCAGGGCGCCCTTGGAGGGGCTGGAACGCTTGACCTCGCAGATGACCTTCACACCGTCGCCGCGCAGGGCGGCCAGACCGTCCTTGGCCGCGGGAGCCTTCGCCGCGCGCTCCTTGAGCTCGTCGAGGCTGACGCGCGCCTGCCGCTCCGCGAGGTCGGCACGGACTCCGTCGATGATCTCGTCGAGCACACTCACGCGAGCGGCCCCCTTCCAGACGGTTGAGTTCAAGCTGTTGAACCAAGCTGACCCCTGGGGAAAAACAGATGGTCACTGCGATGGTATCCGGAGGGAGGGGTAGGCCTCACATCCGGTTGACGCCGGTCCCAGTACCTGGACATTCGCCCATTGATCAAGGATGTAGCCAGCCACCGAACGGCAGGTTCCGGACAACCGTGAAGACCAGCGACAACGTCCCCAGCACCCACAGCTGCCGGCCCCCGAGTTCGAGACGGAACGGCCGTCCGCGCACCGCGCGCACCACCCATACGGTCCACAGCACGGCGAAGCCCAGATAGCCGACGACGGCGAGGGCGTTGGCGTGGAACGCCGCGAGGAGGTCCCCGTGGATGAAGGAGTGGGCGCTGCGCAGGCCGCCGCAGCCGGGGCAGTACAGGCCGGTGAGCCGGTAGAGGGGGCAGACCGGGTAGTGGCCGGGCTGGTACGGGTCGACCGTCCCCACGTAGGCGAAGGCACCGGCGACGGCCGCCAGCACCCCGGCGGGAACGGCGAGCCGCGTCGCCGCCGTGGATTCGGTGGCGGACGGTGTCGAGGGTCGGCTCTCGGCGTTCACGTCTCGCATTGTCCCCCCGGGCGGGCGCCACGCACGCGTGAGGGGCGATCCGGTGCCGGATCGCCCCTCAGCGGCAGTCGTGTGTACTTCAGCTCTTGGCGCTGACGGCCGCCTGGCTCTGCTCGAGCGCGTCCTGGAACGACTGGTGCGCGTCCTTCGGCTGACCCATGCCCATCGCGCTCATGATCCAGCCGACGATGCCGCCGACGACCACGATCGCCATGCCGGCCCAGAAGCCCACGGGCTGAGCCATCACCATGAAGGCTCCCGAGACGCAGAAACCGATGAAGGCGATCGTGACACCGGTCCAGGCGGCCGGGGTGTGACCGTGGCTGCTGCCCGCCATGACTTGCTCCTCGCTGATGTTTACGTGTCTGAGCCGGACGCTCAACGGACATTGTCCCGCACGCGCGCGCGTGCGCTGCTCGGGGGTGGCTGCTTGCGCGTGGCGACCCGGCGAGGGGTGGGCTATGCCCCGGTGGGGTCCTCGCCGCGGTCGAGTGCCTTCCAGAGGTCCTCGGGGCGGTCGGGGTCCACGGCGGCGGCCCTGCGGCGGGCCTTGGGGGCGCCGTCGCGTTCGTAGCGGCCGGACATCGCGGGCCAGTTCCGGCCGTAGCGCAGGGCGAGCAGGCCCGCGACGAGGAGCAGGAGGCCGCCCACGGCCGCGACGTACGGCCAGGCGGTGTGGGAGAGGCCGTCCACGGTGGCCGAGGTGTCGCCGGCGGCCTGCGCGGCCTTCTCGTCGAGCGCGGAGCTGTCGGAGACGCCCAGCAGGGCCGCGGCGACGGTGCCGGCGCCGGAGAGCGCGAGCAGGGCCGAGACCAGCAGGCGGCCCGCCCTGCGGACGGCGAAGACGGCGACGAGCGCGGCGAGGCCCACTATGGCGAGCGCCGCGGGTACGCCCGTGACGTCGCTGCCCTTGGCGGTCAGCGGGAAGGCGCCGCCGGCCACCGTCGCGGTCCCCTCCGACCAGCGCTGACGGGTGGCCAGCAGCGCCACGGCCGCGCCGAGCGCACCGCACAGCAGGGCAAGGGCGAGACTCCGGCGGCCGGACCGTGCGGGTCCGTCGGCTTCGGAACGGGGGTGAGGTAGGGCAGTCACGTACTCCACTATCGCCCGAACCCCGGGCGAACCGTCACCCGGGGTTCACGTGAGAAGCACCCCACTTGTCGCCGGAAGGGTCCTACCGGCCCAGCCGGTTGGCCGTGTGGACAGCCCGGAGCACGGCCGCGGCCTTGTTGCGGCACTCCTGGTCCTCGGCGAGCGGGTCGGAGTCGGCGACGATGCCGGCGCCCGCCTGGACGTACGCCGTGCCGCCCCGCAGCAGGGCCGTGCGGATGGCGATGGCGGTGTCGGAGTCGCCCGCGAAGTCGAGGTAGCCGACGCAGCCGCCGTACAAGCCGCGCCGGGACGGCTCGAGTTCGTCGATGATCTGCATCGCGCGGGGCTTGGGGGCGCCGGAGAGGGTGCCCGCCGGGAAGCAGGCGGTGAGGACGTCGAAGGCGGTGCGGCCCTCGGCGACCTTGCCGGTGACGGTGGAGACGATGTGCATCACGTGCGAGTACCGCTCGACGGACATGAAGTCGACGACCTCCACCGAGCCCGGCTCGCAGACCCGTCCGAGGTCGTTGCGCCCCAGGTCGACGAGCATGAGGTGCTCGGCGCGCTCCTTGGGGTCGGCGAGCAGTTCCTCGGCGAGCGCCTGGTCCTCCTGCGGGGTGGCCCCGCGGTGCCGCGTCCCGGCGATGGGGTGGACCATCGCATGCCCGTCCTCGACCTTGACCAGGGCCTCGGGGGACGAGCCCACGACGTCGAAGCCGTCGAAGCGGAACAGGTACATGTACGGCGAGGGGTTGGTCGCCCGCAGCACGCGGTAGACGTCCAAGGCGCTTGCCGTGCACGGCGTTTCGAAACGCTGGGAGGGGACGACCTGGAAGGCCTCCCCGGCCCGGATGCGCTCCTTGATGTCCTCGACGGCCTCCTGGAAGTCGGGGCCGCCCCACAGGGCCGTGTACTCGGGAAGCTCGGAGGGCGGGAGCACCGCGGGCGGCTGGGCGACCGGGCGCGAGAGGTCGGCCTCCATGGCGTCGAGGCGGGCGATCGCGTCCGCGTGGGCCTCGTCGACGCCCGTGTCGAGGTCGTTGTGGTTGATCGCGTTGGCGATCAGCAGGACCGAGCCCTCCCAGTGGTCCATGACGGCGAGGTCGCTGGTGAGGAGCATGGTCAGCTCGGGCAGTTTCAGGTCGTCCCGCTCCCCCGGGCCGATCTTCTCCAGGCGGCGCACGATGTCGTAGCCGAGATAGCCGACCATGCCGCCGGTGAAGGGTGGCAGGCCCTCCTGGTGCGGGGTGTGCAGGGCCTCGATGGTGGCGCGCAGGGCGACCAGCGGATCACCGTCGACGGGGACGCCGACGGGCGGGGCGCCGAGCCAGTGGGCCTGCCCGTCACGGGCCGTCAGGGTCGCTGCCGACCGCACGCCGACGAAGGAGTAACGCGACCAGGAGCGGCCGTTCTCCGCGGACTCCAGCAGGAAGGTGCCGGGGCGCTCGGCGGCGAGCTTGCGGTAGAGCGCGACCGGGGTGTCGCCGTCGGCGAGGAGCTTGCGCGTGACCGGGATGACGCGCCGGTCGGTGGCCAGCTTGCGGAAGGTCTCGAGGTCCATGGCGGCAGACCTTACTGATCCGTGGACGCTGCGCCGGAACCGGCGCCGTCCTTGACGAGCACGTCGGCGTCGAAGCAGGTGCGGGCGCCGGTGTGGCAGGCGGCGCCGACCTGGTCGACCTTGACCAGCACGGTGTCCGCGTCGCAGTCGAGGGCGACGGACTTGACCCACTGGAAGTGGCCGGAGGTGTCACCCTTCACCCAGTACTCCTGGCGGCTGCGCGACCAGTACGTGCAGCGGCCGGTGGTGAGGGTGCGGTGCAGCGCCTCGTCGTCCATCCAGCCGAGCATGAGCACCTCACCGGTGTCGTACTGCTGGGCGATGGCGGGGACGAGCCCGTCGGCGCTGCGCTTGAGGCGCGCGGCGATCTCCGGGTCGAGGCTGCTGGGGGGCGGCGTGCTGGTCATAGGGGCCATTGTGCCGCGCGCCACTGACAGTGACCGGGGGGTGTCCACTGGGCGGACCTGATACGTGGTCGTAGGCTGACTGCATGTCGACTTTCGCCAAGCGTGAACGACTTCTCCTGGCCGACCTGTTGGAGGCCGAGGGCCCGGACGCCCCGACCCTCTGCGAGGGCTGGCGGACCCGTGACCTCGCCGCGCACGTGGTGGTGCGCGAACGCCGACCCGATGCCGTCGGCGGCCTCCTGATCAAGCAGCTCGCGCCCCGCCTCGAACGGGTGATGGCGGAGTTCACCGCCAAGCCGTACGAGGAGCTGATCCAGCTCATCCGCACCGGCCCGCCGCGCTTCTCGCCGTTCCAGCTCAAGCAGGTCGACGAGCTGTCGAACACCGTCGAGTTCTATGTCCACACGGAGGACGTCCGCCGTGCGCGACCGGACTGGGCGCCGCGCGAGCTGGACCAGGTCTTCCAGGACACCCTGTGGTCCCGCCTCGAACGCTCGGCCCGCCTGATGGGCCGCAGCGCCCCGACGGGCCTGGTGCTGCGCCGCCCGGACGGCCAGACGGCGGTCGCCCATCGCGGAACCCCCGTGGTGACGGTGACCGGCGAACCGTCGGAGCTGCTGCTGTTCACCTACGGCCGGCAGAGCGCCGCCGATGTGGAACTGGACGGCGACAAGGACGCGGTCGCGAAGCTGCACGAGGCGAAGCAGCTGGGCATCTGAGGCAGCCGGCGGACCGGACCGGCGCCCCGGGCGCCGGTGCCGGTCGCGGTCGCGGTCAGCGGACCGGGTGCCCCGCCTCCCGCAGCGCCTGCTTCACCTCGCCGATGCGCAGGTCGCCGAAGTGGAAGACGGACGCCGCCAGCACCGCGTCCGCGCCCGCGCCGATGGCCGGCGGGAAGTCGGCCAGCCTGCCCGCGCCGCCCGAGGCGATCACCGGGACCGTCACGTGCTTGCGCACCGCGGCGATCATCTCCAGGTCGTAGCCGTCCTTCGTGCCGTCCGCGTCCATGGAGTTGAGCAGGATCTCGCCCGCGCCCAGCTCGGCGGCCCGGTGCGCCCACTCGACGGCGTCGATGCCGGTGCCGCGACGGCCGCCGTGGGTGGTGACCTCGAAGGTGCCCTCGGGGGTGCGGCGCGCGTCCACGGACAGGACCAGCACCTGGCGGCCGAAGCGCTCCGCGATCTCGCGTATCAGGTCGGGACGGGCGATCGCGGCCGTGTTGACGCCCACCTTGTCCGCGCCGGCCCGCAGCAGCTTGTCCACGTCCTCGGCCGTGCGGACACCTCCGCCGACCGTGAGCGGGATGAACACCTGCTCGGCGGTACGGCGGACCACGTCGTACGTCGTCTCGCGGTTGCCCGACGAGGCGGTGATGTCCAGGAACGTCAGCTCGTCGGCGCCCTCGGCGTCGTACACCTTGGCCATCTCGACGGGGTCGCCCGCGTCGCGCAGGTTCTGGAAGTTGACACCCTTGACGACCCGGCCGTTGTCCACGTCCAGGCAGGGGATGACTCGGACCGCCAGGGTCATGAATCCACGGCTCCTCTGTATGCCTTTAGCCTCGGAAGGCTTCCAGTTCCACTTCGACCAGGATGCGCGGGTCCACGAAGCCCTCCACGACCAGGAGGGTCGAGACCGGGCGCACCGTGTCGAACAGTTCCTTGTGGGCCCGGCCCACGGCGTCCACGTCCCGCGCATGGGTCAGGTACATCCGCGTACGGATCACGGACTCGACGCCGAGCCCGAGCTCACCGATCGCCTCGATCGCGCTGGTGAAGGCCACCTTGGCCTGCTCGTAGGGGTCGCCCTCCCCGTACAGCACGCTGCCCTTGAAGGACGTCGTGCCCGCCACCAGCACACGGTCGCCCGCCGCCACGGCGCGTGCGAAACCGAAGGACTCTTCCCAGGGACTTCCGCTCTGCACACGCCGTACGGCATCGCTCATGACGACACAGCCTCCAAGGCCTCTTCCAGGGTGAACGCCTTCGCGTACAGGGCCTTCCCGACGATGGAGCCCTCGACACCGAGGGGTACCAGTTCGGCGATGGCGCGAAGGTCGTCCAGGGACGACACGCCGCCGGACGCCACGACCGGGCGGTCGGTGGCCGCGCAGACGTTCCTCAGCAGCTCCAGGTTGGGGCCCTGGAGGGTGCCGTCCTTGGCGATGTCCGTCACCACGTAGCGCGCGCAGCCTTCCTTGTTGAGGCGCTCCAGCGTCTCGTAGAGGTCGCCGCCGTCGCGGGTCCAGCCGCGGCCGCGCAGGGTCGTGCCGCGTACGTCCAGGCCCACCGCGATCTTGTCGCCGTGCTCGGCGATGACCTTGGCGACCCACTCCGGGGTCTCCAGGGCGGCCGTGCCGAGATTCACCCGGGTGCAGCCGGTGGCCAGGGCGGCGGCCAGCGAGGCGTCGTCGCGGATGCCTCCGGACAGCTCCACCTTGATGTCCATCGCCTTCGCGACCTCGGCGATCAGCTCACGGTTGTCGCCGGTGCCGAACGCGGCGTCCAGGTCGACCAGGTGCAGCCACTCGGCGCCCGACCGCTGCCAGGCGAGGGCGGCCTCCAGGGGGGAGCCGTACGAGGTCTCCGTGCCGGACTCGCCGTGCACGAGGCGTACGGCCTGGCCGTCGCGGACGTCGACGGCGGGGAGGAGTTCGAGCTTGGCCATGGTCTACAGGGTTCCGATCCAGTTGGTGAGCAGCTGCGCTCCGGCGTCGCCGGACTTCTCGGGGTGGAACTGGGTGGCCCACAGGGCGCCGTTCTCGACGGCGGCCACGAAGGGCTTGCCATGCGTCGACCAGGTCACCTTGGGGGCGAGCATCGTCGGGTTGTGCGTCTCCAGCGCCCAGTCGTGGACGGCGTAGGAGTGCACGAAGTAGAAGCGCGCGTCGGCGTCCAGGCCGGCGAACAGCTGGGAGTCGGCGGGTGCCTCGACGGTGTTCCAGCCCATGTGCGGCACGATCTCGGCCTGCAGCGGCTCGACCGAGCCGGGCCACTCGTCGAGGCCCTCGGTCTCCACGCCGTGCTCGATGCCGCGCGCGAACAGGATCTGCATGCCCACGCAGATGCCCATGACCGGACGGCCGCCGGACAGCCGGCGGTCGACGATCCAGTCGCCGCGCGCCTCCTTCAGGCCCTGCATACAGGCGGCGAAGGCGCCCACGCCCGGCACCAGCAGGCCGTCCGCGTTCATGGCCTTGTCGAAGTCACGCGTGATCTCGACGTCCGCTCCGGTGCGCGCGAGGGCACGCTCGGCGGAGCGGACGTTCCCGAATCCGTAGTCGAAGACCACGACCTTCTTGGAGTTGCTCAATTCCACACCTCCAGCCTCAGGACGCCCGCGACCAGACACATCGCGGCGCTGACGGAGAGCAGCACGATCAGGCTCTTCGGCATCTGCTGCTTGACGAAGGAGATGATGCCGCCGACCAGGAAGAGGCCGACGACGATCAGGACGGTCGACAGTCCGTTCATGGCTTTACAGCGCGCCCTTCGTGGAGGGCAGGATGCCGGCCGCGCGCGGGTCGCGCTCCGAGGCGTACCGCAGGGCCCGCGCGAGCGCCTTGAACTGGCACTCCACGATGTGGTGCGCGTTGCGCCCGTACGGCACGTGCACATGCAGCGCGATCTGGGCCTGGGCGACGAAGGACTCCAGGATGTGCCGGGTCATCGTGGTGTCGTACTCGCCGATCATCGGCGCCATGTTCTCGGGCTCGGTGTGCACGAGGTACGGGCGGCCGGACAGGTCGACGGTCACCTGGGCGAGCGACTCGTCCAGGGGCACCGTGCAGTTGCCGAACCGGTAGATCCCCACCTTGTCGCCGAGCGCCTGCTTGAAGGCGGCGCCGAGCGCGAGGGCGGTGTCCTCGATGGTGTGGTGCGAGTCGATGTGCAGGTCGCCCTCGGTCTTCACGGTGAGGTCGAACAGACCGTGCCGGCCGAGCTGGTCGAGCATGTGGTCGTAGAAGCCGACCCCTGTCGACACATCGACCTTGCCGCTGCCGTCGAGGTCTATCTCGACGAGCACCGAGGTCTCCTTGGTGACCCGCTCGATTCTTCCGACGCGGCCTTCGCGAGTCATGCGCTGTGCTCCTTCTTCAGTTCACGTACCGCGTCCAGGAACGCGTCGTTCTCCTTGGGGGTTCCGGCGGACACCCGCAGCCACCCCGGGATGCCGTTGTCCCGTACCAGCACACCCCGGTCGAGGATCTTCTGCCAGGCGGTGTGGGAGTCGGCGAACCGCCCGAACTGCACGAAGTTCGCGTCGGACTCGACGACGTCGAAGCCGAGCGCGCGCAGCTCGCTCACCAGCCGGTCCCGCTCCGACTTCAGCTGCTCCACGTACTTCAGCAGCGTGTCGGTGTGCTCCAGGGCGGCCAGCGCGGTCGCCTGGGTGACCGCCGAGAGGTGGTACGGCAGCCGTACCAGCTGGACGGCGTCGACGACGGCCGGGTGCGCGGCGAGATAGCCGAGGCGCAGACCGGCCGCGCCGAAGGCCTTCGACATCGTCCGGGAGACGACGAGATTCGGCCGGCCCTCGATCAGCGGCAGCAGCGAGTCGCCGTGGCTGAACTCGATGTACGCCTCGTCCACGATCACCACGGACGGCTTCGCCGCCTGCGCGGCTTCGTACAGCGCGAGGACCGTCTCACGCGGGACCGCGTTGCCCGTGGGGTTGTTGGGGGTGGTGATGAAGACGACGTCCGGCTTGTTCTCGGCGATCCACCGCTTTGCGGCCGGGAGGTCGATCGTGAAGTCGGCGTTGCGCGGGCCCGAGATCCAGCCGGTGCCGGTGCCGCGCGAGATGAGCGCGTGCATCGAGTACGACGGCTCGAAGCCGATCGCGGTGCGGCCCGGTCCGCCGAAGGTCTGCAGCAGCTGCTGGATGACCTCGTTGGAGCCGTTGGCGGCCCAGACGTTCGCGAGCCCGACCTGGTGGCCGGAGGTGTCCGTCAGGTACTTGGCGAGCTGGGTGCGCAGCTCGACGGCGTCGCGGTCCGGGTAGCGGTTGAGGTCCCGGGCGGCCTCGCGGACGCGCTCCGCGATGCGCTCGACCAGCGGCTCGGGCAGCGGGTAGGGGTTCTCGTTGGTGTTCAGCCGTACGGGGACGTCCAACTGGGGCGCTCCGTAAGGGGACTTGCCGCGCAGCTCGTCCCGTACGGGGAGATCGTCGATTCCGAAGTTCACTTGCTCGCCGGTACCTTCCACCCGAACCTCGCCTTGATCGCCGCGCCGTGCGCGGGCAGGTCCTCCGCCTCCGCCAGCGTGACCACGTGGTGCGCGACCTCGGCCAGCGCGTCCTTCGTGTAGTCGACGATGTGGATGCCGCGCAGGAAGGACTGGACCGACAGGCCCGAGGAGTGGCAGGCGCAACCACCGGTCGGGAGCACGTGGTTGGAGCCGGCCGCGTAGTCGCCGAGGGAGACCGGCGCCCAGGGGCCGATGAAGATCGCGCCGGCGTTCTTCACGCGGTCGGCCACGGCGGCGGCGTCCGCCGTCTGGATCTCCAGGTGCTCGGCGCCGTAGGCGTCGACGACCCGGAGGCCCTCGTCGATGCCGTCGACGAGGACGATCGCGGACTGCCGGCCCTGCAAGGCAGGCACGATCCGGTCCTCGATGTGCCTGGTGGCCGCGACCTGCGGCTCCAGCTCCTTCTCGACCGCGTCGGCGAGTGCCACGGAGTCGGTGACCAGGACTGCGGCGGCCAGCGGGTCGTGCTCGGCCTGGCTGATCAGGTCGGAGGCGACGTGCACCGGGTCGGCCGTGTCGTCGGCGAGGACCGCGATCTCGGTGGGGCCGGCCTCGGCGTCGATGCCGATCTTGCCGGTGAAGTAGCGCTTGGCGGCGGCGACCCAGATGTTGCCGGGCCCTGTGACCATGTTGGCGGGCGCGCAGGACTCGGTGCCGTGCGCGAACATCGCGACGGCGGTCGCGCCACCGGCCGCGTACACCTCGTCGACGCCGAGCAGCGCGCAGGCGGCGAGGATCGTCGGGTGCGGAAGGCCCCCGAACTCCGCCTGGGCGGGCGAGGCGAGGGCGATGGACTCGACGCCGGCCTCCTGCGCCGGGACGACGTTCATGACCACGGAGGACGGGTAGACCGAGCGGCCGCCGGGCGCGTACAGCCCGACGCGCTCCACCGGCACCCACTTCTCGGTGACCGAGCCGCCCGGCACGACCTGGGTCGTGTGGGTCGTACGGCGCTGCTCACGGTGGACGAGCCGGGCGCGCCGGATGGACTCCTCCAGGGCCGCACGGACCGCCGGGTCGAGCTCCTCCAACGCGCGCGCGAGCGCCTCGGCGGGCACCCGGACCTGGTCCAGCCTGACCCCGTCGAACTTCTCGGCGAAGTCGATCAGCGCCGCGTCGCCCCGATGATGCACGGCTTCGCAGATCGGACGCACCTTCTCCAGGGCGGCCTGAACGTCGAAGTCGGCTCGGGGCAGCAGGTCGCGCAGGGCGGGGCCCTCGGGGAGGGCGTCGCCGCGCAGATCGATTCGGGAGATCACGTGCCCAATTCTCTCAGACGGGGGTCGGGCGCCGTTCGCACGTTCCAGTGGCTGATACGGAACCCCGGCGGAACCCGGAAGATCACCTTCACGTCCAGTGATTCGGGAGTTACCCAGCGGGCATGAACGGTTGTGCGAAGACAGGACTGGAGGAGTTGTGACTGAGGGGGTCGGCCTCCGCGTCGGAGACGCCGGAGACCTGCCGGACGATCTGACCGCCGCCGAGGCCGGCATGTGGCAGGCCTTCCGCAACGGCAGTGTGTACGACCTGAGCAGCGGGGACGCCGTCGTCGACGATCCGCACGGCGGGCACCCGTGGGGGCCCGAGCGGACCGTGCGGGCGCGGATCGTGTGCTGGCTGCTGCTGGACGGCCCGCCGGCGCTGGCGGGCCGGGTGTCCTCGCTGAAGCTGCGCGGGGTGCAGATCAGCGGCTCGCTGGACCTCGCGGGGGGCGTGGTGGTGCCGTACGTCGAGATGCGCGGCTGCCGTTTCGAGCGGGACGTGCTGCTGCCGGAGGCCCATTTCACGACCATGCGGATGGTGGACTGCTCGGTGCCCCGGCTGGAGGCCGCGCGTGTGCACACGGAGGGCGATCTGCACCTCCCCCGCTGCCGCTTCCTCAACGGCATCCGGCTGACCGACGCGCACATCGGTACGGATCTGCTGCTCAACCAGGCGATCGTCCACCGCGACCGCAGCGGCCGTTCGATCGCCGGCGACGGCCTGATGGTCGGCCAGGACCTGCAGGCCGAGCTGCTGGAGTCGCACGGCGAGCTGAGCCTGCGCAGCGCGAAGGTCGGCGTGTCGCTCAGCCTGCGCGGCGCGCGGCTGGCCAACCCGTACGGCAGGCTCGCGCTGAACGCGCCCCAGCTGAGCGTCGGACGCACGCTGTACCTGACGCCCGCGGGCGTCGGCGCCTCGATGCTGAGCGGTGCGACGCCCGCGCGCGGGACGCGGATCCAGCGGTTCGAGTGCCAGGGCGGGGTGCGCCTGGACGACGGGCGCTTCGAGGACGCGGTCGACCTGGAGCGGGCCCGGTTCGCCTTCACCGACGACCAGGAACTGTCCCTGCGCCGGGTACAGACGCCCGAGCTGCGCTTCCTCGGGGAGCGGCCGCAGCGCGGCAAGGTCGTCCTGTCGGGGGCGCGGGTGGTCAACCTGGTCGACCGGGCGAGCGCCTGGCCGGGTCCCGGCAATCTGCACATGGGCGGTTTCCAGTACGAGAACCTGGTGCCGCAGGGACCTTTCCCGCTGACCGAGCGGCTGGAATGGGTGACCGCCGCGACCGCCGAGTACAACCCGGAGCCGTACGAGCGACTCGCCTCCGTGCTGCGGGCCGGCGGTGAGGACGAGGACGCGCGCGAGGTGCTCCTCGCCAAGCAGCGCCGGCGCCGCGAGAGCCTGCCGATCGCCGCCAAGCTGTGGGGGTACGCGCAGGACTGGACGGTGGCCTACGGCTACCGGCCCGGCCGGGCCGCCGTGTGGATGGCGGTGCTGTGGGCGGCGGGCTCGCTGGCCTTCTCACATGCGAGCCATCCGCCGCTGCAGCCGGGCGCCCACCCGCCGTGGAACCCGGCCCTGTTCGCGCTGGACCTGCTGCTCCCGGTCATCGATCTGGGCCAGGTCGGAGTCTGGCAGCTGAGCGGCGGCTGGCAGTGGCTGTCGGCGGCGATGATCCTGCTCGGCTGGATCCTGGCGACGACGGTGGCCACGGGGGCGACGCGACTGCTGAGACGGAACTGAAGTCCTGGGAACACCCGGGTTTCGCACACAACAACGCAACACCTGTCGAACAGTCACCCTTTACCTGCACTTGACCGATCCGCGTACAACTTTCCGCGACTTGTCCGTGGGCCCTGGCGCAGGGTTGACCAGCGGCCTTTCAATGGTCGACACCATGGCTCTGCTGCATCCGTTCAGCCGCGCGGCCCGGACCCCCCGGACCGCTGCGCTCCCCGCCGCCGGACTCCCCGCCGACGACGAGGTGCTGCTCGACGTGCCCGACGACCGCCTCGGCTCCGCGCTGGTCGCGGCGGCGGGCGGCGAGCACGGCCCCGCCTCCGCGCTGCTCGCCGACACACGCACGCGCAGCGACTGGGAGACCCGCGACCGGTACGCGAGACGCCTCGCGGCCTTCGCGCGCGCCCGCCCGGAGTGGCTGGGGGCGTGGTACGCCGCCACCCCGCACGACCCGGACGTGCTGCTGCTCAAGGCCCAGCTGGCGGTGGACGACGCCTGGCGCTCCCCGGCGCGCGCCGAGCTGCTGCGCGAGGTGAGCCCCCTGATCACGGCTGCCGCGCGCGGCGACGACCACGACCCGGTGCCCTGGCGGCTCGCGCTGGACCATGCGCGCGGCACCGGCGCGGGCCCCAAGTACTTCGGCGAGCTGTGGGAGGCGGCACTGCGCCGCGCCCCGCACCACTACGGCTGCCATGTGGCGGCGCTGCGCTATCTGGCGGCGTCCTGGCAGGGCTCCCACCGCGAGTGCTTCGACTTCGCCGACCTGGCGGCGCAGGACGCCCCGGCCGATTCGCTCATCCAGGCGCTGCCGTCGCGGGCGGCCTTCGCCTGTCTGACGGACGGCGTCGACGAGGTGCCGCGCGCACGGCTGGACGCGGCGGCCGACCGGGCGATCGCGTTCTCCGCCCGCTTCCCGGCGGCCGACCCGTGGCCGTCCGAGATCCGCAACAAGCTGATGTACGTCCTCGTACGGCTCGACCGCTGGGAGGAGGCGCTCACCGAGCTGTACCGGATCGGCCCGTACGCCACGTCCTTCCCGTGGGGCCGGTTGTCGGACGACCCGCTGGCACTCTTCCTGAAGGTGCGCGGCGAGATCCTCGCCCGTACGACGGGCGTCATGCCCTCGCCCCGGCATCCACGAAGTGGGCGCGCCGGACGCGCCCGCTCCGCCGACCACTAGGCTCTTGCGTCGTGACCACCGTCCGTCTCCCGCTCTTCCCTCTGAACTCGGTGCTGTTCCCGGGGCTGGTACTGCCCCTGAACGTCTTCGAGGAGCGCTATCGCGCCATGATGCGCGACCTGCTCAAGACACCCGAGGACGAACCGCGCCGGTTCGCCGTCGTGGCGATCCGCGACGGCCACGAGGTGGCGCCGAGCGCGCCCGGCATGCCGGACCCCACGGCCCTGCCCGACCTCGGGCCCGCCGCGGGCTTCGGCCCCGACCCGGCGAAGTCGTTCCACGCGACGGGCTGCGTCGCGGACGCGGCGACCATCCGGGAACGCGAGGACGGCACCTTCGAGGTCCTGGCGACGGGCACGACCCGGGCGCGCCTGGTGTCCGTGGACGCGTCGGGCCCCTTCCTGACGGCGGACCTGGAGGAGCTCCCGGAACAGCCGGGCGACGAGGCCGGCGCACTGGCCGAGGGCGTGCTGCGGGCTTTCCGCCAGTACCAGAAACGCCTGGCGGGTGCGCGCGAACGGTCCCTCACGACCGGCGCCGACCTCCCGGACGAACCGGCCGTGGTCTCCTACCTGGTGGCGGCGGCGATGATGCTGGACACCCCCACCAAGCAGCGCCTGCTGCAAGCCCCGGACACCGCGTCCCGGCTGCGGGACGAGCTGAAACTCCTTCGCTCCGAGACGGCGATCATCCGTAACCTGCCGTCACTGCCGGCGTCGGAGCTGACGCGCGGCCGCACGAGCCTCAACTGAAGTCACCGCATCAGTCACTGCGAAGGCCGGAATGGCAAAGAAGCCGAAGAAGAACCAGCAGCAGGGCGGCACCCCCGCGACGGTCGCCCTGACGTCCGCCGGGGTGCCGTACACGGTCCACTCCTACGACCACGACCCGTCCCACCCGTCCTACGGCGAGGAGGCGGCGGAGGCGATGGGCGTGTCCCCGGACCGCGTCTTCAAGACCCTGGTCGCGGACGTGGACGGCGCCCTGACGGTGGCCGTGGTCCCCGTGGCGGGCCAGCTGGACCTCAAGGCCCTGGCCTTGGCGGTCGGCGGCAAACGGGCCACCATGGCGGACCCCGCCCTCGCCGAGCGCACCACGGGCTACGTCCGCGGCGGCATCTCCCCCCTGGGCCAGCGCAAGAAACTCCCCACGGTCCTGGACGCCTCGGCCTCCGCCCACGGCACGATCTGCATCTCGGCCGGCCGCCGCGGCCTGGAGGTGGAACTCTCCCCCGAGGACCTGACCAGACTCACCGAAGCGGTGGTGGCCCCCATCGGCCGTGCATGACCCCTCGACGACTGCCCGTCCCTCGGCTAAGTACGAGGGACATGTCGAAGAAAACCCGCAAACGCAAGTGGCGCACCAAGAAGGGCCGCTCCAACCACGGCCACCGCCCCGCGTAGGAGAACCGGCCGGGCTTGACCTTCTCAGCACGGCCGGATGCTTGATCTTTTCAGCCCGTCCGGAGGCTCGATCTTTTCAGCCCGTCCGGAGGCTCGATCTTCTCAGCCCGTCCGGAGGCTCGATCTTTTCAGCCCGTCCGGCGTTTGAGGACGAGGCCGTTCAGGCCGAAGCGGGGGTCTGGGGGCGCCAGCCCCCAGGGACGGGACGGGTAGGGGCGGCGGGGGCGAAAGAAACCCTGCGACCCCAAGGGCGCGCCCCTAGGCCATCGGCGCGCCATAAGGATCCTTGGGAACACCCCCGTGTTCCTGATACTGCTCCGGATCCCGAGGCCCGAACAACGCCGTCAACCCCAGATGCACCACCAGCGCAGCCAACGACCACGCCAACAACGCCCCCTTCGCCCCGAGCTTCAGCGGCGCAGAGAACGTAACCCCCTTGCCCACATGCTTCGCATGGGCGATCACATCCTGCGACGGCCCCAGCCACACCCCTAGCTTCCAGGCCAGCAACGACGCGAGCAGCCCCCCGACCCCCAGCGCCACCGCCAACGGCACACCCCCACGCCGCCGCCAGAAAAAGACCCCGAGCGCACTCACCGCTCCGAAGGCCACCGCAAGCAGCGTGAACGTTCCGTCCACCCCGATCGCCTGCTCCCCCTCACTGTCCGAGAGATAGACGACCCAGCTCTTGTCGACCACGTCACCGACGAGCGGCACATGCGGCGCCAGCCACCACCACAGCACCCCGAGCAGCGCGCCCGCGACCGTCACCGCCGCCGTGATCACGGCGGCCTCCCGCACTTCGGTCTTCATCCCGGGCCCGTCCTGTCCGTACGTGCCGTCCCACGTGACGTCATACGTCACAGGGGCCACGTACCCGGCAGCCGGGGGCTGCCACGCATTCTGCGAGGACTGTTCATGCGGCGGCGGAGGCGGAGTCAACGGTGCGGTCACCCTGCCATCGTGCCAGGCCCGTCCGTGCGGCGCGTCACCGGACGGCCGCCCGACGGTACGCCCACGTGGCGACGGCCAGTGAGACCACACCCACCCCGGCGCACACGGCGAGGTCCCCGGCCACGAAGGCCCAGTCGGGCTGCGCCCCGAAGGTCCGCGCGAAGGCCTCGACACCGTACGTCGACGGCAGCAGATCCCGCGCGAACCGCACGACCTCGGGCATCCGGTCGGCCGGCAGCACCCCGAGCAGCAGCGCCGCGGACATGCCCAACTGACCGAGCAGAGTGGCCAGTTCCGGCCGCGGAGCCAGCAGCCCGAGCGCCGCGCCCAGCCCGGCCAGCGCCGCCCCCGCCAGCGGGATCACCGCGGCGAGCACCCACAGATGCGCCAGCGGCAGCCCGAACAGCACGCATCCGAACACCGCCGTGACCACGGTCCCCGGCACGGTGAAGGACGCATACGCCCCGGCCGCCCCCAGCACCACGGACGCGGGCGGCACCGGCAGGGTCGCGTAATGGTCGAGCCCGCCGCTCGCCCGTAGCTGCCCGAAGTACTGCGCGAGCAGATTCAACGCGACGAACGCCACCACGAGCACCGACGCCCCGGCGACCACCGACTCGGCCTCGCCGCCGCCGTCCACGACCCCCCGCATCAGGATCATGATCCCGATCGACTGGAAGGTCGCCACGAACAGCAGCGGGATCCGGGCCACCCGCGCACGCGACAGCTGTGCCCGGTACACGGCGACGAGGGCCGGCCACATCCGCGCCCGCGGCCCGAGTTCGGCCGCGTCGCGGCCGTCCTCCTCCACGGCCAGGGCTCCGCCCGGCAGGACACCGGCGGGTACGACACTCACGACGCGCTGCTCCCCTTCTCGCTCGGGCCCACTGGGCCCACCGAGCCGATCGCTCGTAGGGACCATACGGCCGCGGCGGCCCGCGCACTCACACCGACGACAACGCTCATGCCTTCACCAGCCCCTGTTGCGCGGCGCCCCCCAGCGCCAGGTACACGTCCTCCAGGCTGGGCGTGGCCAGCGTGAAGTCGTCGAGCGCGGCGAAGGCGCTGCCTCCGGTGACCGTGGCGACGATCGCGCGGGCCTCCTCGGGGGCGAGCCTGAGCGTCCAGCGGCGCCCGGACTCGGCGGCCCGTTCACGCAGCGCGGCAACCTCGGGCACGTGCAGCGGCGCGCTCTCGCGCCACACCAGCTCGACCCGGACCTCCCCGGCGACCTGCTCCTTGAGCCCGGCGGGGGTGTCGCAGGCGATCACCCGCCCCTGGTCGAGGACGGCGACCCGGTCGAGAACCGTTTCCGCCTCGATGACGTTGTGGGTGACCAGCAGAACCGTCGTCCCGCGTTCGGCCCGCCGCCGGTCCACGGCCGCCCACACGGCCCGCCTGGCCACCGGATCCATCCCGGTGGTGGGCTCGTCGAGCACCAGCAGCGGTCGCTCCCCGACCAGTGCGGCGGCAAGACACGCCAGCCGCCGCTGTCCGCCGGACAGCTTCTTCAGCGGCCGCCCGGCAAGGGGCGTGAGCCCCAGTTCCTCCAGTACGGCATCCCGCTCGGCCCGCGCCTGACGGGCCTCCAGGCCGCGCAGCCGCCCGGTCGTCTCGGCGGCCAGGGACACGGTCAGTTCGTCGAGGGCGCTGGACTCCTGCCCCAGGTAGGCGAGGATCCGCGCGGCCCGCTCCGGGTGCCGCACGATGTCGTGCCCGAGGATCTCCACCCGCCCGGCGTCGGGCCGCATCAGCCCGGTCATCTGTCGTACGAGGGTGGACTTGCCCGCACCGTTCGGTCCGAGGAGACCGAAGATCTCGCCGCGCCGGATGTCGAGGTGCACATCGTCGGTGGCCCGCACCGCGGGCGTCCCCGGGGCACCCCGGCGTCCCCGCACCGCCGGATAGGTCTTGGTCAGTCCGCGCACCGCGCACACGACGTCCCCACCGTGCCGAAGTGCCTGTGCCGCGCGCGTACTCACAAAGGACGAGGGTACGGGGTCCGCGGGCCCCGCCCGCTCTCGGGTTGGTCCAAAGCGGCACAACCACCGGTAAAGAACCCGGTGAAGTACATGGTCAGCAGACCGGTGAGGAACTACTCACCCGCGGGAGCGTGCTCCGCCGCAGTCCGCACGTCGATCTCCCGCCAGAACCCGGCCCGGATCGCATACCGGTCGTGCTCGTCGATCTGGTCGTCCTTGTGGGCGAGCAGCCCGAACCGGGCGGCGTAACGCAGCAGCTCCCCGTCGATGCGGTGCGGGACGCGCGGGTACATCCCGGACAGCTTCTGCAGATGGCTCTGGTCGCCGAGGCGCTCCATCCAGCGCCGTGCGAACACCTGCCCGACCTCGTACGGGTCGCCGCCGACCGTGGTGATGTCCTCCTCGCGGTCGGCCCACCGCTGCTCGGCGGTGGTCAGCTGGGCCAGCGTCGGCATCGAGGCGGCCTCGGGGGCCTCCGCGGGGGGCCGGTCGACCCAGCCCTTGTCGGAGGACCAGCGCAGGGTGGCGTTCGCGGGATGCCGGTCGGGCTGCACCCCGGGGGCGCGCAGCGCGGCCAGGTCCTTCGGGGTGGGCACGCCCTTGGGTGCGGGCACCCGCTCCTGCGTGCCGTTCTCGGAGCGGGCCGCCGCGGGCGCGTGCTCGCCGTCCTCGGCGCTCCGCTCGGCCGCGGAGAGCGCGGACTCCGGCAGCGGCGCGGAGAGGATCGCGGCGATCTCGGGCCGCGGCACGGGTGGCGGTGCGCAGATCCCGCCGAGCTCCTTGGCCTGTACGGCCTTGGTGATCCACGTACGGTCGAGGACCCGCCGCTCGTCGGCCTCGGCGACCAGGTCCTCGGACTGGTTGTAGTCCCCGTCGGCGGCCTGCACGGCCCACAGGTGTACGGCGACGCCGTGCTCCTTGGCGGCCATCATGCCCGGCAGCAGATCGCCGTCGCCGGTGACGAGGACGATGTCGGAGCAGGCGCGGTTGCGGGCCAGCTCGGTGAGCTCGGCGTGCATGGCGGCGTCGACGCCCTTCTGCGCCCAGCGTCCGTCGCTGCGGGTCAGGGCGCCGAGCCGGACGGTGACCCGGGGCATCACGCGGAGCCTGCGGTGCTCGGGCTGCGGGACGCGGTCGGGGGCGCCGTCGAACCAGTAGATGCGCAGCAGCGGTCGTTCCGTGTCGGACTCGGCGCGTTCGCGGAGGGCCTGGATGAGGGCGGCGTGATCGACGGTGATGCGGGAGCGGGAGGGCTCCCCGGCAAGGAGACTGGCGGCGGCCCCCAGCAGATACCCGGCGTCCACCAGGACGATGCAGCGGTCCACGCGATCCACCCTCTTTCCGGGAGGTTTGCTTCGGGCTTCCTTCGAGTCTGCCCGACTACGCGGGGGTTAACGGCCCGAACTCGATCTTCGGCGTGGCGTTTCAGGTCCTCGCGCTCCGACAAACCATGTCACCGACGGTAATTATCCGAAATGCGCTCATTGTCAGCCTATGTGAATCTGGTCGCGGCCCTGGCCCCTAGACCCCCCACAGGAGGCAGATCACCATGGCCAAGAACAAGAAGCAGAACCGCAAACAGCCGCAGTCCGAGCGCAGTCCGCAGCAGACCGGGCAGTCCTCGATGGAAGCGCAGGCCGAGCAGCACGCCCCGCACCTCACGCCGGGCGACATGCCCCGCAAGGGCCGGCAGAAGAGCTTCGGTCACAACTGACATTTGCATAACGGGTTGTTGAGACCCAGGCACAGCCGAGGGGTGCACCTCGTTCAAGGTGCGCCCCTCGCGCTCGCTCATCTGCTCAGCCGGCCAGACAGGACGGTCCGAGCAGCACCTTCAGGTCTCCGAAGAGCGCCGGATCGGGCTTCACGCGATGCCGGTCCAGACGCAGGACGGTCGTCTTGGTCGGGCCCTGGAGCTTGATGCGGACCTCGCTGTCGCCCTTGTGGTGGCTGAGGATCTCGCCGAGGCGGCTGACCATCGGCGGGGTGACCCTCGTTGCCGGGATGGTGAGGATCACGGGCGCGTTGGTGCCCGCGTTGGACAGGTCCGGGACCTGGAGTTCCATCGCCACCAGCCGCGGCACGTCCTCCCGCTTGTCGAGCCGGCCCTTGACGAACACGACGGCGTCCTCGACGAGTTGGGTCGACACCAGCTGGTAGGTCGCCGGGAAGAACATGCACTCGATGGAGCCCGCGAGGTCCTCGACGGTGGCGATCGCCCAGGCGTTGCCCTGCTTGGTCATCTTGCGCTGCAGGCCCGAGATGATGCCGCCGATGGTGACGACCGCGCCGTCCGCGTGCTCACCGCCGGTGAGCTGGGCGATGCCCGCGTCGGCCTTGTCGGACAGCACGTGCTCCAGGCCGAAGAGCGGGTGGTCGGAGACGTACAGACCGAGCATCTCGCGTTCCTGGGCGAGCAGATAGGTCTTGTCCCACTCCTCGGTGGTGAACTCCACGTCGAGTCCGAAGCCGGGCTCGTTGCTCTCCTCCTCGCCCATGCCGCCGAAGAGGTCGAACTGGCCCTCGGCCTCCTTGCGCTTGACCGCGACCACGTTGTCGATCATCGACTCGAAGTGCGCGGTGAGGCCCTTGCGGGTGTGTCCCAGGGTGTCGAACGCGCCCGCCTTGATCAGCGACTCCGTGGTGCGCTTGTTGCAGGCGACCGCCTCGACCTTGTCGAGGTAGTCGGGGAAGGAGGCGTACTTGCCCTTGGCCTGGCGGCTCTTGATGATCGACTCGACCACGTTGGTGCCGACGTTGCGGACGGCCTCGAGGCCGAAGAGGATCACGTCGTCGCCCTGGGCGGCGAAGTTGTGCACCGACTCGTTGACGTTCGGCGGCAGCACCTTGATGCCCATGCGGCGGCACTCGTTGAGGTAGACCGCCGACTTGTCCTTGTCGTCCTTGACGGAGGTCAGCAGCGCGGCCATGTACTCGGCCGGGTAGTTCGCCTTGAGGTAGGCCGTCCAGTAGGAGACCAGTCCGTACGCGGCGGAGTGCGCCTTGTTGAAGGCGTAGCCGGCGAAGGGGACCAGCACGTCCCACAGGGCCTGGATGGCCTCGTCGCTGTAGCCGTTCTTCTGGGCGCCGGCCTGGAAGATGGTGAAGTTCTTCGCCAGTTCGTCGGGCTTCTTCTTGCCCATCACGCGGCGCAGGATGTCGGCCTCGCCGAGCGAGTAGCCGGCGATGATCTGGGCGGCCTTCTGCACCTGCTCCTGGTAGACGATCAGGCCGTAGGTGACGTCCAGGACCTCCTTGAGGGGCTCCTCCAGCTCCGGGTGGATCGGGGTGATCTCCTGGAGCTTGTTCTTGCGCAGCGCGTAGTTGGTGTGCGAGTCCATGCCCATCGGGCCGGGACGGTAGAGCGCGGAGACGGCGGAGATGTCTTCGAAGTTGTCGGGCTTCATCAGACGCAGCAGCGAACGCATGGGCCCGCCGTCGAACTGGAAGACGCCGAGGGTCTCGCCGCGCTGGAGGAGTTCGAAGGTCTTGGGGTCGTCCAGCGGGAGGCTGAGCAGCTCCAGGTCGATGCCCTTGTTGGACTTCACCATCTTGACGGCGTCGTCCATGATCGTCAGGTTGCGCAGGCCGAGGAAGTCCATCTTCAGCAGGCCGAGCGACTCACAGCTCGGGTAGTCCCACTGCGTGATGGTCACGCCGTCGGTGTGGCGCACCCACACGGGCACGTGCTCGGTGATGGTCTCGCTGGACATGATCACGCCGGCGGCGTGCACACCCATCTGCCGGACCAGGCCCTCGACGCCCTTGGCGGTGTCGATGACCTTCTTGACGTCCGGCTCGTTCTCGTACATCCCGCGGACCTCGCCCGCCTCCGAGTAGCGGGGGTGCGAGGGATCGGTGATGCCGTTGAGGTCGATGCCCTTGCCGAGGACGTCGGCGGGCATGGCCTTGGTGATGCGGTCGCCCATCGCGTACGGGTAGCCCAGCACGCGCGCGGAGTCCTTGATCGCGTTCTTGGCCTTGATCTTGCCGTACGTACCGATCATGGCGACCTTGTCGGCGCCGTACTTCTCGGTCACGTACCTGATCACCTCGACGCGCCTGCGCTCGTCGAAGTCGATGTCGACGTCGGGCATGGAGACGCGCTCGGGGTTGAGGAACCGCTCGAAGATCAGGCCGTGCGGGATCGGGTCGAGGTCGGTGATGCCCATGGCGTAGGCGACGATCGAGCCGGCCGCGGAGCCTCGGCCGGGGCCGACCGCGATGCCGTTGTTCTTGGCCCACATGATGAAGTCGGCGACGACGAGGAAGTAGCCCGGGAACCCCATCTGGATGATGACGTCCATCTCGTACTCGACCTGCTTCTGGCGGTCCTCGGGGATGCCGTCGGGGAAGCGGCGCTCCATGCCCCGGCGGACCTCCTCCTTGAACCAGGTGACCTCGGTGTAGCCCTCGGGGATGTCGAACTTCGGCATGAGGTTCTTCGCCTCGAACATGCCGGTGGTGTCGATCTGTTCGGCCACCAGGAGGGTGTTGCGGCAGCCCTCCTGCCAGGCGTCCGAGGAGTCGATGGCGTACATCTCGTCCGTGGACTTCAGGTAGTAGCCGGTGCCGTCGAACTTGAAGCGGTCCGGGTCGGAGAGGTTCTTGCCGGTCTGGATGCACAGCAGGGCGTCGTGGGCGGCCGCCTCGTGCGCGTACGTGTAGTGCGAGTCGTTGGTGACCAGCGGAGGGATGCCGAGCTTCTTGCCGATGTCGAGGAGACCGTCGCGGACCCGGCGCTCGATCTCGATGCCGTGGTCCATCAGCTCCAGGAAGTAGCGGTCCTTGCCGAAGATGTCCTGGTACTCGGCGGCCGACTTCAGCGCCTCGTCGTACTGGCCGAGCCGCAGCCGCGTCTGGAGCTCACCGGAGGGGCAGCCCGTGGAGGCGATCAGCCCCTCGGACCACTGGGAGATGGTCTCCTTGTCCATACGGGGCCACTTCTGCAGCCAGCCCTCGGCGTACGCGTCCGAGGAGAGGCGGAAGAGGTTGTGCAGACCCGTCGAGTTCGCCGCCCAGATCGTCTTGTGGGTGTAACCACCGGAACCGGAGACGTCGTCGCGCTTCTGGTGCGGCTGGCCCCACTGGATCTTGCGCTTGTTGCGCCGCGACTCCGGGGCGACATAGGCCTCGATACCGATGATCGGGGTGACCCCGGCCTTCTTCGCGGAATGGAAGAAGTCGTACGCCCCGTGCAGGTTTCCGTGGTCGGACATGGCGATATGGGTCATGCCCATCTCGTTGCACGCGTTGAACATGTCCTTGAGCCGCGCGGCACCGTCCAGCAGCGAGTACTGGGTGTGGACGTGCAGGTGCGTGAACGGCGGCTTTGACACGGTTCGGCCTCCAAAGGAAACGCGCGGCGACGGGCTGGCGGACAGTCCTGGGGTCAGCGTCGAAGTCTATGCCTCGGGACTGACAATCCGGGGGCTGCCCCGCGTACCTTCACTGCGAGGATCGCGGGCACTTCCGCGCACCCTCGACCGTTGCAAAAAGCAGAAACGCCGTCGTACACATCAAGGCACCAGGAGGCACCCCGCGATGTCGGTTCCCCAGCTCAACGACGAGCAGCGCGGCGAGGAGATCCTCGCCGTCTTCGACACCGCCTTCGGCCGGCTCCTGGCCGCCGACCCGGCCGCGTTCCGCGTGAAGTTCCGCAAGATGGCCGCCTCGGCCTTCG
Source organism: Streptomyces sp. NPDC001604 (assembly GCF_042893475.1). NCBI lineage: Bacteria > Bacillati > Actinomycetota > Actinomycetes > Kitasatosporales > Streptomycetaceae > Streptomyces > Streptomyces sp. NPDC001604. Next base: position 47,428 of record NZ_JBIAUY010000024.1, on the reverse strand, counting down.
CGTTCTACCGGGGCACGGCGTGCCTCTTCTACCACGACCTGGAGGCGGAGAAGCGGGGCGGCCCGTACCTGGACGAGCGCACCTCGCGCGTGTGGATCCACGGCGACCTGCACGCGGAGAACTTCGGCACGTACATGGACGCGAACGGCCGTCTGATCTTCAACGTCAACGACTTCGACGAGGCGTACGTGGGCCCCTTCACCTGGGACCTGAAGCGGTTCTCCGCCTCCATCGCCCTCATCGGCTACGCGAAGGCGCTCGCCGACGACCAGATCACCGAGCTGGTCGAGGTGTACGCGGGCGCGTACCGCGAGCGCATCCACGCCCTGGCGACCGGCGCGAAGAGCGACGAGGTGCCTCCGTTCACGCTCGACACCGCGCAGGGGCCGCTCCTGGACGCCCTGCGTGACGCGCGCTCCCTGACCCGCTTCGGGCTGCTGGACTCGATGACGGAGATCCGCGACTTCGAGCGCCGCTTCGCGCCCGGCGGCGGCTCCATCGAGCTGGACGCCGCCACCCGCTACAAGGTCCTCGCCGCCTTCGACGGCTATCTGGAGACGCTGCCGGACGCCTCCCTGGCCCGCCCTGACTCGTACCGGGTGAAGGACGTGGTGGGCCGCCGGGGCATCGGCATCGGATCGGCCGGTCTGCCGTCGTACAACATCCTGCTGGAGGGCCACAGCGACGCCCTGGAGAACGATGTGGTGATCTACATCAAGCAGGCCCAGACCCCGGCCGTCTCCCGGCACATCACCGACCCGGCGATCCGCGACTACTTCCAGCACGAGGGCCACCGCACGGTGATCTCCCAGCGCGCCCTGCAGGCGCACGCGGACCCGTGGCTGGGCTGGACCGAGCTGGACGGCGCGGGCCAGCTGGTCGCCGAGGTGTCGCCGTACGCCGTGGACCTGGACTGGGGCGACATCGACGACCCGGAGGAGATCGCGGCGGTCGTCGCCGACCTGGGCCGGGCCACGGCCACCATGCACGCGGCGGCGGACGACCAGTCGGGCGAGTCCCTGGTGCCGTTCTCCACCGAGCGGGCCATCGACGCGGCGATCGCCGCCGACGAGGACGGTTTCGCGGGCGTCCTGACGGACTTCGCGCACGGCTACGGCGCACGCGCGCGTGCCGACCACCAGATCTTCGTGGACCTGTTCCGCAACGGCCGGATCCCGGGTCTCTAACGGTCTGCTGTCGGTCCGCTGTCTCACAGGGCACTTTTAGGGGTCCCTTACAGGACCTCGTGACACACTCTCCACGCTATGGACATATCCGGGACCCGCATCAGAGCGCTTCGCGCGGCGCTGTTCACGGCACTCGTCGTGACGCTCAGCACCGCGTCGCACGTGCTGCTGTCGCGGGTCCCGCTGCCGCTCAACACAGTGGCCGCGGTCGCCGCCGCCGTGTTCACGTTCGCCTACGCCCTGGCCGGCCGGGAGCGCGGTTTCGTGCGGATCGCCGCCCTGCTGATCCCGCTGGAGCTGGCCGCCGACACGGTCTTCACCACCGGCCAGCACGTCTGCTACGGCCGCGCGGGCGGACCCGTCGCGGGCCCCCTGCGTTCGGTCGGCTTCGACGTGCTGTGCGGCAACGGCACCGGCATCGGCTCCGGGGCGACCGCCCCGCTGGCCCGCGTGACCGGCACCGGCACCGACCGGCTCGCCGCCCTGCTCGCGCACGCCGACCCGGCCACCGCCTGGCTGCTGCTGGCCGCTCATGTCGGCGTCGGTCTGCTGGCCGCCGCCTGGCTGCGCCGCGGTGAGCGGGCGCTGGCCCAGCTGGTCCGCGCGGTGGCCGCGACCACCTTCCGTCCGCTGCTGCTGGCGGTCGCCGCGGTGACGGTCCGGCCGGCCGCGTCGGCGCCCCGCGTACGGCACACCGGCAGCCCCGCGGCCGGCGCCCGCGAGCGGATCCTCGTGCACTCCCTGGGACGGCGTGGCCCGCCGTGCTCGGTCGTCCTCGCCTGAGCGACACCCGGTGCGCTGCCCAGCACGCACCGTCCTTGCGCACAGCACCTGAGCACGACCAGTCCCCCACACGTATCCCGCGTACGACATATGCGGGTCCCACATGGAGAACACCGACATGAGCAAGCGGAACAGCCAGGCCTCGAAGACGGCGGCCCGAGAGCGGCTGCGGCAGGAGCGCGAGCGCCAGGCCAAGAGGGCCAAGGCCAAGCGGCAGGCCATCGTGGCCGGTTCGGTCGTGGCCGTACTGGCGGCGGCCGGCGGCATAGGTTACGCCGTCGTCCAGGCCAACAAGCCCAGCTACTGGGAGGGCCTGAAGGACGCCAAGGTCACGGCCCCCGCCAACACCACGGGGACCGACGGCACCACGGTCGTCATCGGCAAGAGCACCGCCAAGAAGACCCTCAAGGTCTACGAGGACCCGCGCTGCCCCGTGTGCGCCCAGTTCGAGCAGGTCGTCGGCCCCACCTTCAAGAAGGACCTCGACGAGGGCAAGTTCAAGTTCCAGTACGTCGGCGCCACGTTCATCGACCGGAAGGACAACGGTGAGGGCTCCAAGAACGCGCTGAGCGCTCTGGGTGCCGCGCTGAACGTCAGCGACCAGGCCTTCCTCGACTACAAGACCGCGATGTACTCGACGAAGTGGCACCCGGACGAGACGCAGGACAAGTTCAAGGACGACTCCTACCTCATCAAGATCGCCCAGACCGTGCCCGCGCTGAAGGACAACACGAAGTTCCAGGACGCGGTCAAGAAGGGCACCTACGACGCCTGGGCGGTGGCCATGTCGAAGACCTTCGACGACAACAAGGACGGCGTGACCGGCACTCCGGGCTTCGTCATGGACGGCAAGCAGCTCTTCGCCGACGGCAAGAGCACGCCGCTGCTGACGGTGGCCGACTTCGACCGGGTGGTGGGCGCGGCCCTCAAGGGCTGACGCCGCAAAGGGCCGACGCCGAGGGGAAGTCCGGCCTCCGCATGAAGAGCGGGCGAACATTCCGGGTTCGCCCGCTCTCACGCATACCGATCAGTAACCTGTTCGGTCGTGACCAGTCGATACAGATCATCCGAGGCGTCCCAGGCCCTCAACTCGCTCTCTCCACGCCGCCGTACGGTCGTCAAGGCCGCGGCGGCCACCGCTGTCCTGGCCGGACCGCTCGCCGCCGCGCTCCCGGCCCGCGCGGCCGCTGACGCTCCCGCCTTCCTGCACGGTGTGGCCTCGGGCGACCCGCTGCCCGACGGCATCCTGCTGTGGACCCGGGTGACGCCCACCCCCGAGGCCATACCCGGCTCGGGGCTCGGCCCGGACACCGAGGTCAGCTGGATCGTCGCCAAGGACAAGGCGCTGACGAACATCGTCGCCAAGGGCTCGACCACGGCGAGTGCCGCCTCCGACCACACCGTCAAGGCGGACATCCGGGGCCTGGAGCCGGCCACCGACTACTGGTTCCGGTTCTCCGCCGGCCCCACCGACTCCCCGGTCGCCCGCACCCGCACGGCTCCCGCCGCCGACGCCGCCGTGCCGGGCCTGCGCTTCGGCGTGGTGTCCTGCGCCAACTGGGAGGGCGGCTACTTCGCCGCGTACCGCCATCTCGCGGCCCGGGGCGACCTGGACGCCTGGCTGCACCTGGGCGACTACATCTACGAGTACAAGTCCGGCGAGTACGCGGCCCGCGGCACCGTCGTCCGTCCGCACGCGCCGACGAACGAGATCCTCACGCTCGCCGACTACCGCACCCGGCACGGCAAGTACAAGACCGACCCGGATCTGCAGGCCCTGCACCACAAGGCGCCGGTCGTCGCGATCTGGGACGACCACGAGTTCGCCGACAACGCGTGGTCCGGCGGCGCGGTCAACCACACCGAGGGCGCCGAGGGCACCTGGACCGACCGCAAGGCGGCCGCCAAGCAGGCCTACTTCGAGTGGATGCCGGTCCGCCCGGCGATCGCGGGCACCACCTACCGCCGGCTGCGCTTCGGCAAGCTCGCCGACCTCTCCCTCCTGGACCTGCGCTCGTTCCGCTCCCAGCAGGCCTCCACCGGCTCCGGATCGGTCGACGACCCGGACCGTACGATCACCGGGCGGGCCCAACTCGACTGGCTGAAGGCCGGGTTGAAGGCCTCCGACACCACCTGGCGGCTGGTGGGCAACTCGGTGATGATCGCGCCGTTCGTCATCGGCTCGCTCACCGCCGACCTGCTCAAGCCGCTGGCCAAGCTGCTGAGCCTGCCGCAGGACGGCCTCGCCGTGAACACCGACCAGTGGGACGGCTACACGGACGACCGCCGCGAGCTGCTCGCGCATCTGACCTCGAACGCGATCCGCAACACGGTCTTCCTGACCGGCGACATCCACATGGCGTGGGCCAACGACGTGCCGGTGGACGCAGGCACGTACCCGCTGTCGGCCTCGGCGGCCACGGAGTTCGTCGTCACCTCGGTGACCTCCGACAACCTCGACGACATCGTGAAGGTCCCCGAGGGCACGGTCTCCGCGATCGCCTCGCCGATCATCAAGGCGGCCAACCGGCACGTCCACTGGGTCGACACCGACCGCCACGGCTACGGCGTCCTGGACATCACCGCCGAGCGCGCGCAGATGGACTACTACGTGCTGTCCGACCGCACGAAGGCCGACGCGACCTCGGCCTGGGTGCGTTCGTACCGCACGCGCACCGGCACGCAGAAGGTCGAGCGGACGTACGACCCCGTATAGAGGGCCGGAGGGCTCCTAGAAGGTCCCGAGGAAGCCGAGCGCCACCCGCCAGGTGGCCTCGGCGGCCTCCTCGTCGTAGTCCGGCAGCCCGGGGTCGGTGTAGAGGTGGCCCGCCCCCGCGTATCTGTAGATCTCGACGTCCGCGCCCGCCCTGCCCATCTGCAGGTACCAGGCGCTCAGCCAGTCGTCCGTCTCGAAGGGGTCCGGCTCGGCGACATGCAGCTGGACCGGCAGCTCATCCACGGACGCGTTGGGCGCGATGTCCGACGTGCCGTGCAGAAGCAGCAGCCCGCGCGCCTTCTCGTCGCCGAGCGCCAGGGTCTGGGCGATGGAGGCGCCGAGCGAGAACCCGGCGTACACAAGGCCCCGCTCCGAGTAGGGCGCGGCGGCCAGGACGGCTCTCTTGAGCAGCTCGTCCTTGCCGATCTCGTCGTTGAACGCCATGCCCTCCTCGACCGTCTCGAACGTACGCCCGTCGAAGAGGTCCGGGGTCCACACCTCGTGCCCGGCGCCGCGCAGCCGGTCCGCGGCCTCGCGCACCGCGGGCCGCAGACCGTAGGTCGAGTGAAAGAGCATGATGTTCATGAAGCCATCGTGCCAGCCGGGACTGACAGCGCCGCCTCGCGGCCATACCCCCTACGAGCCCGAACTCACATGTTCATGAACCCCCGGAGCCGGTTAGGTTCGCAGGCATGGAGAACGTACTCCGCCCGCTGATCGTGATCGGTGGCTCGGTCGTGCTCACGCTGCTCATCGGCTGGGCCACCGATCTGCTGCTGCGCAAGGCCGACGAACGGCACGGCGACACCCCGCTGTGGGGACTGCTGCGCCGCGGCCGCATCCCCTACCAGCTGGTGCTGTGCTCGGCCATGCTCAGAGGCTCCTACGACGAGGCGCAACTGCTGCAGGAGCACGAGGTCGGCATCGGCCGGACGCTGACCCTGGTGCTGATCGGGTCGACGGCCTGGGTGGTGATCCGTATCGCGGCGGCCGTCGTGGAGACGTCCTACTCCCGCTACGCCCGCCTGCACCACGACCCGGCCCGGGTGCGGCGCGTACGCACCCAGGTGTCGCTGATCATGAGGGTGGTCGCGGCGGTCGTCGGCGTGGTGGCCGCGGCCGCGATGCTGCTGACGTTCCCGGCGATGCGTGCCGCGGGCGCCTCCCTGCTGGCCTCGGCCGGCATCCTCGGCATCGTCGCCGGTGTCGCCGCCCAGTCGACGCTCAGCAACCTGTTCGCGGGCCTGCAGATCGCCTTCGGCGACATGGTGCGGCTCGGCGACACGGTCGTCGTGGACGGCGAGTGGGGCACGGTCGAGGAGATCACGCTGACGTTCCTGACCGTGCGGACCTGGGACGAGCGCCGGATCACCATGCCGGTCTCGTACTTCACCTCGAAGCCCTTCGAGAACTGGTCCCGCGGCAGCAGCCAGATGACGGGCATCGTCTACTGGCACCTCGACCACTCGGCGCCGGTGGAGCTGATGCGGGAGAAGCTCCGCGACATCCTGCGCGAATGCTCGGCCTGGGACGGCCGCGACTACGGCCTGGCCGTCACGGACACCACCCCGAACACCATGCAGGTGCGGGCCCTGGTGACGGCCAAGGACGCGGACGACATATGGACGGTCCGGGTCACCGTCCGCGAGCAGATGGTCCGCTGGCTGTGCGAGCAGCACCCGTACGCGCTGCCCCGCGTCAACACCGCGGACGCGCCCCTGCCGTCGAGCCGGCGCTCCTTCGACGGCTTCTCGGACGGCGCGGCCCACCGCACACCCGCGCCGAGGACCGGCCGCGGCTAGGGCCTCAGTGGCCGCGCTCCGCGCCCCCGTTGACCTGGATCACCTGCGAGGTGACGTGTCCGGCGCCCGGTGAGGCGAGCCAGTGCAGGGTCGAGGCCACGTCGCCGGGGGTGCCGGCGCGCTTGTCCAGGGTGTCCTCGACGAGCCGTGCGCGCCGCGCGGGGTCGATCTGCGGGCCGAAGAACTCGGTGTCCTCGATGTACCCGGGCGCGACCACGTTGGCGGTGATCCCACGCGGCCCCAGCTCCCGGGCCAGGTCATGGGCGTACGGGTGCAGGGCGGCCTTGGCGCCGCCGTACGCCCCGCTGCCGGACCCCCGGTAGGCGGCGATGGAGCTGACGAACAGCACCCGCCCGCCCGGCGTGGCCAGCCTGTCCTTCAGGGCCTCCGTGAGCAGGGCCGCGGTGAGGGTGTTGATCCGGAAGTTGAGGGTCCAGTTGTGTGCGACCCGGTCGAGCGGGTCGTCGCTCTCGGCGGCGGGCTCCAGCTGCCCGGTACCCCCGGCGCTGTGGATGAGTACGTCCACGGTCCCGAACTCCCGCTCCACGAAGCCGGCGACCCCGCGCACGGCGGCCGGATCGCTCAGGTCCGCCGCGTAGGTCGAAGCGCCCGGCACCGCGGCCTTCTCCAGCACCTCCGCCCGCCGTCCGAGCAGCAGGACCCGGTCCCCGTCCGCCGCGAAGACCTGCGCCGCGGCAAGTCCAATCCCCGTACCGCCACCACTGATTACGACATTACGAGCCATGATTCGACCCTACGCACGGTCAGTCGCCGAACGCGAACGACTTCCCTGACGTCACCGCAGACTCCGCACATCGAGGTGACGCAGCACCCGGTCCACGATCTCCGGATCCGCCCCGGGCTCGCTCCGCGCCGCCAGCACCTCGTGCCGTGCCGCGCTGAGCATCTCGCCGTGGATCCGCCGCACCCGCTTCAGCCGGCGCATCCGGTGTTCATGCGCCTCCCGCCGTTCCTCGTCCGCCATGTCCGGGCTGATCCGCACCCCGATGTCGAAGGCCCGCCGCAGCATCTGCTCGGACAGCTCCTCCGGCAGCTCCTCGACCTGCTCGATCTCCCTCAGCCGCCGCTTGGCCGCCTTGGCCGCCCGGACGGCGAGGGACTTCTCGAACTCCTTCTCCCGCTCCGTGTCGGCCTGCACCCCCAGCCGCTTCACCAGCCACGGCAGGGTCAGCCCCTGCAGCACCAGCGTCCCCATGATCACCCCGAAGGCGATGAAGACGATCTCGTCCCGGTCGGGGAAGGCCGAACCGTCATCGGTCCTCAGCGGAATCGCCAGCGCCAACGCCACCGACGCCACTCCCCGCATCCCCGACCACCACATGACGACGGTCTCCCGCACACTCATCGGGATGTCCTCGTCGTGGTCCCGTCTCGCGTGCAACCGCTTGGTGAGCCAGGTCGCCGGCAGCAGGTACACCAGTCGTACGACGACCACGACGGCCACGATCACGCCCGCCCAGCCGACCATCTCGCCCCACCGGCCGGACGCCGTCCGGATCGCGTTGTGCAGTTCGAGACCGATCAGCCCGAAGGCGACGCCCGTGACGAGCGTGTCGACGATGTCCCAGAACGCATGCCCGGTCAGCCGGGCCAGCACATCGTCGGCGTCGGTGGCGTACTCGGCGAGGAACAGCGCGGTCGTGAGCACGGCGAGCACACCGGAGCCGTGCAGCTCCTCCGCGAGGACGTACGAGGCGTACGGCACCAGCAGCGTCATCCCGATCTGCAGGGTTGCGTCACCCAGCAGATCCATCAGCTTGTTGGCGCCCCAACCGAGCGCGAGCCCCACCGCCACGGCTACCACGGCGGAGAGCACCAGGTCGAGCGCGGCCCGCCCCGGTGTGAAGCTGCCGCTGACGGCGGCGGCGATCGCCACGTGGTACAGCACGATCGCCGTGACGTCGTTGAACAGGCCCTCGCCCTCCAGGATGGACACGAGCCGGCGCGGCAGGCCGAGCTGTCCGGCGACCGCGGTCGCGGCGACCGGGTCGGGCGGTGCGACGAGCGCGCCGAGCGCCACGGCGGCGGCGACGGGCAGCCCCGGCACGATCGTGTGCGCAACGACGGCCACGCACACGGTGGTGACGAAGACCAGCGCCACCGCCAGCAGGAAGATCGGCCGCCGGTTCGCCGCGAACTGCCGCCAGGACGTGCGCCGCGCCGCCGCGTACAGCAGCGGCGGGAGCAGCAGGGGCAGGATCAGCTCCGGCGGGACGTCGACGTTCGGCACGAAGTCGGCCACGGCGAGCACGATCCCGAAGAGGGTCATCAGCACCGGCGCCGGCAGTCCGAACCGGTCCCCGACCGGGACGCTCACCAGGGCCCCGAGCAGCAGCACGAACAGCAGGGCCAACTGATCCACGGTCAGCGCTCCGGGAAGGTCGACGTACGGGCAGCGGCTTTCAAGCCTGCCATGCCGTCGTCCCCGCGGGGTTTTCGGACTCTGCTACAGAGCGCGCCGCATCGCCCGGTGCGGGATGCCCGCCTCCGGGTACTCCGGCCCGTACGCCTCGTACCCGAGCCGCTCGTAGAACCCGAGGGCATGGGTCTGCGCGTGCAGATCCACCGCCGCGAGCCCCCGCGCGCGTGCCGCGTCCTCGATGGCCCGTACGAGGGCGATGCCGACGCCGAGCCCGCGGGCCTCCTTGGCGACGGCGAGTCGCCCGAGCGACCCCACCGTCAGGTCACCGCCGACCTTGGCCGCGGCCGCCTCCCCGTGCAGCAGCCGCCCGGTGCCGAGCGGCACCCCGTCCTCTCGCACGGCCAGCACATGCACGGCCACGGCGTCGTACGCGTCGTACTCGATGTCCTCGGGCACGCCCTGCTCGCCGACGAAGACCTCCTTGCGCACCGCGAAGCACGCCTGGCGGTCGGCGGGGTCCTCGGCGACGCGCACCACGTACGCGTGCGTGCTCATCCGTATGTCTCCTCGCGGACCTGGTCGAGGGCCTTCTGCAGGTCGGCCGGGTAATCGCTGGCGAACTCCACCCACTCGCCGTCCCCGGGGTGCTCGAAGCCGAGGCGGACGGCGTGCAGCCACTGGCGGGTCAGGTGCAGCCGCTTGGCGAGCGTCGGGTCGGCACCGTACGTCAGGTCGCCGACGCAGGGGTGGCGGTGGGCGGCCATGTGGACGCGGATCTGGTGGGTGCGGCCGGTCTCCAGCTTGACGTCGAGGAGCGAGGCCGCGCGGAAGGCCTCGATGAGGTCGTAGTGCGTGACCGAGGGCTTTCCGTCGGCCGTGACCGCCCACTTGTAGTCGTGGTTGGGGTGGCGGCCGATGGGTGCGTCGATGGTGCCGCTGGTCGGGTCGGGATGGCCCTGGACGAGCGTGTGGTAGCGCTTGTCGACGGTGCGCTCCTTGAACTGGCGCTTGAGCGAGGTGTACGCGCGCTCCGACTTGGCGACCACCATCAGGCCCGAGGTGCCGACGTCCAGGCGGTGCACGATGCCCTGACGCTCGGCGGCGCCGGAGGTGGAGATGCGGTAGCCGGCCGCGGCGAGGCCGCCGATGACGGTCGGCCCGCTCCAGCCGGGGCTCGGGTGGGCGGCGACACCGACCGGCTTGACGATCACGACCACGTCGTCGTCGTCATGGACGATCTCCATGCCCTCGACCGGCTCCGCGACGATCTGCACCGGCGCGGGCGCCTGCGGCATCTCGACCTCGAGCCAGGCGCCCCCGCTCACCCGCTCGGACTTGCCGACCACCGACCCGTCGACCGTGACCTTCCCCGCGGCGGCGAGTTCGGCCGCCTTGGTACGGGAGAAGCCGAACATCCGGGAGATGGCGGCGTCGACGCGCTCGCCCTCCAGGCCGTCCGGCACGGGCAGGGTACGGATCTCGGGAATCGTGCTCACCCGTCGAGTATGCCGGACACCACCGACCGCCCCGCACGAGCCTGTGGAAAGCTGGACTCAGTCCTTGTGGACAGTGCCGTCGGGGTCGAGGCCCTTGAACGACAGCAGCACGATCAGGATGCCGCCGCACACGATCGCCGAGTCCGCCAGGTTGAAGACGGCGAAGCCCTTGGGCGAGATGAAGTCGACGACGCGGCCCTCGAAGATGCCCGGCGAACGGAAGATCCGGTCGGTGAGGTTGCCGAGTGCACCGCCGAGCAGCAGACCGAGCGCGACCGCCCAGGGCAGGCTGTAGAGCTTGCGGGCGAGCCGGGCGATCACCACGATCACGGCCGCCGCGATCACCGTGAAGATCACGGTGAAGGCCCCGCCGAAGCCGAAGGCCGCGCCCGCGTTGCGGATCGCCTCGAACTGCAGCCAGTCCCCGATGATCCGGATCGGCGCGTGGTTCTCCAGCTTCGCGACCACGATCATCTTGCTGACCAGGTCGAGGGCGTACGCGAACGCGGCGACCGCGAACAGCACGGCGACACGGCGCTTGCCCCTGGGGCGTGCGGTCTCGCCCTGCTCCGGCTCGGTCCCCGCCGCCTCTGGGGTGTCCGGCGTACCGATGATGCGTTCCGCCTCTGCCACGTGAGTCCTTCAACCTAGGTACCTGACTGAGGACGAGGGTACGACACGCACGCGTACCGCCTCAGTACCGGCGTTCCTGCTTCTGCTTGCACTCCACGCACAGGGTGGCCCGCGGGAAGGCCTGCATCCTGGCCTTGCCGATGGGGTTGCCGCAGTTCTCGCACAGGCCGTAGGTGCCGGCGTCCAGCCGTACCAGGGCGCGCTCGGTCTGCGTGAGCATCTCGCGCGCGTTGGCCGCGAGGGCCAGCTCGTGCTCGCGCGTGATGTTCTTGGTGCCGGTGTCCGCCTGGTCGTCTCCCGCGCCGTCCCCCGAGTCCCGCATCAGACCGGCGACGGCGCTCTCGGACGAGCTGATCTCGTCCCGCAGCCGCTCCATCTCGGACAGCAGCTCGGCGCGCGCCTCCTCGACCTCCTCGGGGGTCCAGGGGTCCTCACCGGGGCGCACCGCAAGCTCGCCCGGCTCCGCCGCGGCGACCCGTGCCTTGGGTACGGCGGTCTTGGCCGCCGCGGCCGTGCCAGGAGTCTTCTTCGCAACCACCGTCGTGGCTCCCGTCTGCTCCGCGGCCTTGGCCGCGCCCGCCTTCTTGGCCGTGCTCTTCCCGCCGTCACGTTTCGCGACAGCGGTCTCCTTACCCGCCCGCCGCACGCCGCCACCCTCGGCCGCGGCCTTCCTGCCCTTGCCGCCGCCTTCCTCGCTCGTGCCAGGTTCGGCGGTGGCGTCCGGGCCAACGGCTCTCCCGGCTGCGTCTCTCTTGCCTGCCGCTCTCTTCACAGCCGACTCCTTCACCGCCGCCCCCGCCTTCTTCGCTGCCGACTGCCCAGTACCCCGTTCAACACTTTCCCGACCAGCACTTCCCCCGCCTACGCCCCCGCCCCCACCCGCCTTCTCCGATACGCCCTCCTCAGGACCGCCCTCCACGGCAGCCTCCTTCACACCGGCAGCCTTCTTGACCGCCGCCTTACCGCCACCGGCCTTCCTCGTCCCCGCCCCCTCGCGACCACCCTCCCCAGCAGCGCCCTCAGGAACGCCACCCTTCGGGGCCGCCGCCCCACCACCGGCCTTCCCCGCAAGCGCCTCACCCACCTCCGCTCCCCCAGGACGGCCCTCCCCGGCCACACCCTTCGGACCGGCAGCCTTCCTGGCCGCCGCCCTACCACCACCGGCCTTCCTCGCCCCCGCCCCCTCGCGACCACCCTCCTCAGCAGCGCCCTCAGGAACGCCACCCTTCGGGGCCGCCGCCCCACCACCGGCCTTTCCGACAACCGCCGCGCCCACTCCCTCAGGCTCGCCCTCCGTGGCAACACCCCCAGCGACCACGGCCTTCTTGGCCGCCGCTTTCTTCGCCGGGGCCCTTTTCGCAACGGCCCTCTTCGCCGCCGGCTTCTCTGTCGCCGCCTTCTTCGCCGTGCCCTTCTCCGCCGCGGGCTTCTCTGTCGCCGCCTTCTTCGCCGTGCCCTTCTCCGCCGTGCCCTTCTCCGCCGCAGGCTTCTCCGTAGCCGCGCGCCTCTCCGCAGCGCCCTTTCCGGCTGCCGCCCCGCCGCCCGCTGTCTTCTTTCCGGTGGCCGTCTTCTTTCCGGTGGCCGGCCTCGCGGTGCCCGTCGGGCTCTCTGGGGCTTCCTCCACGACCGGCTTCTTCGAACTCGTTCCGGAGGCGGTCGCCGCCTTGGCGGACTTCTTCCCGGGGGGAGGCTTCGCCGCAACCCCCCGCACCGTCTTCACCGGCTTCGCGGCCTTCTCCGCCGCGACCGCCGCGGTCCCCGTGGCCGCCCTGGCCGTCTTCCCCGCGCGCGCCGTGGCCCCTCCCCGCGCGCTCTTCTTCCCGGTCACATCCTTGGCCGCACCGCCGGAGGCCTGGGGGGACCCGTCGGACGCCGACTGCTGTACGGCGGTCTTCTTCGCCACCATGGCCGCGGCCCCTTCACATATTGTGATCTTGCACGCGAATCGTGCTGGGACGATAAATCGACTTCAGTCCCGCGGCAACGGGGCACACCGCCCGATTCGCCCGGCTCACGCACGCCGCTCCGCAAGCCTGCATGCGTTGTGCCCAGCTCCCCGCGGGGTAATCCGCCGGACCGCCCGTCCCAGAATCCGAACACGCGTACCGCTCCATTCGGGTCATCTCCGCACGTACGCCACCCCCGCCCCCGGGGACGCGAAAACCGGTCGGCCGCTGTCCGCGCGGCGCCGTACACTGGGCGAAGCGAAAAGCGTGGATGGGGACGAGTAGCGGCGTACGCAGCCCAGAGCGACCCGGGGACGGTGGAAGCCCGGGGGCGAGCGCGACGTGAAGATCACCCCGGAGCCGCCGGAAGAAAGCCGTAGCCGAACAGCTGCGGCCGGTAGAACCGGCATCGCGACCCCAATGAGGGGGCTCACCGTTGCACGGCACGCACCGGAGAGCCAAGGAGGGTGGTACCGCGGGAGCGCGCCGAAACCGGCGTAGAGAAGGACACAGCTCTCGTCCCTCCGGACGGAAGGCAGCAAGTCCGCCGGAGGAAGCTCGCTGATGACATCGCCGACGTACCGCCAGGTGCCCGCCCAGGTCGACCTGCCCGCGCTCGAGCACGCCGTGCTCGACTTCTGGCGCGAGCAGAAGATCTTCGCCAAGACCCTGGAGCAGTCCGAGGGCCGCCCCGAGTGGGTCTTCTACGAGGGCCCGCCCACCGCCAACGGCATGCCGGGTGCCCACCACATCGAGGCGCGCGTCTTCAAGGACGTCTTCCCCCGCTTCCGCACCATGCGCGGCTACCACGTGGCCCGCAAGGCCGGCTGGGACTGCCACGGCCTCCCGGTGGAGCTGGCGGTCGAGAAGGAGCTCGGCTTCTCCGGCAAGAAGGACATCGAGGCGTACGGCATCGCCGAGTTCAACGCCAAGTGCCGCGAGTCCGTGACCCGCCACACGGACGCCTTCGAGGCCCTCACGACCCGCATGGGTTACTGGACCGACCTCAACGACCCCTACCGCACGATGGACCCGGAGTACATCGAGTCGGTCTGGTGGTCGCTCAAGGAGATCTTCAACAAGGGCCTGCTGGTCCAGGACCACCGCGTCGCCCCCTGGTGCCCCCGCTGCGGCACCGGCCTGTCGGACCACGAGCTGGCGCAGGGCTACGAGACGGTCGTCGACCCGTCCGTGTACGTCCGTTTCCCCCTCACCTCCGGTCCGCTCGCCGGCGAGGCCGCGCTCCTGGTGTGGACGACGACTCCCTGGACCCTGGTCTCCAACACCGCCGTCGCCGCGCACCCCGAGGTCACCTACGTCGTCGCGACGAACGGCGAGGAGAAGCTCGTCGTCGCCGAGCCGCTCGTCGGCAAGGCGCTCGGCGAGGGCTGGGAGACCACCGGCCAGACCTTCACCGGCGCCGAGATGGAGCGCTGGACCTATCAACGACCGTTCGAGCTCGTGGAGTTCCCGGCGCCCGCCCACTACGTGGTGAACGCCGAGTACGTCACGACCGAGGACGGTACGGGTCTGGTCCACCAGTCCCCCGCCTTCGGTGAGGACGACCTCAAGGTCTGCCGCGCGTACGACCTGCCCGTGGTGAACCCCGTCCGCCCCGACGGCACCTTCGAGGAGAACGTCCCCCTGGTCGGCGGCGTCTTCTTCAAGAAGGCGGACGAACAGCTCACCGAGGACCTCCAGCAGCGCGGCCTCCTCTTCAAGCACATCCCGTACGAGCACAGCTACCCGCACTGCTGGCGCTGCCACACCGCGCTCCTCTACTACGCGCAGCCGTCCTGGTACATCCGCACCACGGCCGTCAAGGACCGTCTGCTGCAGGAGAACGAGAACACCAACTGGTTCCCCGACACGGTCAAGCACGGCCGGTACGGCGACTGGCTGAACAACAACATCGACTGGGCGCTGTCCCGCAACCGCTACTGGGGCACCCCGCTGCCCATCTGGCGCTGCGAGGACGACCACCTCACCGTGGTCGGCTCCCGCGCGGAGCTCACCGAGCTGACGGGCACCGACCAGTCCGAACTGGACCCGCACCGCCCGTACATCGACGACGTCACCTTCGCCTGCCCCAAGTGCCAGAAGACGGCCACGCGCGTGCCGGAGGTCATCGACGCCTGGTACGACTCGGGTTCGATGCCGTTCGCGCAGTGGGGCTACCCGTACAAGAACAAGGAGCTGTTCGAGAGCCGCTACCCGGCGCAGTTCATCTCCGAGGCCATCGACCAGACCCGCGGCTGGTTCTACACGCTGATGGCGGTCGGCACGCTGGTCTTCGACAAGTCCAGTTACGAGAACGTGGTGTGCCTCGGCCACATCCTCGCCGAGGACGGCCGCAAGATGTCCAAGCACCTGGGCAACATCCTGCAGCCGATCCCGCTGATGGACCAGCACGGCGCCGACGCGGTGCGCTGGTTCATGGCGGCCGGCGGCTCCCCGTGGGCGGCACGCCGCGTGGGCCACGGCACCATCCAGGAGGTCGTCCGCAAGACGCTCCTGACGTACTGGAACACGGTCGCCTTCCAGGCCCTGTACGCCCGCACCTCCAACTGGGCGCCCAGCGAGGCCGATCCGGCTCCGGCCGACCGCCCGGTCCTGGACCGCTGGCTGCTGTCCGAACTCCACGCGCTGACCGACCAGGTGACCCAGGCCCTGGAGGCGTACGACACCCAGCGCGCCGGCAAGCTCCTGTCGGCGTTCGTCGACGACCTCTCCAACTGGTACGTCCGCCGCTCGCGCCGCCGCTTCTGGCAGGGCGACAAGGCGGCGCTGCGCACCCTGCACGAGGTCGTGGAGACGGTCACCAAGCTGATGGCCCCGCTGACCCCGTTCATCACCGAGCGGGTCTGGCAGGACCTGATCGTGCCGGTCACCCCGGGCGCCCCGGAGTCGGTGCACCTGGCCTCCTGGCCCGAGGCCGACCTCTCCACCATCGACCCGGAGCTGTCGAAGCAGATGGTGCTGGTGCGCCGGCTCGTCGAGCTCGGCCGGGCCACGCGCGCGGAGTCGGGCGTCAAGACCCGCCAGCCGCTGTCCCGTGCGCTCATCGCCGCGACCGGCTTCGACGCCCTGGACCGGGAGCTGCACACGCAGATCACGGAGGAGTTGAACGTCACATCCCTGGCGTCGCTCAGCGAGGTCGGCGGCAGCCTGGTCGACACGACCGCGAAGGCCAATTTCCGCGCCCTGGGCAAGCGCTTCGGCAAGCGCGTCCAGGAGGTGGCCAAGGCCGTCGCGAACGCGGACGCGGCCGCGCTGTCCCTGGCCCTGCGCGAGGGCACGGCGTCGGTCCAGGTCGACGGTGAGACGATCACCCTCGCCCCGGACGAGGTGATCATCACGGAGACGCCGCGCGAGGGCTGGTCGGTGGCCTCCGACTCGGGTGCCACGGTCGCCCTCGACCTGGAGATCACCGAGGAGCTGCGGCAGGCGGGCCTCGCCCGTGACGCGATCCGCCTGATCCAGGAGGCCCGCAAGAACAGCGGCCTCGACGTGGCCGACCGTATCGCCCTGCGCTGGACGTCCACGGACCCGGCGGTCGTCGCGGCCCTCACCGAGCACGCGACCCTGATCGCCGACGAGGTGCTGGCGACGGACTTCGGCCAGGGCGAGGCGGACGACTCCTACGGCGAGGCGTTCACCGACGAGGGCCTGTCGCTCACGTTCCGCCTGCGCAAGGCGTAACGCGACGTACGAAGGCCCGGTTCCGCCAAAGATCTTGGCGGAACCGGGCCTTCGACGTTGCGTGCGCACGTACGGCTGACGTACTGGGGCGGGCCGGATTCGAACCGGCGTCCTCCGATATGCCATAGCGGCGCGACAACCCACTGCGCTACGCACCCCAGTGCGGCGAGAACGCTACCCCATGCAACAGGGCGGGGCCCCCGGATTTTCCGGGGGCCCCGCCCTGTTGAACGCTGCCGACGCCTACGGCGTACTAATGGCCGTGGCGGCCGTCAGTTGTCGTCCTCGTCGATCAGGAACCCGCGCATGGGCGAGGGAGCCTGACCCATCGGCGACGGGCCCTGCGGCCGCACCGGTGCCATCGGCTGGGTCATCGCCGGGGACATCTGCTGCTGGCCGCCGTAGGACGGAGCAGCGGGAGACGGGGCGCCACCCATGGTCGGGTTGCCGCCGTACGACGGGGCGCTCGCGCCGGCCGGTGCCATGGAAGGCGCCGGGGACGGCGGAAGCGACGCGGTCGCCGGGGTACGCGGCGGGGCCAGCGAGTCGTCGGCCTGGGTCTCCAGCTGACGCAGCTGGGACTCGAGGTACGACTTCAGGCGCGTACGGTACTCGCGCTCGAAGCCGCGCAGGTCCTCGACCTTGCGCTCCAGCGTGGCGCGGGCGGACTCCAGGGAGCCCATCGCGACGCGGTGCTTCTCCTGCGCGTCCCGCTCCAGCGCGTCGGCCTTGGCACGGGCGTCACGCTCGAGGCCCTCGGCGCGGCTGCGGGCCTCGCCGACGATCTTGTTGGCTTCGGAGCGGGCCTCGGCGATCGCCTGGTCGGCGGTCTGCTGGGCCAGCGAGAGGACACGGGCGGCGCTGTCGCCACCGGGGCCCTGACCGGGGCCGCCCATCGGACCGCCCATGGGGCCGCCCATCGGACCACCCATCTGCTGCTGCATGGGGGGCTGGCCGCCCATCGGACCCTGACCCATGGGGCCCTGGCCCATCGGCCCCTGACCCATCGGGCCGGGACCACCCTGACCGCCGGGACCGGCGGGCAGCTGCGGGGCACCGCTCGGCAGCTGGGGCGGACCACCCATGGGGCCACCCATCTGCTGCTGCGGCGGGCCCGATATGCCGGCGGGTACGGGAGCACCCGGACCGCGCATCCCCTGCGGAGGCATGCCCTGCTGCTGATCCTGCGGACCGGGACCGCCGGGACCCTCCGGGGGCTTGCGCATGTTCTGCTGGTTCTGAGCAGCAGCACGCGTGGCCGCGGCCAGTTTGGCCCGCAGGTCCTCGTTCTCGCGGAGCAGGCGGGTCAGTTCGGCTTCGACCTCATCGAGGAAGGCATCGACCTCGTCCTCGTCATAGCCTTCTCGGAGGCGGACGGTCGTGAACTGCTTGTTCCGCACGTCCTCGGGGGTCAACGGCATCTCTTCACCTCAACGTAGTCGTCGGCATTCGGCAAGACGGTAGGTCACATCGCTCATCACAGCCGGCTCACGATCGAGATCAGGATGTAGACGATGATCATCAGTACGAAGAAGGACAGGTCGAGCGCCACGCCCCCGAGACGCAGCGGCGGGATGAACCGCCGCAGAAGCTTGAGCGGTGGATCGGTGACAGTGTAGGTGGCCTCCAGAACGACCACCATCGCCTTGCCGGGTTGCCATGAGCGGGCGAACTGGAAGACGTAGTCCATGACCAACCGGAAGATGAGCACGATGAGGAAGCACATCAGCGCGATGTAGATGACATCCAGGACCACGCTCATTGCTGGTGCTTACCTCTCCCCTGTTTCCGTGCTGCTGGGTACTACTTTGTACTGCTTTTCCGGTCGTGCGTCTCAGCTCTGGTTGAAGAACCCGCCCTCTGCGATGCGGGCCTTGTCCTCCGCCGTGACATCGACGTTAGCAGGAGACAACAGGAACACCTTCTGGGTCACCCGCTCGATGCTGCCGTGAAGACCAAACACCAAACCGGCCGCAAAGTCGACAAGTCGCTTCGCGTCTGTGTCATCCATCTCAGTCAGATTCATGATCACCGGGGTGCCCTCACGGAAGTGTTCCCCGATGGTACGGGCCTCGTTGTAGGTCCGCGGGTGAAGCGTGGTGATCCGGTAAGGCTCTCGTTCCGACACGACCTTGGGCATGATCACCGGTGCGTTCTTCTCCAGACTTGCGCGTTCTTGTGTGATGGACGCCACGGGCGCGATGCGCGCCGGACGGCCCGATTCCGCGGGGAGCGAAGCGGAACGTGCGACCGGCTCGCGCGCGGCGGGCGGTTGTACGATTCGCACCTCTTCATCCCTTTGGGACTGATGTGCTACGTGGGACTGGTGGGACGGCTCGTGCCTCCGGTGGTCCCGTTCGGGTTCGGGGTCCAGTTCGGGCTCGAAGTCGTCATCGGGGTCGAATCCCCGGCCGTCGTACCCATCGTCCTCCACGAGGCCGAGGTAGACCGCCATCTTGCGCATCGCGCCGGCCATGCTCTGAGTCCTCCGCTCTGTGGTGGATCGGCTGACGACTGCCAAGTGCCCGCGATCCACGAGGTCGTTGCGCCCGCCTTCGGTGGCACTGACCATATTTTCTGCTGTGGTCCGACTTCCTGGCGACGTTACCCGAGCCTGGGGCGGACTCCGAGTACCGCGGTACCGACGCGTACATGTGTCGCTCCGGCGGCCACGGCCTGTTCGAGGTCCGCACTCATTCCTGCCGAGACCATGTTCGCAGCCGGATGAGCTCGGCGCAGGTCCGTCGACAAATCCATCAACCGCTCGAACGCGGCGAGTTCGCGCCCTGCGTAGGGGCCGGTGAGCGGCGCGACGGTCATCAGACCGTCCAGCCGCAGACCCGGCGCCCCGGCGATCAGCTCGGCCAACTCCTCGACTCCGCCGGGCCCGACACCCCCGCGCTCCCCGCGTCCGCTTTCGTCCGCGTCGAGCGCGACCTGGACCAGACAGCCGAGTTCGCGCTCCTGCCGCACCGCCTCCTTGGAGAGCGCCGTGACGAGCCGGGCCCGGTCGACGGACTGCACCAAACCGGCATAACCGACCACAGATCGCACCTTGTTGGTCTGCAATTGACCCACAAAATGCCAAGTCAAGGGCAGATCCGAGCAGGCCGCGGCCTTGGGTGCCGCATCCTGGTCGCGGTTCTCGGCCACGTGCCGCACACCGAGCTCCGAGAGAATCCGCACATCGCTCGCCGGATACGTCTTGGTGACCACGATCAGGGTCACCTCCTCGCGCTTGCGTCCGGCGGCCGTGCAGGCGGCGGCGATACGACGCTCCACCTTCGCCAGGTTTTCGGCGAGTTCGTCCTTACGGTCCCTCATGCCCCTCAGTCCAGCCAGACATATCCCGCGAGTCGCCCCGTGGTTCGATCGCGGCGGTACGAGAAGTGGTCGGCCGACTCGATGGTGCACACCGGCGACTGCTCCCGGTCGTGCACCCCGAGCCGTTCGAGCTGCGCATGCACCCCGGCGGTCACATCCACCGCCGGCGTGCCCCAACTCGTCTCGGAGTACGCCGCCGGTTCGACGGCGGCCACCTCGGAGCGCATCGCCTCCGGCACCTCGTAGCAGCGGCCGCAGACGGCGGGTCCGGTGCGGGCGACGATCCGGCCCGGCTCGGCGCCGAGTTCGGTCATGGCCCGTACGGCGGCCGGGACGACCCCGGCAACCATCCCGGGCCGCCCCGCGTGCGCCGCGGCGACGATGCCGGCGACCGGGTCGGCGAGCAGAACGGGCGTGCAGTCGGCGGTGAGGACGGCGAGGGCGAGACCACGCTGCTTCGTGACGACGGCGTCGACCTCGGGCACCGGACGATCACCCCACGGGGTGTCGACCACCGCCACCTCCGCGCCGTGCACCTGGTTCATCCAGACCACCCGGGCCGGCTCCAGACCAAGGGACTTGGCGGCCAGTTCGCGGTTGGTCCGTACGGCACCGGGGTCGTCGCCGACGGCTCCGCCGAGGTTGAGCTCCTCGTACGGAACGGCGCTCACCCCGCCCCACCGGTCGGTGAAGGCGAAGTGCGCGCCGTTCACGGTGCTCGTTTCGGAGCGCTGTCCTATCACTTCAGGAAGTCCGGCACGTCCAGTTCCTCGGCCGCGCTGTCCGCGTAGGTCCGCGACGGCGGGACCGGCGGGGCGGCCGTGATGTCGCTCGCCGGCTCCGGAGCGGGCTCCGGGTCCTCCTTCGGCGTGACGCTGCCGAGCGAGCCGAAGGACGGGCGGCTCTCGGGCTGCCGTACCGGAGTGGGTTCGTCGCGGCGGGCCGAGGACGAGGACGAGCCCATGACCGTCTCGCGGCGGGCCGGCGGCTGGCCGCCGTCGAAGCCGGCGGCGATGACGGTGACCCGCACCTCGTCGCCGAGGGCGTCGTCGATGACCGCGCCGAAGATGATGTTGGCCTCGGGGTGGGCGGCCTCGCTGACCAGCTGGGCCGCCTCGTTGATCTCGAACAGGCCGAGGTCGGAGCCGCCGGAGATGGAGAGCAGCACCCCGCGGGCACCGTCGATGGAGGCCTCCAGCAGCGGCGAGGAGATCGCCATCTCGGCGGCGGCCACCGCGCGGTCGTCGCCGCGGGCCGAGCCGATGCCCATGAGGGCGGAACCGGCCTCGGACATCACGGACTTGACGTCGGCGAAGTCGAGGTTGATCAGACCGGGGGTGGTGATCAGGTCGGTGATGCCCTGCACACCGGAGAGCAGGACCTGGTCGGCCGACTTGAAGGCGTCGAGCACCGAGACCTGGCGGTCCGAGATGGACAGCAGCCGGTCGTTCGGGATGACGATGAGGGTGTCGACCTCTTCGCGGAGTTCGGCGATGCCGTCCTCGGCCTGGTTGGCGCGGCGCCGTCCCTCGAAGGTGAACGGGCGCGTGACCACGCCGATGGTGAGGGCGCCCAGGGACCGGGCGATGTTGGCCACGACGGGCGCGCCGCCGGTGCCGGTGCCGCCGCCTTCACCGGCCGTCACGAAGACCATGTCGGCCCCCTTGAGGACCTCTTCGATCTCCTCGCGGTGATCCTCGGCGGCCTTGCGGCCGACGGCCGGGTTGGCTCCGGCGCCGAGTCCGCGGGTGAGTTCGCGGCCGACGTCGAGCTTGACGTCGGCGTCGCTCATCAACAGCGCCTGCGCGTCGGTGTTGATGGCGATGAACTCGACGCCCTTGAGACCGACCTCGATCATCCGGTTGATGGCATTGACACCACCGCCGCCGACACCGATGACTTTGATGACTGCGAGGTAGTTCTGCGGTGCTGCCACGTCGAAGGCCTCTCGCCTCGAGTTACGTGTCGCCGCTTCGCGGGTGAGTGCGATCCGACGACTGATGCCGAATGGGACGGTCCGTTACGCCGACCCGAACCCTAACGTTGAAGTTTAGGGTTACCAGTGTGACTGTTTGCTGGAGTCTTCCGAACAGGACACTAAGTCGACAAGTGGCGCACGTTCAACGAACACGCCGAACCTCCCGTTTTTCTTTTCACCCTATGTGATCAGCCATAGCGCTGCCCAACCAGGGTGCTGGCCTGCGCGGATGTGCGTCAACTCCCCGATGACGCAGGGGCGGTGGGAACCGAGACGTCGAAGTGCCGCGCATCCGGCGCCGCTTTCATGAGTGCGGTGAGCGTACGGGCCTTCGCGGCACCCTTCTCGCTGCTCCCCCACAGGACGCTCCGGCCGTCGCTCAACTCCAGTGAGATGTCGTCGTACGAACGGACCTTGACGGCCTCGGTGACGCGCGCGACGGCGGCCGGAACGGCGCGGGCGACGAGCGCCGCCTCCGCCACCAAGCGGTCCTCGCCGAAGCGCCGCAGGCTCGCGGCGGAGGACCGGGAGGAGGAGGTGTTCAATTCCAGTGCCGGAATGCCTTTCGGGGCTTCTGAAACCGTGGCGAAACGGACACCCTTGCGGTCCACTTCGACGAACTTTCCACCCTTTTGCACAATGAGAACCGGAGTACGCTCGCTCACTTTCAGCCCGATTCCGTGGGGCCAGGAACGGACCACGTCAACCGTGTCAATTCGGGGCAGTTTCCGCCGCAGTCGCGCCTCAATCGCATCCGTGTCGACGGAAATCATCGGCGCCCCGACCGGAACCTGGGCGGCCTCGCGCACCTGCGCGGGCGTCAACACCCGGGTCCCGGAGATCGATACGCGCTCCACGCGCACCCAATGCGAGCCGTACAACAGCCAGACCGTGCCCGCCCCGAGCAGGACGAGCAGCACGGCAAGAATGATGATCGTACGAAGGCGGCGCAGCCTCAACCTCCGCGCCGGAGGCGGGCCGGACGACTCCTGCTGGCGTTCACCGCGCTCGGCGGTCGTCGGTCCGGCCACGCTTCCTGCCTTTCGTCACACGTGCCTAGTGGTGTGCACGGTTGGCGGCGATCGCCTCGTACACCATGCCGACGAGCAGGTCGTCGGCGTCCCGGCGACCGAACTCGGCGGCGGCGCGGGACATCTCGTACAGCCGGTGCGGGTCGGCGAGCACGGGCAGGACGTTGGCCCGGACCCAGTCCGGTGTCAGTTCCGCGTCGTCGACCAGCAGCCCGCCGCCGGCCTTGACCACCGGCTGGGCGTTCAGCCGCTGTTCGCCGTTGCCGATGGGCAGCGGTACATAGGCGGCCGGCAGTCCGACGGCGGAGAGTTCGGCGACGGTCATCGCGCCCGCGCGGCAGAGCATCATGTCGGCCGCGGCGTACGCGAGGTCCATCCGGTCCAGGTAACTTACCGGGACATAGGGTGGCATTCCCGGCATCTGCTGCACCTGCGGCAGTTCGTTCTTCGGGCCGACCGCGTGCAGAATCTGGATACCGGCCTGCTGCAGCCAGGGCGCGACCTGCTGGACGACCTCGTTGAGGCGGCGGGCGCCCTGCGAGCCGCCGGAGACCAGCAGCGTGGGCAGGTTGGGGTCGAGGCCGAAGGCCGCGCGGGCCTCGGGGCGGGCGGCGGCCCGGTCGAGGGTGGCGATGGTGCGGCGCAGCGGGATGCCGATGTAGCGGGCGTCGCGCAGCTTGCTGTCCGGGGTGGAGACGGCGACCCTGGCGGCGTAGCGCGAGCCGATCTTGTTGGCGAGGCCGGGGCGGGCGTTGGCCTCGTGGATCACGATGGGCACGCCGAGGCGCTTGGCGGCGAGGTAGCCGGGCAGCGCGACATAGCCGCCGAAGCCGACGACGGCGTCCGCCTTGGTGCGCTCCAGGATCTGCTCGGTCGCCTTGATCGTGCCGCGCAGCCGGCCCGGGACGGTGATCAGCTCGGGGGTGGGCTTGCGCGGCAGCGGTACCGCCGGGATCAGCGCGAGCTCGTAGCCCCGCTGCGGGACGAGCGTGGTCTCAAGGCCCCGCTCCGTGCCCAGGGCTGTGATCCCCACGGTCGGGTCCTGCCTGCGCAGGGCGTCCGCGAGGGCGAGCGCGGGCTCGATGTGGCCGGCGGTCCCCCCACCGGCGAGTACGACATGCACCGAAATTCACCGCTCTCCGGACGAGCGCGCCGCCGAGGCACGCCGTCTCATCGTGTTCCATCTCCGAGGCCCCCGGTCCCGCACGGCGCCTCCCGCACGCTTTCTACCAAAGCGGGGTTGCCGCATGGAAAGCGCCGCCCGCGCAGCGGGCTCGTCACGCGCGAACGCGATCATCAGCCCGATGGCGAACATGGTCGGCAGCAGGGCGGATCCTCCGTAGGAGAACAGCGGGAGGGGGACTCCGGCGATCGGCAACAGGCCGAGTACCGCACCGATGTTGATCACGGCCTGGGCCGTGATCCAGGTGGTCACGCCTCCCGCGGCATACCTGACGAAGGGGTCCTCCGTACGTCCGGCCACGCGGATACCCGCATAGCCTAGAGCCGCGAAGAGGGCGAGCACCGACAGCGTCCCCGCCAGGCCCAGTTCCTCACCGGTGACGGCGAAGATGAAGTCCGTGTGCGCTTCCGGGAGTTGCCCCCATTTTTCCACACTCGCACCGAGCCCGGATCCGAAGATTCCGCCGGAGGCGAGGGCGTAGATGCCATGCACGGCCTGCCAGCAGTCGGCGACCCCGGACTTCGGCTCGGTGGCGCCGATGCAGGCGAGCCGGGCCATGCGGTTGGGGCTGGTCTTGATGAGGATCACACCGATCGCGGCCGCAACCGACAGCACACCGACGAACAGCCGGGTGGGCGCACCGGCCAGCCACAGCAGGCCGAAGAGGATGGCCGTCAGGATGATCGCCGTGCCCATGTCGCCGCCGAGCATGATCAGCCCGAGCAGCATGAAGGCGACCGGAACGAGCGGCACCAGCATGTGCTTCCACTGGTTGAGGAGCTTCTTGTCCTGCTTGCGGGCCAGCAGGTCCGCACCCCAGAGCACCAGCGCCAGCTTGCCGAACTCGCTGGGCTGGATCTGGAAGGAGCCGCCGAGCGAGATCCAGTTCTGGTTGCCGTTGACCGACATCCCTATCCCCGGCACCTGCACCAGGGCCATCAGGAAGACCGCACCCGCGAGAATCGGGTAGGCGAGCGCCCGGTGCAGCTTCACCGGCATGAGCGAGGCGATCAGCAGCAGGACACCGCCGATGACGGCGGCGAGGAGCTGCTTGCGGAAGAAGTACGAGCCCGGCAGGGACATCTGCAGCGCCGTGATCTGGGAGGCCGAGTAGACCATCACCAGACCGAGCACGGTGATCAGCAGGCTCCCGCCCATGATCAGGTAGTAGGCGGTCAGCGGCCGGTCCCAGGCGCGCTTGGCGTTGAGGTAGAAGCGGCGCAGCGGGTTCTCGCGGACCGGCCCGGCTGCGGCGGGCCGTCTGACGGCCCCCTGCACGGGCGGACGCCCGGTCCGGCTACCGGGCATCGGGGCCTCCGCTGTCCGTAGGGCCCGTGCGGTGGATCGGCCCGGTGCCGAGCTCGGTCCGTGGCGATCCGCGCCCGTCGCGGCCGCGGCTTATCGACACGGCTCCGCCGCCCGGGAGCCGCACGCTCCCCATGACCCGGCTGGGGGCGGCTGCACAGCGCAGTTCCCTGCAGCCGCCCTGGTCCAAACGAAAGGACCTGGCCCTCGACGATCCCACGCGTCCCTCCCAAGGTCGCCCGGCTGCAGGCGGCCGGGTCAGGCGCCGAGTTCGCGGACCGCTTCTGCGAACGCGTCACCGCGCTTGTTGTAGTTGGCGAACATGTCCATCGAGGCGCAGGCCGGGGCCAGCAGCACCGTGTCGCCTGCGGCCGCGAGCCGCTGGGCCTCCTGGACAGCCGCGAGCATCGCCCCAGTGTCGGTCCGGTCGAGGTCGACGACGGGTACTTCGGGCGCGTGTCGCGCCAGGGCTTCACGGATGAGGGCGCGGTCCTTGCCGATGAGCACGACTCCGCGAAGTCGCTTTGCCGACTTGGCGACCAGTTCGTCGAAGGTCGCGCCCTTGGCGAGCCCGCCCGCGATCCACACGATGGACTCGTACGCCGCCAACGAGGCCTCGGCCGCATGCGTGTTGGTGGCCTTGGAGTCGTCGATGTACGCGACCCCGTCGACGTCGGCCACATGCGCGATGCGGTGCGCGTCCGGGGTGAAGTTCCTCAGCCCGTCGCGTACGGCCGCGGCGGGCACCCCGAAGGCGCGCGCGAGGGCCGCTGCCGCAAGGGCGTTGGCGATGTTGTGCGGGGCCGGCGGGTTGACGTCGGAGACCTCGGCGAGCTCCTGGGCGTTCTTCTGCCGGTTCTCCACGAAGGCGCGGTCGACCAGGATGCCGTCCACCACGCCGAGTTGGGAGGGACCCGGGGTGCCGAGGGTGAAGCCGATGGCCCGGCAGCCCTCCTCGACGTCGGCCTCGCGCACCAGGTCCTCGGTGGCCTTGTCGGCGACGTTGTAGACGCAGGCGACGCGATTGCCCTCGTAGATACGGCCCTTGTCGCGCGCGTACGCCTCCATGGAGCCGTGCCAGTCGAGGTGGTCGGGGGCGAGGTTGAGCACCGCCGCCGAGTGTGCCCGCAGGGAGGGCGCCCAGTGGAGCTGGTAACTCGACAACTCCACGGCCAGGACGTCGTGGTCCTCCTCGCCGAGTACGACGTCCAGCAGCGAGACGCCGATGTTGCCGACGGCTGCCGTGCGCAGACCCGCGGCCTTCAGGATCGACGCCAGCATCTGGACGGTGGTGGTCTTTCCGTTGGTGCCGGTGACGGCGAGCCAGGGGGCCGCGTCGGGGCCCCGCAGGCGCCAGGCGAGTTCGACGTCGCCCCAGATGTCGACGCCGGCCTCGCGGGCCGCGACGAACAGCGGCTTGTCCGGCTTCCAGCCCGGCGCGGTGACGATCAGCTCGGTGCCCTCCGGCAGGGTGGCGCCGTCGCCCAGGCGCACGGTGATCCCGAGTGCCTCCAGCTCGGCGGCCTGCTCACGCGCGCGTGCGTCGTCGCCGTCGTTGACGACCGTGACGAGAGCCCCGCGCGCGTGCAGCACCTTGGCCGCCGGGATTCCGGAGACGCCGAGCCCGGCGACGGTGACGTGCTTGCCCTGCCAGTCGGTCACTTGTCCGCTGCCCATCCCGCGTAGAAGAGGCCCAGTCCGACGATCACACAGATGCCCTGGATGATCCAGAAGCGGACCACCACAAGGACCTCGGACCAGCCCTTGAGTTCGAAGTGGTGCTGGAGTGGCGCCATCCGGAAGACGCGCCTGCCGGTGAGGCGGAAGGAGCCGACCTGGATGACCACCGACATGGTGATGAGGACGAACAGGCCGCCCATGATGGCCACCAGCAGCTCCGTGCGGGAGAGGATGGCCAGGCCCGTGAGGACACCGCCGAGCGCGAGCGAACCGGTGTCGCCCATGAAGATCTTGGCCGGCGAGGTGTTCCACCACAGGAAGCCGAGGCAGGCGCCCATCAGCGCGGAGGCGATGACCGCGAGGTCGAGCGGGTCGCGCACCTCGTAGCAGGCGCTGGGGTTGGTCAGGGTCTGCGCGTTGGCGCAGGACTCCTGGAACTGCCAGACGCCGATGAAGGTGTAGGCGCCGAAGACGAGGACGGAGGCGCCGGTCGCCAGACCGTCCAGACCGTCCGTCAGGTTCACGCCGTTCGACATCGCGAGGATCATGAACAGCGCCCAGACCACGAACAGCACCGGGCCGATCGACCAGCCGAAGTCCGTGATGAACGACAGCTTCGTGGAGGCCGGGGCGTTGCCGCGGGCGTCCTGGAACTGGAGGGCGAGCACCGCGAAGCTGATGCCGACGATCAGCTGGCCGGCCATCTTCGCCTTGGCCCGGAGGCCCAGCGAGCGCCGCTTGACGATCTTGATGTAGTCGTCGAGGAAGCCGACCAGGCCCATGCCGCACATCAGGCCGAGCACCAGCAGACCCGAGTAGCTCGGGGCGTAGCCGGTGATGACCTTGGAGAGGAAGTACGCGGCCACCGTCGCGAGGATGAAGGCGATGCCGCCCATGGTCGGCGTACCGCGCTTGCTGGCGTGCTCGCGCGGGCCGTCGTCCCGGATGTACTGGCCGTAGCCCTTGCGGGCCAGCAGCTTGATCAGCAGCGGGGTGCCGACCAGCGTCAGGAAGAGGCCGATGACTCCCGAGAACAGGATCTGCTTCATCATCGGGCGGCAACCTCACCCTCGGCACCGGTCTCGAGCAGCGCCTGGGCGACGCTCTCGAGGCCGACCGAACGGGACGCCTTCACGAGTACGACGTCTCCCGGGCGCAACTCGCTGCGCAACAGGTCGACCGCCGCCTGTGCGTCGGACACGTGCACCGACTCCTCACCCCACGAACCCTCGTTATATGCGCCCAGTTGCAGCCAGGACGCTTCCCTGCCCCCGACCGCGACGAGCTTGCCGACATTGAGCCGGACGGCGAGCCGTCCGACCGCGTCGTGCTCGGCGAGCGCCTCGTCCCCGAGCTCGGCCATCTTGCCGAGCACCGCCCAGGTCCGCCGCCCGTTGCCCATGGCCGCGAGCGCGCGCAGGGCGGCTCGCATGGACTCGGGGTTCGCGTTGTAGGCGTCGTTGACGATGGTCACGCCGTCCGGTCGCTCGGTGACCTCCATGCGCCAGCGGGAGAGGGAGCCCGCCTCGGAGAGCGCGGTGGCGATCTCTTCCGCGGACATGCCCAGCTCATGGGCGACGGCGGCCGCGGCGAGCGCGTTCGACACGTGGTGCTCACCGTACAGGCGCATGGTCACATCGCTTGCACCGGAGGGTGTGTGGAGCGTGAAGGCAGGCTGTCCACTGTCCGTGAGTCGCACGTTCTCGGCGCGTACGTCCGCTTCGTCGGCCTCCCCGAAGAGCAGCACCTTCGCCTTGGTACGGGACGCCATGGCCCGTACGAGGGGGTCGTCAGCGTTGAGGATCGCGGCTCCGCCGTCTTCTGATGACGGCAGGGACTCCACCAGTTCGCCCTTGGCCTGCGCGATCTGCTCGCGGCCGCCGAACTCGCCGATGTGGGCGGTGCCGACGTTGAGGACGAGGCCGATCTTCGGGGGCGTCAGACCGGTGAGGTAGCGGATGTGGCCGATGCCGCGGGCGCCCATCTCCAGGACGAGGAACCTGGTCTCCTCGGTGGCGGACAGGGCGGTGAGGGGCAGCCCGATCTCGTTGTTGAGCGAGCCGGGCGTGAACACCGTCGGCGCCTTGCGCTGCAGGACCTGGGCGATCAGGTCCTTGGTGCTGGTCTTGCCCGCGGAGCCGGTGAGGGCCACGAGGGTCGCGCCGAGGCGTCGTACGACATGGCGGGCGAGGGCTCCGAGGGCGCTCTGGACGTCCTCGACGACGATCGCGGGCACGCCGACGGGGCGCGACGCCAGTACGGCGACCGCGCCCGCCTCGACGACCTGGGCTGCGAAGTCGTGGCCGTCGACCCGTTCGCCGACGAAGGCGGCGAAGAGGCTGCCGGGCTGTACCTCGCGGGAGTCCCGGACGACCGGAGCCGTGACCTGGACGGACGGATCCGGTATGTCGTGCGTCTGCCCGCCGACGACTTCTGCGATCTCGGCGAGAGAGAGGGCGATCACAAGTTCATCCCTGGGTCTTCTGGATGGCTTCTCGAAGCACCTGGCGGTCGTCGAAGGGACGGACCACCCCGGCGATGTCCTGGCCCTGCTCGTGGCCCTTGCCCGCGACCAGCACGGTGTCTCCGGGCCGTGCTCGGGCGACGGCTGCGGCGATCGCGGCGGCCCGGTCCTCGAAGACCTGGACCTCGCCGCGTTCGTGTGCTGGTACGGACGCCGCGCCCTCGAGCATGGTTGCAAGGATGGCGAGGGGGTCCTCGGAGCGGGGGTTGTCGGAGGTCAGTACGGCGGTGTCGGCGAGGCGGGCGACGGCGGCGCCCATCGGCGCCCGCTTGGTCCTGTCCCGGTCGCCGCCGCAGCCGAGCACGACGTGCAGCCTGCCCTCGGTGACCTTGCGCAGGGCGCGCAGGACCGATTCGACGGCGTCGGTCTTGTGGGCGTAGTCGACGACGGCGAGATAGGGCTGTCCGGCGTCCACGCGCTCCAGGCGGCCCGGCACGCCCGGCACGGCGGCGATGCCGTCGGCGGCGGTCTGCGGGTCGAGGCCCGCCGCGGCCAGGGCGACGATCGCGGCGAGGGTGTTGGCCACGTTGAAGCCGCCCGGCAGCGGCGCCTTCGCCTCGATCCGCTCGCCCTCGGGGCCGATCACGGTGAACGTCGAGTCCAGCGGGCCGACTTGGACGTCCTCGGCGCGCCAGTCGGCGTCGGGATGGCCCTCGGCCGAGTAGGTCACGACCGGGACGCCGGCCTCGTCGATCAGCCTGCGGCCGTACTCGTCGTCGAAGTTGACGACGCCCAGCTTGCTGCGTTCCGGCGTGAACAGCTGTGCCTTGGCCCGGAAGTAGTCCTCCATGTCGGAGTGGAACTCCATGTGTTCCGGGCTGAGGTTGGTGAAGACGCCGATGTCGAAGACGCAGCCGTCGACCCGGCCGAGGACCAGCGCATGGCTGGAGACCTCCATGGCGACCGCCTCGACCCCGCGTTCGCGCATGACGGCGAACAGGGCCTGCAGGTCGGTGGCTTCGGGGGTGGTGCGCTCGGACTTGATGCGCTCGTCGCCGATGCGCATCTCGACCGTGCCGATCAGACCGGTGTTGCTCTTGGTCTTCAGGCCGCCCTCGACCAGGTAGGCGGTGGTGGTCTTGCCGGAGGTGCCGGTGATGCCGATCTGGAGCAGATCGCGGCCCGGGTGGCCGTAGATCGTGGCCGCCAGCTCGCCCATCCGCCCGCGCGGGTCGTCGACGACCAGGACCGGCAGACCGGTCGCGGCGGCGCGCTCGGCGCCGGTCGGGTCGGTCAGCACGGCGACCGCGCCGAGGCCGGCGGCCTGGGTGACGAAGTCGGCGCCGTGCAGACGGGCACCCGGCAGGGCGGCGTACAGGTCGCCGGGGCGGACGGCGCGCGAGTCATGGGTGATGCCCGTGACCTCGGCGGCGCTCTCCGGCGCGATGGCACCCAGCTGATCGGCGAGTTCCGCGAGGGGTGTGGCGGAGACCTGCACCGGCCTGGGCGGCCCCGGGTATGTCACGGATGCGCCCTTCTGGGTGGTTTGGGACTGATCAGCGTGTGGCACGGCGGTGAGCGTACCGGGCGCACCCGCTTGGGAGCGAAGCGAGGGGGCGGGGGTGCCCGGCTTGCCGGAGTCGGGAGTGATCATGGTCACGGAGCGTTCCTGGCTGGTTGCGCTGATCAGAAGGTGACGGGCAGGTTCGCGGCCTGCGCACCCGTGGGCGGGACCTGGAGGGTCTTCAGTGCGAACTCCATCACCTCCTTGTAGATGGGTCCGCAGATCTGGCCGCCGAAGTAACTTCCGCTCGTGGCGTTCTGGATGGCGCAGTACACGGTGATGCGGGGGTTGTCCGCAGGTGCGAATCCGGCGAACGAGGAGGTGTAGCCGCGGTACTGGCCGGTGGCCGGATCCACGCGGTTGGCCGTACCCGTCTTGCCCGCGACCCGGTAGCCGGGGATACGGGCCTTGTTGCCGGTTCCCTCCCGGTCGTCGACGACCGACTCCAGCATCTGGGCGAGGGTCCTCGCCGTCTTCGCGCTGACGACCCGTGTCTTCTCGGGCTTCGGGGTCGGGGTGAAGCGCCCGTCGGGTCCCTTGGTGCCGCGCACCAGCGTGGGCTGGATGCGGATGCCGCCGTTGGCGATGGTCGAGTAGACGGACGCCGCCTGCAGCGCGTTGATGGAGAAGCCCTGGCCGAAAGGAATCGTGTACTGCTGCGACGTCGACCACTTGGCGGGCGGGGCGAGGATGCCCTTGGTCTCGCCGGGCAGGCCGAGTCCGGTGTAGCTGCCGATGCCGAACTTCCGCAGATACGAGTAGAGGACGTCGTTGGCCTGCGCCTGCGTCCTGCCCAGCTGGCCGGTGGCCAGGATGGTGCCGATGTTGCTGGACTTGGCGAGCACGCCGTTGAGCGTGAGGTTCCAGGTGTCGTGGTCGATGTCGTCCTTGAAGAGCCGGTCGCCGCGGTGCAGCCGGTTCGGCACGACGACATGCGTCAGCGGGGTGGCGACGTTCTCCTGGAGTACGGCCGCCATCGACATGATCTTGGCGGTGGAGCCGGGCTCGTAGGCGTCCTCGACGGCCCAGTTGTGCAGGGCGTTCGGGTTCGCCTTGGAGAGGTCGTTGGGGTCGAAGCCCGGCGCGTTGGCCATCGCCAGGATCTCGCCGGTGCGGGTGTCCTGCACTATCACGTACCCGCGGTCCGCACCGGACTTCCTCACCTGCTCGCTGATCGCGTTCTGCGCGGCCCACTGGATGTCGCGGTCGAGGGTGAGCTCGACGTCGCTGCCGGGCACGGCGGGCGTCTCGGTGGAGCCCGCGGTGGGCACCAGGCGGCCGCCGGACTGGGCGTAGCGGATCTTGCCGTCCTTGCCGGCCAGCTCCTTGTTGAGCTCCTGCTCGACGCCTCCGCCGCCCTTGCCCTGGTCGTTGACCCAGCCCAGTATCCCGGCGGCGAGGTCCCCGTTGGGATAGATCCGCTTGCTGCTGGGGTCGGCGAAGACACCGGCGAGGACGTTGACCGTGGACTTGTCCTTCTCGCCCTTGGCGGTGAGCGCGGTCTTCAGGTCCTTGATCTGCTTCCAGACCTGCGGGGTCTGGCGGCGGGCGAGCAGGACGTAGCGCAGCTTCTTGTTCTTGGGGCGGAGCTTGTGGACGAGCGTGTCCTGGTCCATGCCGAGGATCGGCGCGAGGAGCGCTGCGGCCTGCTCGGGGCCGTCGCCGACCTTCAGCTGGTCGCGGGTGAACATCGTGGGGTCGGCCGTGAGGTCGTAGGCGTCCACGCTGGTCGCCAGGGCCACGCCGTTGCGGTCGAGGATGCCGCCGCGCTCGGCGGTCAGGACATGGCCCACGTAGCGGTTCTGGTCGGCCTTGGCGGCGTAGGCGCTCGCGTCCACGGCCTGCACCTGCAGCAACCGTACGACGAAGGCGATCAGCACCAGGGTGAGCGCCAGGCTGACCATGCGCAGCCGGGGGCGGGGGCTGCCCAGCCGCAGGGCGGCCGGGGCCGCAGGGCGGCCCGGAGCCGGGCGGCGGGCGGGGCGGGCGCCGGAGCCCGGGCGCCTGGCGCCGGCGGCGGGGCGGTCGGGGCGCGCGGGGCCGGGCACGCGGCGGCGCGGCGGTTGCCTTTCTCCAGAAGTGTCTGGCACTTCCGTCACCTGCCGGGGGTCGTGGTCGTCTGGGCGGGATCGGCTTGTGGGGTGGCCGGCGTACCGGCGGCCGGCGGGGCCGCGGCGGGCGCCGGCGGGAGCAGGACGAGCGGCATCTGCACCGCGGACTGCTGGGCTGCCCGGCTGACGGCCTGTTGGCCGGCGACCGAGGGGACGCCCTTGACGGTGCCGTCGGGGTTCAGGAACACGGGGTCCCCGCCGGGGATCATGCCGAGCTCGCGGGCCCGCTGCTGGAGGGCTTCGGGGGCGGAGTAGGAGTCGATGTCCCGCTGGAGCCCCTGTTCCTCGTCGGTGAGGCTCTTGGTGTCCCTCTGGAGGTCGTCGAGCTTGAACGAGCCTTCGCTGAGCGCGGAGTTCAGCACCAGGAGCGCGATCAGGCCGCCGCCCAGGAGGAGCACGACGAGCAGGACGAAGGGGGTGCGGGCCGCCTGTGCACGGCTTCCAGGTCCGGGGAAGAGGCGTGCGAGACGAGCGGCCCGCCCCCTCAGTTCGGGTTTCCTGCTCACTCGGCCTCCAGTGAGTCCGGTCGCCAGGCCCACTCGCTCGCCAACTCGTTCACCCTCATTCGATGGACTCCCTGATGCGCTGGGCTCCGCGCAGCCGCGCCGGTGCCGCCCGCCGGTTCTCGGCGACCTCTTCCTCGGTGGGAAGTTCGGCACCGCGGGTGAGCAGCTTGAGCCGGGGCTGGTACTGCTCGGGCACGACCGGCAGTCCGGGGGGCGCGGTGGTGGCGGCTCCGGCCGCGAAGACCTGCTTGACCAGGCGGTCCTCGAGCGAGTGGTACGACAGCACGGCGATCCGTCCACCCACGGCGAGCGCCTCCACGGCGGCCGGGATCGCCCGCTCCAGGACGGACAGCTCGCCGTTGACCTCGATGCGCAGGGCCTGGAAGGTGCGCTTGGCCGGGTTGCCGCCGGTGCGCTTGGCGGCCTGCGGCAGCGCGTCCCGGATCAGTTCGACGAGCCGCGCGCTGTTGCTGAACGGCTCCTTCTCACGCTCGCGCACGATGGCGGCCACGATCCGCTTGGCCTGCTTCTCCTCGCCGTAGGCCCGCAGGATCCGGACGAGCTCACCGGCCGGGTAGGTGTTGAGGACCTCGGCGGCGCTCATGCCGGTCGTCTGGTCCATGCGCATGTCGAGGGGGGCGTCCTGGGCGTAGGCGAAGCCGCGGTCGGCCTCGTCGAGCTGCATGGAGGAGACGCCGAGGTCGAACAGGACGCCCTGCACGCGCGGGATGCCGAGCCGCTGGAGTACGTCCGGGAGCTCGTCGTAGACCGCGTGCACCAGGGTGGCCCGCTCACCGAAGGGCGCGAGGCGCTCGCCGGACAGGCGCAGCGCCTCCTTGTCGCGGTCCAGGGCGACCAGCCGGGCCTCGGGGAACTGCGTGAGCAGGGCCTCGCTGTGCCCACCGAGGCCGAGGGTGCAGTCGACGACCACCGCTCCCGGCCGCTGCAGGGCGGGGGCCAACAGGTCCAGGCACCGCTGGAGCATCACCGGGACATGTCGACTCTGGCTCAAGGGGCCCTCTCAGATCCGGCGCGGGTGATACGCACCGCCGGGTCCCCGCCCGCTCGTGAAGGGGAGGTCTGCCGGCGCCAGGAGCGTCAGCCGACCGGGAGCGGGAGGAGGCCGAGCCGTACGTACGCGCCGCGCACGTGGGGAGACCGTCCGTGCGAGCCGGGGTCTCCGGGGATTTCAGTCCAGCAGGGAGATCCTCGCCTCCCGCTTCGCGTCACTTTAGTCCACGGTGTCTCGCGGTCAATCAACTGGCCTGCGCGTCGCGCCCCGGCGTGACTGCGAAGCCGCAAATCCGGGAATTTCACCCGTACGGCTTCACCTCCGCCACCCGTGTGGGTTACCTCACAAGAGGACTGTGATGACGCTCTTCTCCCGCTCTCACACCGCGACCGGATCGCCTGTGACCAGTACCGTCATAGCTATGACGACTTCTGCATCTGTTCCCACCGAGTCCGAAGGCGCCATACCCGGCGGCACCGTCACCGACCGCCTGGTCGAGGCGAACGGACGGTACGCCGAGGCATTCACCGACCCCGGGATGGACGCCCGTCCGGTGCTGCGCGTGGCGGTCGTGGCCTGCATGGACGCCCGTATCGACCTGCACGCCGCACTGGGCCTGGAGCTCGGCGACTGCCACACCATCCGCAACGCGGGCGGCGTCGTCACCGACGACGTGATCCGTTCGCTCACCATCAGCCAGCGCAAGCTGGGCACCCGCAGCATCGTCCTCATCCACCACACGGGCTGCGGCCTCGAGGCCATCACGGAGGACTTCCGCACCGAGCTGGAGATGGAGGTCGGCCAGCGCCCGGCCTGGGCGGTGGAGTCCTTCCGGGACGTCGACCAGGACGTACGGCAGTCCATGCAGCGGGTGCGCACCTCGCCGTTCCTGCAGCACACCGACGACGTACGCGGCTTCGTCTTCGACGTGAAGACGGGTCTGCTGCGCGAGATCGACCCCGCGTAGGCGCTCGGCCCTTCTCGTTTTTCGCAAATCCCGCGCCTGCTGGAGCCCAAGCGTCGTAAAACCCGACATACCGCAGCCAGTTGTCCACAGTCGAGTGACACGAAACGGTAACGGCAGCAAGAATGCGGGGTGAGGCGTCACGCGGAACTATTCACGCGTGGTGTCCGTGTTTCGGGGTGGGCCGGTCCGCACAGCAAGCGTCGGCCCGGAGAAAGAACGGGCCGAGGAGGGCCGGGTGACGACCTATGACGATCGAGCGAGCCTTACAGATCTGACTGCCACTGTGGAGCGGGTCCGCAGTTCGGTGGAAGGAGTGATCGAGGGCAAGCCCGAGGTCGTACGGCTTTCGCTGACCGTACTGCTCGCCGAGGGACATCTTCTGATCGAGGATGTCCCCGGCGTGGGCAAGACCATGCTGGCCAAGGCGCTGGCCAAGTCCATCGACTGTTCGGTGCGGCGCATCCAGTTCACCCCGGACCTGCTGCCCTCGGACATCACGGGTGTGTCCATCTGGGACCAGCAGCGCCGGGACTTCGAGTTCAAGCCGGGCGCGATCTTCGCG
This sequence comes from Streptomyces sp. NPDC001604, assembly GCF_042893475.1. NCBI lineage: Bacteria > Bacillati > Actinomycetota > Actinomycetes > Kitasatosporales > Streptomycetaceae > Streptomyces > Streptomyces sp. NPDC001604. The sequence goes on along the minus strand of NZ_JBIAUY010000024.1, from coordinate 11,093 downwards.
CAGATCGTGATCGGCGACGAGATCAACCGCGCCTCGCCCAAGACGCAGTCCGCGCTCCTGGAGTCGATGGAGGAGCGCCAGGTCACCATCGACGGGCAGACCTACGAGCTGCCCAGCCCCTTCATGGTGGTGGCCACGCAGAACCCGGTCGAGATGGAGGGCACCTACCCGCTGCCCGAGGCCCAGCGCGACCGCTTCATGGCCCGGGTCTCGGTGGGCTACCCCAGCGTCGAGGCCGAACTGCAGATGCTCGACGTGCACGGCGGTGTGTCCCCGCTGGAGGACCTGCAGCCGGTCGCGCACGCGCACGACATCGTGAAGCTGATCGAGGCCGTGCGCGGCGTGCACGTCGCCGAAACGGTCCGGCGCTACGCGGTGGACCTGGTCGCCGCCACCCGCAACCACCCCGACCTCAGACTCGGCGCCTCCCCGCGCGCGACGCTGCACCTGCTGCGCGCGGCGAAGGCCTCCGCCGCCCTGAGCGGCCGGGAGTACGCGCTCCCGGACGACGTGCAGGCACTCGCCGTCGCCGTCCTGGCCCACCGGCTGCTGCCCACCGCCCAGGCCCAGCTCAACCGCCGTACCTCGGAGCAGGTCGTCCAGGAGATCCTGCAGCGCACCGCGGTGCCCGCGGCGCCCCAGCAGCAGCCCGGCTTCGGCGGCCTCGGCCGCGGTGCACCCGCGTACCCCCAGCAGCCGCCGCGGAGGCTGTGATGACCTCCGGGGGGACGGGCCACCCGGACAGCGGCCACAGCGAGAAGGGCGGCATCCGTACCGCCCTGGCGGGCCTGACCACCCGCGGACGCTCCTTCCTGGCCGCCGGGATCGCGGCCGCCATCTGCTCCTACGTCCTGGGACAGAGCGATCTGCTGCGGGTCGGTCTGCTGCTCGCCGCACTGCCCCTGATCTGCACGCTCTTCCTCTACCGCACGCGCTACCGGGTGGCCGGCAGCCGCCGTCTGACCCCCGCGCGCGTGCCCGCCGGCAGCGAGGCCCGCGTCCATCTGCGGATGGACAACGTCTCGCGGCTGCCCACGGGCCTGCTGATGCTCCAGGACCGGGTGCCCTACGTGCTCGGCCCGCGCCCCCGCTTCGTCCTCGACCGGGTGGAGCCCGGCGGCCGCCGCGAGGTGTCCTACCGGGTCCGCTCCGACCTGCGCGGCCGCTATCCGCTGGGCCCGCTGCAGCTGCGCCTGACCGACCCGTTCGGGATGTGCGAGCTGACCCGGTCCTTCTCGACGTACGACACCCTGACGGTGATCCCGCGCGTGGAGGCACTGCCGCCGGTGCGCCTGAGCGGCGAGTCCAAGGGGTACGGCGACGGGCGGCAGCGCTCGCTCGCGCTGGCCGGCGAGGACGACGTGATCCCGCGCGGCTACCGCTACGGCGACGATCTGCGCCGCGTCCACTGGCGCTCCACCGCCCGCTACGGCGAGCTGATGGTGCGCCGCGAGGAGCAGCCCCAGCGCGCCCGCTGCACGGTGCTGCTGGACACCCGGGGCCTCGCCTTCCAGGGCGCGGGCCCCGATTCGGCCTTCGAGTGGGCGGTCTCGGGCGCGGCCTCCGTCCTTGTGCACATGCTCGAACGCGGCTTCTCCGTCCGGCTGTTGACCGACACCGGCAACTCGGTGCCCGGCGAGGGCGCCGACGGGTTCGCGGGCGCCAGCCAGGAGACGGCGGACGCGGCCGGCCTCATGATGGACACCCTCGCGGTGGTCGACCACTCCGACGGGGCGGGTCTGTCGAGGGCTTACGACGTGCTGCGCGGCGGGAACGAGGGGCTGCTGGTGGCCTTCTTCGGCGACCTCGACGAGGAGCAGGCCGCGATCGTCGCCAAGATGCGCCAGCGCAGCGGAGGCGCGCTCGCCTTCCTGCTGGACAGTGACGCGTGGGTGCGGGAACCGAGCGATGTGCCCGGCCCGTCGGACAGGAGCGGGGAACGGCTGCGGATGCTGCGGGAGGCGGGCTGGACGGCCCTGAAGGTGCCGCGGGCCGCATCGCTCGCGGAGTTGTGGCGCCTGGCGGACCGCGAGCGCACGGGCCTCGCCGCGACGGGCGGGACGAACGGCGGGGGGACGGGCTCATGAGCGGGCGGGCACGACTGGCGCTGTGCGCCTGGGCGGCCACGCTGATGGCATCCTGCTCCCTGCTGCCGCTGGTCTCGCCGGCCACCTGGATCCTGCAGGTGGCGGCCATGCTCGCCGTGCAGACGGGCGTGGGCGCGGCGACCCGGCGGGTGCCGCTGGCCCGGCCGCTGACGGTGGCGGCGCAGGCCCTGGTCACGCTGATGATGCTGACCCTGGTCTTCGCCCGGCAGCAGGCCCTCATAGGCATCGTCCCCGGCCCCGAGGCGTTCCGTCACTTCGCGGACCTGCTGCAGCAGGGCAGCGACGACATCGCGCGGTATGCGATCCCGGCGCCCCTGGAGTCCGAAGGCATCCGGCTGATGGTCCTCGGCGGGGTCCTGGTGATCGGTCTCGCGGTGGACACCCTCGCGGTGACCTTCCGCAGCGCGGCCCCGGCCGGACTGCCGCTGCTGGCGCTGTACTCCGTCGCCGCGGGCCTGTCCCACGGCGGCGCCGACTGGCTGTGGTTCCTGGTCGCGGCGGGCGGCTATCTGATGCTGCTCCTGGCCGAGGGGCGGGAGCGGCTCTCGCAGTGGGGCCGGGTCTTCGGCGGGGCGGCGCGTGGCCCGGGCGGGGAGCCCGGCGCGCTGGCGCCGGTGCGCACCGGGCGCCGTATCGGAGTGGTCGCGCTCGGTGTCGCCCTGATGGTGCCGATCGCCCTGCCCGCGATGAACGGCGGCCTGCTGGACGCGGCCGGGACGGGCGTGGGCGGCGGCAACGGCAGCGGCGGCACGATCTCCGCGGTGAACCCGCTGGTGTCCCTGCGCGACAGTCTGAACATGGACCAGGACCGCGAGGTCATGTCCCTGAAGACGAACAGCAACGACCTGTCGAACATGTACCTGCGGATCGTGTCCCTGGACGACTTCGACGGCAGCACCTGGAAACCGGCCAAGCGGCACGTCACCGGCGTACCGGAGAGCTTCCCCACCCCGGTCGGCCTCGGTGGGGACATCAAGCGGGTGGAGATACAGACCCGGATCTCGGCCGCCGACTGGTACGCCCAGGACTGGCTGCCGATGCCGTACCCGCCCAGCGGCGTGGACGTCAACGGCAAATGGCGTTACGAACCGGTGGGCATGACGCTGGTCGGCGACCACGGCGAGACCACCCGCGGGAAGACCTACCTGGTCAAGAGCCTCGATGTGCAGCCGACGGCGGCGCAGCTCGCCGACGCTCCGGAGCCGCCCGCCGCCCTGAAGCGTGACTACACCAAACTGCCGGACTCGGTGCCCTCGGTGGTGGCCAGGACCGCCCGTCAGGTCACCGACGGTGCCACCAGCCACTACGAGCAGGCGGTCAAGCTCCAGGACTACTTCGCCTTCAGCGGCGGCTTCCAGTACAGCACCCAGGTGCAGGTGGGCACCGGTCCCGACGCGATCGCCAAGTTCCTGAAGGACAAGACGGGCTTCTGCGTCCACTTCTCCTTCGCGATGGCGGCGATGGCCCGCAGCCTGGGCATACCCGCCCGGGTCGCGGTGGGCTTCGCCCCGGGGACGCCCCAGGCGGACGGCTCGGTGTCGGTGGGGCTGAAGGACGCACACGCCTGGCCCGAGCTGTACTTCGAGGGGGTGGGCTGGACCCGCTTCGAGCCGACCCCGAGCCGGGGCGTGACCCCCTCGTACACGCAGTCGGACACGCCGGACAACAATCTCCCGCCGGTGTCGCGGCCCTCGCAGTCGGCGGGTTCGTCCGCGTCGGCGGCGCCCTCGGCGAGCACGAGCTGCTCGGCGCAGCAGAAGAAGCTCGAGGCCTGCGCCGCCGCGCTCCCGCTGGAGACGGCCAAGCCGGGCGACGAAGGTCTGCCCTGGTACAAGCTCGCCGGCTGGTCCCTGCTGGGGCTCCTGGCGGTCGCTCTGCCGCTGTTGCCCATGCTGTGGCGGCTGCGGCGGCGCTCGGTGCGGCTGGCCTCGGCCCAGCACGCCGTCTCCGGCCCGGCGTCGGCCCGGGAGGGCCGCAGGGCACGGGGCGCGGACGCGGGGAGCTCGGGCGATGTCGACGTGACGGCGCTGTCGGTGGAGGCGGATGCCCGGTACGCCGCGGAGGTGGCCGCGGGCCATGTCCTGGCGGTCTGGCGCGAACTCACCGACACGGCCTGGGACTACGGCATCGTGCCGGACGACGCGCTGACCCCGCGCAAGGCGGCCGCACGCATCGTGCGACTGGGGCAGCTGGACACGGCGACCGCCGAGTCGGTGCACCGGGTGGCGGGTGCCGTGGAGCAGGTGCTGTTCGCACCCGCGCCGCGGGACGTGCCGGGGCTGGCCGACCATGTGCGCAGCCTGCGGGCGGCGCTGCGGTCCAGGGCGAGCTGGACCACCAGGGTGCGCGCGGTCGTGGCGCCCCGGTCGGCGATCCGCGCGGTGTGGGATCTCACGGACCGCTGGACGGCCTTCAAGGCCCGCTGTGCCGAGCGCTGGTCGGCACTGGCGCGGCGCCCCTCCGGGCAGCAGAGCGGCTGACGGTGTGGTGCGGCCGACCGCACCACACCGGTCTTCCGGGCATAGGTGAGGGGGTGACCACCCCGCCGGGGTGGTCACCCCCTCACCTGTGTCTGCGAGACCGTCCGGGAGGGACGGCGCGGCGGAAGAGGAGCTAGTGGCCCTGCTCGTCGCGGCGGCGCTGCCAGCGCTGCTCGATACGGTCCATCACGGAGCGCTTCTGCCGACCCTGACGGCGCGCGTGCGGGGCACCGGCCGCGGGCTGTTCGCCCGGCTTGGGGGCCTTGCGCCAGCCGGTCACGGCGAGCACGGCACACCCCAGCATCACCAGGAAGCCCACCACGCTGAGCCAGACCTGCTTGGCCACCATTCCAGCCATGAGGAGCGCGATACCCACGAGGAAGCCCGCGACCGCCTGGTAGACCCGCCGCCGGGTGTACGTACGCAGCCCGCTTCCCTCGAGCGCCGACGCGAACTTGGGATCTTCGGCGTACAGCGCTCGCTCCATCTGCTCGAGCATGCGCTGCTCGTGCTCCGAGAGCGGCACGGAGTCCTCCTCATCGTGCAGTCGCCGGGGCGACCCGGGGGGTCCCTTCAGGATAGGCAGGGAATCGCCCCCTTGAAACCCGCCCCTCTGCGCCAATTGGCCAACCGGAATCCGCCATGGACGCACCGGCTCGCTGAATCTTGCATTCCCCAGCGGCCGACCCGTCATGCCGGGCGGTCTCCCTCGATCATACGGCGCTGAACGCCCGATCGGGGGGCCTGTGGCGTACTCCATGTGCGGCCAAGTCCCTGATCAGCGGCGCACCACAGGAGTCGGCTCAGGCCTCGGTGGCCCCCTGCGTCTCGCCGAGCACATGGAGTTGCGTGGCCACGGAGTGGAACGCGGGGAGTTCGGCCGCCGCCTCCTCCAGCTTGAGCAGCGCCTCCAGGGCGCCGGGCTCGGTGTCCACGAGGACGCCCGGGACCAGGTCGGCGAAGACCCGTACGCCGTGCACGGCACCGACCCTGAGGCCCGCGCCCTCGACCAGCCCGGTGAGCTGCTCCGCGGTGAAGCGGCGCGGCACGGGGTCGCCCGCGCCCCAGCGGCCGTCCGGATCGGCGAGGGCCTGACTGGCCTCCTTGAAATGGCCGGCGAGGGCGCGCGCGAGCACGGCGCCGCCGAGGCCCGCGGCGAGCAGGCTGAGCACGCCCTCCGAGCGCAGGGCGGCCACGGCGTTGCGCACGCCCTCGGCCGGGTCGTCCACGTACTCCAGGACGCCGTGGCACAGCACCACGTCGTAGCCGCCGCGCTCGACCACGTCGAAGAGGCCGTGGGCGTCGCCCTGGACGCCCTGCACCCGGTCGGCGACGCCGGCCTCGGCGGTGCGGCGCTCCAGCGCGAACAGCGCGTTGGGGCTGGGGTCGACGACGGTGACGCGGTGGCCGAGGCGGGCGACGGGCACCGCGAACTTGCCGCTGCCGCCCCCGGTGTCGAGGACGTCGAGCGACTCCCGCCCGGTGGCCTTCACCCGGCGTTCGAGGGCGTCCTGGAGGACCTCCCAGACCACGGCGGTACGGAGGGAGGCGCGGGGGCGGCTCGGGTCCGACACGGCAGTTGACTCCTCGGCGCGGCACCGCCCATGGCACGGCGGAGCGAACGGGGTGCCTCCCCGGCCGGGGTCACGGGAGGGAAGGCTTCAGGCGCTCTCCACCCTATTGCCTCCACCGCCCCACCTGGTCACCGCGCGGGCCTGCCCCGCCGATCGTCTCGTACGGCGGACTCGCGCCCGCTCAGCCCGTGTCCGGGAGGCCCCGGTCGCCGTCCGCGTCGGCCTGCGGACGGTCGGCGTCCTGGCGTGGCTGCGGCAGGACCGGCTGGAGGACGAGCATCCGCTCGACGAGACGCAGGAACATCGCCACGTCGCGTATCAGGTCGTCGGCGTCCCGGCGGCTGGCCGCGCCCTGGATGCCCGCCTCGGCCCGGGCGCGGCGCCGGGCCCCGGAGGCGAACAGGGCGCTCCACTCGGTCAGTTCGGGCGCGATCTCGGGGAGCACTTCCCAGGCGCTCCTGATGCGGGCGCGGCGTCGGGAGGTGGGCTCAGGCCGGCCTCGCGCGGCGAGCACGGCGGCGGCCGTGCGCAGGGCGGCGAGGTGTGCGGTGGCATAGCGCTCGTTGGGCGTCTCGAGGACGGCTGCCTCGTCCAGTCCGGCGCGGGCCTGGGCGAGCAGGTCGAGGGCGGCGGGCGGGGCCGTGGTCCGGCGGAGCACCGGGTGGACGTCGCTCGCCGGGCCGGTCAGTGAGGGGGCAGGGCCGGTGGCGCGGCGCCGGCGGGCGGCTGCTGCGTGATAGCTGGCCATGACGAACCTCCTGTCGTCTGCGTGACGGCATGCCCTGATACGGGATGCCGTATGTGCCCATCGTGGGGTATGCCACTGACAATCCGTTCTGACCTGCGCTTTTGCTTCGATCGAAGGTTCGGAGTAGTTTTTGCACTGACCAGTCAGTTCAAATACAGGGGATGGGGGGAACCGTGCCCGGAATCGGTGTCACGGCCCGCGGCCTCGGAGTCAGGGGCCCTCGCGGCTGGGCGTTCCGCGACGTCACGTTCGACGCGGAGCCCGGCTCGCTGATCGCGATCGAGGGACCGTCCGGGTCCGGCCGTACCTGCCTGCTGCTCGCGCTCACGGGACGGATGAAGCCCACCGCGGGAGCGGCCGAGGTGGGCGAGTGGAAACTGCCCAAGCAGATGGCGGCCGTGCGCCGGGTCAGCGGGCTCGCGCACGTCGCCGGGGTCACCGACCTCGAACCGGCCCTGACCGTGGGTGAGCATCTGCTCGAACGGGCGCTGCTGCAGCGCCGTTTCGGCGACTCGCTGCGTGCACTGCTGCGGCCGCGCAAGGAGCGCACGGCCGAGGCCAGGCTGCGCATCGACACCGCACTGACCGCCGCCGGGCTGGACCGGGAGTCCCTGCCCAAGGGCTCCCGCACGGCCGTGCGGGATCTGGAGCGGCTGGAGGCGCTGCGGCTGTCGATCGCGCTCGCCCTGCTCGGACGGCCCCGGCTGCTCGGCGTCGACGACACCGACCTGAAGCTCTCGGACGCCGAACGGGCCGAGCTCTGGGCGCTGTTGAGGTCGATCGCCGCGGACGGGACGACCGTCGTGGCGGTGTGCAGCGAGGCCCCGGAGGACACCGTCGTCGTAACCACCACGGAGAAGGCCACCACGGAGAAGGAGAAGGCCGATGCGCTCGCCGAAACTGGCCGCTCTTGAACTCAGGCGATTCCGCCGGGGCAGGCTGCCGCGTGCCGCCCTGGTGGCGCTGCTGGTGCTGCCGCTGCTCTACGGCGCCCTGTACCTGTGGTCCTTCTGGGACCCGTACGGCCGTCTGGACCGCATCCCCGTGGCGCTCGTCAACGACGACAAGGGGGCCACGGCCGACGGGAAGAAGATCGCCGCGGGCGACGCCATCACCGAGGGGCTGCGCGACAGCGACACCTTCGACTGGCACGAGGTGAGTGCCGCCGACGCACGCGCGGGCGTGGAGGACGGCACGTACTACCTGTCGCTGACCATGCCGGCCGACTTCAGCAAGCGGATCGCGTCCAGCGCGGGTGCCTCCCCGGAGACGGGCGCGCTCCAAGTGCGTACGAACGACGCCAACAACTACATCGTCGGGCAGATCTCCCGGACGGTGTTCAGCGAGGTGCGCCAGGCCGCGTCCACGAAGGCCTCGCGGTCCTTCCTCGACAAGATCTTCATCTCGTTCTCCGACATCCACGGCGCGACGGTGAAGGCCGCGAACGGCGCCGACCAGCTCAACGGCGGCATCGGGAAGGCGGAGAAGGGCTCCAAGGATCTCGCCGACGGCCTGAAGGACGCCAAGGACGGCAGCGACCGGCTGTCCGGGGGCCTGACGAAGCTCGCCACGGGAGCGGGCGACCTCGCGGACGGCTCGAAGCAGGTCGCCGCGGGTACGCAGACCCTCGCCGACAAGGTCAACGGGATCGACAAGAAGGTCGGCCCCTTCCTGAAGGGCAACGAGAAGACCATCGGGGACACCGCCCGGCTCGTCGCCGACTCCTCGAAGGCGATCCGCGACAACCTCGACACCCTGGTGAGGACGGCCCCGGCCGCCGCCAAGGGCGCCCACGCGGCCTCCGACGCCCTGAACGAGGTCTACCGGACGCGCTGCGAGAACCCCGTGCTGCCGGATCCGGCCTGCTCCGACCTGAAGAAGGCGAAGGACGCGGCCGCCGACGTGGCGACGATCGCCGACGATCTCAACACGCTGATCGCCGACCAGCACGGCGACCTGAAGAAGCTCGACGGCAACCTGGCCACTCTCCAGACGCAGGCCCAGGCGCTCGCCGACCGGGCACCGCACCTGTCCGAGGACCTCTCCGACGCAGTCGCCAAGATCAACAAGCTGAACGAGGGCGCCGGGAAGGTCGCCGCCGGCGCACAGAAGCTGCACCAGGGGCTCGGCACGGCGAAGAGCGGCGCGGGTGACCTCGACGAGGGTGTCGGCCAGCTGAAGACCGGTGCCGAGACCCTCAACGGCGGCATGTTCAAGCTGGTCGACGGCTCCGGGAAGCTGGCGGGCGGACTGCACGACGGCGCCGGGAAGATCCCCGACTACGACAAGAAGGACCGCGACCGGCGCACCGCGGTGATGTCCGACCCCGTCAAGCTCGTCTCCAAGGACATGCACCACGCGCCCAACTACGGCACCGGCTTCGCCCCGTACTTCATCCCGCTGTCCCTGTGGGTGGGCGCGATGGTGGCGTACATGCTGATCCCGCCGATGAACCGGCGCGCGCTCGCCACGGGCGCCCCCGCGTGGCGGATCGCGCTGGCCGGCTGGCTCCCGGTGGTGGCGATCGGCGTGCTGCAGACGGTGTCCCTGATGGCGGTCCTGCACTGGGCGATCGGCCTGCAGATGGCCCGGGCGGCCGGCACGATCGGCTTCCTGTTCCTGGTGACGGCGTGCTTCGGAGCGATCGTGCAGTGGCTGAACGCACGCTTCGGAGCGGCGGGCCGGATCCTCGTCCTTGCCCTGCTGATGCTGCAGTTGACCTCTGCGGGCGGCACCTATCCGGTGCAGACCAGCCCTCATTTCTTCAACGCGATCCACCCCTTCCTGCCGATGAGCTACATCGTGGAGGCCCTCAGGAGGCTCATCACGGGCGGCGGCCTGGGACCGGTGTGGCACGCGTGCGTGGTGCTCGTCGCGTTCACCGCCGGCGCCCTCGCACTGACCGCCGTGTCGGCCCGCCGCCGGCAGGTGTGGACCCTGGACCGGCTGCACCCGGAGCTGAGCCTGTGAGCGCGGAGGTGACATCCCGGGGCACGGCTCCTGTGACAATCAGGCCCATGGAAAGCAGCAGCGCCACGTCGGGCGGCAGCACCCGCCGCGAGGCCACCCGGCAGAAGCTCTACGAGGCCGCCGTCACGCTCATCGCCGAGCAGGGTTTCTCCGCCACCACGGTGGACGAGATCGCCGAGCGGGCCGGGGTCGCGAAGGGCACGGTCTACTACAACTTCGCGAGCAAGTCGGTCCTCTTCGAGGAGCTGCTGCGGCACGGTGTCGGCCTGCTCACCGCCTCGCTCCGGGAGGCGGCCGAGCGCACGGCCAGGGACGGCGGCACCAAGGTGGACGCCCTGGACGCGATGATCCGGGCCGGGCTCGTCTTCATCGAACGCTATCCGGCCTTCACGCAGCTGTACGTGGCCGAGCTGTGGCGCACCAACCGGACCTGGCAGTCGACCCTGATGGTGGTCAGGCAGCAGGCGGTCGCGGTCGTCGAGGACGTCCTGCGCGCGGGCGTGGCGGGCGGCGAGTTCAGCGACGAGATCGATGTGCCGCTGACCGCGTCGGCGCTGGTCGGCATGGTGCTGGTGGCCGCCCTCGACTGGCAGTCCTTCCAGCCGGAGCGCTCCCTGGACGACGTCCATGCGGCGCTGTCGCGGCTGCTCCAGGGGCGTGTCAGCGGCCGCAGCGTCAGCTGATCGCACACGAAAGCGCCGGTCCGGTGTGGCCGCGTCCCCCGCGGGCCACCTCGAACCGGCGCCTTCTCGTGCTCCCCCGTTGTGCTCCCCCCGGTTTCCCGGGTTGGGCCCCCGTTTCGGTCGTTCCCCCGGGTTCCCCCGTGCCTCGCTCCCGCCGACCTCGGCCGGCGGAAGGAGCGGATCCGGGGCGGCTCCGTTCCGGCGCCCCGTGTCGCCGGTGCCGGAGCCGTGCCCCTTTCCGTGTCTCCACTCTCTCGTTCGCGCAGGTCGGACCCCATCCGCGCGCGTACTCATCTCACTCACTAGGTACGGATACTCAGACCTGCGCACTCATGCGCAGAACGCTCCGTTTCCGACTGGTCGGGTTCGCCTCCGCTCTCGTACTCCCCTCGGGCCGGGAGCTGGGCTTCGCCGGGCGGGCCGCCCGTGCCGTGACTGATGCTCCTATTGCCCGTCAAGCGGCTTGGAGCCAGTTGCGGTAGGCGTGGGCGAGGTCGTCGTCTCGGCGGATCCCGCGTTCGAGGGTGGAG
>NZ_JBIAUY010000023.1:0-181833 GCF_042893475.1 Streptomyces sp. NPDC001604 | reverse complement strand
GCCGGCGCAGGTCGTCGCGTACGACGAAGCCCTCGTCGTCGACGCCCCGCGGCCGTTCGTTGGGGACGAGGAGGCGGCCCACCTTGGAGGAGATGGCGTACTCCTGGCGGGGCCGGTCGCGCAGGGCGGCGCCGAGGCGGCGTTCGGAGAGGCCGAGGCCGTAGTGCGGTGCGGTGTCGAAGTAGCGGATGCCCGCCTCCCAGGCGGCGTCGACGGCGGCTGTCGCCTCGTCCGCCGGGGTGACGCGGTAGAGGTTGCCGATCACGGAGGCGCCGAAGCCGAGGTCGGTGACGGTGACCGGCGTGTTCTGGATCTTCCGGTGGTGCAAGACGTGCTCCTGGGAGGGGGGTCGGGGGGACGCCGGTCAGCGTCGGACGTGGGCCGAGCCGCCGGCGAGTAGTGCCTCGACCTCGGCGAGGGTGGCCATGGAGACGTCTCCGGGCGTGGTCATGACCAGGGCGCCGTGGGCGGTGCCGTAGGCGAGGGCGCGTTCCAGGGAGTGACCGGTGAGCAGGCCGTGGATCAGTCCGGCGGCGAAGGCGTCGCCGGAGCCGATGCGGTCCAGGACGTGCAGGCCGGGCATGCGGGGCCCGGTGACGCATCCGGTCTCGGCGGATCGGGCCGCGGCCGTCCCGTCGTTCACCCCCGCCGAGGGCACCTCACGCAGGGTCGTCGCCAGGACCTTCGCATCGGGCAGCAGGTCCTTCACGACCTGCTCGGCGTCCGGGGTGCGGAAGGTGACCTCCGCGCAGCGCGCACCGCCCGCCGCGAGCGCCTCGGCCAGCGGGTCGGCACTCGCGGCGGACGGCACGGTCAGCACCGGCAGGAGACGGGCTCCGGCCAGAACCGAGGACAGGTCGGCGGTCATCGGCCCAGCCATCCGCCGTCGACGGGCAGGACGGTGCCGTGGATGTAGGCGGCCGCGTCCGAGGCCAGGAACACCGTGGCCCCGGCGAGGTCGTCCGCCTTCCCCCACCGGCCGGCCGGGATCCGGTCCAGGATCGCCTTGCTGCGCACCGGATCGTCCTGCAGCGCCTGGGTGTTGTCGGTGGCGATGTAGCCCGGCGCCAGCGCGTTGACATTCACCCCGTGCGGCGCCCACTCGTTGGCCAGCGCCTTGGTCAGACCCGCGATACCGTGCTTGGCGGCCGTGTAGCCGGGCACCGTGATACCGCCCTGGAAACTGAGCAGCGACGCGGTGAAGATGACCTTCCCCCGGCCGCGGGCCACCATCGACGCGCCGACCGCCCGGGCCAGCGCGAACTGCGCGCTCAGATTGACCTGGAGCACCAAATCCCAGTCCGCGTCCGCGTGTTCGGCGGCCGGGGCGCGGCGGATCGTGCCCGCGTTGTTGACCAGGATGTCCACCGGCCGCTCCCGCCCGGCCAGGTCCGCGCCCAGCCCCCGCACCGCCTCCGGGTCGGCGAAGTCGGTGCGGATCGCCTCGAAACTGCGCCCGGCCGCGGTGACATCCTTCTCCACCGCGCTGCCAGAAGACTCCAGCGAGGCGCTCACGCCGATGATGTCGGCGCCAGCCTCGGCGAGCGCGCGGGCCATGGCCCGCCCGATGCCACGCCGCGCCCCGGTCACCACGGCGAGCCGCCCGGTCAGGTCGAAGGCGGTCATACCGCGGCCTCCTGAGCCTCGTCGGTGCAGTCCACCAGGATCTTCATCACGTCACCGCCGCCCTCCAGCGCCCCGAACGCGGCCGGCGCCTGGGTGAGCGGCACGACCTTGCTGATCAGCCGCTCGGCCGGCACAGTCCCCTCCGCCACCAGAGTCACCGCCTTCTCGAAGTCGGAACGCTCATACAACCGGGCCCCGACCAGGGTGAGTTCACGCCAGAAGAAGCGGTGCAGGTTCACCTCACGCGGCTTTGGGTGGATCGCGACCAGACACAGACGGCCCCGCACCCCCAGCACCTCGACCGCAATCTCCACGCCGCCCGCCGCGCCGGAGACCTCGAAGGCGACGTCCGCGCCCGCCTCCCCGGTCCACTCCCGCACCAGCTCGGCCACGTCCTCGGCGGCCGGGTCCCACACGCTCAGCCCCAGCTCCCCGGCCAGCAGCCGCCGGTGGGCACTCAGCTCCACCACCCGCACCTCCGCCCCCGCGGCCCGCGCCACCAGCGCGATCAAAACGCCGACCGGGCCGCCCCCGACCACCACCACCTTCTCGCCCTCGCGCACCCCGGCCCGGCCCACGTCGTGCACGGCGACCGCGGTGGGCTCCACCAGCGCGGCCCGGTCCAGGGGGATCGAGTCGGGCAGCCGTATCAGGGTGGCGGCGGGCACCGTCCAGCGCTGCTGCATCGCGCCCGGCGAGTCGATGCCGATGAAGTCCAGGTGCTGGCAGATGTGCCGGTGGCCCTTGCGGCAGGCCGGGCAGGTGTCGTCCCAGCGCAGCGGCATCACGGTCACCGCGTCACCGGGCTGCCAGCCCTCCACGCCCGGCCCGACGCGCACGACCCGGCCGGACATCTCATGGCCCAGGACGGCCGGCGCGGCCACCCGGGCATCCATGTCACCGTGGAAGATGTGCAGATCGGTACCGCAGATACCGACGTAGGCGGGGGCCAGTTCCACCTCACCGGGTCCCGGCGGCGCCGTGGCAGCGGGCGCCGTGTCCAGAGTGCGGGCGGACAGGTAACGGACGGCTAGTGTCATCGTGCGATCAGGGTCCCTTCAGCGCGGACCGGTGCCCGCGGATGCCGAGTGGCTCGGCATCCGCGGTGGTGCGTCCGGCGCTCGTTCGTGCGGTGCGTGTGCTCTGCGGCGGTGGCTCTCGCCGCGGGAGGGGAACTGGTCAGGTCGCCGGGGCGTTGGTGTCGCCCTGCCCGGCGACAAGGGGCAGGCCGTAGAACTCGGTCGCGGTGCCGGCCAGGAGTGCGTGGACGTCGCCGGAGCTCCAGCCGGTGAGCAGTTCGTCCACGGTGGCGGCCCACCGGTTCCAGCCGCCGGCCAGGTTGGCGACGGGCCAGTCCGAGCCGAACATCAGCCGGTCCGGGCCGAAGGCGGAGACCAGTACGTCCCAGACGGGCCGGATGTCGGCGGTGGTCCAGTGGGTGTGGTCGGCCTCGGTGATCAGCCCCGACACCTTGCACACCACGTGCGGGTGGCCGGCCAACCGTCGGATCTGGCCTTCCCAGCCCTCGATGTCCTGTCGGGCGATGTTCGGCTTGCCCGCGTGGTTGAGGACCTGGGGCAGGTCGGGGAAGCGTTCCGCGAGGCGGATCGCCTGATCGAGCTGGTGGTCGCGGACGAGTACGTCGTAGCCCAGCCCGCGATCCCTGGCCGCCCCCAAACCGCGTTCCACATCGGGGAGTTGGAGCCACGCCGGGTCCGTCTCACCCTGGACCAGGTGCCGCAGGGAGCGCAGATACCCACCACCTGGCCCGGCGATCAGATGGTCGAGCACGTCACCGATGGCCGGGGAGGTCAGGTCGGCCCAGCCGACCACGGCCTGGATCAGCGGCTCCTGTTCGGCGAGCGTGAGCAGGTCCTCGGTCTCGGCGACCTCCGCGATGCACTGGACGACCACCGTGCCGTGCAGCCGTCGGCCCGCGATGGGGTGGGCGGCGGTGGTGCGCAGGTCGTCGGGGGTGAAGGTGCGGCGGATGGATGCCACGTCGGGGTCGTCGAGCCAGGGTTGCGGACGATGGGCGAGGTCCCAGAGGTGGTGGTGGGCGTCGACGAGCGCGGGTGCGTTCACGGGGTGGTCCAAGTCGGGTCGGGCGGGTGCGGGGCCGGGTCAGGCAGTGGCGTCGTCGGCGGGCGGGCCCAGGTGCCAGATCTCGGGGAGCTCCGTCCACTGGCGGCCCTCGCCCCGGTCGGGGAAGGGTTCCTGGCACGGGTCGGTGAGCTTCCACCAGCGCTGGGTCTCGGGGTCGGCCTCGATGGTCTCCATGTCCGCCTCGAAGTCCTCGCCGTGGTACTCCATGTAGGCGAACAGCACGTCACCGTGGAGGTAGATGCTGTAGTTGCGGATGTTCGCCCGGTGCAGCGCGGCTTCGACTCCGGGCCAGACCGCGGAGTGCAGCCGGAGGTACTCCTCGCGGTGTTCGGGGCGGAGCCTGATGGTCTGGGCGATGCGCTTCACGCCGATTCCCCTGTCGCGTCGGTGGAGTTGGCCTGCTCGGCCGCGGTGTCGAACGGCGTGCGGTAGCTGGGAGTACGGGTGCGCAGGCCCAGCCGCAGGGTCAGCCGGATGCGCGTGGAGGCGGGCAGACGGACGGTCAGGTACGGGCCGTCACAGGGGGCTTCGGTCTCGGAGACCACCGGATCGGAGTGGCCGTAGTCGTACATGTCGCCGATCCAGCCGTCGTCCGTGCAGGTCGTGTACCGGACGCCGGTGATGGTGTGCTCGGCGAACGCGCCCGCCTGGACGATGATCGTGCGGTCGGTCTCGGGGGCGAGGTTGACCAGTTCGACGGTGGTCGCCTCGGGATCGATGGAGGTGACCAGGGCGGCGACGTCCGCGGGCAGACCGGCGCGGCGGGCGTCGGCGTCGTGGTAGCGCAGCCGCGCCTGCTGCAGACCGCCCTGGTACAGCACCTGGGGGCCGCCCCAGGTCAGCTGCACGAGGGCCTCGGTGACCACCGGGTTGCACAGCTGCCACACGTGGATGTCGGCCTCGGGCACGTCCAGGTCGCGGTAGCGGTCGATGCGCCGCAGCCGGTGGCGCACCTGGGCCTGCGCCATGGCGAGGATGCGCTCGGGGTAGTCGGGGTCGTCGCCGGCGAGGAAGGCGAACCAGGCCTTCTCGTGACCGGAGTCCTCCTTGGACCGGAACGGCCGCACGGTGCGCCAGTCGATTCCGTCCGCTTCGCGCAGTCCTTCCAGCCTGGCCCGGTCGGCCTGGGAGGAGGTGTGGTGCCACAGGGCCACCGGCACGGGGGGAGTGGAGGGGTTGTAGTCGAACCAGCCGGAGTCGTTGTGGCGGAACGGCAGGTGGAGCGTGGGCGTGTGCCGGTCGGGACCGAGTTCGACCGCCCACTTGGAGGGCAGGCTGGAGTCGGACTCGGTGTGGGGCATGACCTTGGCGTGGCCTATGAGGGTGTCGAGCGAGGTGGCGACCATGGAGAGGTAGTCGTCGTCCCCGGTGACCGTGGCCGCCGCGAGCGCCGCCACGCAGGCCGCGTGTCCGAGGCTGTGCCAGCCGTGCGGCCAGGACCAGCCGTAGTGGCCGCCGTACCAGCGGCCTTCCAGGAGGCTGCCGACGACCCCGTCCAGGCCCACGTTGTCCGGGATCAGGCCGCCGTGTTCGCGGGTGCGCTCGCGCCAGGCGCCCACGTACTCGACGATCCAGTCCCGGTAGCGCTCCTCGCCGGACAGGATCCAGGCGTTGAGGACCAGTCCGGCAGCGGCGAGGTTGACCGCGGTGTCGCCGACGCCCATCCGGTCGCGCATCTGGTCGCCGAGGCGCGGGTCCGCCGACAGCGGGAAGGGGCCGTCGGCGGCCTCGGGGATCCATTCGAGGGGGAATCCGTAGGTCTCGGCCTCCTTGAGCAGCCAGGGGTAGACGTCGCCGTCGAACAGGCCGGTGCGCTCGGGGTCGCTACCGTTGTGCGGGCGGGTGATGATGCGGTGCTCGGGGTCGTAGTTGCCCTTGGCGGGGTCGACGTACAACTCGGCGAAGCGCAGGGCGCGCTCACGCCAGCGGTCGGGGGCGGCCATGCACAGGAAGTACAGCAGCAGCAGGCTCTCGCCCTGGTGGAACCAGTCGTAGCCGCGCTCGTACTCGTCACGCAGCATGTTCAGTTCGGTGAGCTGCCTGGTGACGCCCTCCCAGTGCTTCTCGCTGGCGGGCAGGAGGTCGTCGGCACCGCCGAGGAGGTAGAGCTGGGGCCAGTTGAAGAACACCTCGTAGAAGTCGTCCACGCCGTCGCGGGTGGTCAGCGGCCCGTTGTAGTTCAGCCGTCCGTCGGGGCCGGTGAAGTCGCGTTCGAAGCGGCGCCAGGCGTGGTCGAGCAGGTCGAACAGCGCGCGCTGGGCGACGGCCCAGCCCGGGGGTTCGAGCAGCGGCACCGTGGCCCGGACGTCGAGTACGGAGGGCGGGGTGTCCTCGGCGTGGGGGTCGGGGTGAGAGTCGAAGGGCATGAGAGCGGTCACTCCTTGGTGGCGCCGGCGAGCATTCCGCTGACCAGGAAGCGCTGGGCGAACAGGAACACGACAAGGACGGGTGTGATGGCGACGAGCGTGGCCAGTGCCAGTTGCGGGCGTTCGATCGCGAGGTTGCCGACCGTCGGGTTGAACGACGGCACATTGCTGAGCAGACTGCCGACGCCCACCTGGATGGGCATCTGGTCGCTCTCGGGGAGCATCACGTAAGGGAGGAAGTAGTTCGTCCAGTTGGCGACGAAGCTGAAGAACCCGACCAGCGCGATCACGGGGGTCGCCAGCGGCAGCGCCACATGGCGGAAGACGCCGAACTCGGAGCAGCCGTCCATCCGCGCCGCGGCCAGGAGGTCCTTGGGCACGGCGGTGGTGAAGTAGATGTACGTCAGGTACACCCCGAACGGGTAGAACGAGTACGGCAGGATGATCGACCACATGGTGCCGATCAGGTGCACCGCGTTGATCTCCAGGAACAGCGGCACCACCAGCGTGGCGTTCGGCATCAGCATCACGACCAGGGTCGCGACCAGCAGCGCGTGCCGGCCGCGGAACTCGGTCATCGCCAGCGCGTACCCGGCCGGTATGGCCAGGCAGAGCGTGATGACCAGTGAGATCGCGGCGTAGAGGGCGGAGTTGCGCAGCCACATCAGGATGGCGTCGTCCTGGAAGGCGGTGAGCGCGTGCCAGTTGGCCGTCAGCGCGTGCCAGGACCCGAAGGACAGCGGGTTGTCGTGGACCAGCTGCTGGTCCGTCTTGGTCGCCGCGAGCAGCAGCCAGATCACCGGGAGCACGAAGAACACCACGAAGACGGTGAGCACCGAGCCCGCCAGCACCCGGGACGTCACCTGGCCAGGAGGCCGGTGGCGCTGCCGCGGTTCCCCGCTCCGGCTTTTGACCGTCCGGTCCCGTTTCGTGCGAGGAGCGGCGGCAGGAGGGGTGGATCGTGTGTCAGTCGGCATCGAAGAACCCCGATCGTGCGACGAAGACACCGGCGACCGACACGCTGACGACCAGGAGTTCCACCGAGACGGCGGCGGCGCCGTTGATGTTGTTCATCTGGAAGGCGAAGTCGTACGTCAGCTGGTTGAGCGAGTAGTCGCGGCCGGCCACGCCCGTGCTGGCGAGGGAGAGCAGCTGCGGTTCGACGAAGAGCTGGGCGCCGCCCGCGAAGGCCAGGATCACCATGTACACGATCCACTTGCGGAGCATGGGGATCTGCACCCGCCAGGCGGTCTGCCAGCCGTTCGCGCCGTCGATGCGCGCGGCCTCCATGACGTCCTTGGGGATGTTGTTGAGGGCGCCGTACATGACGACGATCCAGCCGCCCGCGCCGGTCCAGAACGCGATGATCGTGAACAGCAGCGCCAGGTTGCCGGGGGCGATGACCTCGCCGAAGGTGTGGAAGCCCAGCGTCCCCAGGAGGGAGCTGACCGGGCTGACCGTCGGGTCGAGCATGAACAGCCACACCAGGACGCTCGCGGCGCCGGCGAGAGCTCCGGGGATGTAGTAGAGGAAGCGCAGTGCCTGACTGAGCGGTCCGGAGGACAGCCGGTGCAGGAGCAGCGCGAGGACCACCACGAACACGACGAGCGACAGGAGCCAGAAGACCAGGTACAGGGCCACATGGCCCAGGGAGTCGACGAAGCGGAAGTCCTGTGCCGTGGTGACGAAGTTGGAGAAGCCGGTGAAGGCGCCTGAGGCGTCGCTGAACGCGAAGTAGATCGCGTAGCAGGTCGGAAGGACGCCGAAGGCGATCAGCAGCAGTACGTAGCCGGCGACGAATGCCACGCCGGCCCGGCTCTGCCGGGAGGTGCCGCGAGGGCGCCCCCGGACAGAGCCGGCCGATGAGTGCGCGGAAGTCACTTGGCGACCTTGTATCCGTCGGCCTGGGCGTACTTGACGATCGAGTCCTGCCACGCGGGCAGCATCGACTCGATGGTCTTGCCCTGCGTCAGGCCGGGCTTGACGGTGGCGGCCCAGATCGCCTCCTGGCTGAACTGGCCCGAGCCCCAGTCGGACCACACCTGCGAGGAGGCGTCCTTGAGGGGGGTGAGGTCACCGGCGTAGTACCCGGAGGCGGCCTGTGCCTTGAGCCAGTTCTCGGCGGCGGGTGCGTAGGCCGGGAAGCCGGGGGCCTTCGCGCCCTGGTAGGCGTTGTCGGTGGTGACCCACTTCAGGAAGTCGGTGGCCGCCTTGAGGTGCGTGGAGTGCTTGGACAGCAGCCAGGTACCGCCGCCGACGTTGCCGGTGGAGGGTGAGGTGTCGCCCTGCCACTGCGGGATGGGCGCCACCGCGATCTGCTTGGCGGGGGTCTTGAGCCCGCTCTGGAAGACCGCGCCGCCGTACCACGCCGGGCCCGGCATCAGCAGGACCTTGTGGGCCTTGTTCTTGGCGAAGTCGGTGCTGAAGACGCCGCTGATCGACATCGACTTGTTCTTGATCAGTACGTCCATCAGCTTGGCCATCTTGGTGCAGGCTTCGCTGGTGGTGTTGACCGACACGGCCTTGGGGCCGGTGATGTGGTTGGCGCCGCACTTGCTCGCCCACATGTAGATCTCGGGGGTGAAGGTGTCACCCGCGTCGCCCACGAGGTAGCCGGGGTGCTCCTTGGCGACCTTCTCGCCGAGCGCCTGGTACTGCTCCCAGGTCGTCGGGACCGTGTAGCCGAACTGCTTCAGCAGCGGGGCGTTGTACCAGAGCACCGCCTGGGAGAGGTCGTTGCGCAGGCAGTACAGGGTCCCGTCCACCGTGCAGACGTCGTTGGCGCCCTTGGCGAACCCGCCGAGGATCGCGTCCGGGATGAGACCCTTGTTCAGCGGGGCCGCGAAGTTCTGGTCGACCGCCCAGCTCGCCTCGTTGTTCTGGGAGCTGAAGACGACGTCCGGCCAGCCCTTGCCGGTGCGGTTGAACAACTGGACCTTCGTCTGGAGGTAGTTGGACCCGTTGGCGTCGCCGTCGTAGCTGACGATGTGCAGCTTCACGCCCGGGTGCGACGCCTGGTACTGCTTCGCGGCGGCCAAGCGGGTCGCGTCCACCCAGACGGTCAACGCCCCCTTGTCCTGGGCGGCCTGGGTGAATCCGTCCTTGGTGGTGCCGCCGGTGGTGCCGCTGCCGCCACAGGCGGTCACGGTCAGCAGCACGGTGGCCGCACAGCCGGCCAGCAACGCGGCACGTGTCCTGCTGTTCCCTGTCTCCTGGTCGGTCGAAGGCTTGTAGACGGACATGAGCGACTCCACTCGGTTTCCATGAAGGGCGGCTGGCGGCTCTGTCATTACCGCTGCGAAGAAATTAGCCGCCATATCGCGAGGCCCGTCAAGGGGTGGGTATGTCTTTTTTTGGAGCGGCACGTGGCCGCTGTGGTGTCGATCGGAGGCGCCATGAGCAGGTGAATCGGTACTTAAGCCGCATATGGAGATACATCTCAAGGGAATCAAGGTTCACGATGAGTACTACTTATCGTGCTCTGCTGTACGATGACCGCGGCTTCAGGGCCGATCAGTCACCGTCCTCGCAGTCACCCGGAGGCAGCACATATGAAGGACACGCCCGCCGTGGCAGTGGTGGTGAACAGCGCGGACGAGCGGCGCGACTACCGGCCCGGATACGAGGTCGTGGCGGAGCGGATCCTCGAGTTCATCGCCGAGGCCCGACTGGCCCCGGGTGACCGGATGCCCACGGAGAACGACCTGGCTCAGCGGCTGGACACCAGCCGAGCGGTGGTTCGGGAAGCCGTGAAGGTCCTCTCGGCGCTCGGCCGGGTGCGGGCGCACAAGGGGCGCGGACTGTTCGTCGCGAACGACGACGGCATGCTGATCACCAGCCGCTGGGGAGGCTTCTTCCGTCCCGTGGACCTGGATCACGTGCTCATGCTGTTCGAGTTCCGAAGGGTTCAGGAGACGGCCGCCGCCAGACTCGCGGCCACCCGGGCCACGCCCGCCGAACTGCGCACCGTCGAGGTCGCCATGCAGCAGTGCCGGCGCGGGTACGTCCATGGCGAGATCGACGTCTTCAACCAGGCCGACGACGACTTCCACGAGGCGGTGGCCGCGGCCTCGCACAACACGTTCCTCGGCAGTGCGGTGCGTGACGCCCGCCGGCTGCAGCGCCAGTCCAGCGCCATCGGCATCCACGACGCCTTCGGCGAGGGCACCCCGGCGGCGGTGGAGGAGCACGAGGCGATCTACCGCGCCATTCGCGACGGCCGCCCCGACGAGGCCGCAGAGGCCACCGCCGCGCACCTCGACCGGACGCTGGAGGACTACCGGCGGGAGATCCAGCGCCGCCTGTTCGGATGACCTGTGTTGCACAGGGGAGATTCGGCAGGCAGCGGTTCCTGGGTGAACACGTCCAGGGCTGCGCCGGCGAGCCGTCCGGCGGCGAGGTGGTCGACCAGCGCCTCCTCGTCGACGAGACCGCCACGGCCTGCGTCGATCAGCCGCGCCCCCGGCTTCATGGCGGCGAGCACGGGGGCGTCGACCATGCCCCGGGTGTCCCGGGTGAGGGGGGGCGGCCAGGACGACGTAGTCCGCATCCGTCAGGGCGGAGCGCAGGGTCGTCGCACTGTGGACCGTGCCGAAGTCGGGTCGTCCGCGCGGGACTTGCGGCCCGCACCGCTCACCCGCATCCCGGCGGCGCGCAGCAGCCGGGCGATGGCCCGGCCGATCGGCCCCGTCCCCCAGACCAGCACGGTGCGTCCGGTGATGCCGTCACCGGGGCGCGGACGCCACTCGCGGCGCCAATGGTGCTCCCAGGTGCCGGGGAAGTCCTTGGCGAGGGCGAGGGCGAGGACGAGGCCCAGGACGTACTCGGCGGTCGGCTGCTCGTGGACCTCGCGGGCGTTGGTCAGGACATCGTGCGGATCGTCCGCCAGGGCGGGGAGCAGATCTATGTCCCATGACCGCCTGCCGCGCGGAATCTGACGACGTCGAGTGCGGTGAGCGCCACGTGCAGTTCAGCGCGCTGCTCGCCGGATTCGAGGTCGCAGTCCAGGAGGCGTTCGATGGTGCGCAGACGTTGGTAGACGGTCTCCCGCGACACCCCGCCTCGGCGTGCGGCCGTCGTCTTCTTCCCCGCCGCGTCCAGATAGTGACGCAGTGTCGTCAGCAGATCGGTGCCGTGCCGGATGTCGTGGTCGACGAGGTGGCCGAGCCGCCGTCGGGCGTAGTCCTGGATACGGGTGTCCTCGCGGAGTGCGTACAGGAGGCGGCGCAGCCCGATGTCGGACAGCTCGTGGAAGGAGCGGTCCGGAGGGAGGGGCTGGCCGGGCGGGGTGGCCTCGGCCACGCGGGACGCTTCACGGAAGGAGCGGGCGCTGTCGTGGAGATCCGTGACCTCCGAGCCGACGGTCACGGTCGCCTGCGGTGTTGCCGCCCGCGCGGCATCGCTCAACCGCTGCACGACTGGTCGCCACGGCCGGCCGGGGCGCAGGGCCAGCAGCACGCCTACTCGGCCGGGAGCAAGTTCGCCGACGAGTGCCTGAGTCCCTGTTGCCCGCAGCTCTTGGGACAGATGGGCCTCCAGCAACGCGCCCTCGTCCATGGTGCTCGTGCCGAGGCCGACGAGGATCGCGCGGTACCGGCTGTCCTCCGTGGGCAGGCCAAGTGCGGTGCAGCGGGCACGGGCGTCCGCGGGGGAGCGGTGGCGCTGTCCGGCCAAGTCGCGCAGGGCGTTCCGGTGGGCTGTGCGTTCCCAGGGCGTCGGGTGGATGAGGCGGGCGACGGTCAGGGCCATCGCCGTCCGCTCCAGCACGGTCAAGTGCTCCGGTCCGAACGCCGGTCCGTCGGCTGGGGCCGGGAGCATGGCCAGCCGGCCCCAGCGTTCGCCCTTGTACTCCACGGAGGCGACGAGCCAGTCCGTCGTACCGCTGCCGTCGGTCTTCGACTCGTCGTACTCGTCGTACTCGTCGTAAGGGATCGCTCGGGAACGCTGCTCCCAGCCGGTGAGCGCCTCCTCCACCGTGCTGCCGGAGGGCTCGCAGATCAGTGCCTGGTGCATCAGGTTCTCCAGGACGACCGTGTGGCCGCTCATCTCGGCAGCCGCGCGTACCACCTCTCCCGCTCCCGCCCCGCGCAGAGTCAGCGCGGTGAACGCCTCGTGGATGCGCTGGGTCCGGCGCATCGCCTCGGCCTGGCTGCCGAGGATGAGGGAGTGGACGACCTGCGTGACCTCCAGGAAGTTGACGTCCTCGGCAAGGGTGATCAGCGGGAGACCGCGGGCACGGCAGGCGCGGACGAGCACTTCGGGCGGGCGGTGATAGCGCCGTACGAGCTCGATCACCAGGGCGGCCGCTCGGACATCGGCGAGTTCGTCGACGTACCGGCGCACGCCCGCGGAGTCGTCGGGCAGGGGCATGCCGGTGGTCAGGACGAGTTCGCCGCCCTTGAGGAAAGAGGCGGGGTCTGTCAGTTCGGTGATGTGGACCCAGCGCACCGGCCGGTCGAGGTGGGTGACGCCCGTGACGACCTGGGGCTGTCCGGCCGCCAGGACGGGAAGCGCGAGCACATCGGCGACCGTGGGCGCGTGGCCGGTGGCCGTGGTGGCGAGGACGGCCCTCTCCGTCGGACGAGCCGTAGGGCGGTTGTCGTTCACGGTGTCTCCATGGGGGCCCATGCTCGAACGGGGCCGAGGGCTCGGGGAGCGCCCGGTCACTCTGACAAGCGCTGCTGACCTGCGCAAGAGGCGCTCTGCGGCGGTTGCCGCGGCGAGGAACGGGTCTGTCGGCCCACGAGGTTGACACAACGTCCGGTCACCGTCCCCTCAGTGGACACATCATGCGTTGTCGCTCCGGAAGGCGGCCGGGATGCTCGGAGTGCAGAGCGGACCACGCAGGTCGCGCACCCCATGCAACACGGCCGGGAGATGAACATGACCGCACTGTCGCCGCACCTTCGCCAGGCCACCCCCGTCGTGGCGGCCCGGGGCGAGGGCGTCCACCTCTACGGTGAGGACGGCCGCCGCTACCTGGACTTCACCGCCGGTATCGGCGTCACCAGCACCGGCCACTGCCACCCCAAGGTCGTGGCGGCGGCGCAGGAGCAGGTGGGCTCGCTGATCCACGGCCAGTACACGACGGTCCTGCACCGGCCGCTGCGCCGGCTCGTGGACAAGCTCGGCGAGGTACTGCCGGCCGGTCTGGACAGCCTGTTCTTCACCAACTCCGGCAGCGAGGCCGTGGAGGCCGCGCTGCGGCTGGCCCGCCAGGCCACCGGCCGCCCCAACGTCGTTGTCTGCCACGGAGGCTTCCACGGCCGTACCGTCGCCGCCGCGTCCATGACCACCTCCGGCACCCGCTTCCGCTCGGGCTTCTCCCCGCTCATGAGCGGAGTGGTCGTCACCCCCTTTCCGTCGGCCTACCGCTACGGCTGGGACGAGGCAGCCGCCACGCGCTTCGCCCTGCAGGAGCTCGACCACACGCTCCAGACGATCTCAGCGCCCGCCGACACGGCCGCGATCATCGTCGAGCCGGTGCTCGGCGAGGGCGGTTACGTGCCCGCCAACCGCGCCTTCCTGGAGGGCCTGCGCGAGCGCGCGGACCGCCACGGCTTCCTGCTGATCCTCGACGAGGTGCAGACCGGCGTCGGCCGCACCGGCCGCTTCTGGGGCCACGAGCACTTCGGGGTCACCCCGGACATCCTGATCACCGCAAAGGGGCTGGCCAGCGGCTTCCCGCTGTCCGGGATCGCCGCCTCCGAAGAGCTGATGAACAAGGCGTGGCCGGGTTCGCAGGGCGGTACCTACGGCGCCAACGCCGTCGCCTGCGCGGCCGCTTGCGCCACCCTCGACGTCGTCCGCGACGAGAAGCTCGTCGAGAACGCCGAGGCGATGGGGGCACGGCTTCGACAGGGCCTGGAGGCGGTGGCCGACCGGACGCCCGGCATCGGGGACGTGCGTGGCCTCGGGCTGATGCTGGCCACCGAGTTCGTCACCGAGGACGGCAGCCCCGCCCCGGAGACCGCCGCCCGGGTGCAGCGCGCCGCCGTCGACGAGGGACTGCTCCTGCTGTTGTGCGGGGCCTGGAACCAGGTCGTGCGCATGATCCCGGCGCTGGTGATCGACGAGACGGCGGTGGACGAGGGCCTCCGGGCGTGGGCGACCGCGGTGGAGGCCGGGACATCGGGAGCCTCGGTTCGATGACCGGCACCACCACGGCTCTCGAGCCCCTCGTCGCGTCGCTCGCCGCTACAGCCCCCGGCCTGCGCGTGGAGACCGGCTCGGGGGCCACGGGTCCCCACGCCCACGACGCCTCGAACTACCGTCTGCCGCCGCGCGCCGTGGCCTACCCGCGCTCCGCCGCCGACGTCGTCGCGGTGCTCAGGGCCTGCAGCAAGGCGGGCGTCCCGGTCACCGCGCGCGTGGCGGCATCGGCATGGCAGGCAATGCGGTGGGACTCGGTGTCGTCCTGGACTTTCCCCAGTACATGAACCGGATCCTGGACATCGACGCCGAGACGGGCACCGCGCACGTCGAGGCCGGCGTGGTCCTCGACGTGCTGCGCGGCGCCGCTGCCCCGCACGGGCTCACCTTCGGCCCCGACCCGTCCTCACACGGCCGCTGCACCCTCGGCGGAATGATCGGATTCAGCTGCGCCACCCAGATCGACCACCTCGCCGGTGACCGAGGCGTCCATGCCCTGCACCTCGCGGAACTACGACCCCACTGCCGACCGAGCAGGAGATACCTCATGACCGACACCCCCACGCAGTTGTTCATCGGCGGTGCCTGGGTGGACGCCTCGGACGGCGCCGTCATGCCGGTGGACGACCCCGCGACCGGCGAGATCCTCTGCCATGTCGCCGACGCCGGTCCCAAGGACGCACGGCTCGCGGAGGACGCGGCCGTCAACACCCAGCAGGAATGGGCCCGCACGGCGCCCAGGGCCCGCAGCGAGATCCTGCGCCGCGCGCACGAGATCATCCTCGCCCGCACCGACGAACTCGCGCACCTGATGACGTCCGAGATGGGCAAGCCGCTCGCCGAGGCGCGGGGCGAAGTGGCCTACGCCGCCGAGTTCTTCCGCTGGTTCTCGGAGGAGGCGGTCCGCATCGACGGCGGATACGGCGTCCTTCCCGACGGCCGGACCCGCATGCTGCTCTCCCGCCGCCCGGTCGGCCCCTGCCTGCTGATCACCCCGTGGAACTTCCCGCTGGCGATGGGCACCCGCAAGATCGGCCCGGCGATCGCGGCGGGCTGCACGATGATCCTCAAGCCCGCCCCGCAAACCCCCTTGTCCAGCCTCGCGTTGGCCGCCGTCCTGAAGGAGGCGGGCCTGCCGGACGGCGTCCTGAACGTCGTCACCACCTCCCGTGCGGGGGAGGTGTGCGAACCGCTCCTGCGCGGCGGGCGGATCCGCAAGCTGTCCTTCACCGGCTCCACGGCCGTCGGACGGCTGCTGCTCGCGCAGTGCGCCGACACGGTCGTGCGGACGTCGATGGAGCTGGGCGGCAACGCCCCGTTCATCGTGTTCGATGACGCCGACCTGGACAAAGCTGTGGACGGTGCGACGGTCGCCAAGATGCGCAACATGGGTGAGGCGTGCACGGCCGCGAACCGGTTCTTCGTGCACCGGTCGGTGGCGGAGGAGTTCGGGCGGCGGCTCGCCGCACGCATGGGCGCCCTCGTCGTCGGCCCCGGCACCCGGGACGGCGTCGACGTCGGCCCCCTGATCGACGGGGCCGGACGCACCAAGGTCGAGGAACTGGTCGCCGACGCGGTGAACCGCGGCGCCCGGGTACTTGTCGGCGGCCGTACCCCCGAAGGCCCGGGCTGCTTCTACCCGCCGACCGTCCTCACCGACGTCGCCCCCGACAGCCGACTGATGGACACGGAGATCTTCGGCCCGGTCGCGGCGATCCTCACCTTCGACGACGAGGACGAAGTCGTGAGCCGCGCCAACGACACCCCCTGGGGCCTGGTCGGCTACCTGTTCACCGAGGCCCTGGACCGGGCGCTTCGGGTCAGCGAACGCCTGGAGGTGGGCATGGTCGGCCTGAACACCGGCCTGGTGTCCAACCCGGCGGCCCCGTTCGGCGGCGTCAAGCAGTCCGGGCTGGGCCGGGAGGGCGGCCGGGTCGGGATCGAGGAGTTCCTGGAGTACCAGTACCTCGCGGTGCCCGTGCGATGACGGGGGTGACGCCCACGGTCCGACCACACCCGCGTCCTGTCGGCGGCACTTTACAGCCCCGCGCGGGTCAGCAAACGGTCAGCATCGGGCGAGGAAGCGTCCCAGCTTGCTGACCAGGTGGCCGACGTGACGCGGGGCCTGGACACAGGTGCACGGCTCCACTTGGGAACGTTCGCCTTCCGCGATCCCGAGCGCCTGCTCGAGCTCCTCGACGGCTACTGGAAGGCGGGCAGACTTCCCCAGGTGATCTCCCGCCGTCCTCTCCGAGGCTGAGGACGTCCCCCGGGGGGCGCTATCCGACGTGACCGGGATCTCGCTGCACGCCGACGCCCCTGTCCCTACGCTGGTCACGCTCGCCGTCGCGGCTGACCCGAGGGAGAGCCGCTGTAGGCTGAAGAACAGCCCTTGACCTGCGAGAAGCGGGCAGGGAGCCGAGTTCAGGGAGTTACGAATTGCTGCGCACCATGTTCAAGTCCAAGATCTAGCGTTTGGGTGTTTCCGCAGTTCAGGGCCCTGATTGCCGCCTCAGGGTCAGCAAAAGGTCAGCATCGGACCGGATGATGTCCGGCTTGCTGGCGGCCCCCGCGGCAGGCCGTGCTGCGCCGTCCGCCCTGCTCGGAAGGCTTGATGCGTGGCTCGACAGCTGGCCCCTGGGATGGGGGCGTTCTTCAAGGTGCGCGGTTGTTCCAGGCCGACCCGATGCCCGCACCCGTACACGATTCGGGTCCGGGACGCTCAGAGAGGGGCTGCGCTGGCCTGGTGAGGCGGTCGACGCCTCATGCGGTCCGGGGTCCTCTGACGCTTTGGGGGTGCGCCTGATGTGCGAACGCGGCCTTCGGCGATGGTAGGGGTCCAACGGCGGGCCCGTGCGCGCCGATCCTGTAGCACCCCTTGGGTAGAAAGCCCTCAAGCCTCGTTCGAAGGGCTCAAGGATGCACCCTGATCATCGCCCGCCGGGTGCCCTTCTCGTCCACTGCGCCAGCGCCATGGGCCTCGGGTTCGGGACCGTCGTCATTCCCGATGCCGAGACGGAAGCCGCAGCCGACTCCATCGCGGCGGTCCTCCACTTGACCTGTGTGCCACGATCACCCGCGCCCGCGAGCGGGGCTGGTCCCAGGTCGGCCGGGCAGCCGGTTGCTACGCCGACAGGGGGGGCTATACGGGGTAGGCCATGATGAGCGTCCGAGGGAGGGACGGGCGGCGCCCGACCCGTACGTACGACGGAAGAGCCCTGTATCTGCCATACCGCCGCCTCCCGGCAGCGATACTGGATGCATGGACCCGACGATCACCGCTCCCCGCGCCGAGGTGCTGCGGGACCGCTACCGCAGTCGACTGCCCGAGCGCTTGCAGGAGCTGGCCGGCCCCGTCGAGGGCAACGTCGACCTGCCGCTCCACATCGTGTGGTCCGGGCGGACGAGCTACAGCCTGGACCGTCCGAAGTCCCGCATGACGCTTTACCGGACCGTCCTCGCCGAAGGACTGCGCGAGGACCTGGTGGCCCTCCTGCACCACCGGCTGCTCACCGAGCAGTGGCCCGTGCTGCGGCGCTTGATCAGTCCCTACATCCGCGAGGTCTGGGAGGACGCCTTCCCCGAGCTGCTCCGCACCGCTCCGGCCGGCACGACCGCCGCGTGAAGCTCACTCCGCTCCACGAACGTCTCCTCGCCGACATCCTCGACCTGGGCTCCCCCTACCCCCTGGTCCTCACCGGCGGATACGCCGTGCAGGCCCACGGCCTGGTCGAACGCTTCAGCCGCGACCTCGACGTCGCCACCGAGAACCCCGCTCCGATGCAGGAGATCGTCGCCTCCCTCACAGCGGGTCTCGGCGCGCGCGGATGGCGGACCACCCACGTCCAGACTGATCCGCTCAGCGGCCGTTTCCTCGTTACCGATCCGGACACCGACGAGGAGTGCGAGGTCGACGTCCTCAAGGAGGCGTTCTGGGCTCCGCCCGCTCAGACCCCCTACGGCCCCGTTCTTTCCCTCGATGACGTGATCGGCACCAAGGTCCGTGCCCTTGCCGACCGCGGCACCGTCCGTGACCTCATCGACGTCCAGGCCGCCTCCCGCCACCGCTCCACCGCCGACCTAGAATCCCTGGGCCGCCGTCGCGCTCACGACGAGTTCAGCCTCGAAGACCTCCGGGACCGGCTCATCGGCGCGGACTGGTACGAGGACGAGGACTACACCGCGTACGGGCTTACCTCCCGGCAGATCGAAGAACTCAAGGCGTGGGCGCTGGAGTGGGCAGAGGATCTGGGTGCGCGGATCCATGACGAGAACGCCTGAGAGGCGGTCAGCAGGAGCGGTCTCCGCATCTTTGATGGCTCATCAGGTAGGTCAGCATCCGGTCAGCATGAGTCGCCGGGCTTTCCTGGAGGATTGCCTGAACAAACGCCGGTGCGGCGCGAAAGCCCAGGCGTGAAGCCGTCTCGCCCGAGCGGAGCGATGTTCCTCACAATTCTCGACCGGCGTGTCCCGGTGTACAGTCGACTCCGCCCTTGACCTGCACAAAGCAGGCAGGGAGCCGTCAAACAGGAGTCCAAAGTGCTGCGTACTCTGTTCAAGTCCAAGATCCACCGCGCCACCGTCACCCAGGCCGACCTGCACTACGTGGGATCGGTGACCATCGACGCCGATCTCCTCGACGCCGCCGACCTGCTGCCCGGCGAGCTCGTGCACATCGTCGACATCACCAACGGCGCCCGCCTGGAGACGTACGTCATCGAGGGCGAGCGCGGCTCCGGTGTGATCGGGATCAACGGGGCCGCCGCCCATCTCGTCCACCCCGGCGATCTGGTGATCATCATCAGCTACGCTCAGGTGACCGACGCCGAAGCGCGGGCGCTGGAACCCCGCGTCGTGCACGTGGACCGCGACAACCGCATCGTGGCCCTGGGTGCGGACCCGTCCGAGCCGGTACCGGGCTCGGACCAGGAGCGCAGCCCGCAGGCCGTACCGGCCTGATCCACACTCGGACCCCTGGAACCAGGAGCGTGCCCATGAGCGACATCGAGATCCGCGACGACCGGGCGGCGGGCCGCCTGGAGGCCATCGGTGACGGTACGGACGGCGAAGTCGTCGGCCACATCGAGTACTTCGTCCTCGAATCGCCCGAGCGCGCCCTGGTCCCCGTCCACACGATCGTGGAACCGGCCCACGAGGGGAAGGGCATCGCCGGTTCGCTGGCGCGCGAGTTGTACGCCATCGCCGGGCGCGAGGGCGTCGTCGTCGCCCCGCTGTGCCCGTACGTGACCAAGTGGGCCGAACGCCACCCCGACGAGGCCCCGGCCGCCGACCGGGCGCTGCTGCGGGCGGCGAAGGAGTGGCTGGTGGCGCACCCCGGTCGCTTCTGAGCCCGCCGTATCCCCCCTCACAAAGGCCTGCCGCCGCATGCTCGCCCTCCTGCACACCTCGCCCGCGCACATCCCCGTCTTCGAGGCCCTGCGCGACGAGGACCACGAAGGTCTGGAACTGCGGCACTTCGTCAATGAGGAGTTGCTGGCCCGGGCCCGCCGCGAGGGGCCCGAGGCGGTGGCGGACGAGGTGCGGGCCGCGCTGGACGAGGCGGTCGGCGAGGGTGCGCGGGCCGTTCTGTGCACCTGCTCGACCATCGGCGGCGTCGCGGAGGCGGCCACCCCCGGCGTGCCGGTGCTGCGCAGCGACCGTCCGATGGCGGCCGCCGCGGTGGCCGCCGGTTCGCGGATCGTCGTGCTCGCCAGCGTGGAGAGCACCTTCGGGCCGACGGTGGCCCTGATCGAGGAGGAGGCCCGTCGCGTTGGGCGTCCAGTGGAGGTGCGGACGCGGCTCGTAGAGGGTGCCTGGGACCGCTTCGCGGTGGGTGACGGCGAGGGCTGCGCCCGTCTCGTGGCGGCCGCGGCCGACGCGGTCACCGGCGCCGACGCGATCGTCCTCGCCCAGGGCTCCATGGCCCCGGCCCAGCAGCTGACGACCACGGCGGTCCCGGTGCTGTCCAGCCCGCGTCCCGGCCTCGCTGCGGGCGCCCGGGCGGTGCGCGCCCGGTAGGACCACCTGGACGGCGTGCCGTCCCGCGGGCGGGTGAGTGCGAAGGCGGCCGTCGGGTACGCGGGGCAGTAGTCCAGAGCCACCTCGACCGACTGGCCGGAGGACACCATGACCGATCCGCACCCCGACCCCGTACCACCGGGTCCCACGCCTGGTCCGGGCCCGCAGCCGCCGGACCCGTACCCGTCGCCGGTCCCCAACCCCCAGCCACCGCCGGGCCCGGAGCCCACCCCGCCTGCGCCTCCGGGCCCGGAACCCACCCCGCCCGCGCCTCCGGGCCCGGAGCCCACACCCCCCGCGCCACCGGACCCGTCGCCGATTCCCCCGGGACCGGAACCGGTGCCGAACCCGGAGCCGGGGCCACCGCTGACCTGAGCCACTCGACGGACGTACGGCAGAACCGGCATCACCGCCACCGCCGTGGAGCCGCGAGGGCAGGAGGGCAGAAAAAGACGGCGGGCGGCCGCTCGGGCCGCCCGCCGCCTCGTACAGCTGACCGCTACGCGTCGACCTCCGACCGGTCCCCGCCCCACAGCGTGTGGAACGAGCCGTCCCGGTCCGTGCGCCGGTAGGTGTGCGCGCCGAAGAAGTCACGCTGGCCCTGCGTCAGCGCGGCCGGCAGCCGCTCCGCGCGCAGGGCGTCGTAGTAGGCGAGCGCCGCGGCGAAGCCGGGGGTCGGGACGCCCTGGCGGGTGGCGGCCACGATGACCTCGCGCCAGTCGTCCTGGGCGTCCGCGATCTCCTGGGCGAACGTCTCGTCGGAGAGCAGGCTCGGCAGGTCGGCCCGGGTGTCGTACGCGGAGCGGATGCGGTCCAGGAAGGCCGCGCGGATGATGCAGCCGCCGCGCCAGATCGCGGAGACCGCGCCCAGGTCGATGTCCCAGTCGTACTCCTCACGGGCCGCCGCGATCTCGTGGAAGCCCTGCGTGTACGACACGATCTTCGAGGCGTAGAGGGCCTGCTCCACGCGGTCCGCGAACGCCCCCGCCTCCGACTCGGACAGCGGGGAGGCCTTCGGACCTGCCAGCCCGCGCGAGGCCTCGCGCAGCGCCGCGTGGCCCGACAGCGAGCGGGCGAAGACCGCCTCCGCGATGCCCGACACCGGAACACCCAGGTCGAGGGCGATCTGTACGGTCCAGCGGCCGGTGCCCTTCTGCTCCGCCTGGTCCACCACCACGTCCACGAACGGCTTGCCGGTCGCCGCGTCCACGTGGGACAGCACCTCGGCGGTGATCTCGATCAGGTAGGAGTCCAGACGGCCCGTGTTCCAGGTGCGGAAGATCTCCGCGATCTGCGCGGGGGAGTATCCGGCCACATCGCGCAGCAGCTGGTACGCCTCGCCGATCAGCTGCATGTCGGCGTACTCGATGCCGTTGTGGACCATCTTCACGAAGTGCCCGGCGCCGTCGGGACCGACGTGGGTCACGCAGGGCGCGCCGTCCTTCGCCTTCGCGGAGATCTTCTCCAGCATCGGGCCGAGCGAGTCGTACGACTCCTTCGGGCCGCCCGGCATGATGCTCGGCCCGTTGAGCGCGCCCTCCTCGCCGCCGGAGACGCCCATGCCGACGAAGTGGATGCCCTGCTCGCGCAGTTCGCGCTCCCGGCGGCGGGTGTCCGCGAAGTGCGCGTTGCCACCGTCGATGATCATGTCACCGGGCTCGAGGAGCGGGGCGAACTCCTGGATCACCGCGTCGGTCGGATCGCCCGCCTTGACCATGATGACCAGGCGCCGCGGCCGCTCCAGCGCCGCCACGAACTCCTTGGCGGTCTCCGCCGCGATGAAGTCGCCCTCGTGCCCGAACTCCTCGACCAGGGCGTTCGTACGCGCCACTGTGCGGTTGTGCAAGGCGACCGTGTAGCCGTTGCGCGCGAAGTTACGGGCGAGATTGCGGCCCATGACCGCGAGTCCCGTGACGCCGATCTGGGCTGAGTTGCTCATTCGGTTGGCTCCTAAAGGATCCGGTATCGGTGGTGCCGGTCGTGCACGCCAGTATCGCCCCGCCGACCATCCTGACGTGCCGGTACGCCGAGCGCATGTCCGGGGTCGACGGCTTTTCGCAGGCAGATACGCACGACGGGCCCCAGCCGCCTCACCCGTTCTGCAACTGGCGTCCATCACTGGTTGTTCGAGGGACAGGGCGGCCGATTGCCGTCTTGTCATGGCCTGTTCGGGGCGCTTACTTTTGGCCCTTCTGGCATATGTCGAGGGGGATCTCCATGGCCGTACGCGGCCGGCACCGCCGGTATCAGCCGAACAGGATCAACCGCGCCTCACTCACCGTCACGGTCGGCGGCGCCGGCATGGCGATCCCGCTGATCGGCACCGGCACCGCCCACGCGGCCGACGTGTCCACCTGGAACAAGGTCGCCGCCTGCGAGTCGACGAACAACTGGAGCATCAACACCGGCAACGGCTTCTACGGCGGGCTGCAGTTCACCCAGTCCACCTGGGAGTCCTACGGCGGCGGGAAGTACGCGAGGCGCGCCGACCTGGCCACCAAGGACCAGCAGATAGCCGTGGCGGAGAAGGTCCTGGAGGGGCAGGGGCCGCGTGCCTGGCCGGTGTGTTCGCAGCAGGCGGGGCTGACGCGGGGCGCCGGCAGCCCGGACGTCCACCCGGCCTCCGCCGCAAAGAAGACCCACGCGAAGACCTCCGTCGAGGACGTGAAGCCGCAGTCCACGCCCCAGTCCCGGGCCGGTACGGCCGAGATGTACACCGTGGTCCGCGGTGACTCCCTCTCCCGGATCGCCGAGACCGAGCACCTCCATGGCGGCTGGCAGCGGCTGTACGCCGCGAACCGGAGGACCATCGGTGCCGACCCCGACCTGATCCTTCCGGGCCAGCGGCTGAACCTGCGGGCGAAGGCCCCCGTCACGCATCACGCCGGCTCCAAGGCCTCGGCGGAGAAGGCCTCCTCGGCCACCAAAGAGGCCACCGAGGAGAAGGCCACCACCCACCATTCCCTCATCGCTCCGGTGAGCGGCCCGATCGGCACCCCGTACCACGTGGCGGGGTCCTCCTGGTCGAAGGGCTACCACACCGGAGTCGACTTCCCCGTGCCGACCGGCACGACGGTGAAGGCGGTCGCCGCGGGCCGGGTCGTCTCCGCCGGCTGGGGCGGCTCCTACGGCTACCAGGTGGTGATCCGGCACGCCGACGGCCGCTACAGCCAGTACGGCCATCTCTCGGCGATCTCCGTCAGGGCGGGACAGAGCGTGGGTGGCGGGCAGCGCATCGGGCGCTCCGGTTCGACGGGCAACGCAACGGGCCCGCATCTGCACTTCGAGGTGCGGACGGGGCCCGGTTTCGGTACCGACATCGACCCTCTCGCGTATCTCAGGGCCGGTGGCGTCAGGATCTGACGCGTTCCCGGTGCCGGTCGACGTCCGGCGACGGGACGTACGAGCCGCCGTAGAAGGGGCCGTAGAAGCGGTAGCGGGCGGGGTCCGGGGGCCGTTCGTCGTCCTCGTCGTAGGCCACCGCGAGGACGGTGGGGCCGACCTGGGCGGGGACGAGGATCTCCTCGCGGAGTGCGGCCACCGGCTGCTCGGGGATCGCGGCGAGCAGGTCCTCGACGGACTCCTCGACGGGTTCCGTGACGGGGACCGGCTCGGTGGCCGGCTCCGGTGCGGTCCCGGCGGTGGTGCGGGCGATGCGCTCCGTGGTCAGCAGGATCAGGCCGCCGGCCGCGACCACGCCGCAGCTCAGGGCGAGCGCGGTACCCGTGCTGCCGTAGCGGAAGGTTTCGCCGAACATCGTGATGCCGACCGCGGCCGCCACCACCGGGTTCACGACGGTCAGCGTGGCCAGCGGGGCTGCGAGTCCGGCGCCGCGGTAGGAGGCCTGGGAGAGCAGCATGCCGGCCGTGGCGAAGACGCCGATCACGGCCAGGGCGGGGATGTCGGCCGCGGAGACGCCGGCGGTCCAGTCGACCGCGACGGTCTTCGTGAACACCGAGGACATGCCGAAGGCGATGCCGGACGCGGTCGCGAGCAGCATGCTGCGCACCGCCGGGTGCCGGTGGGCGGCCCGGCCCGCGATCATCAGGGCCACGACGACGCTGCCGGAGACCACGGCGACGGCGATCCGCTGAGCCGTGTCCAGGGACTGCGCGGCGGAGGAGCCGACCAGGGCCAGCAGACCGGCGAGGCCCACCGTCGCCATGATCGCGCCCCGCCAGGCGGTCGCCCCGGCCCTGCGGCCCACGAACAGGGCCGCCATCGGCAGCGCGAACACTATGGTCAGTGCGCCCAGCGGCTGTACCAGGCTCAGCGGGCCGTAGGCCAGCGCCACCACGTGCAGCAGTCCGCCGAGGCCGTTGAGCGCCACCGCGGCCCACCAGGTCGGCCGGCGCAGCGGCGCGTACTCCTGAACGGGCGAGGACACCGCCACGTACTCCTGCACGATCGCCCCGCCGGCGTAGGCGACGGCGGAGACCAGCGAGAGGAGGACGGACAACGCGAGGGCACTCATGAGTTGCTCCTCTGCGTGTGGCGGGGGCGCGGAGCCCTGCGCGGCGAACGGTCGGCCTTCATAGCGAACACGATGCCTTGTCGATCTGTTCCCGTCGTCGTCCCAGAGCAGGCAATGGGTCCTACTGCCGGTGGAGTACGAATCGGGCGCCGTCCTCCCCAGGGTGGGCGACACGGGGTGGACACCCCCCAGTGGGAACCCCTGGGGGGCTTGGTACTACTGCTCTTCGTGGACCTCGATCAGGATCTTGCCGCCCTCGGACCGCTCGGCGGCTTTTTCGCACTGCGCACGGGCGAAGCGCCAGACACGCCACTGCCGACGCTCGCCGACGCGTACGAGAACCGGTCTTCCGATGTGTACGGAAATGCTATTACTTTCCGGGTCGAAAAGGTCGCGCATCTTCTTCGCGCGCCCGAGTTGCGGATCGCCGCCTCGGTGGCCCAGCAGGGGCTGGCGGCCCGGCTGTGGTCGGTGACGCTCGGCTGTGCGGCGCTGTACGGCCGCCTGCCCGACCTGGATCCGGGGCTGCTGCACTGGGACCCCGACGCCTCCGCACCCGACGACCTGTGGCTCACCCGGGTCAGCCCGCGGCCCGCGGAGCCCGCGACCCTCGCGGACGTCGTCCTGCACCGCCACCTCGCCCCGCTGGCGACGGCCCTGCGGGTGCACCACCGGATCGCCCCCGGCCTGCTGTGGGGCAACGCCGCCTCCGCGCTGGCGGGAGCCGCCCGGCAGCTGGAGCAGTGGGCGGGCCGGCACGGCCGTACCGAGGCCGCCGCCCGCACCCGTACCCTCGCCGCGGAACTCCTCGCCCACCCGCTCCTGACGGACACCGGCACTCTCACCGGCACCTCCTTCCGGCGCCGCAGCTGCTGCCTCTACTACCGTGTGCCCGGCGGGGGCGTGTGCGGTGACTGTTGCTTCACACGACCGCCGCGCTCTTCCGCGCACGGCGCATCTGGGTGACCATGAGGGAACCGGTCGCCGAGAGCTGGGGGTTGCGGGTGCGAGTCGGACTGCTGACCCGGGAGTACCCGCCGGATGTGTACGGCGGCGCCGGCGTCCATGTCGAGTTCCTCGCCCGGGAGTTGAACTCCCTGGTCGACCTCGAGGTGCACTGCTGGGGCGAGGGCCGCGGAGTGGGCGTCGTACGCCACCGCCCCTGGGCCGCCCTGGACACTGCCAACGACGCGCTGCGCACCTTCTCCGTGGACCTCGCGATGGCCGCCGGCCTCGAGGGCCGTGAGCTGGTGCACTCCCACACCTGGTACGCCAACCTCGCCGGCCACCTCGCCAAGATGCTGTACGGCATGCCGCATGTGATGACCGCGCACTCGCTGGAGCCGCTGCGTCCCTGGAAGGCCGAGCAACTCGGCGGCGGGTACGCCCTCTCCAGCTGGGCCGAGCGCACCGCGATCGAGAGCGCCGACGCCGTGATCGCCGTCTCCGGGGCCATGCGCGAGGACATCCTCACCTGCTATCCGGCGCTGGACGCGGCCAAGGTCCAGGTCGTGCACAACGGCATCGACACCACGCTGTACCGGCCCGACCACGGCACCGACGTGCTCCACCGCATCGGCCTGGACACCGACCGCCCGTACATCCTGTTCGTCGGCCGCATCACCCGCCAGAAGGGTGTTCCCCATCTGCTGCGCGCGGTGCGGGGCATCGACCCGGGCGTGCAGGTCGTGCTGTGCGCCGGGGCGCCCGACACTCCGGAGATCGACCGGGAGTTCCGCGACCTCTACCAGGAGCTCAGTCGCGTCCGCGAGCACGTGCACTGGATCCCGCAGATGCTGCCGCGCCCCGAGGTGATCCAGCTTCTCACCCACGCCGCCGCCTTCGTCTGCCCTTCGGTGTACGAACCGCTCGGGATCGTCAACCTGGAGGCGATGGCCTGCGGGACACCCGTGGTGGCCTCCCGGGTCGGCGGCATCCCCGAGGTGGTGGACGACGGCAAGACCGGCCTGCTCGTCGACGTGGACGACGACTTCGAGGCGGGCCTCGCGCGGGCGCTGGACCAGGTGATCGGAGACCCGGAGGCCGCCGGGCGGATGGGCGAGGCCGGCCGGGAGCGCGCGGTGGGAGAGTTCGGCTGGGACGCCGTCGCCCGCCGTACGGTCCGTCTTTACGAGGAGATCCTCAAACAGGAATAGAACGGCCGGGTTCCTCGAACAGGCTTACTGGGTGCTGCTCAGGGGCAGGCATGGATCAACCACGGTGAGGGGAGCGGCCATGCGTCGTGGCGGACCTTCGGTGCTCGGGATCGTCCTTGCGGGCGGAGAAGGCAAACGCCTGATGCCCCTGACAGCCGACCGCGCGAAACCAGCGGTCACCTTCGGCGGGACGTACCGTCTCGTCGACTTCGTCCTGTCCAACCTCGTCAACGGCGACATCCTGCGCATCTGCGTGCTGACGCAGTACAAGTCGCACTCGCTGGACCGGCACATCACCACCACCTGGCGGATGTCGAGCCTGCTCGGCAACTAC
Organism: Streptomyces sp. NPDC001604; assembly: GCF_042893475.1. Taxonomy (NCBI): domain Bacteria; kingdom Bacillati; phylum Actinomycetota; class Actinomycetes; order Kitasatosporales; family Streptomycetaceae; genus Streptomyces; species Streptomyces sp. NPDC001604. The sequence continues at coordinate 154,602 of NZ_JBIAUY010000023.1, read as the reverse complement.
GTCACCCCGGTCCCGGCCCAGCAGCGGCTCGGCCCGCGCTGGTACCTGGGCAGTGCCGACGCGCTGCTGCAGTCGCTGAACCTGGTGCACGACGAAGGGCCCGAGTACGTCGTGGTCTTCGGCGCCGACCACGTCTACCGCATGGACCCGCGGCAGATGCTCGCCCAGCACATCGAGAGCGGCGCGGGCGTCACGGTCGCGGGCATCCGGGTGCCGCGCGCCGAGTCCTCGCAGTTCGGTGTGATCACCCCGGGCTCGGACGGCCTGACGGTCGAGCGCTTCCTGGAGAAGCCCGCCGACCCTCCCGGTCTCGCGGACGACCCGGAGACGATCTTCGCCTCCATGGGCAACTACATCTTCACCACCAAGGCGCTGATCGAGGCGCTGCAGCGGGACGCCGACGACGAGAACTCCGTGCACGACATGGGCGGCTCGATCCTGCCCGCGCTCACCGAGCGCGGCGAGGCCCAGCTGTACGACTTCAGTGCCAACCATGTACCCGGCGAGACCAACCGCGACCGCGGCTACTGGCGCGACGTCGGCACGCTGGACGCGTACTACGACGCCCACATGGACCTGATCGCCGAGCGGCCCGCCTTCAACCTGTACAACCGGCAGTGGCCGATCTACACCCACTCCAACCAGCTCTCGCCGGCTCGTTTCAACGCGGGCGGCATGGCCAGCGAGTCCATCATCAGCGCGGGCTGCCTCATCCGCGGCCAGGTCACCCGCTCCATCCTGTCGCCCGGCGTCAGGGTCGATCCGGGCGCCGTCGTCCAGGGCTCGGTGCTCCACGACAACGTCCACATCGGGCGGGGAGCGGTTGTGCGCGGGGCGGTGCTGGACAAGAACGTCGAGGTGCCGCCGGGCGCGACGATCGGCGTCAATCCGGAGCGGGACGCGGAACTGTACACCGTTTCCAAGGGCGGAGTGATCGCGCTCGGGAAGGGACAGATCGTCTCGTAGCCGGCGGGCCGGTCAGCCGGAGGCCTCCTGCATCGCCCGGAAGTTCTTCATGATGGCCTCGCTGGTGGGGCGCACCTCACGGGTCGGGCTGAACTGCAGGGCCTCGGTGCCCGGCGCGGTGCGCACGGGGACGTGTCCGGGCGGCGTGTAGTAGGCGTCGCCCTCCTCGTAGACCTCGTCGTGGTCCGCGAAGTGGAAGGTCAGCTGGCCCTTGAAGACATAGCCCCAGTGGGGGCACTGGCACCGGTCATCGGGCAGTCCCTTGAGCAGCGGTGTGTGATCGACGTTCTCACGGAACGTGACGAAGTCCACCGTGTAGTCGTCCAACTCCTCGGACCGGTCGAGAACGATTCCGAAGTCACCGCCCTGGCTGGCCGTCTCCCTGGATACCTTCGACATCTTCGTCGCCTTCTCTCCGCCGAGTGGGCTCTCCTGCCCATCCTCCGCGCCCGCCGGACGAACGGCATCCGGTGGGACTTGTCATGTCCCTGGACGCGCACCGGAATCCGTGTTGTCATGCCAACTGCTGTCCATGACAACGTTGTTATGGGAGGTTCCGTGCACTTCCGACGCCTCAGAGACAGACTCGCCTTACTGCTCGCCACGCTGCTCGGCGCCGCCGGACTCGCCGCCACCACCGCGACCGCCGCGGCCGACGACTCCGTCGAGATCCACGGCCTCAAGGGCGAGTACTACACCCAGTCCGCTCCCGGCGCCTTCGACTTCGACCGCCTCAAGGCCACGGGATTCGACCCGAACCTCGACTTCGACAACCTCGAACCGCGCCTCGCCTTCACCACCGGCCAGTCGGACGACGTCAGCGTCCGCTGGACCGGAAAGATCGTGCCGGAGAAGACCGGCCCCCACACCTTCTCGATCACCGGCGACAACGGCTTCCGGCTGTGGATCGACGGGAAGCTCGTCATCGACCACTGGGTGGACGACTGGGACCGCGAACAGACCGGTGCACCCGTCGAGTTGACCGCGGGCAAGGCCTACGACATCAAGGTCGAGTACTTCGAGCACTACGGCGGCTCCAACCTCCACCTGCGCTGGACCCGGCCCGGCGGCAGCAAGGAGCCCGTCCCGCAGTCGGCCTTCCGCCTCCCCGACGGATGGGCATACGACGGCGCCACCGCCGCCACGGTCACCGGCACAGGGCGCACCCTCAAGCTCGACTTCCCCCAGCGCCTCGCCGCACCCGCGGCCGGCCTGACCGACCACCTCGAAGCGGTGATCGGCGGCGCCAAGTGGCCCCTGACAACCGCCCGGCTGGACCCCGCCGACCCGAGTGCGCTGCTCGTCGCCCTGAAGGAACCCGTCGTCGGCAACAGGACCGGGACCGCACGCGGCACCGCCGACGTCCGCTACGACGGAGACGGCGGCCTCACCACGGCCGACGGCAACGTTGTCAAGGAGTTCTGGAGCAGCGGCCCCAACCACTCCACGTACGAACTGCGCACGCGATGGGCCGACCAGGTGGGCCCCGGCAACGCCCTGCCCGAATACCCGCGCCCACAGCTGACCCGCCCCGCCTGGCGCAATCTCAACGGCCGCTGGCAGTTCGCCGCCGCCACGGCCGGGGAACGTCCGCCCGTCGGCAGGACCCTCGCCGAGCGCATCCTCGTCCCCTACCCCGTGGAGTCCCAGCTCTCCGGACTCGAACGGCACGAGGACCGCATGTGGTACCGCCGCGCCTTCACCGTCCCGGCCGACTGGCACATCGGCTCCGGCAAGCGGCTGCGGCTCAACTTCGGGGCCGTCGACTGGCGGGCCGAGGTGTACGTCAACGGCACCAAGGTGGCCCAACACCAGGGCGGATACGACAAGTTCAGCGCCGACATCACCGATGCCCTCCGGCCGGGCCGCACCCAGGAACTGATCGTCGGCGTGTACGACCCCACCGACGCGGCCACCGGCGAGAACCCGCCGCTCGGCAAGCAGCGCCTGGACCCCAGCGGCATCTGGTACACGCCCACCTCGGGCATCTGGCAGACGGTGTGGATGGAGCCGGTGGCGACCGAGCACGTCGACTCCCTCAAGCTGATCCCTGACGTCACCAAGAGCCGACTCACCGTCGAGGCAGAGGGAGTTCGCGACGGCGTCCCGATCACGGCGACCGCGTACGACGGAAAGCGCAAGGTCGCCACGGCCCGCGGCCGCACCGGAGCCCCGCTCACGCTCACCCTCCACGACCCGCACCTGTGGTCGCCCGACGACCCGTTCCTCTACGACCTGAAGGTCACCGTCGGCGCCGACCGCGTCGGCAGCTACTTCGGGATGCGCTCGATCGCCGTCGAGAAGGTGAACGGCGTCCCTCGCACCCTCCTCAACGGCAGACCGGTCTTCATGATGGCCACCCTCGACCAGGGGTTCTGGCCCGACGGTCTGTACACCGCACCCACCGACGAGGCCCTCGCCCACGACCTGAAGGTCCACAAGCAGCTCGGCTTCAACGCCGTGCGCAAGCACATCAAGGTCGAGCCCGACCGCTGGTTCTACTGGGCCGACCGGCTGGGCCTCATGGTGTGGCAGGACATGCCCGCGATGACCGCGGGGGCGGACCCGAGCCCGGCCGCCCGCGCCGAGTTCGAGCGGGAGATGAAGCAGCTGATCGACGAGCACATCAGCAGCCCCTCGGTCGTCATGTGGGTCACCTTCAACGAGGGCTGGGGGCAGTACGACGAGGCCCGCATCGCCGACCAGGCGAAGGCCTGGGACCCGACCCGGCTGGTCAACTCCATGTCCGGGCTCAACCTAGGGGCCGACGGCGGCACCGGCGACGTCATGGACGAGCACGGCTACCCCAGCCCCGCCCTGCCCCCGCACCCCGACGGCCGACGCGCCCTGGTCAGCGGCGAGTACGGCGGCCTCGGCCTCGCGGTGCCGGGACACGCCTGGTCCGTGCAGCAGTCGTACGTCGACGTCGACCCGACCGCCTACACCGACGGCTACCTGGCCAGACTCGCCGAGGTGCACGCCCTGGCCTGCAAGGGGAGCAACGGCGCGGTCTACACCCAGATCTCCGACGTCGAGGGCGAGCTCAACGGCCTGCTGACGTACGACCGCAAGGTGCTCAAGCCGGATGTCCAGCGTGTGCGCACGGCCCAGCAGGCCCTGATCCGCGACGCTTCCCAGGCGACTCCCGCAGGCTGCCCGACCCCCTGAACCCCGGAGGCTTCCGACATGAGATGGACCCGGCGCCTGCGCCTGTGCACTGCGGGGATGGTGGTGGCCTCCGCGCTGCTGACCGCTCCCGCCGCCCGGGCCGCCGAGCCGACCGACCGGCAACTCACCGATCTGGTCAACCCGTTCATCGGCACCGAGAACGAGGGCAACACCTATCCCGGCGCCGCCGTGCCCTTCGGCATGGTGCAGCTCTCGCCGGACACCGGCCACAACACCGGCTACGACTACTCCCAGAACCACATCCGCGGCTTCTCCCTGGTCCATCTGTCGGGCGTCGGCTGCGGGCTCGGCGGGGATCTGCCCGTGCTGCCGACCACCGGCGACGTCACACAGACGGACTACGCCAAGTACGCCGCCGAGTTCAGCCACGACGACGAGGAAGCGAGCCCCGGCTACTACCGGGTCGGCCTGAAGACCGGCATCGAGGCCGAACTCTCCGCCACCGCGCGCACCGGCGTGCAGCGCTACACCTTCCCGGCCACCGACAAGGCCAACGTCCTGCTCAACGCGGCCCAGTCGCTGCACACCACGGTCTCCACCAAGGTCGAGATCCTGGACAGCCGCACCGTGCGCACCGCCATCACCGGCCGCGGCTTCTGCCAGGACACCGAGCCGTACACCGTGTACACGGTCACCCGCTTCGACCGGCCCTTCACCGCGTACGGCACCTGGGACGGCTCGACCGTGACGGCGGGGTCGAAGACCGGCCGTGGCGGTGCCTACGTCCGCTTCGACACGACCAAGGACCGCACGGTCGAGGCGACCACCGCCCTCTCCTACGTCGACGCGGACGGCGCCGCAGTCAACCTCCGCGCGGAGGGCGGCCGTTCCTTCGACGCCGTACGCCACACGGCGCAGCAGGCGTGGGAGGACCGCCTCGACGACGTACGGGTGAAGGGCGGCGCGGACAGCCTGCGCCGGACCTTCTACTCGGCGCTGTACCGCTCGTTCCTGGCCCCGAACATCGGCAGCGACGCCGACGGCCGCTACACCGGCTGGGACCAGCGGATCCACCGCACCGACGGCTTCACCTACTACCAGAACTGGTCCCTGTGGGACACCTACCGCACCCAGTCCCAGCTCCTGTCCCTGCTCGCGCCCCGTGAGGCCCGCGACATGGCGATCTCGGTGATCAGGATCTCCGAGGAGAGCGGCTGGCTGCCCAAGTGGGGCTACGGCACCGTCGAGACGAACATCATGACCGGCGACCCGGTCACCCCGTTCCTCACCAACGCCTACCAGCAGGGCCTGCTCAAGGGGACCGGAGGATACGCAGAGCGGGCGTACCGGGCGCTGAGGCAGAACGCCGACGGCGTGCCGCCCGCCGACTCGCCCGCGGTGGGCCGGGAGGCGAACAAGGAGTACATCGCCCAGGGTTTCGCGCCGTACATCAAGGGCCGCCCGCATGTGAAGCCGGGCGACTCGGACTACGACCACGGCGCCTCGGCGACCCTGGAGTACGCCCTGTCGGACGCGATGCTCGCGCAGATGGCCCGCGACCTCGGGCATACGGTGGACGCCGACCGGTATGCCGCCCGGGCGCAGAGCTACCGGCATCTCTTCGACCCCTCGACCGGCTTCTTCCGGGCCCGTGACGCCTCCGGTGCCTTCACCGGCCCGTCCGACCCGGCGCAGAGCGAGGGCTTCCACGAGGGCACGTCCTGGCAGTACCAGTGGCTGGTGCCGCAGGACCTGCCGGGCATGGTCTCCCTGATCGGCGGCGAGCAGGCCGCGAACGACCGGCTCGACTCGTTCTTCGCCTACGACCGGCTGCTGGCCGACCCGGCGAAGACGGCCCGTGAGGTGTGGGTCAACGGCCCGTACGACTACTACAACGCCGACAAGTACAACCCGCAGAACGAGCCCGACCTCATCGCCCCCTACACCTACCTCTCGACCGGTGAACCGTGGAAGACGACCGACGTCGTACACGCGGCCCTGACCCTGTTCACGGACGGTCCGACCGGCATGACCGGCAACGACGACCTGGGCACGATGTCCGCCTGGAACGTGCTGTCGTCGATCGGGATCTTCCCCGTGCAGCCCGGCTACGACACCTGGGGGCTGTCCACCCCCGTCTTCGACCGGGTCGACCTGAAGCTGGACCGCCGCTACTTCCCGCGCGGCGCCCTGACGGTCACCGCACCCGGCACCTCCGCCGCCGACCGGTACATCCAGTCGGCCCGAGCGGACGGGAGGGCCTACGACCGTACCTACCTCACGACCGGTTCGCTGCGCTCCCTGCGCGCGCTCGACTTCACGGTCGGCTCGCGCCCGTCTGAGTGGGGAACTTCGGCGCAGGCGGCACCGCCTGCGCTGAAGTGACCTCAGGTGTCTCTTGAGTCCCGCCTCTCAGGGAGGGGTGGGACTTAATCTGCTGTTAACTGTGCGTAGCTTGATCGTACTTGACCGTAATCGCCTGGGGGAGGTTGACTGCTGGCTCACCCTTCGTCGACGCGAGGCAAGCCATTGACTTCTGACCTGCTCGCTCCTCTCGACCTGGCGTTCTGGAACATCGAGTCCGCCGAACACCCCATGCACCTGGGTGCGCTGGGGATCTTCTCGGCGCACTCGCCCACCGCGGGCGCCCACGCCGCCGACCTGCTCGCCGCGCGGGCCGCGGCCGTACCCGGGCTGCGCATGCGGATCCGGGACATATGGCAGCCGTCCCCGCTGCGGCCGCTGTCCTTCGGCAGCGCCACCCGTGAGCCCGACCCCGGCTTCGATCCGCTCCACCATGTGCGGCTGCACGCCCCGACCGCGGACTTCCACGCCGAGGCCGGCCGGCTCATGGAGCGCTCACTGGAGCGCGGCCGGCCGCCGTGGGAGGCGCATGTGCTGCCGGGGGAGGACGGGGTGTCCTTCGCGGTGCTGTTCAAGTTCCACCACGCCCTGGCCGACGGTCTGCGCGCGCTGACCCTCGCCGCCGCCATCCTGGACCCGATGGACATGCCGGAGCGCAAGCCCCGCCCCGAGGAGCCAAGGCCCGGCCTGCTGCCCGACGTGCGCAAGCTGCCCGGGCTGGTCCGGGGCACCCTCTCCGACGTGGGACGCGCCCTCGACATCGGCGCCTCGCTGGCGGTGTCCAGCCTGGGGGTGCGCTCCTCGCCCGCGTTCACCGCCGAGGCCACCGGCACCCGCCGCACCGCAGGCGTGGTCCTCGACCTCGACGATGTGCACCGCATCCGCAAGGCCCAGGGCGGCACCGTCAACGACGTCCTGATCGCGCTGGTCGCGGGCGCCCTGCGCCGCTGGCTCGACGAGCGCGGCGACGGCAGCGACGGGGTCCGGCCACGCGCCCTGATCCCCGTCTCCAAGCGCCGCCCGCGCACCGCCAGCCCACAGGGCAACCGGCTCTCCGGCTATGTGATACGGCTCCCCGTCGACGACCCCGACCCGCTCGGCCGCCTCGACACGGTCCGCTCCGCCATGGACCGCAACAAGGACGCCGGCCCCAACCGGGGCGCGGGCGCCGTCGCCCTGCTCGCCGACCATGTGCCCGCGCTCGGCCACCGGCTCGGCGGACCGCTGGTCAGCCAGGCCGCCCGGCTCTGGTTCGACATCCTGGTCACCAGCGTGCCGCTGCCAAGCCTCGGCCTGAAGCTCGGCGGCAACCCGGTCACGCAGGTCTTCCCGTTCGCGCCGCTGGCCCGCGGCCAGTCCCTGGCGGTGGCCGTCTCCACGTACCGCGGACACGTCCACTACGGCCTCGTCGCCGACGCCCGGGCCGTACCGGACCTGGACCGGCTGGCCGCCGCGCTCACCGAGGAGGTCGACACGCTCATCACCGCCTGCGGTTCCTAGCCTCCCGGATTTTGGAGGACTGGCCCGGCGCTCCGTAGAATTCCCCGTTCGAAAGCGGACGCGGTCGGAGCGCCGCGCGGGTGATCAGGGAAACGGCAGCGCGATGACGGTGACAGACGAAGGCTCGGCGATCACGGACGAGGTCGTGTACGAGCCCGGTGACGAGGTCGTCTACGGCCCCGGCATCGACCCCGAGCGGCTCGCCGTCTGCCTCAGCGTCCTGGAGGAACTCGACAAGCTCGAGGTCGACCACCCCGACGCGATCGCCGTGCGCCGGGCCACCGCGGGCGTCTACCGCACGGTGAAGCAGCGCCGACGCCAGGAGCGCAGGGCCGCCAAGACCGCGCACGACAAGGCGGTCACGGAGGCCACGGCGACCGGCTCCGCCCAGCGCATCGACGACGAGACCGAGGGCCTGCTGCCGTCGTCCGCGACGGAGGAGGGCAGGATCGCGGGGATACTCCAGCGCCCCCGCTCCTGCTACACCTGCAAGACCCGGTACGTGGAAGTCGACTACTTCTACCACCAGCTCTGTCCCGACTGCGCCCGCCTCAACCGCGGCAAGCGCGACGCCCGCGCCGACCTCACCGGCAAGCGCGCCCTGCTCACCGGCGGCCGCGCCAAGATCGGCATGTACATCGCGCTCAGGCTGCTGCGCGACGGCGCGCACACCACCATCACCACCCGCTTCCCCAAGGACGCCATCCGCCGATTCAAGGCCATGGACGACTCCGGCGACTGGATGCACCGACTGGAGGTCGTCGGCATCGACCTGCGCGACCCGGCCCAGGCCGTGGCCCTCGCCGACCAGGTCGCCGAGGCGGGACCGCTCGACATCCTCGTCAACAACGCCACGCAGACCGTGCGCCGCCTGCCCTCCGCCTACGCTGCCCTGGTCGACGGCGAGAACGCCCCGCTGCCCGCCGGGGAACTGCCGGCCCACCACGTCATCGGCGCCTTCAACTCCGGCGCGGTCGACGGCCTCGCCGCACTGCCCCTCGGCACCAGCGGCCTGGACGCCCAGCAGGTCGCCGACCTCGCCCTGGTCGCGGGCAACGCCAGCGTCGCCCGGCACCTCGACGGCACCGCCATCGACGCCGGCGGCCTGGTCCCCGACGTCGTCGACACCAACACCTGGGTGCAGACCATCGAGCAGATCTCCCCGGTCGAGCTCCTCGAGACCCAGCTGTGCAACTACACGGCGCCGTTCATCCTGATCAGCAAGCTGCGCCCGGTCATGGCGGACGCCGCGAGGAAGGCGGCCAGCAAGCGCGCGTACGTCGTGAACGTCTCCGCTATGGAGGGCGTCTTCGGCCGCGGCTACAAGGGCGCGGGCCACCCCAACACCAACGCCGCCAAGGCCGCCATGAACATGGTCACCCGGACCAGCGGCCAGGAGATGTTCCAGACCGACGGCATCCTGATGACCTCGGTGGACACCGGCTGGATCACCGACGAGCGCCCCCACTACGACAAGCTGCGCCTGGCCGAGGAGGGCTTCCACGCCCCGCTGGACCTGGTCGACGGGGCCGCACGGGTCTACGATCCGATTGTGCGCGGCGAGCAGGGCGAGGACCTGTACGGCGTCTTCCTGAAGGACTACGCGCCCGGCAAGTGGTGAACCACCGGCCCCGACGTGTGGCCCGGCGCCCATAGGGAACCCGGACCCTGGTGATCTACCGTGCCAGGGAGTGACCATGAGCAGTCCACACAGCATTGATCCGCGAGCGCAGAACGACCCGCGCAACCGCTATCCGACCGACGAACAGTTCTACGGCAGCGACCGCCCCGACCATGCCGAACTGCCGGAGGACCGGCCGCGCGGCGGCGGGGGCACGAGCCCGGTCAAGCATCGCGGCACGTGGGCCACGGTCGCGCTCGTCGCCGGCATCATCCTGCTGATCCTCCTGGGGATCGCACTGTTCCCGTGAGGGAGCCACAGTGGTAGCCACCGTCACGAGCGAGGTGGTGCGTATGAGCGAAGACGGTCGTGGACGGCGTACTCCTGGGCGGAGTGCGCCGTCCTGACGCGTGTGCCGCCGTCCACCAGCAGATCCGCGCCGGTGATCCACTGCGCGGCGTCCGAGGCCAGCCACACCACGGCCCGCGCGACGTCCTCCGGCTCACCGATGCGCCCCAGCGGCAGCCCGGCGGCAAGCTCCTTCTCGCCCGGCTCCCACACGAACCGGGCCATCTCGGTGCGCACGAGGCCGGGGGAGACCGAGTTGACCCGCACCTTCGGCGCGAGCTCCCCGGCGAGCTGCTGCGTCAGATGCAGCAAGGCCGCCTTGCTGGTGCCGTACGCGCCGACGTTGGGCCCGACATGTCCGGCTCCCTCCGTGCAGACGTTGACGACCGAGCCGCCGTGCTCGCGCATCCAGGCCCGCCACGCGCACTGCACCAGCCTGAGCGGCGCCTCGACGTTCACGGCGAACGCCTCCCGCCAGGCACCGGGATCGACGTCCATGAGCGGTCCGTACGGCTGGTTCGTCGCTGCGTTGTTGACCACGACGTCGATCCGGCCGAACGCGCGCAGGGCCCGCTCCGTGACCTCCCGCAGATGATCCGGGTCCGCGACGCTGCCGCTCACCCCGATGCCGCCCAGCTCCTCGGCCGTGGCGCGCACCTCGTCCGCGTCCCGCGCGGTCACGCACACCAGAGCCCCCGCCGCGGCCAGCCGCCCGGCGACCGCCCGTCCGATCCCGCGGGTCGCCCCGGTGACGACGGCGGCCCTGCCCTCGAGCCCGTACCCGTCGAATGCGTGCCCCTTGCGTGCGTACGACGACGTCATCGCCGTACCGTCTCATGACGGGCCGTCAGTCGACAGCCCCGAGGCGGGAGTTGCGTGCGGCGACCAGCTCCAGCACCGTGCGCCAGTCCTCCAGCACCCCCGCGTCGAAGCCCGCGCTGCGGCCCTCCTCGTCCGCCTGGCGCAGGCACTGCAGATCGTCGTCGGCGGGCAGCTCGCCGTGATGCTGCTCGCGCACCAGCCGGGCGACCCGCTCGCCGAGCAGGCCCCGCACCGCCTCGGCCGCGCACTCCGGGTGGGCGCTCTCGTCGCCCGGCCGCAGCAGCGGGCCGATCGCGTGGACCAGGCCCGCGACCTGGAGCTCCTTGTCGGCGGGCCGGCGGCGCCGCAGCAGCGCGGCGGTCTGCAGCGCATGCTGGTGCAGATCGACCCGGCGACTTCGCAGGCCAGGGGCGTCCCACGAGCCCCGGCAGGCGTACAGCAGATCCATCAGCTCCTCGACACTGCGCAGCTCCATGCGCCAGTCCTTCCGCCGGACAAGCCGTTGCCGTCCCGTCAGCAGATCATGGCCGCCTTGCGATTCGGCCAACGGGACTTGAACTGCGTGGCCGGTTCACCGCGCTCCGTGACCGCACCTCGCCGGTGGGGCATCCGGGTCCTCGGGAAGCCGCTGTCCGGTCAGGGCCGAGAAGCAGTGCACGCTGTCCCCGCGGACCGCCACCCGCAAAGTGGCCCCGGCGCCGTACGTGGAGCGTCCCGGGAGCCGGACGACGAGCCGGGCGAGCCCCTCGCCGGACCACGCCGTCGTATGGAGGTGGACGACGGCGCCGGTGTCCTCGACCCTCTCCACGACAAGATCCAGTCCCGGGGTCTCCCGGTCCTCGGGCGACAGAACCTCGAACTGCTCGGGCCGGACGCCGAGCACGATCTCGTCGGCGCCCCCGGCCGAGGCCGCGCGCAAGGTGCCGCGGGGCAGTGGCACGTCGAGGGCGCCGAACCGGGCCCCGGCCGAGGACAGCGGAAGCCGGAAGAGGTTCATCGCGGGCGAGCCGACGAAACCGGCCACGAACGTGTTGGCCGGATGCGCGTAGACCTCCTTCGGCGTGCCCACCTGCTGCAGCACACCGTCCTTGAGCACGGCGAGGCGATCACCCACGGCCATCGCCTCGGTCTGGTCGTGGGTGACGTACACCGTGGTGATGCCGAGATGGTGCTGCAGCCGCACGATCTGCGAACGGGTCTGCGCCCGCAGCCGGGCGTCGAGATTGGACAAGGGTTCGTCCATCAGATAGACCCGCGGATCCCGCACGAGCAGCCGACCCGTCGCAACCCGCTGCCGCTCGCCGCCCGCCAGCGACCTGGGCAGACGGCCCAGGAACTGCTCCAGATCGAGCATGGAAGCGGCGTGCTCGACGCGCTGCCGGGCGCGCAACCGGGACATGCGGGCGATCCTCAGGGCCAAGCCGATGTTGTCGGCAGCCGACAAATGCGGGTACAGGGCGTAGTCCTGGAACACCATCGCGATGTCGCGGTCCCTGGGCGGAAGATGGGTCACGTCCCGGACGCCGATGAGGATCGAACCCGAGTCGACGTCCTCAAGTCCGGCGAGCATGCGCAGGCAGGTCGACTTTCCACAACCGGAAGGGCCGAGCAGGACCATGAACTCACCGTCCCCGATCTCCAGGTCGAGCGAGTCCACGGCCGGCCGGTCCATCGACGGGAAGCACCGGGTGGCCCGGTCGAAGGTGACGGACGCCATGACATCCCCCTCCCGTACGGGTCCCTCGCACCCAGCATGGAACGGGTGTTGCCCCTTCGGCACGCCTGTAGACCGAACGAGTGACATGAGAGGCGTCTGAAACCGGACGACTTATGACAGTAACCCCAAGTTTTCAGCCCCATAGAGCGGACGCCCGCTCATTTGGTTAATCTGGAGCGGACGGACAGCACCAACGGGTCCAACCCACACCCACGTCCGTCCCGGGGCAAGCCGGCAGACAACGGCCTGTTCTCACATGAGTTGCCGGCGCCACCGCGTCCGAACTGCTTTCGACTCACACCCGAGCGGGCGTCAGGCGCCGGACCGCAAAGTGGCCGGCACGCCCCGAGGGTGACCCGACACATAAGGAGTGCGCGGTGACACCGGAGAAGACGAATCGCGAACAGCGCCCCAAGGAACGTACGGAGCGCCCCGGCCGACGGTCGGACGAACTCGGCAGCCTGGAAGTCTGGGCCCACGCGGCCCCCATTCGCCTGGCAGGCTACGAGGACGACCTCGCCGAGCCCCACATCCTGCCCAGCGTGGACTGACCCCGGCAGGACCTTCGCGATCGCCGGCTGCATGGGCGTGCGAGACTCACGCCCATGCAGATCAGAGAAGCCGCGGCCGAGGACTGGCCGCGGATCTGGCCTTTCTGGCACCGCATCGTCGCCGCAGGAGAGACCTACACCTGGGACCCGGACACCTCCGAGGAGGCGGCCCGGGCCCTTTGGATGAACCCGGCCAAACGGGTCTACGTCGTCGAGGACGAGGACGGCACCGTCGTCGGCTCGGCCTTCGTCACCCCCAACTACGGCGGCCCCGCGTCGCACATCGCCAACGCCGGTTTCATGGTCGACCCCGACCGGGCGGGCCGCGGCATCGGCCGCGCCCTCGCCGAACACGTCCTGGCCGCCGCCAGGTCCGAGGGCTTCCGTGCGATGGTCTTCAACGCCGTCGTCGAGACGAACCCGGCCGTGCAACTGTGGACGTCCCTGGGCTTCGAGATCCTGGGCACGGTCCCGGAGGCGTACGAGCATCCGCGTCACGGCCGGGTGGGACTGCATGTGATGTACAGGGCGCTGTAGGACCCGGCTAGTCCTTGCGTCCCGTCACGGCCACCGTCACCCCGAGGCCGATCATGGTGAGGCCGCCGACGCCGCCGACCATGGAGAGCCGCCGCGGGGAGCGGGCGAACCAGCCGCGGGCGGTGGACGCGATCAGGCCCCACACGCTGTCGGAGGCCAGCGCGATCACGTTGAAGACCAGGCCGAGCAGCAGCATCTGCACCGTGACATGTCCGCTGTCGCGGTTCACGAACTGCGGCAGCACGGCCGCGAAGAACACGATGGTCTTCGGGTTGGTGACACCGACCGCGAACCCTTCCCAGAAGGTGCGCAGCCCGCTGTGCGCGGGCACCTGACCGCCCGTGAACGCGGCCCGCAGCGACCCCCGTTCACGCCACGCCTTCACCCCGAGGTACACCAGGTAGAGCGCACCGGCCAGCTTGAGGACGGTGAAGAGCAGCACCGAGCGTTCCACGACGGACCCGATGCCGAACGCCACCGCCACCACCAGCAGATAGGCGCCGAGCGTGTTGCCCACCACGGTGGTCAGCGCGGCCCTGCGCCCCTGCGCGAGCGCCCGCCCGATCACGAACAGCACACTGGGCCCCGGTATCACGATCAGCAGGAAGGACAGCGCCGCGAAGGCGAGCAGACGGTCGGTGGACATCATGCGATCCATGCAAGCACGGGCAGGGGCCGCTCTTCAGCCCTATTTTCCCGAGGCCGCGGGCCTCCGCTCAGTCGATGCGGAACGCGTTGCCCTCGATGTCCAGCATCTCGCACCAGAAGCGAGCGAGACGCTCAGGTTCGGCGCAGTCAAAGGACAGTGGCGGCTGCCGCCCGCACGAAAACCCTGGACCGTGCACGAGCTCGTCAGTCCAGGGGCGCCGTCCGCTGCCACGGATGCAGCTTCTCCAGCTGCTGCGCCACCTCCAGGAGCATCGCCTCCGAGCCGGGGCGGCCCACCAGCTGGATCGCGCAGGGGGCGCCGGAGGGCAGGGTTCCGAAGGGGACGGACATGGCGGGCCAGCCGGTCAGGTTCCACGGCGGGGTCAGGGGCGAGTAGTTGGTGTTGACGAGGACGTTGGCCAGCCAGCCCCGCTCGTGCCAGGCCACCGACCGGGGGGAGCGGCGGGCCAGCGCGGGGGTGAGCAGGACGTCGTACTCGGCGAAGAACGGCTCCATCCGGCGGCGCAGCCGCTCACGGCTGTCGCCGCCCCGGACGCTGTTCAGGAAGCGGCGGCCGATGGTGGCGTGCACGCGGGTGCGCCGGTTGAGCAGGCGCGGGTCCAGGCCCTGGGCGTCCACCGCCGTGCCCGCCGTCCAGTGGGCGAGGGACATCGTGCTCAGGGAGAGCGGGTAGGGCGGGTCGGCGCGGCGGACCTGGTGGCCGGCCTTGATCAGGACGCCGGCCGCGTCGCGGGCCGCGGTCGTGTACGGCGTGCTGATGGTGACGCCGGCCAGGGGGCTGCGCAGCGAGACGGCGATCTTGCGCATGGCGGGTTCGGACGGCGGCGCCGTCCCGGTGTCCGCCAGCACCGCCAGCATCAGACGCGCGTCCTCGACCGTCGTGGCGAGCGGACCGTTCTCGGACATGCCGAACCAGTCGCCGTCGCTGATGCCCGCCGGGACGACCCCGTGCCCCGGCTTGATGGTGACCAGGCCGCAGTTGGCGGCCGGGATGCGCAGCGAGCCCATGCCGTCGTTGCCGAGAGCGATCGGCACCAGTCCGGCGGCGACCGCGGCCCCGCTGCCGCCCGAGGAACCGCCCGCCGTGCGGGTCAAGTCCCACGGGTTGCGGGCGGTGCCGTGGACGCCCTCGGTGGTGCCGAAGATGCACAGCTCGGGCACGTTCGTCAGCCCGACGACCACCGCGCCGGCCGCCCGCAGCCGGGCGACCGTGACGTGATCGTCGGAGGCGGGCGTGTCCGGCGTCGCGGCGGAGCCCACACGGTTGGACTCGCCGCGCACCGCCAGGTTGTCCTTGACCGCCACCGGCACACCGGCCAGCGGCAGTTCGGCCAGATCGTCGCGGGAGGCCAGCTCGTCGGCCTCGGCGAGCGCCGCCTCAGCCCGCACCACCCGGAAGGCCCCGACCCGGCCGTCCAGGCGCTCGATCCGCTCCAGGTGCTCGGCCACCACCTCACGGGGCGTGGCCCGCTTCTCGCGTACGGCGGCGGCGATCTCGGCGGCGGTCCGGCCGACCCAGCTGGTCACGGGCGCTCCTCGGGGTGCGGTGCAGGCAACTACTCATGAGTACGCAGAGCACTCTGCCCCGCCGCGGCCCTCGCGTCGAGAGCACTCGCTCTTGGACATTCGGGCGGCCGTTCCTGGACTTTTCGCGGGGCGCCGGTCAGCGATGACACCTCCGCCGCAGGTCATCCGATCAATAGGGCAGCGCATCGACCTGCCCAAGGGCCGCTATCTGTCGGCCGTCTACCTCACCGCTCGCAGGTACGGCGACGCCTCCGGCAAGGCCACCCTCCACTGGCGGACGGCTCGACCGGCACCCTGCCCTACCGCTACAAGCCGGACGGCACCAAGGACGAGCACAGCGTCGGCATCGGCACCTCGGAGGTGTGGATCGACCCGCAGCGCGAGGCCGTCGCCGTCACCCTGCCGGTCATTCACCCGGCCGAGGCGAACAAGGCCGCCCTGCACGTCTTCGCGCTCTCCCTCCAACCCGCCGCCCGGGGAAGGGACTTGGCCCTGCGCGACGCCCACTCCACTCACTCCCTGCTGCCGGCCGCCGGCGCCGGCGGCGGGGCGGTCATCGGGGTGTCTGCTCTGGTGGCCTGCCCGCTGCCGGGTCGTCATCAGGCGGGCGCCGCGACGGGAGGCTCGGCAGGCGCCTTGACCTTCGGCGGGCGGGCGAGGAACACACTCGCCGCGATGATCCACAGACCACCCGCGAGGAAAGCGAAGAATCCCGCCCATGGAATGAAGGTGGCCACGCCGAGAATGATTCCGGCCCAGCCGAGCCAGCGCGGCAAAGGCGTGCCGCTGCGTGCCGTGTCAAGACCGGCCGCGAGCATCATGATGCCGATTCCGGCGACAAAGGGAATGAAGAAGTCGGTGCTGATGGCATTCATCGACTGAAATGCCTGGCCGCCGATGCGCCGTTTGTCACTGGCATCGACCATGGCGAGCGTGATGCTCGCCGCGGTCCAGAAGCCCACCGCCGACAGAATGCCGCCGGCGAAGGCGACTTGCGGCAGCCAGCCGTGCCGGTCGGCCTCGGACAGGTGGTGGCGCAGGTTCCCGGCGAAGAACACCAGGAACACCGCGGCCAGGATCAACAGATACAGGGCGACAGCCTGCCGTGTGTCGTGCTGGTGGTAGAAGAGCTTGATCTGTGGGCCGGGATCTCCGATGTCCGGTGTCGACCCGCCTACGGAGAAAGCGACCACAATCAGAATGACGGCAACAATGCCGGTAAATGGCCCGAGGCGCATCGGAAACCCTCCGATCCGGGCGTGCGAATACCTCTTTTCAGGCTTTCACGCAACTCGGAGCCCGGCAACCCGACGGTTATTCGCCGGTGCGTTTCAGGAGTGCGAGCGGCGGTGCCGGCGGATTCGCCAGACCACAAGGGCCACGAGGACGATTGCGGCGGAGGCCAGGGCGACGGTTCGGCCCACCAGGCCCTCGACGCGTTCGTAGGCGGCTCCCACGGCATAGCCGAGCAGGACGTTGCCGACACCCCAGACCGCGCCGCCCACGGCGTTGTAGAGAAGGAAGCGGCGGTACGGCATGCGCGACGCGCCCGCCATCGCCGGAACGAAGGACCGTGCGAAGGCGACGAAGCGGCCGACGAGGACCGCCGCCGGACCACGCCGGCGGATCAGGTCGCGCGCCTTCTCCACCCGCTCGGCCCGCCGCCGCAGGGGGCCGCGGGAGAGCAGCGGCGGTCCGGCGCGCCGGCCGATCTCGTATCCGACGCTGTCCCCGGCGATCGCTGCGAGGACGACCACGAGCGTCAGCCAGACGAGCTCCACGTTGCCCCGCCTCGCGAGCACACCGCCGACGATCACCGCGGTCTCGCCCGGCAGGACGAACCCGAAGAACAGCGCGTCCTCGGCGAACACCAGGGCCGCGACCACGACGTAGACCACGGGCCCGGACAGATCGGCGAGCCAGTCGACCAGAGCGTGCATCTGCCGACCCCTTTCTCTGCCGGGTACGAGTACCCGGCAGCGGCGGCCCAGCCCGCGGCCGTCCGACGCAGCAGAAAGTTCACGGCGGTCATGGTCGGGACCGGCGCGCGGCGTACAGCCGCATCGCGACGGCGCAGGTGTGCCGGCCGTCGGCGATCAGACCCTGGTGGGGGCAGTGAGGTGATCTTGCGGTGCGGCCGGCTCAGAGCTCCTTGAGGACCTGTTCCAGGAAGGGCACCGAGTCCACGGCCGGCGAGGCCACCAGGCTGAGGCGGTCCATGACCGCGAGGTAGTGGTCGACCTCCTCGGGCTTGTCCAGGTACAGGGCGCTGGAGAGTTGCTCCAGGTAGACCACGTCCGGAAGGTCCGGCACGGGGAAGCGCAGCACGGTGATCGGTCCGCCGGCCGCCGCGTGACCGCCGACGTGGAAGGGCAGCACTTGGAGCGTCACGTTCGGCCAGGCGGCCGCCTCGATCAGGTGCTGGAGCTGGGCGCGCATCACCTCGGCCCCGCCGAGCGGGCGGCGCAGCGCGGCCTCGTCCACCACGACCCACAGCTTCGGCGCGTCCGGCCTGGAGAGCAGCTCCTGCCGGGTCATGCGCAGCTCGACCCGGCGGGCGATCGCGTCCGGCGAGGTGATGGGGTGGCCGAGCCGGATGACGGCCTCGGCGTACTCGGGGGTCTGCAACAGGCCCGGGATGAACTGGACTTCGTAGGTCCGGATGAGGGAGGCGGCCTCCTCCAGGCCCAGGTGCTGCTCGAACCAGCTGGGGAAGGCGTCTCCGTAGGCCCGCCACCAGCCGGGTTCGTTGGCCCGCCGCACCGAGTCCAGGAACTCCTGGCGTTCGGCGGGGTCCTGGACGCCGTACAGGGTGAGCAGGTCGGCGATGTCGCGCTGTTTGAAGCCGACGCGGCCGAGCTCCATGCGGCACAGCTTGGCGTCCGAGGCGCGGATGGCCGCGGCTGCCGTGTCCCGGCTGATGTCGAGGGATTCGCGCAGGCGGCGCAGGCGGGTGCCCAGCATGATGCGCTGCACGGTCGGCCCGCCGCGCCGCAGGCTCAGTACGTCGACCTCGGAGGAAGCGGGTTCTCGCTGAACTGCCGTCATGGGTCATCCCCTCGCCGCCGCACCGGCTGCTGCATGTGTTCGGGACTCAACCAAGGAGGGTAGCACCGAGGCGTCGTACGGCTGCGGTGCGTGAAGTGGCCGGAAGGCGCCGACCGGTGGCCTGCGCCTTCCGGCGGTCCGCGGGTGTGCCCGACCTCAGCCGGCGGGGAGTAGGCCGTCGAAGTCGCCGTCCTTCACACCGCGGACGAAGGCGGAGATCTCGGCGCCGGTGTAGACGAGCGCCGGACCCTGGGGGTGGCGGGAGTTGCGGACGGCGACGCTGCCGTCCGGGAGGGCGGCGAGCTCGACGCAGTTGCCCTCCGGGTTGCTGTGATGGCTCTTGCGCCAGACCGCCCCCGCCAGCTCGGTGGCAGGCATGCCGTTGCTCACGTGCTGCATCTGAACCTCTTTGAGATGTAGTCGCGTTGAGTGGACTCGTGGTCGGCGCTGCAATTGCATCCTCAATTGCATCCACGGGTGGTGTGCGGGACGATAGCGCTCGGCGCCCACTGCTCGCAAGATCATCTGCAATTGCAGCGGTAATTGCCGATGCACTTGCGTGCGGACTGCCGGACGTAGCACGATACTTCGCACAGGTGTAGCGCTCGGTTGTTCTCTCCGCAGGGGTACCAGGGGTCGCGATGTCCGCAGAGCAAGTCGCAGAACCGGTCAACCCCCTGCGTATCGAGGCGACTTGGCAGTGGCTGTGCCAGGCAGTGGACCACATCGGCCGGCCCGGGCCCGGGCTGAGCTTCCCCCTCGCCCCGAGCTCCGCGGACGGCCCCGGCCCCGCCCACTGCTCGGTCCTCGCCGTCCCGCCGATCGCCCAATCCGCCCACATCGCCCGCGACTTCACGCGGACGACGCTGCTCGACCGGGCCACGGAGGAACGCGTCGAGGACGTGGCGGTCACCGTGTCGGAACTGCTGAGCAACGCCCTGCGCTACGGCCGGGCAGCGGACGGTGAGACGGAGTTGCAGCCGGCCCTGTGGCTTGCGTACTGGGACCGCTGGTCCTGCGCCGTGTGCGCGGTCACCGACGAGAGCGACCTGGTCCCCGTCGCCGTGCAGGCCGACGAACTCGCGGAGTCGGGACGGGGACTGCAGGTCGTCTCGGTGCTGAGTGACGCATGGGGATGGAACCCGCGGGACGGCGGCGGAAAGCTCGTCTGGGCCCTGTTCCGGCTCTGACACCGCGGCCGGTTCGGCCCGTGCACCGGCTGGCCACGCACGGGAAGGCGGGGTACACCGATAGGACCAGAGCCGAGGAGGTGCGGTCCCGTGGGTGAGGTGCAGGTGACGGCGCAGGACGGCGAGGTGCGGGTCGGCCTCGGCGACGACCTCGTGGTGCGGCTGGCCGAGAACGCCACGACCGGCTACCGGTGGCACGTCGAGGGCATCGAGGGCGGCCTTGAGGTGGCGGCCAGCGACTATGCGCCGCCGGGAGAGCTGGTCCCGGGCGCCGGCGGCACCCGGGTGCTGCGGCTGCGGCCGACCAAGGCCGGTGAGGGGCGGCTGGAACTCGTGCTCAGGCAGCCGTGGGGCGACGACGTGGCCGACCGGTACGCGCTGCGCGTCACCGTCGAGTGATGCGCGAGGGACCGCGCCCGGCACGCTCGACGCGGTCCCTCGGCGGGCAGGGCTACAGCAGGTAGATCTCGTGGACCAGGCCGTCGGCCTCCTCACGGAAGGAGATCGGCCGGCCCGTCTGGCGCGCCTGGGAGGCCAGCGTCGTCAGCGCGGTGAACGCCCAGTCGCTGCCGTTGAAGATCTTCTTCCAGGCGCCGCCCTTGACGTGCAGGAAGGCGTTGCGGGTCTGGTTGATGGACCACATCGCGTCGACGATCGCGTTCTGCGTCCACGTGCCCGTGATCGCGGTGGCGGCCTGCGCCGCCGCGAACGCCTGGAGGTCGCCACGGAGTTCGGGTGTGATCGTCGGCCGGCCCTCGCCGGACGCCGTCTGCTCGAAGCGTGCGACCATCACATCACTGGCCGGCTTGCCCGGCGCGGTGAGCGCGCTGCCGTTCAGGCCGATGTCCACGCCCGGCGGCAGCAGTACGGGCCGCCCGGCCTCGTCCTGCTCGGCCGCGGAGCGGACCGCCTGCGTCGTGGGCGGCTGTTGCTTCGGCTGCTTGGGGCCGCTGTTCTGCGGGCTCATGTCGTGCTCTCCTCTCCCTGGTTCCCCGGTCTCACCAGGCGTAGATCTGCTGGACGCTGCCGTTGTCCTCGTACAGGCCGACCTTGGCGCCGTTCGCCTTGGACGCGGCGAGTTCGGCGAGCATCGCCGCGTCGGTCGCGCCGACGGAGCCGTTGAGGTTCAGCCAGCCGCGCAGCTCGCCGTACGCCCACACATTGGCGTCGGTCTCGTTGCTCCACAGCGCGAGGATGCGCTGGTCGGGCAGCCAGTTGTGGATGAGCGTGCCGAGGGCCGCCAGGTTGTGCCAGGTCTCGATGCCGCACTCGCCGTAACCGATGCGGAAGAAGCCCTGCTCGCCCCAGCCCGGACCCCAGCTGTTCTTGCCGATCCAGCACTGCTGAGCGTCGTCGTAGCCGACGAGCGTGACGCAGTGCCCGCCCGCGAGGTCACCGGTGCGGTGCCGGTAGACGCCGCTCGAGTAGCTGAAGAAGTCCTGGTAGACCAGGAAGCAGGCGGTGATGGAGCCGTAGCGGGCGATGTTCTCCTTCATCGCCGCCGGGTTGTTGGTGACGGACTGCCAGGAGCGGATCTTCACCAGGCGGTTGGGCCAGTCCGCGTTGAGCTTGGAGGCGTCCTGGTCGCCCGCCGTGTACGGGAAGTACTCCTCGATGGTGATGCCGTTGTCGCGCGCCTGGTCGGCCAGCGGCTCCGGGAACCAGCCGGTGGAACAGGTACGGCCGGCCTGGCGGCCGTAGTAGTAGAACGCCTGCGCCTCGGACAGGTCGACCGGCAGATAGGGCGCGCCGTAGCTGAAGCGCGTGACGTGCTCCATCATGCCCACGGTGCCGAAGGCCACGCACGAACCGCAGGAGCCCTGGTTCTTGACGGGCGTCGTGTAGTTGACGCCGCCGATGTTGCGCAGGTCGAACGCGGCGGGTGCGCCCACCGAGTCGGCGGTGGCTGACACGGCCGCCGCGATGTTGCTCTGCTTGGCGCTCTCGATCGCGGAGCGGTCGCCGGAATCGACAGGGACACCGAGGCGCACCACGCGCTGCTCCTCGGTGAGCGCCGTCATGCTGGTCGTGGTCATGTGCCACGGATTGCCGGCCTGGTCGAGTACCGACCTGAGGTGGTCGAGGTCCAACGGGTCGTTGACAGGCATGAGGAACACTCCTTCGTGCTCGGGGCGTGTCGGGGCCCCTGCCGGCCGCCGCACGGCGGGCAGGGCAGGGCGGAGCGCGACCGGGCCCGGACGGGGCGGGGCGCGTCCGTCACGCCGTGCGGGCACACGTCGCCGCACGGCGGGAAACGCTGGAAACGGTGGCAACTACGCAACGGCGGGGCGGACGGCGCTGCTTGCCGACTCCCGCCTGGGAGAGATCACATTCTCTGAGAGGCTTTCACAGCCGTACCCCCGTAGTTGAGCGACAGCGGCAATCCCCGGTGCTCCGCGCTGTCGAGAGGCAGCTAAGCAGAGAACCGGGGGGTCGGGAATACGCCGGAATGCGGGTACCGCAAGGGAGAGACACCGCTCCTCTTGCGGCACGGGTGCGGCCGGGGCACCGGCACCGGTGCCGTCCGCGCGGGACGGGGCGGACCTCGGTCCTAGAATCTGGTCATGGGAAGGACCGACCGCGCCAGCCGGATGATCGCGGCACCACCGGAGACCGTCTACGGCGCCCTCCTCGACCGGGAGTCCCTCGAGGTCTGGCTGCCGCCGGAGGGCATGCGGGGGCGGGTCGAGCGGTGGGATCCCCGGCCCGGTGGCGGGTTCCGGATGGTCCTCACCTACCTCGACCCTGCCGACAGCCCCGGCAAGACGTCAGCTGCGACGGATGTCGTCGACGTCAGCTTCGCCGCCCTGGTGCCACCGGAGCGCGTGGTGCAGCGGGCCTTGTTCGAGGCTGACGATCCGTCGTACGCGGGCACCATGACGATGACGTGGCATCTCGCTGCCACCGGTGAGGGGACCGAGGTGACCGTTACCGCCACGGACGTGCCGCCCGGCATCGACCAAGCGGTCCACGAGGCTGGGATCGCCTCCTCGCTGCACAACCTGGCGTCGTACGTCGAAGCGGCGGACTGACTCGGGCGGCGTCAGCACGCGCATCCCGCCAGATCACGGCTGAGCAGTTGCCGAGGGCGACACAACTGGTGAGGCTGTTCAGGCTGCGTGTGCTTCGGGGCGCAGCGGCGATGTCGTGGTCCGCTTCCACGAGGCCCACTGCTGGAACGCACGGTGCCCGGCGGCGGGATCGGCGTGCTGCCGGCCGGTTTGCCGCCCGGCCGGCCTTTCCTCAACGCGTGTGCGCCACCGATGATGTGCCGATGAGACGAAGCACGGTCACCGTCACGGACTGGTCCGCGGAGCCGGACCCGGTACTCGCGCTCGCGCGGCTGGACCTGGCGTTCTACGAGCGCACCCGCGATCGGGCCAGGCGGGTGCACCACGCCACGGAACTGGGCGCCCTCGCCTCCACGTCGGCGACGGTCGTGGCGGCAGGACTGCACGCCCCGGCCTGGCTGACCGCGCTGATCGCGGGCGGCGCCGTCTTCTTCACCGGCGTACGGCAGCTGTTCAACCCCGGCGCACGCTGGATCGCCGGCGGTCAGTCCCACGAGACCCTGCGACGAGCCGTCGACCGCTATCTGCTGCTGCCGCCCGCGGAACGCGATGCGGCGGCGCGGGCCACGCTGCAGACAGTGATCGAGGAGGTGGGCAACAACGAGCTGCGGGAGTGGGCCGATACGCAGCGGCAGCGCGCCAACGCCTCGCTGCCCGCGGCGAGCAACTGATGCCTGTACGAGGTCAGACCGACAGTGCCGGGATCACCTCGGTGGCAATGCGCTCCGCGAGGGCGGTGGGGTCGCCGATCGGTGTGAACAGGACGAGGCCCGCGCCGGCGTCGATCACCTCGCTGACGGCGGTCACGCACTCGTCCGGCGTGCCGGCGATCGCGGCGGCCTCGATGCCGGGAATGCGCCGGCCGTAGATGCGGGCCAGACCGGCGTTGACCCGCTCGCGCGCGAGCCCGGCGTCCGCATCGATGTCGATGTAGACACGTTTCGCGATCGGGAAGTCCGTCCTGCCCGCCTTGGCCGCCGCCTCGGTGACGAACGCGACCTGCTCCCTGAACGCGGCCGTGGTCGAGGCACCCGCGCCGAAGAACCCGTTGCCCAGCCGCACCGCACGCCGAAGCGCCGACTCGCTTGATCCGCCGAACCACAGCGGAGGATGCGGCTTCTGAAGCGGCTTCGGCTCCAACACGGCGTTCTCGAGCTGCCAGAACTCGCCGTCGAAGGTGACGCTCGGCTGCGTCCACAGGGCCTTGGTGAGGGCGATGCCCTCGGTGAACCGGGCCAAGTACCGGGCCTTGTCCATGCCGAACGCGGCGAACGGCCGGTCGGGGCCGCCGGAGCCGACCCCCACTTCCAGTCGGCCGCCGCTCATCTGGTCGATGGTCGCCAGCGCCTTGGCGAAGTGCACGGGCTGGTGCAGTGTGCTGACGAACACGGTGGTGCCCAGCCGCAGCCGGGTGGTGCACGCGGCGGCGTACGTCATGGCCTCCATGGGCGACAGCACCGCCCCGGCCCCCAACGGCGAGTCCTGCGCCCACGCACTGTGGTATCCGAGGTCCTCGGCCTTCGCGAAGTACTCGCGGAAGGCTCCCGGATCGAACTGGCCGTCTCGATAGAACTGAGGGATGGAGATGGCAAATCGCATGACTACAACGTATCGACGGCCGGAGCCGAGGGCGGCCCGTCCGGCAGTACGGCGTCACGGCGGCGAGGCCGGGGGTTGCGACGGACCTCGCAACTGCGCCCGCAGCCACTCCTCCACCTCGCCCACGTGCGCGGCCGCCGCCGCCCGTGCCGCCTCCGGATCACGGGCCACCAGGGCGCGGTGGATCGCCGCGTGCTCACGGCGGGTGCGGGCGAAGGCGCCTTCCTCCTGGTAGCCGCGCCACACACGGGCGCGGAAGGTGCGCGAGGACAGGCCCTCCAGGATGGCCGCCATGGTGTCGTTGCCCGCGGCGGCCGCGATCTCGCGGTGGAAGGCGAGGTCGTGGGCGAGGATCACCTCCGGGTCGTCGGTGGCGTTCATCGCCGTCAGGTGCTTCTCCACCTCGGCCAGCTGGTCGGGCGTGATGCGGGCGGCTGCCAGCGCGGTCGCCGTCGACTCCAGGATGCGGCGCACCTCCAGGAGCTCCACCAGGCGCGGGCCCCGGGACAGGTCGGCGACCACCCCGAACGTCTCCAGCAGGTCGCCGGCCTCCAGCTGGGTGACGTAGATACCGGAGCCGTGCCGGGCCTCCAGCACGCCGAGCACCGTGAGCGCACGGATCGCCTCACGCATCGAGCTGCGGGAGATGCCCAGCTGGGCGGCGAGATCACGTTCGGTGGGCAGCCGCTGGCCGGGCTCCAGACGGCCCTCGCCGATCATCGCCTTGATCCGCTCGATGGCGCGCTGCGTCACCGTGCCCTTCTGCGGGGCGGTCTCGTCCACGCCGTTCCTCCTGTCACCCGGTGCGCCGCAGTCTAACCGCGAAGGTGGTCCGACCAATAGCGCCAGAACTCGCGAAAATCTGGCGTCCGAGGGTGTTGTTTCCGGGAAGTGGTCTGATAAATATGCGGGCATCTGCTCGAACACGCTCAACGAGGAGCCGCCAGATGCCCGGCAGGACAGTGGGGAAGCGGAACAGGATTCGAATGGTCGGTGTGATGGCCGTGGCCGCGGGCGCCTCGCTCGCGCTCGCCGCGTGCGGCAGCACCAAGGACACCGGGGGCTCCGGCAGCGCCGGAGGCGGCGGCACCGGCAAGGTCGGGGTGATCCTGCCCCTGCTGACCTCGCCGTTCTGGCAGTCGTACAACGACTACGTGCCGAAGATGGCGAAGTCCGAAGGCGTCGACGCGCTCAAGACGGTCAACTCCAACAGCGACCCCTCGCAGCAGATCACCGACATCAACAACCAGCTCAACCAGGGCGTGAAGGGCCTGGTCGTCGCTCCGCTGGACAGCGCCGCCATCGAGGCGGGTCTCGACCAGGCCGACCGCAAGGGCGTGCCGGTCGTCGCGGTCGACGTCGCGCCCGACAAGGGCAAGGTCGCCATGGTCGTACGCGCCGACAACGTCGCCTACGGCACCAAGGCCTGCGACTACCTGGGGCAGCACATCACCAGCGGCAAGGTCGTGCAGATCATGGGCGACCTCGCCTCGGTCAACGGACGTGACCGCTCCGAGGCCTTCCGCGACTGCGTGAAGAAGAAGTACCCCAAGCTCAAGGTGCTGGAGATCCCCGCCAAGTGGGAGTCCGACGCCGCGGCTTCCAAACTCGACACCCTCCTGAACGCCAACCCCGACATCAAGGGCATCTACATGCAGGCGGGAGGCGTCTACCTGGCGCCCACCCTGCAGACCCTGAAGTCCAAGGGCCTGCTGAAGAAGGCCGGCACCGCGGGCCACATCACCATCGTCTCCAACGACGGCATCCCGCAGGAGTTCGACGCCATCCGCAAGGGCGAGATCGACGCGACCGTCTCCCAGCCCGCCGACGCCTACGCCAAGTACGGCATGTACTACATCAAGGCGGCGATGGAGGGGAAGACCTTCAAGCCCGGCCCCACCGACCACGACTCGACCATCGTCAAGCTGCCCAGCGGCATCCTCGAGGACCAGCTGCCCGCGCCGCTGGTCACCAAGGACAACGTCGACGACCCCAAGCTCTGGGGGAACACGGTCAAATGAGCACGGCCGTGATCACGCCCTTGGTGGAGGCCTCGGGCATCGTCAAGCGCTACGGCCCCACCACCGCCCTCGCGGACGGCCGGCTCACCGTGCTGTCCGGCGAGTCCCATGCCCTCGTCGGCCGCAACGGCGCCGGAAAGTCGACCCTGGTCAACGTCCTCACCGGACTCCAGGCGCCCGACGAGGGCACGGTCCGCTTCGACGGCGAACCCGCACCCCCGCTCGCCGACCGGGACGCCTGGCGCCGCAAGGTGGCCTGCGTCTATCAACACCCCACGGTCGTACCGGAGTTGACGGTCGCCGAGAACCTCTTCATCAATCGCCAGCCAGTGCACCGCGGCTTCATCAGCTGGCGTCGGCTGAAGAGCGAGGCGGCCGCCCTCCTCGACACCTGGGACGTGCACGTCGACCCGGACGCCCGCACGGCCGACCTCAAGGTCGAGGACCGCCAGATGGTGGAGATCGCCCGGGCGCTCAGCTTCGGCGCCCGCTTCATCGTCCTCGACGAGCCGACCGCCCAGCTGGACAAGCGTGAGATCGAGCGGCTCTTCAGCCGCATGCGCGCGCTCCAGGACTCCGGAGTCACCTTCCTGTTCATCTCGCACCACCTCCAGGAGGTGTACGAGGTCTGCCAGACCGTCACCGTGCTGCGCGACGCCCGCTGGATCACCACGGCCCCCGTCGCCGACCTGCCGAGGGCGGCGCTGATCGAGGCCATGGCGGGGGAGTCCATCGAGGTGATCGCCGAACAGGCCGTACAGGAAAGGCTCGTAGACGATCAGGCGCCCGTTCTGCTGGAGGCCCGCGGGCTCACCTCGGACGCGTACGAGGACGTCGACCTGACCGTGCGGCGCGGCGAGGTCGTCGGGCTCGCCGGATCCAGCGCCAGCGGAAAGATCGAGCTGGCGGAGGCCATCGCGGGCCTGCGCACACCCACCGGCGGAGGCGCCCAACTGGACGGTGAGCGACTGCAGTTCGGCTCGGTGCAGGCCGCCCTCAAGGCCGGCGTCGGCTGTGTCCCGCGCGACCGGCACGACCAGGGCCTGGTCGCCGGCATGACCATCGGCGACAACGCGACCATGAGCGTCCTGGACCGGCTCGGGCGTTTCGGCTTCATCGGCACCGACCGCCGACGCGGCTTCGCCGCCGAGCTGATCGACCGCCTCGACATCCACACCGAGGGCCCCGAGCAGCCCGTCTCCGACCTGTCCGGCGGCAACGCACAGAAGGTCGTCATGGCCCGCGCCCTCGCCTCCGACCCGCGGCTGCTCGTCCTGATCAACCCGACCGCGGGCGTCGACGTGAAGTCCAAGGAGTCACTGCTGGCCCGCGTGGACAGCGCCCGTGAGGACGGCACCGCGGTGCTGGTCGTCTCCGACGAACTCGACGACCTGCGGCGCTGCGACCGCGTCCTCGTCCTCTTCCACGGCCGCGTCGTCGCCGAGCATCCGGCGGGCTGGCGCGACCATGAGCTGATCGCCTCCATCGAAGGAGTGGACCATGGCTGACACCAAGGCCCCGCCGGTGAAGCCGGTGAGCATGCCCGACGCCCGGGCAGCGAGGGCGGTCCTGCTGCGCCGCGCCCGCGAACTCGCCCTGGTACCGGCGCTGTTGCTGCTGCTCCTGCTCGGTGCCGTCCTGAACGACTCCTTCTTCACCGAGGCGACCCTGATCTCCATCCTGGCCTCGTCGGCGTCGCTGGCGATGGTGGTGCTGGCCGAGTCGCTGGTCCTCATCACCGGCAAGTTCGACCTGTCGCTGGAGTCGGTGGTCGGCATCGCGCCCGCGGTGGCGGCGCTGCTGGTGCTGCCGGCCGCGCAGGCCGGCTGGGGCACGGAACTCCCCGCCGGACTGGCCCTGCTGGCCATCCCCCTGGTGGGCGGGGCCATCGGTGCCTTCAACGGCATCCTCGTCGTGAAGGTGAAGCTCAACGCGTTCATCGTCACCCTCGCCATGCTGATCATCCTGCGCGGGCTGCTGGTCGGTGCCACCAAGGGCAAGACGCTGTTCGGGATGCCCGACGCGTTCTTCTCGCTGGCCACCACCACGTTCCTGCGCATACCGGTCTCCGTGTGGGTGGCCGCCGCTGCCTTCGCGATCGCCGGGCTGGTGCTCAAATACCACCGGGTGGGCCGTTCGCTGTACGCGATCGGCGGCAACCTGGAGGCGGCCCGCGCCGCCGGCATCCGCGTCGACCGCGTCCGGCTCGGCGTCTATGTCGTCGCCGGTGTCCTCGCCTCGGTCGGCGGTCTGATGTACACCGGCTACGTGGGCGCCATCGGCGCCAACCAGGGCCAGAACATGATCTTCACCGTGTTCGCCGCCGCCGTGATCGGCGGGATCAGTCTCGACGGCGGCAAGGGCACCATGTTCGGCGCCCTGACCGGCGTACTCCTGCTGGGCGTGGTCAAGACGATGCTGACCATGGCCCAGGTGCCGTCGTTCTGGATCGACGCCATCTACGGCGGAATCATCCTGCTCGCGCTCATCCTCGCCCGCCTCACCACCGGCCGCGCCCAGGACTGACCCCCGCCGCCTGCCCCCGACCGAAAGGCCCTCCGTGTCCCCGACGCCCGGCCCCTCCTGCCGCATCACCGCGGTCGACACCTACGACATCAGGTTCCCGACCTCGCGCGAGCTCGACGGCTCCGACGCGATGAACCCGGACCCCGACTACTCGGCCGCGTACGTCGTGCTGCGCACCGACGGCGAGGACGAGCCGGAGGGGCACGGCTTCACCTTCACCATCGGGCGTGGCAACGATGTCCAGGTCGCCGCGATCCACGCGCTGCGCCACCACGTGGTGGGACGGTCCGTCGACGAGGTGTGCGCCGACCCGGGAGCCGTCTACCGCGACCTGATCGGCGACAGCCAGCTGCGCTGGCTGGGGCCCGAGAAGGGCGTGATGCACATGGCGATCGGCGCGGTCGTCAACGCCGTGTGGGACCTGGCGGCCAAGCGTGCCCGCAAGCCGCTGTGGCGGCTGCTCGCCGAGGCCGATCCCGAGTGGCTGGTCGCCCAGATCGACTTCCGGTACCTCACGGACGCGCTCACCCCCGAGGAGGCGCTGGAGATCCTGCGTCGGGGCCGCGCGGGCTCCGAAGAGCGCACGGCCCGGCTGCTGGAGCGCGGCTACCCCGGCTACACCACCTCCGCGGGCTGGCTCGGCTACAGCGACGAGAAGCTCACCCGGCTCGCCGCCCAGGCGGTCGCCGACGGATTCACCCAGATCAAGCTGAAGGTGGGAGCGGACCTCGACGACGACGTACGCCGCTGCCGGGTCGCCCGCTCGGTGATCGGCCCCGGTATCCGCATGGCCATCGACGCCAACCAGCGCTGGGGCGTCGACGAGGCGATCCGCTGGACCCGGGCCCTCGCCGAGTTCGACCCGTACTGGATCGAGGAGCCCACCAGCCCCGACGACGTCCTCGGCCACGCGGCCATCCGCACCGCGGTGGCGCCCGTCAAGGTGGCGACCGGCGAGCACGTCCAGAACCGGATCGTCTTCAAACAGCTGCTGCAGGCCGGCGCCCTCGACGTCCTCCAGCTCGACGCGGCCCGGGTCGGCGGCGTCAACGAGAACCTCGCGATCCTGCTGCTCGCCGCCAAGTTCGGGGTGCCGGTCTGCCCGCACGCGGGCGGCGTCGGCCTGTGCGAACTCGTCCAGCACCTGTCGATGTTCGACTACGTGGCGGTCTCCGGCACCACCGAGGACCGGGTCATCGAGTACGTCGACCATCTGCACGACCACTTCCTCGATCCGGTGGTGATCCGCGAGGGTCACTACACGGCACCTTCTGCGCCCGGTTTCTCGGCGGCCATGCGCCCGGAGTCCATCGCGCGGTACACCTTTCCCGGCGGTACCTTCTGGGCCGCGGACCTCGACGAGAAGAAAGAAGGACGGGCGGCATGAGCGAGTTCGAGGGGCTGAAGGCCCTGGTCACGGGCGGGGCTTCGGGCATCGGCCGGGCGACGGCGGAACTCCTCGCCGCCCGCGGCGCCCAGGTCGCCGTACTCGACCTCGACCCGACGTCGGTCGACAAGCCCCTGCTCGGCTTTCGCGCCGACGTCAGCGACGACGCGTCCGTACGCGAGGCGGTGGCCGCCGCAGTCACCGAGCTCGGCGGCCTCGACATCGTGATCAACAATGCGGGCGTGGGCGCGCTGGGCACCGTCGAGGACAACGACGACGCCGAATGGCACCGCGTCCTCGACATCAACGTGGTCGGCATGGTCCGGGTCTCCCGCGCCGCCCTGCCCCACCTGCGCCGCTCGCAGCACGCGGCGATCGTCAACACCTGCTCCATCGGTGCCACCGCGGGCCTGCCGCAGCGCGCCCTGTACTGCGCCAGCAAGGGCGCGGTGTACTCGCTGACGCTCGCCATGGCCGCCGACCACGTCCGCGAGGGCATTCGCGTCAACTGCGTCAACCCCGGCACGGCCGACACCCCATGGGTCGGCCGCCTGCTGGACGCGGCCGAGGACCCCGTCGCCGAGCGTGCCGCGCTGGAGGCCCGCCAGCCCACCGGCCGCCTCGTCTCCGCGGCCGAAGTCGCGGGCGCCATCGCCTACCTGGCGAGCCCGCTGTCCGGCGCCACCACCGGCACCTCGCTCGCGGTGGACGGCGGGATGCAGGGCCTGCGGCTGAGGCCGGTGGGTCAGTGAACCGGCTCGGCAGCAGCGAGGTCGAGGTCAGCGCCCTGGCCTTCGGCGGTGCCGTCATCGGCAACCTCTACACCGAGGTGAGCGAGGAACAGGCCCGCGAGGCGGTGGCCGCGGCCTGGCAGCAGGGCATCCGCTACTTCGACACCGCCCCGCACTACGGCCTGGGCCTGTCCGAACGCCGCCTCGGCGCCGCCCTGCGCGCACACCCCCGTACCGCCTACACGATCTCCACCAAAGTCGGCCGCCGACTGGAGCCCTCCGGCGAGGGCGGCGACGACCTCGCGAACGGCTTCGCGGTGCCCGCCACCCACCGGCGCGTGTGGGACTTCAGCGCCGACGGCGTACGCCGCAGCCTTGAGGCCAGCCTGGAACGGCTCGGCCTCGACCGCGTCGACGTCGTCTACCTCCACGACCCCGACGACCACGCCGAACAGGCCTTCCACGAGGGCTACCCGGCGCTGGAGAAGCTGCGCTCGGAAGGCGTCGTGGGCGCCATCGGCGCGGGCATGAACCAGGCCGGGATGCTCACCCGTTTCGTCCGCGACACCGACGTCGACGTGGTCCTGTGCGCCGGCCGCTACACCCTCCTGGAGCAGCCGGCGCTCACCGAACTCCTGCCCGCGGCGCAGGAACGCGGCACGTCCGTGGTCATCGGCGGCGCCTTCAACTCCGGTCTGCTCGCCGACCCGAAGCCGGGAGCGACGTACAACTACGCGGCCGCGCCGGCGGAGCTGCTGGATCGCGCCCTGCACCTGAAGGCCGTCGCTGACCGGCACGGCACCACGCTGCGCGCCGCCGCCCTCGCCTTCTGCGCCGCCCATCCGGCGGTCGCGAGCGTCCTCGTGGGCGCCCGCTCGGCGGCGGAGGTCCGCGACTGCGCCGAGCAGTTCGCGGCGCCCCCTCCCGCCGCCTTCTGGCAGCAGCTGCGCGCCGAACGGCTCCTGCCGCCCGAAGCTCCCGTACCCGCCGAGGAAGCCTCATGAGAGTCGCCCTGCACACCAAGGTCCGCGCGGACCGCATCGCCGAGTACGAGGCCGCCCACCGCGAGGTCCCGAAGGAACTGACGGACGCGATCCGCGCGGCCGGAGCCACCTCCTGGACGATCTGGCGCAGCGGTACCGACCTCTTCCATGTCCTGGAGTGCGAGGACTACGCCCGCCTCCTTGCTGAACTGGAGAAACTCCCGGTCAACATGGCCTGGCAGGCCCGTATGGCGCAGCTGCTGGACGTCGTGCACGACTACTCCGACGCGGGCGCGGCCGCGGGCCTGCCCGTGGTGTGGGAGCTGCCATGACGGTGGACGCCCACCACCACGTGTGGGACCTCGCCGTCCGCGACCAGGACTGGATCCCCGAACGCAGCCCGCTCCGCCGGAACTTCACGATCGACGACCTCGCTCCGGAGGCGCGCGCGGCCGGAGTCGACCGCACGGTCCTCGTCCAGACGATCACGGTGCCGGAGGAGACCCCCGAGTTCCTGGCCCTGGCCGCCGCCCACGACCTGGTCGCGGGCGTGGTCGGCTGGACCGACCTCACCCGCCCGGACATCACCGACGAACTCGCCCGCCTGCGCGAACTCCCCGGTGGCCACTGCCTCAAGGGCATCCGCCACCAGGTCCAGGGCGAACCCGACCCCGAGTGGCTGCTGCGCCCGGACGTACGCAGAGGCCTGGCGGCCGTGGCCGAAGCGGGCCTGGTCTACGACCTCGTCGTCCTCCCGCACCAACTCCCGGCCTGCGCCAAGACGGCCGAGGCCCTCCCTCAACTCACCTTCGTCCTCGACCACTTGGGCAAGCCGCCCATCGCCTCCGGAGCCCTGAAACCCTGGGCGACCGACCTCCACGCCCTCGCCGCCCTGCCCAACACGACCGCCAAACTCTCCGGCCTGGTCACCGAGGCGGCCCCCGACTCCTGGACCGTCGACGACCTCCGCCCGTACACCGACACGGCCCTGGAGGCCTTCGGACCCACCCGCCTGATGTTCGGCTCGGACTGGCCGGTGTGCACGGAAAGGGCGACGTACGGCGAAGTGCTGTCCGCCGCGCAGGAGCTGACCGCAGTCCTCGACGCAGCCGAGCAAGCGGATGTCTTCCACGGCACGGCCACCTGCGTCTACGGCCTTTGACCTGCCTGGACCCGGCAGCGCGGCACGGAGACCCACGCTTTTCCGGTTGCACGGCGTTACCGGCGTTCAGGGGAACTCGCCGCGCGGCGTCGGAGTCCGTGGGTCCTGCGTGTGGGCCGGCGAGGTCAGCTCCGCTGAGCGACCCCCGCCAGCCGCGTAGGCGGCAGATACTCCCGCACATACGTCCGCTCCCAGCACGCCCCCGTCTCCCGCAGCTCCCGCCAGCTCGTGTACTCGTAGCGGAAGAGGCGGGCCCGGATGTAGCGGGGCGGGGCGTCCGGCGGGAACGGGGAGCGGCGCAGCAGGCGCAGCGTGTCGCGGTCGTTCTCCAGGAGGCGTTCCACCAGGGCGCCGAACCATGCACCGGCGTACGAGGGCGACAGCGCGGCGAACCACATCAGCCAGTCCAGGCGCAGATGGTAGGGCGCGAACTGGCGCGGCCAGTGCCGTGGATCGCCCGGCTTGCCCTTGAACTCGTACTCCCGCCAGTCCGAGTCCTCGTGCGGTACGGCATCGTCCGTGCCCTCGACGACCACCTCGTAGCGGATGCGGCTGACGCTGCCGAACGCGCCGTAGGTGTTGACCAGGTGAAGGGGGTCGAAGGAGCGGTTCATGATCTGGCGGCGGGAGATCATGTTCGTGACCGGGTGGTAGCTGAGCCCGAGGAGCAGCGCGGCGACCGCCAGGACCACGACCTCGTACCAGAGCGGGGCGTCGGGCACGGCGGACGGCGGACCGCCCGGGAGCTTCAGGGCGGAGACGGCGAGGACGATGGTGATCCAGTTCAGCCAGGCGAAGTTGCCCGACAGGACCAGCCACAGCTGGGTGACGATCATCAGCGAGGCGGCGGCCGTGGCGACCGGCTGAGGGGTGAACAGCAGCACGGGGACGACGAGTTGGGTGACGTGGTTGGCGGCCACCTCGATGCGGTGCAGGGGCCGGGGGAGGTGGTGGAAGAACCAGCTCAGGGGACCCGGCATCGGCTGGGTCTCGTGGTGGTAGTAGAGGCAGGTCAGCTTCCGCCAGCACGCGTCGCCGCGCATCTTGATCAGGCCCGCGCCGAACTCCACCCGGAACAGGATCCAGCGCAGCAGGAAGAGGACCACGACCGGCGGCGCCACCTCGTCGTTGCCGAGGAAGACCGCCAGGAAGCCGACCTCCAGCAGCAGCGACTCCCAGCCGAAGGCGTACCAGGTCTGGCCGACGTTGACGATCGAGAGGTACAGCACCCAGGGAACCAGCCACAGCGACATCGCCGCCCAGAGCGGGAGTCGGGAGTCCAGTCCGGCGATCAGCGCCGCCGAGACCGCACAGCCCGTCCAGGCGCAGGCGGCGAAGAAGCGGTCCGAGTAGTGGAGTTGGAACAGACTGGGGGCCTGCCGGAAGCGCACCCGGCCCACGAAGCGGGGGACCGGCAGCATGCCCCGCTCGCCGATCAGCGCACGGAACTGCAGGGCCGCCGTCAGGAACGCCACCAGGTACAGCCCGGCCAGAGCCCGCTGGAAGACCAGCCGGCTCCACCAGTACTCGGGTGCGATGAACCACTCCACGGCCGTGCGCTCCTCACTCCATTGTCGCGCCGAACCCTATGTCACCCTCCGTGTGTCCACCTTCCGCTTGCGTAACCCAAGTGAGTGACGCAGACACCAGTGACGCGTTGCGTGAAGCGAGGCGGGAGGAAAGGATTCGACGGCAGAGCAGCGATGGCTACCGGAGTGCCGGGAATTCGTCGCTGCTTCCCGGTCGAAGAATCGGAGGAACCCTGGCAAGGTGGGCCCATGGTTGATCGGGGCGTGAGCGCCCTGTCTCTCCCGGACGACTGGCCCGCCCACCCGGACAAGGTCCTGGCGCTCAACCGCATGGGCAGCTTCGACTGGGACCTGGACACCGGTCTGTTCCACATGGACGCCCAGGCCCACGAGGTCTTCGACGTGCGCCCCGACGAATACGACGACCACCCCGAAACGCTCGCCATCCGGGTCCCCAGGGCCGAGGCCTACCGGCTCGACGGCCTGGTCGCCCAGGCACTGAAGGACGGCAGCGAGAACTACGGCGCCTACTTCCGCATCCGCCGCCGCGACGGCACGCTGCGCTGGACCCACACCCAGGGCTACATACGGCGCGACGAAACCGGCCGCCCGCGCCGGATCATCGGCATCGTCCGGGACGCGACCCAGGAGCTGAGCGAGAGCCAGGACCGCCGCGAGGAGGCCGCCGAGGACGCGGCGCGGCGCGAGCAGACCAACGTCGTCCAGCTCACCACGGCCGCCCTCGCCCACGCCCGCACCGTCCAGGACGTCATCGACGTCCTCAAGGACACCCACGGTCTCACCCACCTCGGCGCCACCAGCCTGGTCGTGGGCCTGGTCGAGGCCGGCCGCATCCGGCTGGTAGCCGAGGGCCCCGCAGGCAGCTTCGTCCCCGGCACCGACGTCACCCGCATCGACGAGCCGTACCCGATGAGCGAGGTCGTACGGACCCTCACGCCCCGCTTCATCGAGTCGCCGCAGGAGTTCGCCGAGCGCTACCCCCTGCTGTGGCCGCACCTCACGGGCCTGGACATCACGGCGGCCGCCTATCTGCCGCTGATCGTCCAGGCCCGGCCGATCGGTGCGATGGGCCTGCTCTACAGCGACCGGCGCGGCTTCTCGCCCGAGGAGCGCAACGTCCTGCTCGCCCTCGGCAGCAGCATCGCGCAGAGCATGCAGCGCGCCATGTTCTACGAGCAGGAGAAGGACCTCGCCACCGGCCTCCAGCAGGCGATGCTGCCGCGGACCATCCCCAGCGTCCGCGGCGCCGACGTCGCCGTCCGCTACCGCTCCGGTTCCACCGCGGGCTCCCTGGGCCGGGACATCGGCGGCGACTGGTACGACCTGATCCCGCTGCCCGGCGGCCGGGTCGGCGCCGTCATCGGCGACGTCCAGGGCCATGACACGCACGCGGCCGCCGTCATGGGCCAGCTGCGCATCGTGCTGCGCGCCTACGCCGCCGAGGGCCACACGCCCGCCACCGTGATGGCCCGCGCCTCCGTCTTCCTCCACGAACTCGACACCGACCGCTTCGCGACCTGCCTGTACGCGGAGGCCGACCTGGCCACCGGAGTGGTCCAGGTGGTCCGCGCCGGCCATATCGACCCCCTGGTCCGTGACGCCGACGGCAGCTGCCGCCGCGTCTCCGTTCCGGGCGGACTGCCGCTCGGTCTGTCCGCCGAGTTCGGGCGCCTCGAGTACCCCGTCGGCACCCTCGAACTCGACCCGGGCCACACCCTCCTGCTGTGCACCGACGGCCTGGTCGAACAGCCCGGAGCCGACCTGGACGACGGCATGCGCACCCTGACCGCCCTCATCACCAGCGGACCGGACGACGTCCGGGATCTCGCGGACTGCCTCATCTCCGTGGCCGAGGAACGCGGCGGCGACGACGACGTGGCCCTGCTCCTGCTGCGCCGCCGCGGCCTGGAGGCCCAGCGCTCCGGCGGCCGGCTCCAGCAGCACGTGGCCCCCGGCGATCCCGAGGCCCTCACCGAGGCCCGGCACATGATCAGGGCCGCGGTCCGCGCCTGGGGCGCCAAGGAACGCGCCGACGAGATCGAGCTGGTCGCCGACGAAATGATCACCAACGCGCTGATGCACACCGAAGGATCCGCGATCGTCACCCTCCGGGTCCTCGGCGGCAGTGAGCGGCGGCTGCGCGTCGAGGTCGAGGACTCCTCCAGCGCCCTGCCGCGCCGCCGCGAGGCGGGGGAGTCGGGGGTGTCCGGGCGCGGCCTGCTCCTGGTCGACCTGCTCACGGACGTGTGGGGGGTGGAGGCGCGCGGCGGCGGCAAGTGCGTGTGGTGCGAGTTCATGGTCCCCGAAGGCGACTGGGCCGAAGGGGACTGAACGGGCCACGACCGCTCCCGCCCGCCGCTGTCGGTGCCGGGTGGCACTCTGGACGTATGCCGGAACTCCCCGAGGTCGAAGCACTCAAGGACTTCCTCACCGAGCACCTGGTCGGTCACGAGATCGTGCGGGTGCTGCCCGTCGCGATCAGTGTCCTGAAGACGTACGACCCTCCTCTCACCGCCGTCGAGGGCCGCGAGGTCACCGCCGTGCACCGGCACGGCAAGTTCCTCGACCTGGAGACGGACGGCGGCCCGCACTTCGTCACGCACCTGGCCCGCGCGGGCTGGCTGCACTGGAAGGACCGGCTCCCGGACGGGCCGCCCCGCCCCGGCAAGGGCCCCCTGGCCCTGCGTGTGGCCCTGGAGACCGGCGAGGGTTTCGACCTCACCGAGGCCGGCACCCAGAAACGCCTCGCTGTCTACGTCGTCCACGACCCCCAGGAGATCCCGGGCGTCGCGCGCCTGGGCCCCGACCCGCTCGCCGACGACTTCGACGAAAGCCGCCTCGCGGAACTCCTCAGACCTGAGCGCCGCCGGCTCAAGGGCGCCCTGCGCGACCAGAGCCTGATCGCCGGCGTGGGCAACGCGTACAGCGACGAGATCCTGCACGCGGCGAAGATGTCCCCCTTCAAACTGGCCGCGACCCTCACTCCCGAGGAGACCGCCCGCCTCTACGAGGCCCTGCGCAGCACGCTCGCCGAGGCGGTCGAGCGTTCCCGGGGCGTGGCGGCGGGCCGTCTGAAGGCGGAGAAGAAGAGCGGCCTGCGCGTCCACGGCCGTACCGGGGAGCCCTGCCCGGTGTGCGGCGACACCATCCGTGAGGTCTCCTTCAGTGACTCCTCGCTCCAGTACTGCCCGACCTGCCAGACCGGCGGCAAACCGCTCGCGGACCGGAGGATGTCGCGGCTGCTGAAGTAGCCGCGCGGGTCAGCCGCCCGACCCCTTGCGGTCCTTCGTCCTGTCCTTGCCGTGCTTGTCCTTCCCGCCGTGCTGCCCGTCCTTGTGGTTCTTCGGCGGAGTCGGCCTGGTGGGCGGGGCGGCAGACGGTGGCGCGGCGGCGGGGGCGGTGGCGGACTCGCCCGCGGGCGGTGAGGTCACGGCCGTCGGGTGCGAGGAAGGTGTCCGAGTCGGCGCCGGCCTGGGCGAGACGGTCGGGGCGGTGCTGTCGCCGTCGGAGTTCAGCGCGGCCCCGAGGGCCGTGGCCGCGGCGAACAGAGCGACCGCCGCGCCACCCAGCAGGGCTTTGGACGCCTGCCGTCGGCGGTTGCGGGGGCGGGAATGCGCTGCGGGGGCGCCGGTTCGAGGCGGTGGTGGAGACGTGCCGGCCGACGGGCTGGAGGTCCTGTCCGGGGCCACAGGGTCCAGCGGCTCCGTCGGTTCCGCCGATTCGGCCGGGTCTGCTTCCCACTCCTGCGCACCCAGCCACTCGGCGGCCTCCTCCGCGCTCGGTCGCTGCGCGGGATCCTTGGCCAGCAGGCGCAGCACATAGTCAGACAGCGGCCGGGGTACGGCGGTGCTCAACCGGTGGGGTGGCGGCGGGGCGGTGTCGACGTGCTGCTGCACCACGGCGAGCGAGGTCGTGCCGCTGAACGGCGGGCGGCCGGTGAGCAGCTCGTACAGCACGCAGCCGAGCGAGTACACGTCGGAGGCGGGCTGCGCGGGTCGCCCCAGGGCCCGCTCGGGGGCCAGGTAGTCGGCGGTGCCGAGGATCTTTCCGGTGGCGGTCGCGGTGCCGGCGCTGTCGTCGGTGAAGCGGGCGATGCCGAAATCCGTGATCTTCACGGTGCGGTCGGCGGTGAGCATGACGTTGGCGGGCTTGATGTCCCGGTGGATCACTCCCTGGCGGTGCGCGGCGGACAGCCCCTGCGCCACCTGCGCGGCGACGGCGGCCGCTTCCCGCGCTGCCAGGCTGCCGCGCTGGGACCTCTCCTGCGCGAGGGTCCAGCCGTCCACGAGTTCCATCACCAGATGGAACCGGCCGTGATCGGAGCCGAAGTCGTACACGCCCACCACATGCGGATGGTTGAAGCGGGCCGTGGTCTGCGCCTCCAGGCGGAACCGCTCGATGTCGGTGGTGTCCGCCGCCTTCAGCAGCTTGATCGCCACCGGACGGTCCAGGACCCGGTCGGCCGCGCGCCACACCTCGCCCATCGCACCGCTGCCCAGCAGTTCCTCCAGCTGATAGCGGTTCGCCAGCAGCACGTGCACACCCATCCCGAATTCCGACATAGCCACTGGCTACAGCGCAGCGCCGGACGGGGGTGTCACACCGGGCGGTGCGGCATTTGCTGCGGTGGCGCTAGTGGGACTGGAGTGTGACGAGATGCTCCCCGTCCGCGGTGCGCAGCTCGTAGCGGGCGATCTCGCCGGTGTGCATGGAGGAGCTGCCCTGCATGGTGATCGGGCGGGCGTCGTGGTTGGGGACGGTCCAGCTGGTCAGGATCTGCTCGGAGCCGTCGCGGCCGATGGCGACCAGACGACAGGGGCGCGGGCCCGCGCCGTCCTTCACCTCGAGCTTGATCTGGCTGCCCGAGTACGCGTCCTCGGTGGTCACCTGGGCCCATACGCCCGACTTCGCGTCGGTGGCCGCGATCCGCACCGTGTCGGTGGTGCCGCCGCCGGCCATCGTCATCGCGATGCCCGGCCCGGCCACCCCGATCGCCAGGGACGCTGCCACGGCGTACAGGAAGCGCCGTCGGCCCGCCCGGTGCCGGGCGGCCACCGTGCCGAGCAGCCGGTCGAGCAGCTGCGGGCCGGGCCTGGTCATGGGGCTCACGAACCGTGGCGTCGCCCGGCGGTACAGCATCATCTGCCGGGTGATGGGCCCGAATTCGGTCACGTGAGCGGCGCAGCGCGCGCACTCCATGAGGTGGTCCTCGAAGCGGAAGGCGTCCGCCTCGTCCAGCACGCCGAGCGCGTACGCGGCGACGTCGCGATGCCTCTCCTGGGACCTCATGCCGAATCCTCGTGCCGTTGGGTGCGGGTGGGGTTACTCCTTGCTCCCACAGGTACGCACCAGACAGTCGAATCACTCAGGGCATGTGGAGAATCGCAACCAAGGGATTCGGAGCCGTCCGGCCCGCGGATTGGTCCAAATCAAAACGAGGCTAAAAAAGGTGGATGGCGAGGTGGCCGAGCGGCAGGCCCAGTTGCCACGCCTTCGTCCACACCTTCGGACCCTCGTCCTCGCCGACCACCGCCGCGCCGCCCGGCACCGCGTTCAGGTCGGGCGCGAGCAGCTCGGTCTCCTCCAGCCAGCGCCAGGCCGACCGGGCCAGTTCCACGTCGGGTGCGGGGCCGCCGGATTCGCCCGCCTGGGCGACCAGCTTCGCCATCCGCTCGCGCACCCAGTCCTGCCACGGCTGGTCGTACGCCGTCAGCGACAGCCAGGTCTCCAGCTGGGAGACCACCCGGATCCCCGGGAGTTCGCCGTCCGTGTCCGAGAGGAAGACGGTCAGCGCCAGGGCGTCGCGCCCGGCGCGGAACTCGAAGGACGTCGGCGGCATCAGATCGCCCGTCCGCAGCAGCTCGTCGGCGATGTACTCGGCGTACAGCCAGGCCATCGGGACGACCAGCTCACCGCCGCCGGTGCCGTCCGTGCTCTCTTGACCTCTGTGCAGCATCCCTTCCTGCCTTCCTCCGGTGCGTGCGCGTCGCCCGACTCCGGGCCCCGGTCGCGGGGCCCCGAGCCCCCAGTCCGGAACACGGATGAGGACAGCTGATTGCTCAACCGGGGTCCTCAGCAAGGCGCTTTACGGAGGTTTGACTCAGCCGTCGGTTTCACCGCAGGTCGGCCGCATATCCGGGAAGCACCCGGCGGAGGGCGCGCAGCGCGTAGTACGCGCGGG
This sequence comes from Streptomyces sp. NPDC001604, assembly GCF_042893475.1. NCBI lineage: Bacteria > Bacillati > Actinomycetota > Actinomycetes > Kitasatosporales > Streptomycetaceae > Streptomyces > Streptomyces sp. NPDC001604. The sequence goes on along the minus strand of NZ_JBIAUY010000023.1, from coordinate 113,402 downwards.
ACTTCACCGTACCGGGAGGAATTCCGAGGGTCTGCGCGGCTTCCGCAACACTCGCCCCCTGGAAATACACGAGCACCAGGACTTCACGGTGCTCCGGAGTGAGTGTCTTCACAGCCTCGCGGACATCGAGGGCGGCGGCGGCCCGCTCGGCGTGGTCGCCGATCACCCGGGCGTTCTCCAGGACCGCGTCCCCGACCTCGGGCGGCCGCGCCTGCCGGGCCCGTCGCGCATCGATGGCGAGCCGCCGTCCCACGGTCATCAGCCAGGGCCGTACGGAGTCGAAGTCATCGGCGCGCAGCGCCTCTGGATGCTGCCAGGCGCGCACCAGGGTCTCCTGCACCAGGTCCTCGGCGCGCTGCCGGTCGCCGTCGCAGAGTCGCAGCAGCAGCGCGAAGAGGGGGCGGCCGTGCTCGCGCTGCAGCGCGGCGAGCTCGTGCTCGGCGGTCGTCGCGTTCGGGAGGGTGGTTCCGGCCGTCATGGCCGTATGGCACCGCAGGGTGCCGCCCCGGGACAGGGGCCGTGCCGGGATCTGCGGCGGACGGTCGATCGCGTCGACGAACGGTACGACGAACGGTCCCGCGCGCCCGTTCGCGGGCACCGGACGGGTTAATCGGGGTGGGGCGGTCGTTTGGCCGCGCATTCAGGTTCGTACCTATTTATGCGTAAATCTGACAACAGTGGGGTGAGCTGATGATTGCACGGAGACGACAGGTTGCCCTGGCCCTGATGGCCGTTCTGACCGCGGGCGCGGCCTGCCAGGCCCAGCATCGGCAGGCGTACACCCGTGCCGGAGACCCGGGGGCCCCGGCGGCGACCGCGGCCCGTACCTTCACGCTGGTGGCCTCCGGCGACATCATCCCGCACGGCTCGATCATCGACCGCGCCCGCTTCGACGGAGGCGGCGCCGGCTACGACTTCCGGCCGATGTTCTCCGGCATCAGACCCGTCGTCTCCCGCGCCGATCTGGCGCTGTGTCACATGGACACGGTCTACGGGGCGAACGGCCACTACACGGGCCGCTCCCCGTTCAAGTCCCCGCCCGAGATCGCCCAGGGCCTGGCCGCCACCGGCTACGACGGCTGCTCCACCGCCTCCGGCCACAGCCTCGACGACGGCACCGACGGCGTCCGCCGCACCCTCGACGCCCTGGACGGCGCGGGCGTACGGCATGCCGGTTCGGCCCGTACCGAGGCCGAGGCGCACACCGTCACGATCCTGCGGGCGGGCCCGGCCAAGGTCGCCCACCTCGCCTACACCTTCGACACCAACGGCATCCCGCGGCCGCAGGGCGCGCCGTGGGCCGTCAGCCTCCTGAACGGGAACACGATCATCGAGGACGCCCGGGCGGCCCGGCGGGCGGGCGCCGACGTGGTCGTCGTCTCCGTGCACTGGGGCACCGAATGGCAGGACACGCCCGACCGGCAGCAACTCGCCCTGGCCCGGCAGCTCACGGCCTCCCGCACCGGCGACCGCCCCGACGTCGACCTCGTCCTCGGCACCCGCGCCCATGTCCCGCAGGCGTACGAGAAGGTCAACGGCACCTGGGTCGTCTACGGCCTGGGTGATCAGATCGCCGGCGAGATGTCCAACGGATCCGGCGCCCAGGACCCGCGCGGCAACGAGTCCACCCTGGGCCGCTTCACCTTCACCGCCCGGGCGGGTGGCCGCTGGGAGGTCACCAAGGCGGAGTTCGTCCCGCTGATGTTCGACGTCGACGCGGGGCGGTCGGTGAACCTCAACCAGGCCATCGCCCAGGGCGCCGAGGTGAAGGCCGTGCGTGACGCGATCCGCAACGTGGTGCTCAGCAGGGGCGCTGCGAAGGACGGGCTGACCATGGGGCAGTAGGTCAGTCGACGTCCACGTGGTCCAAGGCCTTCAGCATCTCCCTCAGGACCCGCACGGTTGCCCGCAGTTCGGCATCCGTCAGATCGCCGCCGACCTGCCGGTTGAGATGGTGCTCCCGGCCCAGGATCGCGGTCATGGTCGCCCGGCCCTCGTCTGTGATCCGGATCAGGGACGACCGTTGGTGCGCGGGGTTGGGGATGGCCTCGACCCATCCCTGCGCCGCCGCGTCGTTGACCATGCGCTGCACGAACTGCCGGCTCAGGGCCAGGATCCGCCCCATCTGAGGCACCGTCATGGGGTCGCTCTGCCGCAGCAGATCCAGTACGGCGCGTACGCCGACGGAGACGCCTTCGACCGCCTCGCCCTGCTCGACCTTGCGCACGGCGCGCCGGTACAGCGGGCCGACCAGGTCGAACACCTCGGTCAGACGGTGGCCCAGCTCGTCGGGGGTGAGGGGCTTGTCGATGTCGTTCACCCGTCCATCATGACATCCAGGTTGTCAAATCCCTCCGGAGATGACACCTTGGTTGTCATGAATGGTGCTTCGGACGTTCGCCTCTTCCCGTCCTCCGACGGTGACCTCGCCTACCTCGACACCGGCTCCGGTGATCTCGTCGTCCTCCTTCACGCGGGGTATGTCGACCACCGCGTCTGGGACGACCAGATACCGGCCCTCGCCGCCGAGTACCGGGTGATCGCCCCGGACGTACGCGGACACGGATCCTCCGCCAACGCCACGAAGCCGTTCCGCTGGGCGGACGACCTCGCCGCCCTGCTCCGCCACCTCGACGCGGGCCCCGCGGTCCTCGTAGGCCTGTCGATGGGCGGTGTGATCGCCACCGACACCGTGCTGGAGTACCCCGAGCTCGTGCGCGCGGTGGTCACCTGCGGCGCGGCGACCGGCGACTTCCAGTACACGGACGACTGGACCCGTCAGATCCAGGCCGAGTACGCCCGCACCCTGGGCGCCGGCGACGTCGAGGGCTGGCTCGAGGCGTTCGTACGGGTGGTGCCAGGCCCCTACCGCAGCGCCGACGACGTCGACCCGGGCATCGCGCGCCGGTTGAAGGAGATGGCCTTCCACACCATCTCCAAGCACACGCCCGGCGAGAAGGACTGGCACATGCGCGTGACCGACTCCTGGTCCCGCCTGCCGAAGATCGACGTCCCGGTGCTCACCGTCAACGGCACCCTGGAGCCCCCCGAGCTGCTGGAGGCGGCCGAACGTCTCGCGCGCACCGTCCCCGACGGCCGTGCGCAGACCGTCGAGGACACCGCCCACTACCTCAACATGGAGAAACCGGAGGTCTTCAACAAGATCCTGCTGGAGTTCCTCCGCGCGCTCCAGGAGCGGCTCGGAGAGGGGGACGGGGTCGGGGAGGCGGACGCGGGCGGATGACTCGGGTGCAAGGAGGCGGAACGCGGAGCCAGGCCCTCGCACAGCCGGGCCGGAAAGGCCGGCGCCCTGCGCTGTACGACCCGGCAGCCTCCCGCTGCCCCCTCGGCGATCGGCACCCACCCGGACTTCTCGGCCGGGAAGAACCAGCGGTCACCGAGCCGGGACGAGCAGCCGGGCGCCGAGGCGTCGTCGCAGGCCGGTCCGGTCCGCCAGGAGAAGTCAGCACCAGCCACTTGCCGTCACACTCCTGCGAGTCCCGGTAGGACTGCGCGGGCGCGTCGACCGCCATCAGCGCCTGGTCGTAGGAGGCGTCCGGCCGACCGCTCCTTGGTGCAGCCTGAACGCCGGTCCCCCGACGCACCGCCTCGAAATCTCGCTCAATCCCCGTGTCGCACCGGTGTTGCCCGGGCCGACGCAGAACTCCAGCCCGCCGTGACGCAGTTCACCGGAAAAGGGTGACAGGGTGTTGTCGCGGACGGCTGCGAGGGTCGGCGTCATGACCATCACAGACGAGGACTGCCTCGCCGAGACCCTGGCCTTCAACGAGCAGTTCGAGGCCACTGCCGCAAGCCGCCCGGCCCGCGGACAGACGCCGGACCCGACCATGCTGGCACTGCTGCGCCGCAACCGGCTGGGCGGCCACACACCACCGGTGCGACTGCCGCAGGGCCGGGACCGCGTCGTCGCGGGCGGGGTCGGGGTCCGGGCGTTCGTGCCGGACCAGGTCGACGGCGTATATCTGCACCTGCACGGGGGCGGCTGGGCGTTCGGCTCCGCGGGCGGGCAGGACGAGAGGCTGTGGCGGCTCGCCGTACAGGCGCGGCTGGCGGTGCTGAGCGTGGAGTACCGCCTGGCGCCGGAACACCCCTTCCCCGCCGCACCCGACGACTGCGAAGCGGCCGCCCGGTGGCTGGTGGAGCACACCGCAGCCGAGTTCGGCACCGGGCGGCTGCTGATCGGCGGCGAATCGGCCGGCGCCCACCTGAGCGTCCTCACCCTGCTGCGCCTGCGCGACCGGCACCGCATCACCGGCGCATTCCGGGCGGCCCAGCTGCTCTTCGGCCCGTACGACCTGTCGATGACGCCGAGCCAGCGGTCGTTCGGCTCGAGGCGGCTGCTGAGCAACACCGACTCCCTGCGGGGCAGTTATGAGCTCTTCACCCCGGGAATGGGGGCGGAGCAGCGCCGCGACCCGGAGATCTCGCCGCTCTTCGCCGACCTGACGGGTCTGCCGCCCGCCCGGATCGTCGTGGGCACCGAGGACCCGCTGCTGGACGATTCGCTGTTTCTGGCCCAGCGCTGGCAGGCGGCGGGTGCGCCCGTCGAACTCGGGGTCGTCGCCGGGGCGATGCACGGATTCACGCTGTTCCCGCTGACCGTCACCGAGCGGGAACAGGCACGTGAGCGGGAGTTCCTCACTGCGGCGGGACGGTAGCGTCGGCCTCATGAACCGCACTGCCCGACTCTATGCGCTGGTGGAAGAGTTGCGCTCGGCGGCGCCGCGGCCGCTGACGGTCGCCGCACTCGCCACGCGGTTCGAGGTCAGTACCCGCACCGTCCAGCGTGATCTGCAGGCGCTGATGGATTCCGGTGTCCCGGTGCGCACCACGCCCGGGCGCGGCGGGGGCTGGACGATCGACCCGGCGACGACGCTGCCTCCGATGCACTTCACCGCCGACGAGGCGGCGGCGTTGGCCGCCGCGCTGGCCGCGGCCGACGCCTCCGCTCCTTATGCCGGGGCGGCCCGTACGGCGTACCAGAAGATCGTCGCCTCGATGACCGGTCCCGGCTCGGCGGCGGCCCGGCAACTCGCCGCCCGGATCGTCGCGCTGCCGACGCGGACCGACCCGGCGGTTCGCGCCGCCGTGGAACAGGCCCTCACCGACGCCAAGGTGCTGCGCCTGTCCTACGTCGACGCGGCCGGACGCGAGAGCGAGCGCGAAGTGGAACCGGCCGGGCTGCTCACTGCCGAAGGCCGCTGGTACCTCATCGCCTGGTGCCGCACCCGGCGGGCCGGCCGGGGCTTCCGGCTGGACCGGATCACAACGGCGGCCACCACCGGCGAGCAGGCACGCCCCCATGACCTGGCGGACCTACTGCACGGCTCGGCAGCCGCCGACGCGGTGCCACCGGCCGCGCTGGCCTCCTTGCACTAGCGGCCGGCCGTACCGTTGGCCACCGAGCCGACGAGGGTGCTGCGCTGTCTGGGGGACACCCCCGGACCCCCGGTACCCGCGCCGATGATGCCGCCTACGCCGATCGCGGTCAGCTGCCACAGCCCCAACGACCGGTCCGGACGGGTCCCTTCGCCGACCTCCGTCTCCTCGATGTGCTCGATCGGTTTGCGACGGAGAATCCCCTCACCTGTCGGAGGCCGGGCCATGCACCTCACCGCTTCGCGTTCGGCAACGGCTGACGGCTGATCATGGCGGCCCAGCGGTACCCGGGGGAAAGAGGCCACGCAGATACCTGCCCGTACCAACTGAACTGAACGGCTGTTCAGGAAGGAGCGCGCCGCAGTAGTTTGGCGCGCAACCACTCGCCTCGCTCGCGGAGTACCTCGAATGAGCAGCGACAAACAGCCCCTGACGCATCTTCAGACCTTCCGGCCCCCGCCCGTCGTCGACGGCACGGACGCCGACCGGACTCTCGGCCGGGCGATGATCGCCGCCTGGCAGGCGGACGGCATCTTCCAGATCCGCGCCACCCCGGCCCAGCGGGCCGCCACCGAACGGGCGTTGGCGGCCTCCCGCGCCTTCTGCGCCCGCCCCCTGAGGGAGAAGGCCTCGCATGTCTCCGACCTCACCTACAGCGGCTATGTCGCCTCCGGCGAGGAGGAGACCGCGGGGGAGCGGGACGGCTCGGAGATCTTCACCGTCTGCCCCGACATCCCGGCCGACGACCCCCGCGTCATCGAACAGTGGCCCTGCCACGGCCCCGTCCCCTGGCCGTCCCCCGACTACGCCCGCGCGATGAAGGAGTACATGGCCGCGCTCGGCGAGATCGGCCACCGCCTGCTGCGGTTGACCGCGCTGGGCCTCGGCATGGACGACCCCGACACCTTCACCCGCCTCACCGCGGACGGCTGGCACCACATGCGGGTCCTGCGCTTCCCGCCCGCCGACGCCACCTCCGAACGCGGCATCGGCGCCCACACCGACTACGGCCTCCTCGTCATCGCCGCGCAGGACGACGTCGGCGGCCTCTACATCCGCCCGCCCGTACCGGGCGAGCAGCGCGGCCGCAACTGGCTGCCGGAGGAGTCCATGGCCGGCCGCTACGAGCACGAGGAACCCTGGACCTACGTCACCCCGGTCCCGGGCGTCTTCACCGTCTTCCCCGGCGACATCATGCAGTTCATGACCGGCAGCGTGCTGCTCTCCACCCCGCACAAGGTGCGCCTGGCCGCCCGCGAGCGCTACACCCTCGCCTATTTCCACGAGCCGAACTTCAACGCGGTGGCCCGGCCGCCGGCCGAGGCGGGCCCCGGCGAGTACATCCACTACGGCAGCCACTTCACCTCGATGTTCCGCAGGTGCTACGCCGACCGCATCACGACCCGCAGGATGGAGGCGGAGGGCCGCCTGAAGGTCCTCCACCGCCTCCGCGAGGAAGCACTGCACACCGCCTGAACGGTCACGGGGCAGCCGCGCAACTCAGGTCCTGGGCCGTCACGGCCTCCGGTCACAGCCGCAGCCACACCGTCCCGCGGCGCAGGCGACCTGGCTCCAAGGCCCCGCCGACGACCGCCCGTGCCGCCCGGCTACCGTGCCGACATGCCGATGCGAACCCAAGACCTCGATCACGAACTGATCCAGGCCGCAGCCCATGTCGCCCGCACCCGCTGCCGGGGCGACAACCACACCATGGCCGCGGCCGCCCGGGCCCGGGACGGGCGGATCTTCACCGCGGTGAACGCCTACCACTTCACCGGAGGTCCCTGCGCGGAGCTGGTCGTCATCGGCGCGGCGGCCACGCAGGGCGTCTACGAACTGGACACGATCGTCGCGGTGGGCGATCGCGACCGAGGGGTCGTGCCTCCGTGCGGCCGGTGCAGACAGGTACTGCTCGACTACTTCCCGGCTCTGAAGGTCATCGTCGGCCAGGGCGACCGCCTCCGCGCCGTCCCCGTCACCGAGCTGCTGCCGGAGAGCTACGTCTGGGCCGACCACCAGCTCGACACCGACCCCGCATGAACGAGCCCGGCGGACAGGCCGCCTACTGGAACGGCCCCGGCGCCACCAAGACGTTCACGCACCCGGTGCACCATCCCTGGCTGGCAGGGGTCGGCCAGGACGCCCGCATCCTCGACCACGGCTGCGGGTACGGCCGGGTGACGGCCGAGTTGCAGGACCGCGGATTCAGCCGGGTGTCCGGGGTGGACCCGTCGCCCCGGCTGATCGAGCGGGGCCGTAGCGCGAGACCCGACCTGTGCCTGGAGGTCCTGCCCGCCCCGCCGGTCCTGCCGCACGCCTCGGCAAGTGTCGACGTCGTCCTGCTGTTCGCGGTGCTCACCTGCGTTCCCGACGACGCCGCCCAGCGGGCCCTGGTCGCCGAGCTGGTCCGCGTCCTGGCACCGGGCGGCCTGCTGTACGTCAGCGATCTGCTCGTGCAGGACGACGAACGCAACCGGGACCGCTACACCGCCCACGCCCGCAGGTTCGGCACACCGTACGGGGTGTTCACCACCGACGACGGCGCCGTCTGCCGGCACCACGACCTCGCCGGTCTGCGTGCCCTCCTGGCCGGTCTCGACCCGTTGGGTGAGCGCCCGATCGACGTCCTCACCATGAACGGCCACCGCACGCAGGGCATACAGCTGCTCACCCGCAAGCCGTGAGCCTCACGGCACCACCGTGACCGGCCACCGCCCCGCCTTCACCAGCCGTACGGCCACCGAACCGACGATCCGGTGCCCGGCCTGCTCGGAGGCGCCCACCACCACCGCGTCCGCCTTCAGCTCGTCCGCGGCCTTGACCAGGCCGCTGTAGGGATCACCGCGGAAGGTGTGGAACTCCCAGCGGACGTCGTATATCCCCTTGAGCCGCTCGGTGGCGTCCCGGATCTGGGTCTTCAGGTCCTCGGCGATCTCGTCCGTCGTCTCGGCGACCGGCGCACCCATGGCCGCGCCCGCGGCCATCACCGGCTGCACATAGACCACGGCGAGCAGCGCGTGCTGGCGTCTGGCCAGGCCACCGGCATATGCCGCGGCGCGCATCGAGGAGTCCGAGCCGTCCACCCCGACCACGATGACCTTGGGCCCGTCCGTGCCCCGCTCGAACTGGTGCGAGTGCTGTTCCGTCACGGCTGTGAGGCTATCGGAAGCCGCAGGTCCCGCCGCCGTGCGGGGCCTCTCGACGGGCGAGGCCGCCGAGCCCTTCCTACAGTCGGAACCATGAGTGCCACAGCGGAGGCCTCCCCGCCCCGGGACCCCCCGGGTCCGATACGGCCGCCCGGAAGCGGTCCGATGAACAAGGTGCCCGAGGTCTTCGCGGCCTTCTTCGGCGCCCTCGGCCTGCTGTGCGGCCTGCTGGCCCTCATCCCTCCGCTGCGCGTCCTGCTGCGCCCGGTGGTCCGCTTCCTCGACGTGATCATCGTCCCGGTCAGCGCCAATCTCGCCTACGCCGTCTTCCTCTTCCTGCTCGCCGCCGCGATCGCCGCCCGCAAGAAGATCGCCTGGTGGCTGGTGGTCGTCTACCTCGGCCTGCTGGTCCTGGACGACATCCTCGGTGTGGCCCTGGGCCTGTATGTCGAGTCCGTCCCGTCCCTCGTCGTCTGCGGCCTCGCACTGACTGTGCTGATCGTCGCCCGCAAGGAGTTCTACGCCGCCTCCCGCCGCGCCGCCTTCCGCCGGGCCCTGGGGGTGCTGCTGGCCGGGATCGCCGCCGGCATCCTCGTCGGCTGGGGCCTGGTGGCCCTCTTCCCCGGCACCCTGCCCGAGAGCCAGCACCTGCTGTGGGCCGCCAACCGGGTCTGCGGCGGTCTGGTGTCGGGCCGTTCCTTCGACGGCCGCCCGCCCCGCGCCCTGTTCTTCCTGCTCGGCCTGTTCGGCGCGCTCGCCCTGCTCAACGCCGCCGCCACCCTGTTCCGTTCGCAACGCCTGGAAGGCGCCCTGCACGGCGACGAGGAGCCCCGTATCCGCGCCCTGCTGAAGGCCTACGGCGAGCAGGACTCCCTCGGCTACTTCGCCACCCGCCGGGACAAGGCCGTCGTCTTCTCGCCCAGCGGCAAGGCCGCCGTCACCTACCGTGTCGAGGCCGGCGTCTGCCTCGCCAGCGGCGACCCCGTCGGCGACCGGGAGGCCTGGCCGCACGCCATCGCCGCCTGGCTGGACGTGGCCCGCCGGTACGGCTGGGCGCCCGCCGTGATGGGTGCCTCCGAGGACGGAGCCAGGGCCTTCGCCCGCGCCGGCCTCGGCGCGCTCCAACTCGGCGACGAGGCGATCCTGCACGTGCCCGGCTTCGACCTCGACGGCCGCGACATGCGGGTCACCCGGCAGGCCGTGCACCGCGTGCGCCGCACCGGCGCCCACTGCCGCATCCGCCGCCACGCCACCCTCACCGACGAGGAGATGGAGGAGGTGATCGACAAGGCGGACGCCTGGCGCGACACCGAGACCGAACGCGGCTTCTCCATGGCCCTGGACCGCCTGGGCGACCCGGCCGACGGCGACTGCCTGCTCGTGGAAGCCCTCGGCGAGGACGGCCGCCTCCTCGCCCTGCTCTCCTTCGTGCCCTGGGGCCGCGACGGCGTCTCCCTCGACCTGATGCGCCGTGACCGCAGCGCCCCCAACGGCGTCATGGAGTTCATGGTCGCCGAACTGTGCGAGGCGGCACCGAAGCTGGGGATCCGCAGGATCTCGCTGAACTTCGCGGTCTTCCGCTCGGCCTTCGAGGAGGGCGCCCGCATCGGCGCCGGACCGGTGCTGCGCCTGTGGCGCCGCCTGCTGCTGTTCTTCTCCCGGTGGTGGCAGCTGGAGGCGCTGTACCGCTCCAACGCCAAGTACCAGCCGGAGTGGTACCCACGCTTCATCTGCTACGGCGACGCGGGCTCCCTCGCCCGTATCGGGCTTGCCTCCGGCATAGCCGAAGGTTTCGTTTCGGTACCGTCCTTGCGCAAACTCTGGGGAAAGGGGCACCCGAAGGGCGCGTCCAGGCCCGCGACCACCGAGGGCCTGCCGTCGCTGTCGGCGCTCGGCCTCGACGGAGGGGGCGAGGCCGGGCCCGGCGATCCCCATGCCGGCCTGCCCGAACAGGTCCGCATCCGGCACCGCACCCTCGACCGGCTGCGCGCCGACGGCACAGACCCCTACCCGGTCGCCATCCCGCGGCGCACCCACGCCCTCGCCGACGTCCGCGAGGGCGAACAGGTCACCGTCGCCGGCCGCATCATGCTGGTGCGCGACTTCGGCGGCATCGTCTTCGTCACCCTGCGCGACTGGTCCGGCGACCACCAACTCGCGCTCACCCGCGAGGACTCCGGCTCCGCCCTCGACCGCTTCACCGCGGACACCGACATCGGCGACCACATCACCGCCACCGGCCGGGCCGGCGTGAGCGACAAGGGCGAACCGACCGTCTTCGTCACCTCCTGGCAGCTGATCGGCAAGTGCCTGCGCCCGCTGCCCGACAAACGCCGCGGTCTCGCCGACCCCGAGGCCAAGGTCCGCATGCGCTACCTCGACCTGGTCTCCAGCCCCGACGCCCGCCAGGTGATCCGCGCCCGCTCCACCGCGGTGCAGGCCCTGCGCCAGGGCCTCTTGGAGCGCGGCTACCTCGAGGTCGAGACCCCGATGCTGCAGCAGATCCACGGCGGCGCCAACGCCCGCCCTTTCACCACCCACATCAACGCCTACGACCTCGACCTCTACCTGCGCATCGCGCCCGAGCTGTACCTGAAACGGCTGTGCGTAGGCGGCCTGGAGAAGGTCTTCGAGATGGGCCGCACCTTCCGCAACGAGGGCGTCTCCTACAAGCACAACCCCGAGTTCACGATGCTGGAGGCGTACCAGGCCTTCGCCGACTACGACGTGATGCTCGACCTCACCCGCGAACTGATCCAGGGCGCGGCCACCGCCGCCTTCGGCGCGCCGATCGCCCGCAAGGACGGTCAGGAGCACGACATCTCGGGCGCCTGGCCGGTCAAGACGGTGCACGGCGCGATCTCGGAGGCGCTGGGGGAGGAGGTCGACGCGGACACGGAGCTGCCGGTGCTGCACCGGCTGTGCGACCGCGCCGGCGTGCCGTACAAGCCGGACGACGGGCGCGGCGACGTCGTACTCGAAATGTACGAGCGCCTGGTGGAGGAGAAGACCCGGCTGCCCACCTTCTACAAGGACTTCCCGACCGACGTCTCCCCGCTCACCCGCCAGCACCGCACCGACCCGCGGCTGGCCGAGCGCTGGGACCTGGTCGCCTTCGGCACCGAACTGGGCACCGCCTACTCGGAGTTGACCGACCCGGTCGAACAGCGCCGCCGCCTCACCGCCCAGTCACTGCTCGCCGCCGGTGGAGACCCCGAGGCGATGGAACTGGACGAGGACTTCCTCGACGCCCTCGAGTACGCCATGCCGCCCACCGGCGGCCTGGGCATCGGCGTCGACCGGCTGGTCATGTTCCTCACCGGCCTGACGATCCGTGAGACGCTGCCGTTCCCGCTGGTGCGCCGCCGCTGACGTTCAAGGAGCGGTAGGTCTGGCGCAGGGTCCGCTTGCGGTCGAGGACGGCGGCGATCTCGCCGGCACCGCGAGTGTGAGGGCCACCAGGTCCAGATGGGCCGAGCGGGGTGTCGCCGGAAGCAGGACCCGAGCGTAAACGGGTACGGCCGGCAGCCGACGGCCGCGGACACGAGGACGGACCGGTTCGCTTTTGCGGCATCCGGGACGCCGCGCGGGCTTGGCTTACCGCACCCGTCCAGGACACGCACGGCGGCTTGGGCCGGGCGTGTGTTTTCCTGCCGCCGCTGCGGTGTCGTGGGGGACCGTCGGTCCTGGTTCGGGCGACTGATGAGTCATGAAGAAGGATCAGTTGCTCACCAGGCGCCGTGCGTTGATCGCGGGTGCCGCCGCTCTGGGCGCGGCCGGCGCCTCCGGGGTGCTCGCATCGGGCGGGGGCGACGAGACGGCTCGGCCCGTCGCTCCCGCGCCCGGCCCCGATCCCCAGGAGAGCCATGCGCTCGAGCCGTCCGACTACCGCCTCCAGCCGCTGACCGGATACGAGCAGGTGCGCGCGGCACCCCGCAGGACCCGGGTACGGCACCAGCCGTTCCTGCGTGTGCACGGACGCGGTCGCACCATGGTGCTGACCTTCGACGACGGGCCCGACCCCCGCTACACCCCGCACATCCTGGACACCCTCGCCGAGTACGACGTCCGCGCCATGTTCTTCGTGTGCGGGGAGATGGCCGTCGACAACCAGGACCTGCTGGCCCGCATGGCCGACGACGGCCACATCGTCGGCAACCACACCTGGACCCACCCCCTGCTGACCCGACTGAAGCGGTCCGAGATCCGCTCCGAGATGGAACGCACCAGCGACGTCATCGAGGACGCCTACGGCGAGCGGCCCCTGTGGTTCCGTGCCCCCTACGGCGCCTGGAACCGTGCGACCTTCCAACTCGGCGCCCAACTGGGCATGGAGCCCCTGGCCTGGACGGTCGACACCCTCGACTGGACCACCCCCGGCACCCGCACCATCGTCGACCGGGTCGAGGACGGCGCGGCCCCCGGCGTCGTGGTGCTCTCGCACGACGCCGGGGGCAACCGCTCCCAGAGCGTCCGGGCTTTGCGCCGCTATCTGCCGCACCTGCTGGAATCCGGCTACCACATCACCGTGCCCAGACGGCGGCACACATAGCCGGATTCCGCCCGCCCGGCCGGGGCACGCTCAGCGGACCTCGGCCAGGCGGGCGAAGACGACGACGTTCCCGTCGTAACCGTGCTTCTTGGAGAAACCGCCGCCGCAGGTGATGACCCGCAATTCCGGCGCCCCCTTGGAGGCGTAGACGCGGTCGCCGGGGAAGTTGTTCTTCGCGAAGACCTCGATGCCGTAGATCTCGAACACGGCCGTCTTTCCGTCCTTGCGCGCGATCTCGACGCGGTTTCCCTTCTTCAGCGCCCCGAGGTTGTAGAACACCGCGGGGCCCTGTTTGTTGTCGACGTGGCCGACCACCACCGCGGTGCCCTTCTCGCCGGGGGTGACGGCACCCGTGAACCAGCCGGCCAGGTTCGGATCCTCGGGAGGAGGTGCCCCGACCCAGCCGTCGGCGGCCAGACCGACCGGCAACACCGGTGCGTCGACCCGGATCGTGGGGATCCTGACCCGGTCCGGCGGGGAGGCCGGCAGCGGCTGGACGGCACCTGCGGCGACGGCGGCGGGGGCGTGGGTGTCCGCGGCCGCCGCGGTGGCCGGCTGCGGCGGACCCACGTCGAACTCCCCCGAACCGTTCCGAATGAGGGCGATGCCGGTCAGCAGCACCAGCGCTATGACCCCCCAGGGGGCGCGCTTCTTCCGTCGCTCCTCCTCTTCGGCCAGTTCGGCCAGTTCGGACGCAGACATTCGTTTCCCCTCTCGACGAGGCAGTCGCCGCGTCAATCGCGCATGACGCCAAGCTAAATGGCCTGTGCGAAACCGGCGACGGGGCGGATGCGAACGGGTGGCACGCCCGAGGGGGGTGCGCCATCCGAGTTGCCGCGGACAGGAAATTTCTGACGGTCCGTGACCTGCGGATATATGTGATTATCTGCTTATTGCTCGGCGTGTCCTCTCACCAGGACGGACCATCCCCGAAATGCGGGCGCGTGCACCGCATCTGACTGTCTTTCTGGGAGGCGCTTTCTCGCCGATATTGCCGGGGACGGGACCCGGGGCGCCTTCCGCGGAGGATCACATGAGTAGTCATCGTGCCCTGGCGGTCTCGGCCGCCGCGGTCGCCGTGCTCGGCCTCGCCGCACCGGCGGCCGTCGCCCGGGACGGCATGAACTTCAACCCCAGCAACATCGTCGCGCTGCCCAGTGTCATCGCCCGTGGCGGGCAGTTGACCATCACCGTCGACGGCTGCCCGGGCGGAGCCACTGCGACCTCGGACGCGTTTCCGAGCACGCCACTGATGACGGTCGCAGGCAGCAACACGGCGAGGGGCACCGCGACGGTGAACCGGGACGCGAGGAACGGTACGCATCCCATCACCGTCACCTGTGGCGGCAAGTCCCTGACCAACCCCGCCGCCTTCACCGTCATCGGCGGTGTCCAGGGCGGGTTCGGCGGCGGCAGCTCCACCGGGGCGACACCGACCGACGTGGCCATCGGCGGCGGGCTCGTGGCCGCGGCCGTCCTCGCCGGCGGAGCGTTCTGGCTGCGCCGCAGGTCCGAGAAGCGGATCTGACCTCCCTCTCTTCGGAGAGCAGACCGCACATCGACCTCGGAAAGCGGACCGCAGGTCACGTCCGTGAAGGAGATCGCACGTTGAAGGGCCCTCGCCCCGATTCCCCCACAGGAGCCGGGGCGATGGCCCTTTGTCAGGCACCTTCCTCGCCGCTGCGGCGGCGCGAGAGGTGGTACGCCGCGCCGACCGAGCCCGTGACGAGGGCGAGACCCATGCCGATCTCCCTGAGGTCGAACCCGGCGATGCTGCCGCCCACACCGGCGTGCACACCCCGGTGCGGGTGGGCCGGGACCGGAACGGGGTCGACCGGCACCGGGGTCGGGTGGTGCGGGCGGCCGCCCACGATGGTCAGCTCCGTGGAGCCGCTTGCGCCGTCGCAGGAGAACGTCACCTGATACACCGCCCCCGGCTTCGCGTCCCGGTCCACCACCGCCGTCGCCCAGGACCGTCCCACCGGAATCACGACCGTGTCGAACACCACCGACGTGACCCTCGCAGGCCCCTTGCAGTCGCCGTCCCGGTTCACATGCAGCTTGACCTCGCTGCCCGCCGCGACGGTGGACGGCAGCACGCTGAAGCCGAACGGCGTGATGTCGTGCCAGTCGTCCCGTGCGACGGCGGCGGGTGCGGAGAGGGCGAGGGCGCTGATGCCCAGCAGAGCGGCCGAAGCAATGCGTATCGCGCGCATGGTGGTTCCTCCGGTCCTCGAGGAGCAGTTGCGGACCCGTTCCGCTGTGGGGCTTGAATGCACCTCGATAACCGAAACGCTAGGAACGGGTGTCCGATCGCGCGATCGCTGTAGGGCGAATGGGGCAAACGTATGGGCCACCCAGGGGACGGCTGCGGCGTGGCGCCCTGTCCCCGGGTGACCCGTCGTGCGACGGCCTGCCCGTCAGCCCCTCAGGTGCGGGAAGAGATTGAGGAAGGGTGCAGCCGACGCCGTGATGCCCCGGGTGTAGGGCGCGTCGAAGTCCCAGATGAGGAAGAGCAGGAACGCGATCAGGGCGGAGAACAGTCCGGCCAGGATCAGTTCGCGCACGGTGCGCCGGATCTGCAGCGCGAAGACCATGCCGATGGTGATCACGGCCCCGGCGAGCAGCCCGAACCACACCACGCCCGGCATGGTCGCCCCCATGGAGTCGGCCCGGGCGCTGCGCGCCTGGTCCGCAGCGGTGACCTGGTCGAGGAGCGGCTGGTAGGCCTGGGCCTCGAAGTCGGACTTCGGCTGGTAGTCGGTGACGTCCTGGCGGATGCGCGCGAGGAGCTGGTCGCCGCGCGAAGTGACATGCCCGTCGTCGTCCATCACCTTCCACTCGGTGTGCACGACGTGTCCGACATAGGCGTTGACATCGTCCCGAATACGGTCACGGACATCGGTCGGATAGACCCGCACCCGCTCCGAGATCTCGTGCAGCGCGACCGCCTCCGACTGCACGTGGTCCTGGGCGGCGCTGCGCCCCTCCCACACCCCGGCGATGGCCAGGCCCAGGACGATGGCGTACACCACGCCGATCCACATCGTCATGTACTCGATGACGTCCGGGGTCTCGCTGGGGTCCTCGTCCTCGGGGGCGGCCCGGTGCCGTACGAAGGTGACGATGATCACCACGGCGCAGGCGGCCAGCATCGCGAGGGTGAGAACAAGCCATTCCGACAAGAGATTCCTCCTGGAATCAGCGCGGCCGCAGCGCGGCGACGGCGATCACGGCGGGAACCGTGATGAGCAGGACAAAGGTGACGGGCGAAGGGCCGCCGCGCGGCGACCGCTTGGGCGCCGGCGCCCGGTAGCGCGGATAGGTCACCGGCGCCAGGTCCGGACGGGGGGCGGGCTTGGCCGACGGCCTCGGGGGGCCGGGGGCCGGGGGTGGCGCGGCGGGGGGAGTGACGCGCGGTTGCGGTGCCGCAGGCTTCGGAGCAGGCGGGGAAGGCAACGGCGGCTTCGGCTTCGGTTCCGGCTTCGGTGTCGGCTTCGGTGGAGGGGCGGGCGCCGGAGGCGGCGGCTTCGGCTCGGGCGGCGTGGGCTTGGGCGTCGGAGTCGGAGTCGGAGTCGGAGTGGGTGTCGGCGTGGGTGCGGGGCAAATCGGCGGAGTCGGCCAGGCGAGGTCCCCGGCAACCGCCACGGCCTGAGTGCCGTCCGGCCCCACCGAGGCATACGCACACGCATCGGCCGCAGCGACGCCGCCGGGCGCCCCCACCAGAAACCAGGTCAGAGACACCACGCAGACCAGACGCGCCGCAAAGGGGCGCGGCGCCGTATCGATCTGCGGCTCCGCCGCGGGGCGCGACCGGCCACGACGGCGCCGCAGGCAAAAGGCGACCGATCGCCCCGCATCCCGCGGAGCGCCACGCACCAACGCCCGTACGGCGAAGGAGGTTTGAGTCGATTCGGGTCCATACACGCCGAAGATCATGAGCCCTCGTGCGCCGGGGCGTGCCGTATCGCGCCCCGATTGGCTCGAACGGGGGATGATCCCCGCACGGCGGTTTGATCGCTGCGCGCCCCGCAGCACGAAAAAGGCGCACGCACGTGCGAACCTGCGCCCCGGCGCCCCAGGTTCAAAAAAGAAATTTGTGAGGCGGTTGAACACAACCGCGGGTCCCATTCGTACCCATGCTCGTGCGGCGACGCAGCAGGGCGCTGCAACACCTTTGCGATAATGGGGAGTTGACGATGAAGACCTCCTGGCGGAGCGCTTCACTCATGGCAAGCGCCGTGGCCGTACTGGCGCTGACGACGGCGTGCGGTCAGGAAAGCGGCACGTCGTCGGTGGGCAGCCAGAACGTGGGCGCCACCGCCCCGGCGGGCGGTTACGGCAGCGTCGGCGCGGCCGGTGCCGGAGCGAGCGCCAGCCCCAGCAACGGCTACGGTGCCGACGGCCAGAACTCCGGGGCCCAGTCCTCGGCCGCGGGCAAGCTCGCCGTCAGCCAGAACGCCGAGCTCGGCAAGGTGCTGACGGACGGCAACGGCATGACCCTCTACCGCTTCGACGAGGACACCGCCGAGCCGCCCAAGTCCAACTGCGACGGCGACTGCGCCAAGGCCTGGCCGCCGGTTGCCGCGAACGACGCCGCGGCCGGCGCCGGCATCGACAAGGCGCTGCTCGGCGAGGTCACCCGGGCCGACGGCACCAAGCAGCTGACCATCGGCGGCTGGCCGGCGTACCGCTATGCCAAGGACACCAAGGCCGGGGACGTCGCCGGTCAGGGTGTGGGCGGCAAGTGGTTCGCGCTGGCCCCCGACGGGAAGAAGGCCACCCTGGCGAGCCTGCCCGGCCTGTCCGTGCGCAAGGACCCCAAGCTCGGTGACATCGTCGTCGACAAGAACGGCATGACGGTCTACCGCTTCCTGAAGGACGTGGCCTGGCCGAAGCCGATCTCCAACTGCACCGGTTCCTGCCTGGAGAAGTGGCCGGCGGTCGGGATCGTCTCGAAGGACGACACCAAGGGCATCGAGAAGAAGGGCCTGATGGGCTTCACCCGGCCCGACGGCGTCAAGCAGATGACCGTCGACTGCTGGCCCGCGTACACCTTCTCCGGCGACACCAAGCCCGGGGACATCAACGGCCAGGGCGTGGGCGGCACCTGGTACGCCATGTCGCCCGACGGAAAGCCGGTCGGCGCGCCGAAGAAGTAGCCATCACCTCCCCAGGGTTGATTGCACCGGACAGCGCGTTCGACCCCGTCCGCCCCCTCCGCACCGCACGGAGGGGGCGGACCCTTTGGCGTTTTGCCGCTTTTCTACGGGCGAATGCGGCAAGTGCCGCAGGCAGTGACCGGGAACGGATGGTCAATTTCCGTTTGGGCTCGCCCCGTTGGCGGGCGATCAGTAGCCTCAGCTCGAACACCGGATCGCCTACGCCTTGGAGAGATAGATGGAGCGTCCCGCCTGGGCCCCCCGGAGCATCGACATCTCGGTGCCCAGCGTCTCGCGGATCTACGACTACTACCTGGGCGGTTCGCACAACTTCGAGGTCGACCGGGAGGCGGCTCGCAAGGCGATGCAGTTCATGCCGGGGCTCCCGAAGATCATGCAGGCGAACCGGGCTTTCATGCGGCGCGCGGTCCGCTTCGCGGTCGACGAGGGCATCGACCAGTTCCTGGACATCGGCTCCGGCATCCCCACCTTCGGCAACGTCCACGAGGTGGCGCAGGCGGCCGCCCCCGGCGCGCGCGTGGTCTACGTCGACCACGACCCGGTGGCCGTCGCGCACAGCCAGGCGGTCCTCGCGGGCAACGACGGCACGGGAGTCGTCGCCGCCGACCTCCGCAAGCCCCAGGAGATCCTCGCGAGCCCCGAAGTGGAGCGCCTGATCGACCCGAACCGGCCAGTGGCGCTGCTTCTCGTTGCCATACTGCACTTCGTGGAAGACGCGGACGACCCTTACGAGGCGGTGGCTCAGTTGCGCGACGCGCTCGCGCCGGGCAGCCTGCTCGTCCTCACGCACGCCTCGTACGAGGGCATTCCGCTGCCGGCGGAGCGGGCCGAGGGCGCGGTGGACGTGTACAAGGACATCCGCAACCCGCTGATCATGCGTTCGCGCGACGAGATCGCGCGGTTCTTCGAGGGGTACGACATGGTGGAACCGGGACTGGTGGCGCCGCCGCTGTGGCGGCCGCAGGAGGCGCCGGAGGACGAGGATCCGTATGCCTTCTCCGGGTTCGCCGGCGTGGGGCGTACGGCGTGACCGCGGAGCCGGACGGGCAGCCGGACAGACTGCGCAGGTTCGCGACGATCTGGAGCCGGGCGGTGTTCCCGGTGACCTCGACGTCGCTGACCAGGCCGGAGTTCGAGGAGCAACTCCTGCCACTGGCCCGTCGCTTGAGCCGGGCGCTGCACACCCGCACCCTCGACGCGGAGGCGGGCAGGGCGGTCGGTGCCGCCCTGGTCGCCGCGCACTGCACCGACCCGGACGCGCTGGCCCGCACCCTGGACTGCGTCGACGCCTACCTGGTGCTCTACTGCGGTGGGGACGGCGACCAGGAGGAACTGCGCGCGCGTTCCTCGCGGTTGCAGCACGCGATGGCCGCCGGATTCGCCGAGGCGCTGCGCGAGCGGACGCTGGCCGAGCAGGAGGCGATCTCCGCGGCCGCCCTCCAGGCGCAGGGCGTCGTCGCGCAGGCCCTGCACGACACCGAGGCCCGCTTCCGCGCGGTCTTCGAGGGCGCGGCCATAGGAATCGGCATCGCCGACCTGGACGGCAACATCCTCCAGGTCAACGGCGCACTGCTGCGCATGTTCGGCATCACGGACGCGATGGCCTACGGCCGCAAGGTCCGGGAGTGGACCCACCCCGAGGACGCGCCACAGACCTGGAAGCTCTACGACGAGCTCGTCCGCGGCGAGCGCGAGCACTTCCACCTCGAAAAGGCCTTCTACCGCCCCGACGGGACGGTCCTGTGGACCAACCTGACGGTCTCCCTGCTGCGCGACGCGGACGGCAACCCGCAGTACCAGCTCGCCCTCATGGAGGACACCACCGAGCGGCGGCTGCTCAATCTGCGGCTGCGCTACGAGGCCACGCACGACGCGCTCACCGGCCTGCCCAACCGCACCTTCTTCTTCGAACGCCTGGAGAAGGCGCTGGGCGCAGGCCAGGGCCAGCGCTACGGCCTGTGCTATCTCGACCTGGACGGCTTCAAGACCGTCAACGACAGCCTCGGCCACGCGGCCGGCGACCGGCTGCTCGTCGAGGTCGCCGACCGGCTGCAGGGGTGTGCGACGGCACCCGGCGAAATGGTCGCCAGGCTCGGCGGCGACGAGTTCGTGGCGCTGACCACCGGCCCCGACACCGAACGCGAGGTCGACGAGCTCGCCGCCCGCATCATGAACGCCCTCATCGCCCCGATCAGCATCGACGGCCGGGAACTGACCGTCCGTGGCTCCATCGGCATCGTCGAGGGCCCGGCGGGCGAGCGCAGCCCGGCGGAGGTGCTGCGCAGCGCCGACATCACCATGTACCGGGCCAAGTCGGCGGGCGGCAACCGCTTCGAGCTCGCCGACGAGGAGGCCGACGCCCGCGCCATCACCCGGCACGGCCTGACCACCGCGCTGCCGGCGGCCCTGGACCGGGGCGAGTTCTTCATCGAGTACCAGCCGCTGGTCCACCTCGGCGACGGCAGTGTGCGCGGCGCCGAGGCCCTGGTGCGCTGGCTGCACCCGCAGCACGGCATCCTCGGCCCGGACCGCTTCATCCCGCTCGCCGAGCACACCGGCCTGATCGTGCCGCTCGGCCGCTGGGTCCTGGAACAGTCCGTCCGCCAGGCCCGCGAATGGCGAGAACGTCACGACGGCGCGGGCCCCCTGCGCATCAACGTCAACCTCTCGCCGTGCCAGCTCACCCATCCCGGCCTGGTCCAGGACACCGTCGACATCCTGGAGCGCACGGGCGTCGACCCGGACGCGCTCTGCCTGGAGGTCACCGAGTCGGCACTGATCGGCGCGGACGACGACCTCCTCAAGCCGCTGCGCCGGCTCGCCGAGATGGGCGTCGACATCGCCCTCGACGACTTCGGCACCGGCTACTCGAACCTGGCGAACCTGCGCCGCCTCCCGGTCAGCGTCCTGAAGCTGGACCGCTCCTTCACCCAGAGCATGCAGCAGTTCCCGGCGGACCCCGTGGACCTCAAGATCGTCGAGGGGATCGTTTCGCTCGCCCACAGCCTCGACCTCGCGGTCACGGTGGAGGGCGTGGAAACCGGCGCCCAGGCCGAGCAGTTGCGGATACTGGGCTGCGACACGGCCCAGGGCTGGTACTACGCCCGCCCGGGCCCACCGGACCGGCTGCACGAGCTGGCGCTGGTGGACGCGACGGGCTGAGTCCCGCCCCGGTCCTAGGGCAGCGGCAGCGAGCGCAGGGAACCGTGGGTACGGGCCATGACGACGACGTGGCCCGTGTCCCCGCCCGGCGCGAAGACGAGGGGGTATTCGCCGCCTCTGGTCTGCGAGTACGCCGCGGACATGCGGGGCGCGGCGGTTCCGGTGGCCTGCGGGCCGGCGTGCAGGTCGATCGTGATCACGCGGTCCCGTGCGGCGCGGTCGTTGCGGGGGGTGAAGGTCACGAACCGGCCGTCGGCCACGGTGGCGTCGGCCTCCGTGGCGTACGTGCTCCACAGTCTGCGGTCTTTCTCGAGGTCGTACGCGAACCAGTTCCCCGCGCCCGTGTCCTCGGCGCCGGCCTCGTACAGCACCAGGATGCCGTTGTCGGAGATCACCCCGCGTACGGGCTTGTCGGCCGTGTTCCTCGGGGTCGGCAGCGGCCTCAGCGTCGCCGGGTCCAGGCGCCGCATGGGCGCGAAGGTGTCTCCGGCGGAGTAGGGGCTGCCGGTGCAGACCAGGTAGTGGCCGCCGGTGACGAGGTGCGGGCACTCGACGCCCGTGGGGCTGGTCGCCACGGTGACGCCGGTGCGGGCGTCGCGGGCGGTGACCCGGGTGCCGTCGGCCGTGTAGACGCGGCCCCGGAAGGCGGTCAGGTGTTCGCCCGTCATCCAGGCGACGGTCCGGTGCCAGAGGGGTGTGCCGTCGGACGCGCGTATGGCGTCGAGGACGGGGGCGTGGGTGAAGGGATCCGATGCTTCGAGAGCGTAGACGACTCCCTCCGCGGCGCCGAGGGCCAAGTAGGTGCGGCCGGTGGGCAGTTGATGGGTCCATGCCTGCGTACCCGTCCGCAGGTTCGCCGCGCGGAGCACACCCGCGACCGCCGTCACGGCCCGTTCGTCGGCCGCGTCGAGGGCCAGTCCGATGTTCTTGCCGTGGCCGCCCGCGGGCACGGTCCAGGTGATACGGCCGTCGGCCCGCGAACGCCCGACGAACCCGCCGACGTCGGTCGCGCACACCACCTGGTGCGCCGTCGCACCGCAACTGCCGTGCGCTTCCTGGCTGGAGAGGGTCGCCGCCCACGCGCGCCACGGACCCGAGACGGACAACGAGGTCGCCGGGCTCTTCGCTCCCCCTGACGCCGCGTTCCCCGCGCACCCCACCAGCACCAGCAGTGCCGCGCCGACCGCAACGATCCGACGTTTCATCCCGCCACCCCCGTGTGAGAGAACCCCATGCTACGGCGGCCGCACAACCCGGTTGCGGACGCGCCGGGTTCGGGCGGGAGGATGCGTGGGTGAACGATGAAACCGACGCCGTGGACCAGGCGATCGCGGGTGAACTGAGCCTCATGGATCCCGCCGTCCGCTCCTCCGCCGAAGGCGCCCGCCTGATCGACCCCGAATTCGTGGAGGTCGGCGCCTCGGGCCGGCGCTACACCTACGAGGAGACGATCGCCGGGCTGCCCGACAAGCCGGGCAGTTCCGCGGACGGCCCGCGCTACGAGCCGTCGGACATCAAGGGGGTCCTGCTCGCCCCGGGCTTGGTGCATCTCACGTTCGAGACCGTCTTCGACGGCCGACGGGCCCGCCGCAGCTCCCTGTGGCGCAAACGCGACGAGGAGACGGGCTGGCGCATGTACTACCACCAGGGCACGCCGGTGCCTGCAGATTCTCCGCGGGGAGAGTGACAGATGGTGAAGGAAGGGCGCATGGAGCCGGTTGTGGTGGCCTCTGGGGGGGCCGTCCGAGGGGCGTTCGAGAACGGGATCGTACGGTTTCTGGGCATTCCCTTCGCTGCCGCTCCGGAAGGCGCGTTGAGGTTCCAGCCCCCTGTGCCGGCGCCCGGCTGGGACGGTGTCCGGGACGCGCTCACGTTCGGCGCGGCCCCGCCGCAGTCGGCCCCGGCTCCGGGGGCGCCGGCCCAGTGGCAGCCCGGCGACGGGCTCGACTGTCTGACGGTCAACGTCTGGACGCCGGACCGGGGCACGACCGGACTGCCCGTCATGGTGTGGATCCACGGTGGCCTGTGGAAGCACGGCGCTGCCCGCATGCCCCAGTACGACGGGGGCACGCTGGCCGGTTCCGGGGTCTGCGTGGTGACGTTCAACTACCGCGTCGGCTTCGAGGGGTTCGGACACCTGCCCGGCACCGCGGACAACCGTGGGCTGCGCGACCAGATCGCGGCCCTGGAGTGGGTGCAGGACAACATCGCCGCCTTCGGGGGCGACCCCGCCAACGTCACGGTCTTCGGTCAGTCCGCCGGCGCCGCCTCCACGGTCCTGCTCACGGCCGCACCGGCGGCACGGGGCCTGTTCCGGCGAGCGATCGCCCAGAGCGTCCCGTCCGGCATCCGCACCGCAACGGAGGCCGCGGCCATCACCGCCACGATCGCGGCAGCCGCCGGGGTCCCGGCCACCCGGGACGCCTTCGCCGCGCTGCCGCCCGAGGCGATCCTGGCCGTCCAGGACGAGCCGCTGCGCGGCCGGGAAGGCTTCAGCGCTTTCGCCCCCGTCATCGACGGCGATCTCGTCACCGGCCCGCCCTGGACGGCACTGCGGTCCGGCTCCGGCCGGGACGTCGACCTGATCTGTGGGTTCACCCACGAGGAGTACCGGGGGCAGGGTCCGCTGCCCACGGCGGGAGTCGACCTGGCGGTCGTCGCCGAAGCGGTCGGGCTCGAAAAGGACGCGGCCGACGCCTATCGCCGGGCCTGCCCCGGCCTCAGCGACGCCGACCTGTTCACGGTGATGCTGTCCGACGCGCTCATCCGGATGCCGACCACCTGGGTCGCGGAGGCCCATGCCCGTGCGGGCGGCCGGACCTGGCTCTACGACTTCGCCTGGCGCGGTCCCGCCCTCGGCGCCGCGCACGGCGTGGACGTCCCCTTCGTCTTCGGAAACGCCACGAGCCGCCCGGCCGCCCGTTTCCTCGGCTCCCCGCCACCCCCCGACTTCACCGACCTGTCCGAGCGCATCCGCGCATCCTGGACGTCCTTCGCCACCACCGGCGACCCGGGCTGGCCCCGCTTCACCCCCGACCACCCCACCACCCGAACCTGGCAGACGCCCCCCACCGACGGCCCCTACCCCCTGTCGACCCTCAGGATCATCTGGCAGAACGCCGAACCGTGACAACTCCGGCCCTGCTGCCCGTTGTACGCAGCAGGGCCCCTTGGCGTCAGCGTCAAGCCCGGCCATGCGCCACCAGGGCCGCGTGAGGCAGCACCAGTGCACCGCCCGGACCGGCGAACTCCGTGCACAACGACTCGAAGTGGCTCTTGATCTCGGCCACGACCGCCGGGCTCTGACTCGTCACGATCTGACCGATCGTCGCCACGCCCGCGGCCGGTCCGCTCCACCACTCCTCAGGCGTCGTCCGGTGGTCCCAGGTCAAGGTCTCGCAGACCACGCCCGTCAGACCTGCCTCAACGAGCAGCGCGGCGAAGCCCTCTTCCGTACGGAGGAAGTCGTCTTCGGGAGCAAGGGCCGGCAGGTGAGCCGGGCGCGTGACGCCTGCTGCTCGGACAGCCCTGCCGAGCAGCGCCTGCCCGGGGGCCGGGGGAACCGCCCAGATGGTGACCGCTGTCCGCCCGCCCGGCCGCGTCACCCGTCGCAACTCCGTCAGGGCTTCCCGAGGCCGTCCGACATGGTTGAGGACGAAGTTGCCGACCACGGCATCGAACTCGTCGTCGGCGAAGGGCAAGCCGGGCAGCGCAGCAAGCCGCACGTCGGCTTCCGGAGCCGCCCGCGCGGCCCGGGCGACCATGGCGGGTTCGGCATCCACCGCCGCCACCTTCGCCCCCCGCTCGCATGCGGCTGCGGCAGCGGTGCCCGTGCCCGTCCCCACATCGAGGACCCGTACACCCTCCCTCACCCCAACGGCGTCGAGGAGCCCAGGCACCGGATACGCGCAGAGTTTGGCGAAACTCGCAGCATAGGCATCGGCCTGCCCCGCCCACGCCCGCCGCTCGGACTCATCGAACGCCGTCTGCACCACTCGTCCACTCCCTTTCCGAAAGCAATATCGCCTTCCGAAAGCAATATCGTCCTGCGATGCGCCCGCTCACCGCTCCAACAGCATCCGCTGCAACTCCCGAGCCGCCCGCGGCGGAGCCACATCGCTGCGGTGGGCCAGCGCGATCGTGCGGTGCAGGCCGGGGCGGGCCAGCGGGGTGACCCGCAGCCCACGCCCGGAGCGTGTGGCGACCATGCGGGGGACGACGGCCACGCCGAGCCCCGCGCGGACGAAGCCCAGCACAGCGTCCATCTCACCGCCCTCCACCGCGAAGTCCGGCTCGAAGCCCTCGGCGCGGCAGGCGGCCACGGTCAGTTCGCGCAGGTCGTAGCCGTGCCGGAACATCACCAGGGGTTCACTCTCCAGGTCGGCGATGCGGACCGTGCGCCGGCCCGGACCGGCGGGTGCGGGCGACTCCGGGGACGACACCACGACCAGGTCCTCGCGCAGCAGCTCCACCGTTTTCAGCGCGGGGGAGGGGGACGGCAGCGGCAGCACCACCAGCGCCAGGTCCAGGGCGCCGCGGGCGAGTTCCCGTACGAGATCGTGGGAGCCGCCCTCCTCGATCAGCAGCCGGATGCCGGGATAGCGGTCGTGGAAGGCGCGCAGGACGTCGGGCAGCAGGCCCGTGCACAGGCTCGGGGTCGCGCCCAGCCGGACCCGGCCGCTGCGCAGCTGTACCAACTCCTGCACCTCGTGCCGGGCCGTGTCCGCGTCGGCCAGGATGCGGCGGGCCAGCGGCAGCAGCGCCTCACCCGCGTCGGTGAGCGTGATGTTGCCGCGCGCCCGCAGGAACAGATCCGCCCCGAGCTCCCGCTCCAGCGCCTTGATCTGCTGGGACAGGGAGGGCTGCGCGACATGGACCAGGTCCGCGGCCCGGGTGAAGTGCCGCGTCTCGGCGACCGCCACGAAGTACTGGAGCTGCTGGAACTGCATCCTCGTACGATAGCTGCTTCCTATGGAATCAAGCCGGACCATGTCTTGGACCGATCGGTACCTTCGGCTCTAGCGTCTTGAGTCATGGCTCTGGCAACGCGGACGGACCGACGGCCGTCGATGGCGCGCACGGTGTGGGACAGCTCCGTCGGCAAGAAGACGGTGATGGCCGTCAGCGGCATGATCATGCTGCTGTACCTGGTCGCGCATGTGATCGGCAATCTGAAGATCTTCTTCGGGGCCGGCGAGTTCAACCACTACGCGCACTGGCTGCGCACCGTGGGCGAGCCGTTCATGCACTACGAGTGGACGCTGTGGCTGGTCCGCGTCGTGCTGATCGTCGCCGTCGTCGCACACGCCGTCTCCGCGTACCAGCTCAGCCGCCGCGACATCAAGGCACGGCCCAGCAAGTACGTGCACAAGAAGGCCAAAGCGAGCTACGCGACGCGGACCATGCGGTGGGGCGGGACCATCCTCGGCCTGTTCATCGTGTGGCACATCCTGGACCTGACCACCGGCACCGTGCACTCGGGCGGCTTCCAGGAGGGGCACCCGTACCAGAACGTCGTGGACACCTTCTCCACCTGGTACGGCAACGTCATCTACATCGTCGCGATGCTCGCGCTCGGCCTGCACATCCGGCACGGCTTCTGGAGCGCCGCCCAGACCCTCGGCGTCGGCAGCCGCAGTCGCGACCGCGCCCTCAAGACCGTCGCCAACGTCCTCGCACTGCTGCTCACGGCCGGCTTCATCGCCGTACCCGTGGGCGTCATGACCGGAGTGGTGAGCTGAACATGACCGCTGAGTACGTGGATTACACGACGGGTGGGCCGGTCGTCGACACCAAGGCGCCCGCCGGACCGATCAACGAGCGCTGGGACAAGCGCCGTTTCGAGGCCAAGCTGGTCAACCCCGCCAACCGGCGCAAGCACACGGTGATCGTGGTGGGCACGGGGCTGGCAGGCGGTTCCGCAGGCGCCACGCTCGCCGAACAGGGCTACCACGTCGTCCAGTTCTGCTACCAGGACTCCCCGCGCCGCGCCCACTCCATCGCCGCCCAGGGCGGCATCAACGCCGCCAAGAACTACCGCAACGACGGCGACTCCGTCCACCGGCTGTTCTACGACACCGTCAAGGGCGGCGACTTCCGCGCCCGCGAGTCGAACGTGCACCGGCTCGCGCAGATCTCGGTGGAGATCATCGACCAGTGCGTGGCCCAGGGCGTGCCCTTCGCCCGTGAGTACGGCGGCCTGCTCGACACCCGCTCCTTCGGCGGCGTACAGGTCTCGCGGACCTTCTACGCCCGCGGACAGACGGGCCAGCAGCTGCTGCTCGGTGCGTACCAGGCGCTGAGCCGGCAGATCGCCGCGGGCAACATCGAGATGCACCCGCGTACCGAGATGCTCGACCTGATCGTCATCGACGGGAAGGCACGCGGCATCGTGGCGCGCGACCTGATCACGGGCCGCATCGACACCTACTTCGCGGACGCCGTCGTCCTGGCGAGCGGCGGTTACGGCAACGTCTTCTACCTGTCGACGAACGCCATGAACTCCAACGCCACCGCCATCTGGCGGGCACATCGGCGCGGCGCCTACTTCGCCAACCCCTGCTTCACCCAGATCCATCCGACCTGCATCCCGCGCACCGGCGACCACCAGTCCAAGCTCACCCTGATGAGCGAGTCGCTGCGCAACGACGGCCGCATCTGGGTCCCCAAGGCCAAGGGCGACGACCGGCCGCCGAACAAGATCCCCGAGGACGAGCGCGACTACTACCTGGAGCGCATCTACCCCTCCTTCGGCAACCTGGTCCCGCGCGACATCGCCTCCCGCGCCGCCAAGAACGTCTGCGACGAGGGCAGGGGAGTGGGCCCCGGCGGGCAGGGCGTCTACCTGGACTTCGCCGACGCCATCAAGCGGATGGGGCGCAAGGCGGTCGAGGAGAAGTACGGCAACCTCTTCGACATGTACGCGCGGATCACCGCCGAGGACCCGTACACCGTCCCGATGCGGATCTACCCCGCCGTGCACTACACGATGGGCGGACTGTGGGTCGACTACGACCTGCAGACCACCGTCCCGGGCCTGTTCGCGATCGGCGAGGCCAACTTCTCCGACCACGGCGCGAACCGCCTGGGCGCCTCCGCACTGATGCAGGGCCTGGCCGACGGCTACTTCGTACTGCCTGCCACCATCAACGACTACCTCGCCCGCAACCCGCACCACGAGCCGGTCACCCTTCAGCACCCGGTCGTCCAGGAGGTGCTGGCGGAGACCCAGGACCGCCTCAACCTCCTGCTCTCGGTCGACGGCGACCGCACCCCCGACTCCTTCCACCGCGAAGTCGGCGAACTGATGTGGGAGTTCTGCGGCATGGCCCGTACGGACTCCGGACTGCGCAAGGCGCTGGAGCGCATCCCGCAGATCCGCGAGGAGTTCTGGCGGCGCATCAAGGTGCCCGGCACCGGCGAGGAGTTCAACCAGTCGCTGGAGAAGGCCAACCGCATCGTCGACTACCTCGAGCTCGCCGAGCTGATGTGCCTGGACGCACTGCACCGGGCGGAGTCCTGCGGGGGCCACTTCCGCGAGGAGTCCCAGACCCCGGACGGTGAAGCGGCCCGCAGGGACGACGAGTTCGCGTACGCGGCCGCC
The DNA here is from genome assembly GCF_042893475.1 of Streptomyces sp. NPDC001604. Taxonomy (NCBI): domain Bacteria; kingdom Bacillati; phylum Actinomycetota; class Actinomycetes; order Kitasatosporales; family Streptomycetaceae; genus Streptomyces; species Streptomyces sp. NPDC001604. Next base: position 84,356 of record NZ_JBIAUY010000023.1, on the reverse strand, counting down.
TGGGAGTTCACCGGCACCGGCGAGGCCCCGACCCTGCACAAGGAAGACCTGGTCTTCGAGTACGTCCACCCCACTCAGCGGAGCTACGCATGAAGCTCACCCTGCGCGTCTGGCGGCAGCAGAACGCCGACGCCGAAGGCGCCATGTCCACGTACGAGGTGGACGGCATCTCCTCCGACATGTCGTTCCTGGAGATGCTCGACACCCTCAACGAGGAGCTCATCCTCAAGGGTGAGGACCCGGTCGCCTTCGACCACGACTGCCGCGAGGGCATCTGCGGTGCGTGTTCGCTCGTCATCAACGGCGACGCGCACGGCCCGGAGCGCACCACCACCTGCCAGCTGCACATGCGGTCCTTCCGGGACGGCGACACGATCGACATCGAGCCCTGGCGGGCCTCCGCCTTCCCGGTGATCAAGGACCTGGTGGTGGACCGGTCGGCGTTCGACCGGATCATCCAGTCCGGCGGCTACATCACCGCCCCGACCGGCTCCGCACCCGAGGCCCACGCCACCCCCGTGCCCAAGCCGGACGCCGACTTCGCCTTCGAGCACGCCGAGTGCATCGGCTGCGGTGCGTGCGTGGCGGCCTGCCCGAACGGGGCGGCGATGCTGTTCACCTCCGCCAAGGTCAACCACCTGAACGTGCTGCCGCAGGGTGCGCCCGAGCGTGAGACGCGGGTGCTGGACATGGTGGCGCAGATGGACGAGGAGGGCTTCGGCGGCTGCACGCTGACCGGGGAGTGCGCCACGGCCTGCCCGAAGGGCATTCCGCTGGTGTCCATCACGAGCATGAACAAGGAGTGGCTGCGGGCGACGCGGAAGGCGGCGAAGCGGTAGCCGCGCCCCTTTCGGGGCGCTGCAGTGAACGTTCGCCGAAGATGTGCGGACGGGCGGGGTCGGGAGGGTGCTCCCCGGCCCCGTCTCGCTTGTGTGGGCGAGCCGTTCAACAAGCCCACACCCGCTCTCTCTGCGCCTGTCACGCGAAGGTCAGCCGGCGTCGGAAGAACAGGGGCGGCAGATCACGCGCCAACGGTCTGCTCCCGCTCCGCCGTCCCCGGCAGTCGACCTGGAGAGAGCCATGACCGGCGTCACCACTCTGGACCGTCCCCCGAAGCCCGCCGCACCCACCCGCTACACCGTGTCCCTCGCCCGCGACGAGGCCGACGTACGGGCCGCGCAGCGGCTGCGCTACGAGGTCTTCGCCGGCGAGATGGGGGCCCTGCTGGCCACCCCGCAGCCCGGCCACGACATCGACGCCTTCGACGCGTACTGCGACCACCTGCTGGTCCGCGAGGAGACGACCGGCCAGGTCGTCGGCACCTACCGGCTGCTGCCGCCCGAACGCGCCGCCGTCGCCGGACGGCTGTACTCCGAGGGCGAGTTCGACCTGACCGCGCTCGACGCGATCCGCCCCGGCCTGGTCGAGGTCGGCCGCTCCTGCGTCCACCCCGACCACCGCGACGGCGCCGTCATCAGCCTCATCTGGGCCGGCATCGCCCGCTACATGGTCGACCGCGGCCACGAGTGGCTGGCCGGCTGCTGCTCCGTCCCGCTCGCCGACGGCGGCGCGCTCGCCTCCGCCACCTGGGAGAAGGTGCGGGGCAAGTACCTGGCCCCGGAGGAGTACCGGGTACGGCCGCTGCTGCCCTGGGGCCCGGACGGCGCGACCCCGGCCGCCGCCTCCGTCGAACTGCCGGCGCTGCTGCGCGGCTACCTGCGCCTCGGCGCCTGGGTGTGCGGGCAGCCCGCCCACGACCCGGACTTCGGGGTCGCCGACCTGTATGTGCTGCTGTCGATGCGCCGGGTCAACCCGCGCTATCTGCGGCACTTCCTCTCCCTCGTGCCCGCCTGATGAGTGTCTGGCAGCCCAGCGCGCCCTGCACCCCGGGGGCGTGCATAGAGGCCACGGGGTCCGCCACGGCCGTACCGCGCGCCGTGCTGCGGATGGCGGCAGTCGTGGCCCTGGTGCTGGCCGGGGTCGTGCTGTCGCCGCTCGGCGGGAGGATCCCCGCCGAGCTGGTGAAGCGGTGGTGCCGGTGGATCGTGCGGGCCGCAGGGGTCCGGGTCCGTATCACCGGCACCACCGCGCCCACCGGCGGCCTGCTCCTGGTCGCCAACCACATCTCCTGGCTGGACATCCCGCTGCTCGCCGCCGTCCGCCCGGCCCGCATGCTCGCCAAGTCCGACATCCGTGAGTGGCCCGTGGCCGGGCCCCTGGCGGCCCGCGGTGGCGCCCTGTTCATCGACCGCAACCGGCTGCGCGCCCTGCCGGAAACCGTCGCCCGCATCGCGGACGCGCTGCGCGACGGTCAGGCCGTCGGGGCCTTCCCCGAGGGCAGCACCTGGTGCGGACGCGCCCAGGGCACCTTCCGTCGCGCCGTCTTCCAGGCCGCCCTCGACGCGGGCGTCCCCGTACAGCCGGTGCATCTGCGCTACCGGATCGCCGGGGGTACGGCCAGCACGGCGCCCGCCTTCATCGGCGACGACTCGCTGCTGGCGTCGGTCTGGCGGGTGGTGTCGGCGCGGGGCCTGGTGGCCGAGGTCGACGTACGGGACGCCATCGCGCCCGGAAGCCATCCGGACCGCCGCTCACTGGCCCGCGCCGCCCAGCCGGGGGCGACGGCTCAGGCGGACTGGATCCACACGGCGTTGGTGGCCTAGCAGCGGTGCACGGGCGCGCTCAGTGCCGTACTGCGAGTCGGGGGCAGTGGCGCCGCATCGCGTCCAGGACCGCCTCGGGCGGCACCGGAAGGGTGTTGGTGGCCATGGTGGCCGGACCGAAGCCGAGGCGTGCGTTCATGGACGCGGTGCTGCGGACGAGCTTGGAAGCCCGGGCCAGATAGGCGTCGGGGTCGTGCAGCACCAGTTCGATGAACGACTGCGAGGTGTTGCGTACCCGCTGCTCGCGTATCCGCACGGCGGCTATCTCGTCCCAGCCGAACCGGCCGAGCCGCACATGGTCCACTCCCGCGTCGTCCAGCACCAACTCAGGCCGGTCGCGGAGCAGGCGCTGGAGGACGAGCACCGAGCACAGCCCGAAGAAGGGCACGGCCAGCGCCCCCGCCACAGTCATCTTCAGGGTGCTGTGGGCGACGAGGAAGACAATGCCCAGAGCGACGAAGACCAGAGAGCCGACCAGCATGGCCCACCCGCGTCCCTTGGCGAGTGGGTAGACCGTCGGGGGCAGCGGAACGCTGTTTCTGATCACGGGCTCAGACGATAGGACCAGAGCCCTCGCCTGCGGAAGCCTCGAAGAGACGCGCTCCTGCCGCCCGGCCCCTCCCGCATGTTCCTTCAGGGCGCGGGGCGCGGGGCGCGAGGACCGGAAACTCGGAAGACGGACCGTACCGCCCCCTGTTAGCGTTCCTTCCATGAAGGTCAGGATCTGCTGTACCCACACCGCAGCCGCGCGAGCGACCAGCTCCCCGGCTGCCGACGCCTGACCTCTCCACCTTTCCCCGGCGGCCGGAAACGGACCGCCGGGATGTGGTGCCACCCCTCTGCGCAACCCCCAGGGCTCGCAGGCTGCTCCCGCGGTCCCTTCCGGTCCCCGCGACCTGAAGGAACATGCCATGAGCACCACCATCAACACCGACCGGACCGTACGCACGTTCACCGACTTCTACCGTGAACGCGGTCACCACCTCATCACCGGAAGCTCCCTGCTGCCGCCGCCCTCGGATCCGGTGCTGTTCACCACCTCCGGCATGCACCCCCTCACGCCCCACCTCCTGGGCCGCCCCCATCCCCAGGGGCGGCGCCTGATCAACGTCCAGCGCTGCCTGCGCACCACCGACCTCGACGAGGTCGGCGACCCCACCCATCTGACGGTCTTCGAGATGCTCGGCTCGTGGTCGCTCGGCGACTACGGCCACTCACAGAGCCTGCGCTGGGGGTACGAGCTGCTGCGCGACGGATTCGGCATCCCGCAGGAGCGGCTGCACGTCACGGTCTTCGGCGGCGACGATCACCTCGGTCCCGACACCGAATCGCTGGGCACCTGGCAGGAGTTGGGACTGCCCGTAGAGCTGACGAACGACGAGAACTGGTGGTCCAACGGCCCCGTGGGCCCCTGCGGCCCGGACTCGGAGATCTTCGTCTGGACCGGCGAGAAAGGCACCCCACCGCAGGGCACCCCCACCACCGACCCGCGCTGGGTGGAGATCTGGAACCACGTCAACATGCGCTACCGACGCAACGAGGACGGCACCTTCGAACCCCTGCCCCAGCCCGGCATCGACACGGGGATGGGCCTGGAACGCCTCATGACCGTTCTGCAAGGCCACCGTTCCGTCTACGACACGGACCTGTTCGAACCGTGGATGCGGCTGCTCCCGCCGCTGTGGGACCTGGACGAGCCCTCCACCCGTCTCGTCAGCGACCACCTGCGCTCGAGCATCGTCGTACTCGGCGACGGCGTACGCCCGTCCAACACCGGCCGCGGCTATGTACTGCGCCGCCTCGTCCGCCGCCTTCTCACCACACTGCGCCGCGACGACCCCTCGCGCACCCTGACGGACCTGCCCCTGGAACTCGTGGACCACACCCTGAACCACTTCCTCCAGCCCTGCGGCACCGACACCGTCCGCACACTGCTCCTGGACGAGGAGCACCGCTTCACCAAGCTCCTCGAACGCGGCCGGCGCATCCTCTCCCGCCCGCAGTTCAAGGTCCCGCTGAGCGAGGAGGACTACCACTACCTCCACGACACCCACGGCCTGCCGCGCGACCTGGTGACCGGCCTGCTCACCGGCGACTGACGTCAGTTACCTGCGCGGGCGGGCCCGCACCACCGTCGAACGCGGCACCACGCCCAGGGGCACTGCGCGATCGCGTCCTGGGCGACACCCTCGCGGAACTGATCCGTCTCTGACCGTCACACGCCAGACCCAGCGCCCCCTGTGGGGATCCGGACCGGCGGTGGGGGCGTCCCCGGAGTCCCCGAATCGGTGGGATGGCATGCAGTAGCGGCAGGAGCTCGGCGCGATCCGTCCACGGAGCAGCGGTCCGGATCAGTTCAGCGACGGGGGGACCCAGGCGTGATGACGCAGGATCATACGTGTGGCCACCCGGGACGGTGTCAGTCGCATCGCCGTGTTCCGCAGGGTGACGGCCAGTGGGTGGGAAAGCCGTTGGCCCATTCTGCCGGCCTGCCGGGCAGCCCGAGCGACGGCCTGGCTGCGAGGCCGGCGCTCGGCGTCGTAGCGCGCGAGTGCGGCCTCGACGGTGGACTCGGTGCCGAGGGCGGCGGCCAGGACGACTGCGTCCTCCAGCGCCTGGCAGGCTCCCTGTCCGAGGTTGGGTGTCATCGCATGGGCCGCGTCGCCGAGCAGCGCGATCCGACCGACCGCGTATGAGGGGAGCGGCGTGCGCAGTTCGTGCACATCGTGATGCAACACGGCCTCGGGCCGGGTCGCGTCGAGCAGGGCGGGGATCGGGTCGTGCCAGGTGCGGAACCGTCGGAGCAGTTCGGCCAGCGGGTCGGCGAACCGCGTTCCGGCGGGATGACTGAGAACCGCGTGCCACTCGGCCCGCCCGTCCCGGAAGGCGATGTGCCCGAACTCCGTACCTCGGCCCCAGGTCAGTTCGAAGTCGGCCCGCAGAGGGACCGCGTGCTCGGTGATGGCGCGCAGCACCGTCGAACCGCTGTAGACCGGGCCGGGATGGTCCGGGAAGAGACGGCTGCGGATTTTGCTGCCGATGCCGTCGGCCGCCACCACCAGATCGGCGTTCAGGACCGCGGCGCCGCAGTCGACTTGAACCGTCCCAGGGCCGGCCTGCCCGACCCCGGTCACCTCCGAGCCGATCACCAGGGATTCGGCGGGCAGGGCGTCGCGGAGCAGTCGATGCAGGGTGGAGCGCGGGATGCCCATGATCGGCGTGCCCACCGCCTTCTCCAGGGCCGAGCCGTCCATCCGGGCCAGCCGGCCGCCCTGGGGCGTCCGAGTGCCGCCGCTGTACTGGCCCTGCGATGCGTCCCGAACCGCCGCGCCGACCCCGAGTTCGTCCAGTGCCCGCAGGCCGTTGGCGGCCAGTGAAATGCCTGCCCCCGCGTCCTCGAGCATGGAGACACGCTCGAGGACCGTCACGTCCCATCCGATGCGGAACAGACCGATCGCGGCGGCCAGCCCCCCGATGCCCCCTCCGACCACCACTGCAGTGTTCCCCATCTCGGAGCCCCCTTCTTTCTACATCTGTAGAAGGACACCTTATCCCGAGTCTCTACGGGTGTAGAAAGAGGCCATGGCTTCAGATCGACGCACGCTTCTGGCAGACGCGGCTCTCGACGTGCTCGTCGACGAAGGGATGCGCGGTCTGACCCACCGCGCCGTCGACCGGAAATCCGCCATGCCGCCCGGCACCACCTCGGCCTACTTCCGCACCCGTGCCGCGCTGCTGACCGGCCTCGTAACGCGCCTGGTCGAACTGGACCAGGCGGAACTTCAAACGACGGCCGAAGCACTTCCACGTCTGCGCACCGCCGAGCAGCTGGTGGACGGCATGGTGCTGCTCACTCGGCAGCGACTCACCGGCGAGGGCCGCCGCCGCTCGCTCGCCCGCCATGCCTGCACCGTCGAGAGCGTGCGCGACCCGGAGCTGCGGGAGATCCTCGTGCCCCGCGAGAACGCCGGCCGCGAGGCCGTCCGGCTGTTCCTCGCCACGCACGGCGTCACGGACGTCGAGAACCGCACTCACACTCTGCTGACCTGCATCGACGGACTGGTCTTCGATCGACTGGTGAACGGCGGCGAAGTACCGCGCGAGGCTCTGGAAGGCCTGGTTGCCGCCGCGCTGCGTTAGGACCCGGTCGCCCGTGGTCCTGCTCGAACCGGCCGACAGCCTCAGCCCCTCCGCCGCCTGCGAACCTCAGTCCGAAACGATCAGTAAGTCGGGAGGCAGCGTGCAGTTCGTCGTACGGTTTCGTCACCGCTGTACAGTGCCCGCGTGCACCGGATCTTGGTGGTGGGTAGCACGGGTGCGGGCAAGTCCACCCTCGCGCGGGCCGTGAGCGAGCGTCTGGACGTGCCCTACCACGAGATGGACGCGCTGTATTTCGTCGGCCCCGACTGGGCTGTCAACGACAAGCTGGGCGAGGCGGTGTCCCGCGTCCTGGCCGAACCCCGCTGGATCATCGACAGCATCGGCTACCCGGAGGTCCGTGACCTGCTCTGGGAGCAGGCGGACACCGTGCTCTGGCTGGACTACGGCAAGCGTGTCGTGATGCCGCGCGTCCTGCGCCGCTCCCTGCGGCGCACGGTGACCCGCGAGCGCGTCTTCGGCGGCAACCGGGAGACCTGGGCGGGCTGGCTCAGCAGGGAACACCCGGTGTGGTGGGCCTGGTCGCAGCACGCGGGCCGCCGCAGCGAGATCGCACGGCGTACGAGCGATCCCCGCTTCGCACCCCTCCACACCATCCGGTTCCCGCATCCGGACGACACCGCCGCCTGGTTGGCGTCCCTGTGATGCCGCAAGCGGCTTCGGTGCCTGCGCTCACGCCTGCCGTGGTGGCAGCACCCGTCCCAGATACGGCGCCGTAGCGCTCCCCGCCACGCCCGCCACCTGCGTCGGCGTCCCGGCCGCCACGATCCGCCCGCCCGCGTCCCCGCCGCCCGGCCCCAGGTCGATCACCCAGTCCGCGCCGGCGACGACGGACATGTCGTGCTCGACGACGATCACCGTGTGACCGGCCTCGACGAGACCGTGCAGCTGCCGCATCAGAACCTCTATGTCCGCCGGATGCAGACCGGTGGTCGGCTCGTCGAGCAGGTAGAGGGTGTGGCCGCGGCGGCCGCGCTGCAACTCGCCGGCCAGCTTGATGCGCTGGGCCTCGCCGCCGGAGAGCGCGGTGGCGGGCTGGCCCAGGCGCAGGTACCCCAGGCCCACGTCCAGCAGGGCGGCGAGACTGCGCGCCACCGCCGGGGTGTCCGCGAAGAACTCCGCCGCGCTCTCCACCGTCAGGTCCAGCACCTGCGCGATGTTCCGGCCCCGGTACGTCACTTGCAGCGTCTCGGGGTTGTAGCGGTCCCCGCCGCAGTCCGGACACGGCGCATACGTGCTCGGCAGGAACAGCAGCTCGACGCTGACGAACCCCTCGCCCTGGCAGGTCTCGCAGCGCCCGCCGGCGACGTTGAACGAGAAGCGGCCGACGCCGTAACCGCGGGCCTGTGCCTCCTCGGTGGCCGCGAACACCTTGCGTACGACGTCGAAGAGGCCCGTGTAGGTGGCGAGGTTGGAGCGCGGGGTGCGGCCGATGGGCTTCTGGTCGACGGAGACCAGGCGTTGCACGCCCGTCAGCTCCTCGGTGATCTCGCCGATGAGCGTCGACTTGCCGGACCCGGAGACGCCGGTGACGGCGGTGAACACACCGAGCGGGAACTCGGCCGTCACCCCGCGCAGGTTGTGCCGGGTGATGGGCCCGACCTTCAACTGGCCGCGGGCTGTGCGCACTTGGCGTACGGCGGTGGGGGAGCGGTCGAAGAGGAAGCGGGCCGTCGCGGACTGCGGGACCGAGGCGAGGTCCGCCACCGGTCCGCTGTACAGCACCTCTCCGCCGTGCTCGCCCGCGAGCGGGCCCACGTCCACCAGCCAGTCGGCGCCGCGCATGACGTCGAGGTGGTGCTCCACCACGAACACCGAGTTGCCCGACGACTTCAGCCGCTCCAGGACCGTGAGCAGCGCCTCGGTGTCCGCCGGGTGCAGGCCCGCGGACGGCTCGTCGAGGACGTAGACGACACCGAACAGTCCGGAGCGCAGCTGAGTGGCCAGGCGCAGCCGTTGCAGCTCGCCCGCCGAGAGGGTGGGGGTGGAGCGGTCCAGGCTGAGGTAGCCCAGGCCGAGTTCGAGGACCGGCGCGATACGGGAGGTGAGGTCCTCGGTGAGGACGCGGGCGGTCTCGTTACCCGCCACCAGACAGCCCACGAGGTCGGTCAGCGGCAGCGCGGCCAGCTCGGCGATCGTACGGCCAGCGAAGGTCACCGCGAGCGCCTCCGGACGCAGCCTGCTGCCGCCGCACGCAGGGCAGGGCGCACTGGTCAGGAAGCGTTCGGCCTTGGCCCGCAGCGTGGGGCTCTTGGAGTCGGAGAAGGTCTTCATGACGTAGCGGCGGGCGCTCATGTACGTGCCCTGGTACGGCCGCTGGATGCGGTCCGCGTCCCGTACCGGGTGCACCGTGACGACCGGCTGCTCGTCGGTGAAGAGGATCCACTCCCGCTGGTCGGCCGGGAGTTCGCGCCACGGCCGGTCCACGTCGTGCCCGAGCGCGTCGAGGATGTCGCGGAGGTTCTTGCCCTGCCAGGCGCCCGGCCAGGCGGCGATCGCGCCGTCGCGGATCGACAGCGACGGGTCGGGGACCAGCAACTCCTCGGTCGTACGGTGGACCCGGCCCAGCCCGTGGCACTCCGGGCAGGCGCCGACGGCCGTGTTGGGCGAGAAGGCGTCGGAGTCGAGACGCGCGGCGCCGGGCGGGTAGTCGCCGGCCCGGGAGAACAGCATCCGCAGGGAGTTCGACAGGTTGGTGACCGTGCCGACGGACGATCGGGACGTCGGGGCCGAGCGCCGCTGCTGGAGGGAGACCGCGGGCGGCAGTCCCGTGATCTCGCCGACCTTCGGCGCGCCGACCTGGTGGATCAGTCGGCGCGCGTACGGGGCGACGGACTCGAAGTAGCGGCGCTGGGCCTCGGCGTAGATGGTGCCGAAGGCGAGCGAGGACTTCCCCGACCCGGAGACCCCTGTGAACACGGTCAACACGTCCCGCGGGATGTCGACGTCCACGCCCTTGAGGTTGTGCTCGCGGGCGCCGCGGACGCGGACGTAGGGGTCGTGTGGGTCGGGCATGAACGGAACTCCGTGCGGGTTCGGCTGCGGCGGGACAAACGCCGCGATTCTAATCCGTCGGCGTCGCCTGCCGGGCGTCGTCCCAGGTCACGCCGGGTAGGGCGCGGCCTCGCGGGCCGAGCGCAGTGCACCGGCCCACCAGGCCAGCTGCTCCAGCAGCGTCTTGGCGTACCCGGCGGCGTCGGGGTCGAGGGGGCGTCCGTCCTGCCAGGCGGTGAAGTAGTTCGGAAAGGCGAGACCGTCGCGGATGGTCACCGCGTGCAGCTCGGTCAGCACGTTCTCCAGGTGGAGCACGGCGTGCCGGCCGCCTGCCGCGCCGCCGTAGCTGACGAAGGCGACGGGCTTGGCCGTCCACTGGGTGAAGTGCCAGTCGATGGCCGCCTTCAGGGAGGCGGGATAGCTGTGGTTGTACTCCGGTGTGACCACGACGAACGCGTCGGCGCCCTCCAAGGCCGACGTCAGTGCCGCCATCCCGGCCGGACGGGGGTAGGCGTCACCGGCGTACTTCGGCGACTGGGCGGGCAGCGCCAACGGGATGTCGAACTCGGCCAGGTCGACGACCTCCACGTCGAAACCACCGTGCGCGCCCGCCTGTACGGCCACCCACGAGGCCACCACCGGGCCGAACCGTCCGTCCCGGACGCTTCCGACGATGATCACCAGCTTGTGCCTGCTCTGCTCGTTGTTGTCCATGCCCACCACGGTCATGCCGCGCCCCGACCGCAACCAGACCGTGCTCAGGCTGGCCCCCACAGGGCCAGGCTGAGCCCTCCGCGAGCAGCGGGCAGCGGCCTATGCTCGCCCCATGGGCACGCCGTTGGGGGACTTCATCCGGGCCAAGCGCGACAGCATCCAGCCCGAGTCGCTGGGACTGCCGAATCACGGCCGCCGCCGCTCACCGGGCCTGCGGCGGGTGGACCTCGCCGCGCGGGCCGGCATCAGCGTCGAGTACCTCACCCGCATGGAGCAGGGCCGGGACCGCAACCCGTCGGTGGCGGTGGTCAACGCGCTCGCCGATGCGCTCAGCCTCGATGCGGCCGAACGCAACCACCTGCGCTACCTCGCGAAGATCACCGGCGGCGCGTGTGTCGCCCACACCCAGCCCGCGCCTCCCCGCCGCGAGGTCCGCCCCTCCGTCCTGGAGACACTCCGCCTCCTCGAGCCGGGCATCGCCATGGTCACCAACCGGCTGGGCGACGTCCTCGCCCACACGAGCGGCTACGCGTCGGTGATGAGCGGCACCGGACTGCTCGACCCGGACACCCCGAACCTCACCCGCTACGTCTTCACCGACCCGCGCGCCCGGACGCTCTTCGCCGACTGGGACGACATCGCCGACCAGCAGGCCTTCGACCTGTGGCTGGCACCGTCGGCCGAGAGTTCCGAGTGGTTCAGCACCGAACTCGCCCCCGTCGCCGGCCCCGACTTCACGAGCCGCCTGCACCGTCACGTGGTGCCACAGCGCGGGGACCTCCGCCTCGACCACCCGTCCGGGTACGAGCTTCGACTGATCCGTGAGGTGCTCGAACTCCCTGCGGACGCCCAGCAGTTGGTCGTACTCCTGCCCGCGGACGAACGGACGGCCCAGGCCGTCGACCAACTCCGCCGCCGGGCCCGCGGAGGGCTGCGGGCCATCTCGTGAGGCCGGGCCGTCGTCCTTGATCGGTTCGTCTGTTTCGCGCGCGGGATCGGCTTCGAGCTGATGTGCTGGACCCTGGGACTTTCGCCCCGTTCCTGCCCACCCCGGAGGGACAGATGAGCACTACCTATCGAGTCGCGCAGGCGATCGAGGCCGGCGGCCCGTTCCAGATCGTCGAGCGCGAGGTGCCGCAGCCGGGCCCCGGCCATGTACGGGTGGCGGTGGAGGCCTGCGGGGTCTGCCACAGCGACACCCTGTTCGTGAACGGCGGCGCTCCGGGCATCAGTTTCCCCGTGGTCCCCGGACATGAGATCGCCGGACGGATCGAAGCGCTCGGCGAGGGCGCAGCGGAACAGGGCTGGCAGGCGGGCGACCGCGTGACGGTCGGCTGGTTCGGCGGCAGCTGCGGCCACTGCACGCCCTGCCGGCAGGGCGACTTCGTCGTCTGCGTGAACCTCAAGGTGCCCGGCTGGGCGTACGACGGCGGCTTCGCCGAGATGCTGATCGCCCCGGTCGACGCCCTGGCCCGGATCCCGGACGCCCTGTCCGCGACCGACGCCGGACCCATGGCCTGCGCGGGCGTGACCACCTACAACGGGCTGCGGCGCAGCCCCGCGCGGCCGGGTGATCTGGTCGCCGTGCTCGGGCTGGGCGGCCTGGGGCACCTTGGCGTGCAGTACGCGGTGGCGATGGGCTTCGAGACCGTGGCGATCGCCCGCGGGGCCGAGAAGGCCGACTTCGCCAAGCAGCTCGGCGCCCACCACTACGTCGACAGCACGGCGGCCACCCCCGTCGCACAGGCGCTGCAGTCCCTCGGCGGCGCCAGGGTCGTACTGGCCACGGCGGGCAATTCCCAGGCCATCACGGCCACCGTGGACGGCCTGGCACCCCGCGGCGAACTCGTCGCCATCGGGGCGGACCCCGAACCCCTGGGCATCAGCCCGGTCCAGCTGCTCATGAGCGGCAGGATCGTCCGCGGCCACCCGTCCGGCACCGCGCAGGACGTGCAGGACACCATGGCCTTCAGCGCCCTGCACGGCATCCGCCCGATGACCGAGACCCTGCCCCTGGACCAGGCCGGCGAGGCCTACCGGAAGATGCTCTCCGGCACCGCCCGCTTCCGGATGGTGATCACTACCGGGAGGTGATCCGGGCGAGGCGCCGGTACGAGTCGACCAGCGCCGCACGGTCGTACGTACTGGTCGTCACCAGCACCTCCTGCGCGCCGGTCTCCTTCAGCACCGTCTCCAGCTGGTGCGCGACCTGCTCCTCGGTGCCCGCGATGTGCCCGGCGAGCCCGGACTCGTAGAACCCGCGCTCCTTGCCGGTCATGGCGAGACCCTCTACGCGCTCGGCGGGCGGCAGCGGCGGGAAGGTGCCGTGCGTGCGGGAGTACGCCATCGACCAGGCCTCCGGGACCAGCAGCCGCCGCGCCTCCTCGGGCGTGGCGGCCACGGCGACCGTGCCGGAGATGACGACGTACGGTTCGCTCGCCCACGGGGAGGGCCGGAAATGGGCGCGGTAGTGGTCGATGCCGCGCTGCATCTTCTCGCGGCCTCGCAGGTCACCGATGACCATCGGCAGGCCCGCGCGGGCCGCGACCGCGGCGCCCTCGCCCATGGCCAGCACGAACGGCGGCACGGTCAGGCCCTCCGCTGGGCGCGCGTGCACGCCCGTCGGGGACGTCCCGTGGAACCAGCCCAGCAGCTCCTCCAGCTGCGCCCCGAAGTCCTCGGCGTCGTCCTTGTCCCGCCCCAGCGCCTTGCGCACACCGCCGGTGAAGCCGACCGACCGCCCCAGCCCCATGTCGATCCGCCCCGGGAACAGCGACTCCAGCACCCCGAACTGCTCGGCCACGACCAGCGGTTGGTGGTTGGGCAGCATCACACCGCCCGTGCCGACCCGGATCGTGCGCGTGGCACCCGCTACGGCGGCCGCCAGCACGGTGGGCGCGGAACCGGCCACGCCCGGCACGCCGTGATGCTCGGACACCCAGAACCGGTGATAGCCGAGCTCCTCCAGCTCCTGCGCCAGCCGCACGGTGTCGCGTAGCGCCTCCGCGTCCGTGTGGCCCTCGCGGATGCGGGAGCGGTCGAGGACGGAGAAGCGGGTGGCGGCGATCAGGGAGCTCACACGCAGTTCAACGCGTGACGGGCCACGGCATTCCCGCCCACCTGCCGCTGCCGGTCACATGAGGTCCTGTTGATCCTCCGGTGCCTTCTCCAGCTGTTTCGAACTTACAGATGTCGTCGATGCCGTACGTGTCCCAGGCGGGGAACGGGTCGCCGTCCGGGAGACGTTCACCGGGCCGTATACGGCGCATCGTGGTCCCGCGCGGCCGACGGCTTCGCCCGCGACGACGGCGCCACCCTGGGCGATGCCGCCGAGCGCGGCCTCACCTCGCTCATGTCGTTGAGGATCACGGCCACCCGCAAGCCTGCGCGATGGGCGAGGACATGGTTGAGGAGCGTGGTCTTGCACGCCCCCACGAAGCCGGACAGAACGGTGACGGGCAGGCGGGCATGCGGCTTGTCGTACGGCATCGCGGGCTCAGCGTTCGGGGCGCAGCAACCCGCGCTCGTACGCCTTGACCAGGTGCTGCGGTACGAGGTGGCGCACGCCGTCGAGGGTGAGCGGTACGAGTTGCGGGGTGGTCGCCTTCCACTGGGCGCGGCGGTGACGGGTGTTGCTGCGGGACATCTTCCGCTTGGGGACAGCCATGGGAAACCTCCTCGGTGGGCGAGCACCGAAGACGCTACATGAAAATGGATCCCATTAACAATTGATGGGTGCGTGGTTCACCTGCGGCTGCGCACGCGTGCCTCCCGAGGCGGCTGGATGAACTGCAGCTCCAGCGTCACGGGCGGCTCGGCGATGCCCGGACCGCCCGCCGCCGCCCAGCCGGCGAGCTCCTCCGTGCAGTCCTCGTCCATGGCGAACCCGACCCAGGTGGCCCGCCCGCCGGCCCGGCGCCCCGCCGCCGACGGCTGCACGACGATGACGTTCGCCTGGTCGCAGGGGCCCAGACAGTCGGTCGTACGGACCTGGAAGCCGTGCTCGGCAGCCGCGGCGCGCAGCCGCTCCAACTGCCAGGCGTGGTCCGTGCCGGGGTGCTTGCGCGGGTCGCCGCAGCAGCAGCCCCGGCAGACGACGAGGGTGCAGGGGCGCTGCTGGGCGGCGCCGATCAACGTGCGGCGGGGGGAGGGAAACGCGGATGGCATGGGAGAAGCATGATCCATCCGCCCTGCGTCCCGCCGCACCGGGGCGGTCGGATCAGAACCGGGCGCCGATGTTCGCTCCGCCCCGCGGCACCGGGAACTGCGGTGCCGGGTCCGTGCTGGGGCCGAGGAGGCGCTCCAAGTTCCTTCCAGATCGTAGGAGTTGGCTTTGGGTGTAGGCGGAGTCACGGCTCAGGGGGACCGGACCGGTGCTGCCGTCGTCGGTGAAGCCGTTCGCCGCGTTTTGTGTTCTCCCGCCTCCGACTGCCTGTGGTGTCGCTCAGCAGTGGCCGCCGGTGGCGGGATGGTTGCCCATCACCGGCGGCGGGATGCGGAGCCGGAGTACTTGGACCGGTTGCGTCAGTGGTCGGCGTGGTCGCGGTTGTTGCAGGCGTCGTCCACCGCCTGGTCGGTGACGGGTGCGAACACCGGGACGAGCGCGAGTGCTTCCTTGCAGAGCCCGGTGGCGAGGGGGCTTCGGTGGCTGACGTTCATGTGGCCGCGGGGGTTGTCGTCGTTGTCCGCGTGGGCTGGGGTGGCGAGCGCAAGTCCGGTCATGGTGAGCACGGCAAGCACGCTGATCTTCTTCATAGCCCAGTCAACGACCTCGGATCGGACCAGGTCACGCGGCTGTTCGAGGCCAATGCGCCGGCCGCCGGGCGCCCACCGGCAGGCCAGGGCAAGGCAGCGATCACTCCGCCGATCCGGGATTGCGTTGTTTGGCCTGGAAGCGTGCCTTCTTCTGACGATTCCCGCACGTGTTCATGTCGCACCACTTCCGGGTGCGGCTTTGGCTGGTGTCGAAGAACGCCGCTCGGCAGGTCGGTGAGGCGCACAAGGCCAGCTTTCCGTCGCGTTCGCCCGCGATGATGCTGATCGCGTCGGCAGCGATCACGCCGAGGGCGTCTTCCACGCGGGAAGCCGAGCTGAGCCGCCACTGCCGCTTGCCCTCGGCCGTCAGGAACGCCGAGGCCCGGCCCTGGGCGCTGCGATCGTTGATGACCCGGACAGCGGGCGCAGGAAGTGCATCCTGGAGCGCGGCCGCTGTCGCGACGGCGTGAATCGACTCCCTCAGTTCACGAGCGAGATCGAGCTGGGCAGGGGTGCAGGAGTCCACTGCGAGGCCGCTCACGGTCAGCCAGTCGACGAGTCGCTGCGGGGTGGGAATGCGCTCCACGGCGTTGCCATGACGCTCCGACAGAGTGCCCGTGAAGCTGGTCGCCAGGACGCTGCCGAGCCGGAAGTCGGGGAACCCATCACGCATGGAACCACCTTAGCCGGTTGCGCCGTGGCTCGGAGAGCTGTTAGAACCGTCTTAGCCGGTTCCTCGATGGCCAGGAGGTCTCATGTCCCGTCCAGCCAACGACGTACAAGCATTTGAAACCCACGCAACTGACGCCGATCTCGACGATCTGCGCGCGCGATTGGCCGCCGCGCGGCTGCCGGAGGCCGAAACGGTCCATCCCGCCGGGCCCGGTCCTCGCCGCTGGGACCAGGGTGTTCCTCTCGCCGACCTCGTCGACGTCGTGAACTACTGGCGCACCGGGTACAACTGGCGGTCGTTCGAAGAGCGCCTCAACCGGATCGGCCAGTTCCGTACGACCATCGACGATCTGGGAATCCACTTCCTGCACCGCCGATCCGCGCGTGCGGACGCCACTCCTCTGCTCATGACGCACGGCTGGCCGGACAGCATTGCTCGGTTCATCGATGTGGTGGACGAACTGGCGGATCCGAAAGATGCGGACACCCCGGCGTTCCACGTCGTGGTCCCGTCGCTGCCGGGCTTCGGTTACAGCGACAAGCCCGCCACCACCGGCTGGGGGACCGAAAAGATCGCGGCCGCGTGGGTGGAACTGATGGGGAGGCTCGGCTACAGCAGGTTCCTGGCCCACGGCGGCGACTGGGGAGGCAATGTCACCACGGTTCTCGGCGGCAGGTTCCCGGCGCACGTGCTCGGTATCCACACGACGTTCGCGGAGGGACCGCCCGGGCTGTCGACGGACGGGCTCACGGCGGTGGAGCGCAGGTGGGCCGAGGAGACCCACCATTTCTGGCGTCACCGGGCGGCCTACGCGAAGCAGCAGGCGACCCGGCCGCAGACCATCGGCTACTCACTCGTCGATTCACCGGTCGGGCTTCTGGCTTGGATCCTCGACAAGTTCGCCGAGTGGTCGGACACGGAGGACAGCCCGTTCGAGACGATTTCAAGAGACCGCGTTCTCGATGACGTCACCCTGTATTGGCTGACACGGACGGGTGCGTCGGCGGCCCGCATCTACTACGAGAGCCACAACTCGCTCGATCCGGAACTCCGGGTCGACGTCCCGTCGGCAGTCACCATGTATCCCCGCGACGTCGAGAAGTGCCCGCGCCCCTGGGCACAGGAGCGGTACCGGCAGATCGTCCGATGGAGTTCGCCGGAAACCGGGGGACATTTCCCGTCGCTGGAAGTTCCCGAGTATTTCGTCAAGGACGTGCAGGAAGGCCTCACGGCAGTGCTGGCGGCCAATCGCTGACCGTCGACAACCGTCGCTCGCTCCCACATACGGAGTCACGCCCTGAAGCGGGACAGCGGGACAGCGGGACTGCGGGACTGCGGGACAGATCTAGGGTGGGCGTGTGACCGACAGCAGCAAGCGCCCGATCGCCGTGTTCGACTTGGACAACACCCTCGCCGACACAGCCCACCGCCAGCGGTTCCTGGAACGCAAGCCGCGCGACTGGGACGCGTTCTTCGCCGCCGCACCGGACGACCCGCCGATCCCGGAGGGCGTCGCGCTGGTGCTGGAGAGCGCGAAGGAGTGCGAGATCGTGTATCTCACCGGTCGGCCCGAGCGCTGTCGGCGCGACACGCTGGACTGGCTCGCCGCGCAGGGGCTGCCCGACGGGCGCGTCCACATGCGCCGCAACGACGACCGCAGGCCCGCCCGCCGCACCAAGCTGGAGATCCTGCGCGGCCTGGCCCGCAACCGGGACGTCCGCGTGCTCGTGGACGACGACGAATTGGTGTGCGGGGACGCCGAACGGGCCGGCTTCCCGGTCGTACGGGCCCACTGGACGGCCCCGTCGGCCGCCCTGGAGACGGCGCAGGAGGTGGAGGGGCGGACCTGAGGGGTCCGGCCGGGGACGACTTGCCCCGTGCGTCAGGCACCGTGCGGCGGCTGGCTTGTGTGCCCGGCTGGTCGAGGCCTGACGCGGGGGCAGCATCGTCCGCTGGCTCGTCAGGTACCGGTCCGGAGGCACGCCGGCCCGGTCCCCCGCTCGCCTTGAACCCGTTCCGCTGGCTGCGCCGTCTGCCTGGCGTGTGAGGTGCTGGTCTCGCGGCGCCGGCTTTCTGCGAAGCGGGTCGGGCGTTTTTTGCGGGCTGGCCTCGTCCAGGTCGTACACGGGCCCGGCTGTTCATGGAGCGGCCCCGCTTCCCGGGCGCCTGCCAGACGTTGCCCCCTCGGGCCGGCCCGTCAGTGGCCTGGCCGGAGGCTGCCCGGCCCGTCCGGTGCCGCCGGAAACCTGCTACGTCTGCCGGCCCGTTCGGCGCAAGCCCGGAACCTGCTACATCTGCCCGGCCCGCCCGCCGCCGCCCGCACCCTCCCCGTCAGGCCGACTCGTCCAGGCGGAAGCCCACCTTCAGGCCGACCTGCCAGTGGGCGATCTGACCCTCCTCGATCTGGCCCCTGACCTGGGTCACCTCGAACCAGTCGAGATTATGGAGAGTCTGCGAGGCGCGGGAGATGCCGTTGCGGATGGCCTGGTCGACTCCGTCGGGTGAGGTGCCGACGATCTCAGTGACCCGGTAGGTGTGGTTCGTCATGCGGGTGCTCCTCTCCGTGACACCTGCGTCACGCGTCACTCCACCGTGCCCCAAGGCGGGGCGGAGCGCGACACGTCCGGGCTGCTTTCCTGCTGGGGCGTGCGGCGCGCGCGCCGTCGCGAGCGGGCGCCCTTGGCCCGCGGTTTGCGGGCGGCCTCGTCGCGGCTGGGCGGTGGCGTGTCGGCCGGGCGGTCGTTCCAGGCCTCGTATCCATGGAACCCGTCGAGCCCGACCGGCGGCGCCTCCTGCGGGGTGAAGGACGCCGCCGAGATGCCGGGTCGCGATGAGGAGGCCTCCTTCACTGCGGCCAGCGCCAGGGTTTCGGTGTCGGGTACCTCGGCCGCCGTCCGGTAGGTGATCGTGTCCGGCAGCATGACGAGCGACGTCGTGCCGGACTGTTCGCCGGCGGGGCGCAGCTGGACGAGGATGCCGTGCCGGCCGGCCAGTCTGCCGACCACGAACAGTCCCATGTGCTGGGAGATCTCGGCGTCCACGGTCGGCGGATCGGCCAGCTTGCGGTTGATCATCGCGAACTCCTCCGCCGGCAGGCCGATGCCCTGGTCGTGGATCTCGAGCATGATGCGGCCGTCCGGCAGATGGACGGCGGTCACACGGACCTCCGAGTGCGGGGAGGAGAACGAGGTGGCGTTCTCCAGCAGTTCGGCCAGCAGATGGACGAGGTCGGTCACGGCCCGGCCGTGGATCTCGGCCTCCGGAATGCCGGAGAAGGTGATGCGCTCGTACTGCTCCACCTCGGAGGAGGCGGCACGGATGACGTCGATCAGCGGCAGCGGCCGGTCCCACTGGTGGGCGGGTTTCTCGCCGCCGAGTACGAGGAGGTTCTCACCGTTGCGGCGGACCCGGGTGGCGAGGTGGTCCAGCCGGAACAGGTTCTCCAGCTGGTCCGGGTCGGTCTCGTGGTCCTCCAGGTGGGTGATCAGGGCCAGTTGACGCTCGATCAGGGACTGGTTGCGCCGCGACAGATTGGTGAAGATCGTGTTGATGTTGCCGCGCAGCAGGGCCTGTTCGGCGGCGAGCCGCACGGCCTCGCGGTGGACGTGGTCGAAGGCGCGGGCGACCTCACCGATCTCGTCCGTGCTGGTGATCGGGATGGGGGCGACCCGGGGGTCGACCTGGACAGGGGCGGCCCGCGACAGGCGGGTGATCAGTGCGGGCAGCCGCTGCCCGGCGATCTCGATGGCGGAGGCACTCAGCCGGCGCATACGGCGGCTCATCGTGCGCGCCACCCAGGCGGCGAGGAGGAAGGCGACGAGCACCGACGCGATGACGAGCAGCGCGTTGATGATCGCGTCACGGCGGGCGTCGTCGGCGATGTCACGGGCGCCCGCGAGGGCCGTGTCGGTGAGGTGGACCTCGATGCTGCGGTAGGCGTCGAAGCCGAGCGTGGACGCGGCGAAGAACGACTCGGGTGTGATGCCCTCGGCGGTGAGCTGCGTGGTCGTCCGGCCGGCGGCGATCTCGCCGACCATCTTGTCCAGGTCGGGTGGGGCGAGGTAACTCCGGCCTGCCGCCTTGGCCTTGGCCGCAGCGTCGGCCCGCTGCTGCTCACCCTGTGCGGCCGCGGCCGCCAGTGCCTTCCGCAGCCGTGCCATGTCGTCGGCGGTGCCGGCACCCGCGTACTCCTGGAGCGCGACCTTTTCGAGATAGGCGTACGAGCGGAAGGACGCGAGCTGGGTGTCCAGTTCGCCCGGGGCGAGGGTGGCGCGGTCCTCGGCCAGCAGATGGGTCCCGATGGAGCGGATCAGGGACTCGGCCGCCTGGGTCAGGGAGATGGCGTAGAGGGTGCGGCCGAAGCTGGCCTGGTTGTTGCTGCCGAAGCCCAGCTCGTTCGAGATCTCCATCAGGGGATGCTGGACGAGGTGGTAGCTCTCCTCGGTCTGCACACCGGTCAGGCGTGAGGTGAACGCATTCGCTCGCACCGTCGGCAGCTGCTTCTCGCCGGCGCGGACCAGTCCGACGCGCCGCAGGAGGCCGGCGTTCTGCGGCATGCGGTCGACGGCCCGGTCGAAGGCCTTGGCATCCTCGTCGGTGGTCCTGCGGGCCTGCACCACCGCGGCGGCGGTCCGTTCGCCCTTGAGCAGCGGGATGACCGACACATCACGCTCGTTGATCGCGTCGCTGGCGTACTTGTTCGCCGCCTGCACCAACTCGGCCACCCGGACCGCGTCGTCGGCTGCCTGCCAGGTGTCCACGGAGTGCTTGACCCGGATGCCGCCGAGGACGAGGGCGACGATGACCGGGATCAGCAGCACGGCCCTCAGACGCCTGGCCACAGGCCAGTTGCCGGTCAGGGACCTCCGCGGCGGGTCTTCGGATGTCGGGGAAACCGTGTTCGGCAAGATCGTCCTATCGCTGCGGGATCGCCTGACGTTCGACGCAGGCCCGGCATATCTCTTTACGTCCCGCCTACCGCCCACCGTTCACCCGACGCCCCTGTAACGCCGTTTTTCATGGGGTCAGTTGTGGCTTGTGCGCTGTCGGCGGCCGGCCGAGGAGCTTTTTGAACGCGGCCGTGTAGGCGGCGGGATTGTCGTAGCCGAGCAGGGCGGCGATGCGGGTGACGGGCATGCCCTCGGTGAGATGCTGCAGGGAGTGCAGGATGCAGGCCCGTTGGCGCCACTGCGAGAAGCTCAGACCGGTGCCGCTGCGGAACAGACGGGCGAGGGTGCGCTCGCTGATGTTGAGCGCCGCGCACCAGCGCGCCGGCGGGTCATGGATGTCCGGCCTCTGCAGGAACGCCTCGCACAGTCCGCGCAGCCGCGGCTCGGACGGCAGCGGCACATCGAGGGGCAGCGGCGTGAGGTTCCTGAGCTCGTGGAGGAGGAGGGCGGCGAGTGCCGCGTCACGGCTGTGCTCGGCGTAGCACGGTTCCATGTCCACGGCGGCCAGGATCAGCGCCCGCAGCAGGTCGGAGACGTCGACGGCCTGGCAGCGGGCGGGAAACCACGGCACCGCGGCGGGTTCGATGTAGAGACTGCGGGTGCTGACGCCCGTCATCGTGACCTGATGCCTGGTCAGGGGTGGGATCAGTACCGCGCGGGCCGTGGGGATCGTCCAGTTGCCGTCGTCCGTCTCGACTCGCATGACGCCGGTGGCCGCATACAGGACCTGGGCGCGGCGGTGCTCGTGCCGGACGAGCAGATGGTCGTGGGGGTAGTCGGTGCCGATGGCCAGCACGGCACGGTCGAGGTCGTCCACCTCCGCGACCGGGATGTTGCGCATGCCGCGAGACTACGCAAGCCACAAGGGCCGTGTCTGCTGCGCGTAGGAGATTGGCCATTCATCGATTGCCCGCCATGTCGCCTGATCCCTAGCGTCTGACCAGTGCTGATCTCCTTCTCCACCCTCCTGTTCTTCGGCTGCCTGACCGGCCTGACGACGGTCCTCTTCGGCTTCGGCGGTGGCTTCATCACCGTTCCCGTCGTCTACGGCGTCCTGAGCGTCACGACGTGCTCCGCGGCGGACGCCATGCACATCGCGGTGGCGACCTCGGCCGCGGTCATGGTCGTCAACTCCGTGGTGGCGGCGCTGGCCCAGTGGCGTCAGGGCCGACTGCGCCGCGCGTACGTGTGGCCGCTCGCGGCGTTCATCGCCGTAGGCGCGGGCGCCGGATCCTTCGCGGCCACCCTGATCGGCGGTACGGCACTACGCCTGCTGTTCGCGGTCTACCTACTGGTGACGATCGCCGACAGTGTGCTGCGCAAGGGCTTCCTTGCGGTGGCGCACCGGACGGGCCCGAAGCCGCTGGGCCGGGCCACGACCACCCTCGGCGGAACCGCAATCGGTCTCGTGGCCGCCGGCCTGGGCGTGGGCGGCAGCGTCATGACGGTCCCGCTCCTGCGCCGCAGGGGTCTGCCCATGGCCGAGGCGACCGCCATGGCCAACCCGCTCAGCGTCCCCGTCGCCGTGGCCGCGACCCTCGTCTATGCCCTCGCCCCGACCGCACCGGCCTGCACGGGACAACTCGGCTACGTCGACCTCACCGCGGGCGCCGCACTGCTCCTCGGCTCGCTGCCCACCATCGCGCTGGCGAGGCGGCTCACCGCCCGGGTCCCGGACCGTGTCCACTCCATCGCCTACGTCCTGCTGCTCGTGGCCGTACTGGTCGTGATGGTGGCAGTGCAGGGCCGCCACCCCGTCGGATCGTGACCGGGATGGCGGCCGGTGTTCGTGTGGTGCCGGTCAGGACGGGGCCACGGCGCGGCCGGTCTGCGGGGAGATCATGCCTGCGCACAGATTGCGGGCGGCCAGGCCCTGCGCGATACGGGGGATCGCGGCGACCGTGTTGGCGGGCCAGTCGTGCATGAGGATGACCTGCCCGTTGGTGAGCCGGCCGGCGGCGGCCACGATCGCATCCGTACTGGCGCCGTTCCAGTCCTGCGAATCGACCTGCCAGAGGACCTCGGTCAGACCGTACTTGGCCTCCACGACCTTCACGGTCGCGTTGGTCTCGCCGTACGGCGGCCGGAACAGTCTCGGCGTGCCGCCTCCCGCGCCCGCGATGGCCTGCTGGGTGCGGGAGATCTCCGAGTCGATCTGTGCCTGGCCGAGCTGGGTCAGGTGCGGGTGGGTGTAGCTGTGGTTGCCGACCCACATGCCCGCGGCGACCTGGGCCTTCACCTGCGCCGGGTAGGCGGCGGCATAGCGGCCCTCGTTGAACATCGTGGCCCGCAGCCCGCTCTGCTTCAGGGCGCCCAGCAGGGCCGGTGTGTTGCCGGACGGCCCGTCGTCGAAGGTGAGCCCGACATAGCCGTTGCAGGTGGCGGCCTGTGCCGGGGCGGCGTGGAGGGTGAGGGTGCCCGTGGCGGCCAGGGCGACGGCGGCCAGCGTCGTCGTCCAGGGACGTAACGGGAGACCTCGTCCGGTGCTCATCCCGACACCGTGATGTTGGAGCTGCCGCTGCTCTGGTAACCCTCGGTCGCGAGGATCATGTAGTACTTGAAGCTGCCGAGGGGCATTCCGGCGCGGGCCCAGGCGTCGAAGTGGTTGCCGGTGGTGATGGTGCCGCCGGTCCGCTTCGACTGCCGCACGCTCCAGTACTGGTTGAAGGTCCTGTTGCCCTCGACGGACGGGGCGTTGTACCGCGTCGTCTGGTAGATGTCGTACGTGCCGCCGTCGCTGTAGACCGTGCCCTTGTACGTCCCCGTGGGCCGGTAGGTGCCCCAGTTGTCGACGATGTAGTACTCGACGAGCGGGTTCGACGTCCAGCCGTACAGCGACAGATAGCCGTTGCCGGACGGGTTGAAGCTGCCCGAGTAGCTCACGTTCCTGCGCCCGCCGGTGCTCCAGCCCTTGCCGGCGACGAAGTTGCCGGTGTTCCTCCAGCTGGTGCTGTAGTTGCCGCCGGAGTTCAGGGTCATGGAGACCGTGCCCGGGGCGTCGGTCCAGAACGAGTAGTAGAAGCCGTTGTCGGTGCCGGTCTGGTTCGAGGTGATGACCGTGGCGGCGCGGGCGGTGCCGGGCAGGGCCAGCGCCGCGGTGGTGCCCAGCAGCAGCGCGCAGGCGCCCCTGCGGCTCATCGTGTGTGCGGGTGCGATGTCCATGTGCGGGTTCCTCCTCGTCGGTCCGAGGCCGGATTGAGGCCGGGTTTTGGTCCAGAGTGTTGGCCTGTCCCCGTCAAGCGTCAATAGTTTCGGCATTGATCGCGAAACATTCGTAGGGTTGTGCAGCAGTTATCTGCCATGAGAACAGATATTCAGAGCATCACTGGGTGCTACATCTCGAATGTTTCGAAGGATTTCCGGACCCCTGAACCCCCGAAGTCGGTGGATGCGCTTACGTTGCGTCCACGTCGGCAAAGAGGAGGTGGTGGTCCGAGTACGAGGTGGGTTGCACACGGTGCCCGAGCGGGGCGATACCTCGTAGGAAGACGTAGTCGAACCTGCTGTGCCAGTCGGTGGTCGGCTGGCAGCTGCCGGCGGGCGAGGGACGGCACCGCGGGTCCGCGTCCGCGGCCACAGCCCACATCCGGGCGAGCTCGGGGGCCTCGGGTACGGCGTTGAAGTCACCAAGGACGATGGCCCGGTCGTGCCGGGCGACCTCGGTGGCGAGTACGGCGGTCTGTTCCGCGCGGACTGCCTCTTGGCGCCGTTGGGCGAGGTGGGTGTTGAAGACCCGGACCGGCCGGCCGTCCACCGTGGTGGTGACGGCCATGTAGCCACGGTCCTCGGAGCCGCCGTCGGGGTATTCCACGGTGACGCGGTCTGTCATCGGCGCCGCCGAGAGGACCGCCTGGCCGAAGCCTCCCGGAATCCACGGCGCCCCACCACAGCGACCCCAACTCCGAAGGACCGGGCCGTACTCGACGTGGTAGACCAGCCCGTAGAGGCGCTTCAGATGGTCCCGGATCCGCTCGACGTCACTCACACACGCTTCCTGCAGGCCGATGACCTGGGGTGCATACGTGGCGATCTCCGCCGCCCGGTCGACGTCGCCCGCCTCGCAGGGATTGCAGAGGTTCCACGTCATGACCCGGTTCGGTACGACATCGCCTGCGGCATCGGCGGGCAGTGACCTGGCGAAGAGGGCACCGCCCGGGACACTGGGGCCGATGAGCAACATGCAGGCCACGGCCATGGCACCGGCAAGCAGCCGAGTGCCCCTTTCGAGCACCTTCGCCTCCTCGCAGCATCCGGCTTCTCCCTGCACGAGGCTACGGGACCCGGTTGTCGGCAAGGGCTGTTGTGCCAGTCACGACTGACGGGCCCGACCGCCGTTCCCGGCGGTCGGGCCCAGGGTGCAGAGGTCAGCGCGCCACGCTCAGCGACAGCGCGAAGCGGCCCTCCTCGTCCGTCCACCAGTGGGCCAACTCCAGGCCCGCCGCGGACAGTTCGGTCCGTACGCCCTCCTTGCGGAACTTCGCCGACACCTCGGTGCGCAGTTCCTCGCCCGCCTCGAAGTCGACGGCGAGGTCGAGTGCGGGGATCTTCACCGACTGAGCTGTACGTGAGCGCAGGCGCATCTCGATCCACTCGTTGGCGGTGTCCCACAGGGCGACGTGGTCGAAGGCGCCGGGGTCGAAGTCGGCGCCCAGCTCGCGGTTGACGACCGTCAGGACGTTCTTGTTGAAGGCCGCCGTCACACCGGCCGCGTCGTCGTACGCCCGGACCAGCACCTTCTCGTCCTTGACGAGGTCCGTCCCGAGCAGCAGCGCGTCACCGGGGGAGAGGAGGGAGCGGATCGAGGCGAAGAAGGCGGCCCGTTCGACCGGCAGCAGGTTGCCGATCGTGCCGCCGAGGAACGCGATCAGGCGAGGGCCAGGCGTGTCCGGCAGCGTCACCCTCGCCGTGAAGTCGGCGATCAGCCCATGGACCTGGAGGCCGGGACGCTCGGCGACGAGCGCCTGCCCGGCCTGGGTGAGCGCGCTCTCGCTGACGTCGACGGGCACGTACGTGTGCAGCCCGGTGAGCGCGTCCAGGAGGTAGCGCGTCTTCTCCGACGACCCCGAGCCGAGTTCGATCAGGGTACGGGCGTGTGTCGCCGCGGCGATCTCGGCGGAGCGGGCGATGAGGATCTCCCGCTCGGCGCGCGTGGGGTAGTACTCGGGCAACTCGGTGATCTGCTCGAACAGCTCGCTGCCGTGCGCGTCGTAGAACCACTTCGGCGGCAGCGTCTTGGGGGTGCCGGTGAGGCCGTGCAGGACATCGGCGCGCAGGGCGGCGTCCGTGGCGTCCTCGGGCAGGGTGCGGGTGAGAAGGAACGGACTCACGTACGGGGCTCCTTCGGCAGTGCGGGGGCCGAGGCGTCGCTCGGCTCCTTGAGGGGGGTGAGCAACACGTCGGTGCGGCTCGCCGCGAGCAGGGTGCGGTCGGGGACCTCCTGCCAGTGCGGGTCGTCGTCGTAGGGCTCGGAGGCCACGACGGTGCCGCGGCCGGGCCGGGACAGGTACCAGAGGGTGTCGCCCCAGGTGGTCGCGGTGATGG
The DNA here is from genome assembly GCF_042893475.1 of Streptomyces sp. NPDC001604. Taxonomy (NCBI): domain Bacteria; kingdom Bacillati; phylum Actinomycetota; class Actinomycetes; order Kitasatosporales; family Streptomycetaceae; genus Streptomyces; species Streptomyces sp. NPDC001604. The sequence continues at coordinate 57,909 of NZ_JBIAUY010000023.1, read as the reverse complement.
TTTCGCCGTTGGTGAGCAGCAGGTTGAGGCGGGAGCCGGGCGCCGCCTCGGCGACCTCCACGACCGTGTCGGCCAGGGCCTGCCCTTCGTCGTCCCCGGCCCGTAGCCGCGCCAGGACCAGCGCCCACACGAGCGCCGAGTCGTTGCGGGCCTCCATCGACAGCACGTCGACCGCGGGCAGGCTCGCCACCAGGGGCGCCAGCGAACCCGGCCACCCCTTCACGGCGCCGTTGTGGCTGAACAGCCAGGGCCCGGCCGCATACGGAGCCGCCGCGGCCTCCGCGTCGGCACCCGACAGAGTCGCATCCCGTACGGCGGCCAGGACCGCCCCCGAGCGCACGACGCGGGCCAGGTCGGCGAAGGACAGGTCGGCCCAGATGGGCCCGGCCCGGCGGTAGCGGGCCGGCACCGGGTCGCCCTCGGCGTACCAACCCACCCCGAAACCATCGGCGTTGACCGTCCCGTACCGCTGCCGCCGAGGCGCCCACGACTGGCGGTAGAGGCCGTGCGCGGGCTCCACGATTACCCTGCCGAGCGGCTCCTCGAGCCCCAGATAGGCCAGATGACGGCACATCAGACCTCTCCCGCGGAGCGGGCGGTGCGGAACCCGGAGAAGATCTGCCGCCGGATCGGGTAGTCCCAGTTGCGGAACGTGCCCCGGCAGGCCACCGGGTCCACGGCGAACGAGCCGCCGCGCAGCACCTTGTACTCGGGCCCGAAGAACACCTCCGAGTACTCCTTGTACGGGAAGGCCTCGAAGCCGGGGTAGGGCGCCAGGTCGCTCGACGTCCACTCCCACACGTCGCCGATCAACTGCCGTACGCCGAGCGGTGATTCGCCCGCGGGGTAGCTGCCGGCCGGGGCCGGGCGCAGATGCCGCTGCCCGAGGTTGGCGTGCTCGGGCGCCGGGTCGGCGTCGCCCCACGGGTAGCGCATCGAGCGGCCGGTCGCGGGGTCGTGGCGGGCGGCCTTCTCCCATTCGACCTCGGTGGGCAGCCGCCGTCCGGCCCAGCGGGCGTAGGCGTCGGCCTCGTACCAGCACACGTGCAGGACCGGCTCGTCGGGCGGTACGACCTCGGTGATGCCGAAGCGGCGGCGGAGCCACTGCTTGCCGTCACGCTTCCAGAACAGCGGGGCGTGCAGGGAGTGCTCGCGGATGTGGGCCCAGCCGGCCGGCTTCCACCAGCGCTCGTTGTCGTAGCCGCCGTCGGCGATGAACGCCTGGTAGGCGGCGTTGGTCACCGGGGTGGTGTCGATGTAGAACGGCGCCACCTCGCGCCGGTGCGCCGGGCGTTCGTTGTCCAGCGCCCACGGCTCGGTGGAGGTCCCCATGGTGAACGGGCCGCCCGGGACGAGGACTTCGGCCGGGCCCGTGAACAGCGGCACCGGTTCCGGGTCCGGGGCGGTCAGGGCCTGCGGGCCCTTGCGGAGCTGATGGGTGATCAGCATCGTCTCGTCGTGCTGCTGCTCGTGCTGCGCGATCATCCCGAAGGCGAAGCCGGCCTCGGTGAGCCGGGTGCCGTGGAAGTCGGCGCTCTCCAGCAGGTCCATCACCCGCCCGCGCACCTCGGCCGCATAGGTGCGGGCCTCGGCGGGCGGCAGCAGCGGCAGCGAGGGCCGCTCGGAGCGCGGGTGCTCGAAGGCGTCGTAGAGGCCGTCGATCTCGGGGCGCATCGCCTCCCGGCCGGCGACGGCCCGCAGCAGCCACAGCTCCTCCTGGTTGCCGATGTGCGCCAGGTCCCACACCAGAGGCGACATCAGCGGCGAGTGCTGCGCGGTCAGGTCGGGCTCCTCGACACAGCTGGTCAGGAGCGTGGTGCGGTCGCGAGCGGTGGTCAGGGTGGTCAGGGCCCGCTCGCGGAGGGTCTCTGCGTCGATCGAGGATTCGTCGAGGGCGGGGTCGGTCATGATGTGCGCAGGTCCTTCCCGTGCGGGCGCCGGTCGGTGCCGCGCACCCGGTCCAGCAGGTCGTCGGCGGGGCTGCGGCCCTTGCTGACATAACGGTCCAGGTACGCCGATACGGCATCGGTGACCTGGGTGGTGGCGCCGAGCCGGGGCAGGGCCTCGAGCGCTGCCCTGAAGCAGGTGACGGCCGCCTCCTGCAGTTCGGGGTCGGCCAGGCCCTCTCGGGCCGCGTCGATCCACAGCGGATTGTGCGGCGCCGGCAGTGTCAGCGTCCGTTCGGCCAGGGGCTTCACGGTGCGGTACGCGGTCTCGGCGGCCTCCGGGTCGTCGAAGAGCGCCTTCGTCACGGCGAGCGGGACGATCCACCCGTCCTCGCCGGGCTGTGCGTCGATCATGCGCAGTTCGAGGAACCCACGCGGTCTGACCGGCGGGAACAGTGTCGTGATGTGGTAGTCGAGGTCCTCACGGGTGGGCGGTCTCGGCGCCCCCGACCTGGTCCACTCCCGGAAGGTCAGCCCCTCCGGAACGTCCCAGGGCCCGTCGTCCCCCCGTATGCACATCACCGGCGCGTCCATGACGTGCCGGGCCCAGGTCCGGCGGGGATCGCCGTCCAGCGGGGGTGCGCCCGCGCGGCCGGGGCCGATCTCCAGCCACAGCAGCTGCCGGGTGGAGCGCCAGCCGGTGGGTTCGTGTCCGGCCAGCGGGGAGTTGGCGAAGGCGGCCACCAGGACCGCGCCCAGCTGGTGCGCCAGCCACCAGCGGCGGCCGTGGCCGAGGGGGCCGGGCTCCTCGTGACCGGCGTCCAGGCAGACCTGGACGGAGGCCGAGGTGCACATCATGCGGCGCCCGGACGGCCCGGTGCGGTCCAGGCAGGTCTCCATGGCGTCGTAGCGCCGCTCGTGCAGGAAGCGGCGGGGCGGATGCCAGGGGTCGTGGCCGATGCCGACGAGGCCGAGATCCTGCCCGGCGAGGACCGAGCGGACGGCGTCGAGATCGGCGGAGACGGTACCGATGCACTCCATCAGGGAGGCGGCGGGCGGCGAGCTCAGCTCCAGCTGGCCGCCGGGCTCGATGGTGAGCGCCGACCTCAGGGGCACGGTCCGCAGTGCGGCGTAGGCCGCTTCGAGTCGTTCGGGTGTGACGGGGAGCTGCGGTCTGCGCAGCTCGTGGACGAGCCATTCCACTTCGACCCCGACAGTGCGGGGCGGGCCGGTCTTGAAACAGATGCCCCGGACCAGTGCCTCCACCTCGGCTGGGGTGAGGGCGGTGCGGGGCTCCGTACAGTCGCTTGCCGGAGCGGCGCTCGGCGTATCTGACATGTCGGGAACCTCCTGAGATTCGACCGTGTCGCCGACCAGGCCCGTCAGGTACCCGGACGGCAGCACTCGTCCCACCCAAGACCCTCCCGCCGCATCGCACAAGGGTGCGTATCGGCATGTTCCGGCTCGGTAATCTCCTCGTTCCGGGCGTTTCCTGTGGCTTTCCTGGGCGTTCGCGGACGCGGAAACTCTGTTGCACCGCACGTCCAGGATCGCCCACGATCGGTCCATGAGCACGACGGGGGAGCGCGCACGGCGCGCGAGCATGGCGCACACGGGGGTGGCGCCATGAGCGCGCGCCTGCGCGGCATCGCGCAGCAGACGGAACAGATCGTGGCGGCGGGCGCGTATCGGGCGCCCGACGGGCGCGAGGTGTCCCTTGCCGCGGCGGTGGAGGCGGCGCGGTCCGGTACGCGGATGTACGGGCCGGGCCCCGTGCAGGTGTCACCGGCCGCCCCTGTCGACACGTTCTTCGAGGTCACGGGCGAGAGCAGCCTGGAGGCGGCGCGCCGGATCGGTGGGAGGGTCGCAGTGCTGAACTTCGCCTCGGCCCGCAACCCGGGCGGCGGTTTCCTCAACGGCGCCCAGGCCCAGGAAGAGGCCCTGTGCCGCGCCTCCGCGCTGTACACGTGCCTGCTGCGGGCCCCGGAGTTCTACGACCACCACCGCACCCACCGCGACCCGTTCCACACCGACCGGGTCATCCACTCGCCGGCGGTGCCCGTCTTCCGTGACGACCACGGCCGCCTGCTGGACGAGCCGTACACCGCGGGCTTCCTGACCGCGGCCGCCCCGAACGCGGGAGTGATCAGGCGTACGGCGCCGGAGCGCGCGGCCGAACTGCCGCACGCCCTGGCCGCCCGCGCCGAGCGGGTGCTGGAGACGGCCGCCGTCCACGGCTACCGGCGACTGGTGCTGGGCGCCTGGGGCTGCGGGGTCTTCCAGAACGATCCGGCGCAGGTGGCGGGCGCCTTCCGGACGCTGCTCGGCCCCGACGGCCGATTCGCCCGGACCTTCGAGCGGGTGACGTTCGGGATCCTGGACCGCACGACGGGCCATACGGTCCGAGGCGCGTTCGCACATGCGTTTCCGGTGGCGCAGCCGCAGCCGAGTCGGTGAGCCCCCCGCAGACGGGGGATGCTGCGGGGGACTCACACCGGAAGACGGACGAAAGACGGTCCGCGTTCCCCGCTCCGGTACTTTGCTTGTCGTTGCTTTCGCACAGGCCTTATAGGTCCTGAGTGGTGCGCTATGGGTCCTGACTGGTGCGGTCTCAGGGAGTCTGGCCGATCTGCAGGCCGGGGCGGCGACGGTGGACCGTCAGATAGGCGAGGCCGTCGTCCCCCGCGGTGATGCTGCGAGTGGAGCCGTGGGGGAGCCAGAGCAGGGTGCCGGTGGTCAGGGACTGTGGCTCGTCCTGCCGACCGGCGCCGAGGACGCCGTCGCCTGCAACGACGAGTACCAGTACGTCGAGGTCGGGCTCCGCGTGCGGGGCGATACGGCGGCCCGGAGTCAACCGGACCACATTGGCGTCGAGTTGGCGTCCGCTCTCGGCGAGCTTCCACAGCACCGCGGTATCCCTCGAAGCCGTGGCGCTCAAGGCGGCGGTGTTGCCCAGGACGCGCGGGACCGCCGCCTCCGCCCCCCGGCCGGCCCGCCTCTCGGCCTTGCTCATCGGCTCCCCTCCGTCTGTTCGCGCTCGCCGGCCGTGCCGCTTGCCCACCAATTATTACAAGTATTATTTGGAGAAAATGGTCGCAGGTGGGAGGGGAGTAAGGGGCATGTCAGGGGCGCACAGAAGCCCGCGCCGGCGCGAGATCCTCGATGTGCTGCGCACGGCCGCGGCCCCGCTCGGCGTCGCGGAGACGGCCGAGCGCATCGGCGTCCACCCCAACACCGTTCGCTTCCACCTGGAGGCCCTGACCGGCGAGGGCCTGGTCGAGCGGCGCGTGCTGGAGCCCTCCGGGCCCGGGCGACCGCGCACCGTCTACGCCCCGAGGCCGGGCATGGACCGTGGCGGAACCCGCAGCTATCGGCTGCTCGCGCAGATGCTGCTCGGCCGGCTCGCCGCCACGGGTCCCGACGCGCGGTCCACCGCGATGGAGGCGGGACGGGCCTGGGGCCGTTCCCTGGTCGAGGCGCCGCCCCCGTCCAGTCGGCCCACCCCCGAGGAGTCGGCGGGCCGGCTCGTCGAGCTGCTGGACGGCCTGGGATTCGCCCCGGACCCGGAAGGCGGCAAGGTCCCCGCACGGATCCGGCTGCGGCACTGTCCCTTCCTCGAACTCGCCGAGGAGTACGGCCACTTGGTCTGCCCGCTGCATCTGGCGCTGATGCAGGGCGCACTGGCCGAGCTGCGCGCCCCGCTGACCGCGACCGATCTCGAACCGTTCGCCGAACCCGATGTGTGCCTGGTCCACGTGGCGCCCGCAGCGCGGCGGACGGCAGAAAGGCATCCTTGATGCATCCGACGTGGGCCGCAGTGGCTGTCGCGGCCACCTTCGTCTGGCTCGGCATGGTGCTGGCGATCTCCTTCCTGGAAGCACCGCTGAAGTTCCGCGCGCCGGGCGTGACCATTCCCATCGGGCTGGGGATCGGCCGGCTGGTCTTCCGGGCGCTGAACCTCACCGAGGCCGTGCTCGCCGTCGTGGTCGTGGCCGCCGTCGCGGCGGGCGATCCGCCCGGCCGGGTCGTGGGGCCGGTCGCCGCCGCGGCGGTGCTGCTCCTCGCACAACTGCTCGCGGTACGCCCGCGCCTCAACCGTAGGTCCGACCGGGTCCTGGCGGGCGAGGACCTGCCCCGCTCGCGAGACCACCTGTACTACGTCGCCCTCGAGGCCGCCAAGGTCGCGGCTCTGATCGCCCTGGGAACCGGTCTGCTGACTGCCGGGTGAGGGAACCTTCTTCGGGTCGAACGGGTCTTCTCACTCGGGGCGGGCGTCGAGCGGCCGCCCGTGACCAGCGAAACCCACTTGCGCCACCCCGATAGCATGTTCGAGCCCACGACGATCGCCGCCCAGTCCGCCCTCTACCGAGAAACCTTGCCGGCCAGCACGAAAACGACCTGACCAACCACCATCTGAAAAATCGGCCAGCCAATTGATACCCAGAGAATCGCGGTTGTCCCCGCGAATGAGATCCAGTTCTACCTTCGCCACCTGGCGGCGGCCGCGGACGCTGCTGTGGACCGCGGCGGGTGTAGTGGTGCTCGGATTCCTCCTCGCGTTGGAGGTCGCCGCGCGCCACTACGGCCTGCCGGGGCCACTCACGACCCAGGTGCAAGAGGTGGTACTGCCCCCGAAGTCGGGATTCCTGCTGTACGCCAGCATGGGCTTGATGATGGTGGTGCTCACCCGGCGGGAGCGGTACATCGCGGCGGGTACCGCGATCGGCATCGACATCGTCTTCGTGGTGGTGCGCTGGGCGTGCGACGTCAAGGTGACCGAGGGGCACCATCCGTTCGGCAACGGCGCGTTGTGGGTCATTCTGGGCTGCGCCGTCATCGCCGTCACCCGCCGCACCGGCCGGGAACGTGTCCTGCTGCTGAAGGGCGTCGGGCTGGCCCTGCTGCTGGTGGCCGGGCGCAAGACCGGTGACACCTGGCTGCTCATCACCTCGAAGTCCCGCCACATGGTGCTCGACCAGTACGTGGCAACCGCCGATCACGCGCTGGGCAATCCGTCGTGGCTGGTGGGCCGGCTCGTCAAGGCCACCGGCCCGGTCGGCTTCCATCTTCTCGACCTCGTCTACGGCCAGCTCGCGGTGGCCGCCGTCGTCGTGACTCTGTACCAGCTGCGCAATGTGGCGGCCGAGCGCCGCTTCCCCAGCCACCATCTGGTACGCACGTTCTTGGTGATCGGCCTCCTCGGACCGGCCATCTACATGATCTTCCCGGTGGTCGGGCCGATCTTCGCGTACGGCGTCGGCACCGACCACTGGCCGAGCCCTGACATGGGGGTGGACGCACCGCCCACCGTGCACTGGGCGGTGGCCGACATATGGCCACACACCATGCCGTCCCTCAACGCCCCGCACCCGATGCCGTTCGACGCGTACACCCCACGTAACTGCATGCCCAGCCTGCACACGGCATGGGCCACCGCGATCTTCATCCATTCCCGGAAGGGCCCACGGGCGCTGCGCTTCGCCGGCACGTTCTGGCTGATCGCGACGCTCTGCGCCACGCTGGGCTTCGGCTACCACTACGGCGCGGACCTCATAGCGGGCGCGGTGTTCACGCTCACCATCGAGGCAGCTCTGCGCGCGCACACCCGCGGCTGGGACCGGTCGGGCATCCAGCTGGTCGCCCACGGCGCAACGGTCTTCGCCGCACTGCTGGTGTCGTACCGCTGTCTGCCGATGGACATGGCCAGGCACGCGTGGCTGTTCGGGCCGCTGCTCCTGCTGGCGATGATCTCGGTGATCTACGACTATGTACGGACCACCGGAGCGTGGGAGCCGACGGCAGCTCCGACGCGGCAACTGGAGCCCCAGCCCGAACCGGCGTGACAGGCGCGGGGCCCCGGCCCGTCAGGCCGGGGCCTCGCGTTCAGCTCCAGCCGTAGCGCTCCGCCAGCCGCTGCCGCACCAGGTTGAACCGGCCGCGGTCCAGGGCGCAGGCTTCGCGGCGCATGCCGTCCTCGTGCAGCCGCAGCACCCGGTCCACGTCGACCCACGAGTCGCGCCCCGACCGGTCCCAGGGCCCGCTGCCGATCGCCACCCACTCCCGGTCGTCGTCGTGCCGCTTGCTGGACAGCTGCACGGCGAGCAGCGTGCCGGCGCTCTCGCGGGCGACCACGAGCACCGGGCGGTCCTTGCCGCGTCCGTCGTTCTCCTCGAAGGGCACCCAGGTCCACACGATCTCGCCGGGGTCGGGGTCGCCGTCGTGCGCGGGGGAGTACTCGGTGCGCACCCTGCCGACCTGGCGGGGGTCGGCCTCGGTGGTGGCGGTGGGGCCGAAGCGGCCCGGGACGTTCTCATCGGTAAACGCAGTCACGCAGGCACCTTAGAGGGGCGGGGACACCCCAGCAGGCCGGGGGCCCTCGAAACCGAGGGCCCCCGGGATTGCTGTCCGCACCGCTGCCGGTGCGGCTATCCCTCCTTCTCCACGGGCACCTTCTGCGACGGCGGTACCGCCACCCCGTTCAGGGACGGCGAAGTGCCGTGCGGGGTCTGCCCGTTCTGGTTCATCGAGGCCAGCAGCTGGCGGGCCAGGCCGAGGCCGGTGCCGCCCATGGTGAGTGCCTTGGCGAGCATGTCGGCCATGCCGTCCGCGCCGTTGAGCACCACCATGTTGTCGACGCTGCCGAACGCGGACGCGCCCGCCTTGACGATCTCCGGCCAGTTCTCGGCGAGTTGCTGGGCGACGACCGCCTCCTGGTTCTCGGCGAGGGCCGCGGCCCGCGCCTTGATGGCCTCCGCCTCGGCGAGGCCCTTGGCCCTGGTGGCCTCGGCGTCCGCCAGGCCCTTGGCCTGCGCGGCGGCCGCCTCGGCCTCACCGGTGGCCTTGGTCGCCGTGGCGGCCGCGGCACCGCGTGCCTTGGTCGCCTCGGCCTCGGCACTCGCGGCCGTCTTGACCCGGGTCGCCTCGGCGGCGGCCGCCAGCTCGGTCTCCTTCGCCTTGGCCTGTGCCGCCGAGATTCTTGCGTCGCGCTCGGCCTCGGCCAGCGTGCGCTTCTCGTAGGCCTTGGCGTCCGCGGGCTTGCGGACGTCCGCCTGGAGCTGCTGCTCCCGCCGGTGCGCCTCGAGTTCGGCGACCCGGGTCTCCTGGACGACGACCTCCTGCCGGGCCGCGGCATCCGCGAGCGGACCCGCCTGCCGCGCCTGTGCGGCGGCCTTGTCCCGCTCGGCCTGGTAACCGGCCTGCAGGATCTCGCTGTCCCGGGTGGCCTCCGCCATCCGCGCGAACGACTGCTGCTCGGCCTCGGTGGCCAGCCGGTTCGACTCCGCCTGCGCGATCCGCGCGTCCCGCTGGACGGCGGAGGCGTGCGGCGCGGCCAGGTTCTGGATGTACCCCGTCGGGTCCTCGATCTCATGGATCTGCAGGGAGTCCACGATGAGCCCCAGCTTCTCCATCTCCGTGCCGCAGGCGGCCCGGGTCTGCGCGGTGAGCTTCTCCCGGTCGCGGATCATGTCCTCGACGGTCAAGCCGCCGACGATGGAGCGCAGATGACCGGCGAACACGTTGTGCACCCGCTCCGCCATCAGCTTCTGCTGGTCGAGGAAGCGGCGGGACGCGTTCGCGATCGACACGTAGTCGTCGCCCACCTTGAAGATGACCACGCCCCGCACCTTGAGCGGAATGCCCTGGTGGGTCACGCAGTCCACATGCAGTTCGGTCTCGTTCAGGTCGAGCGAGAGCTTGCGCACCGCCTGCACACCGGGCAGCACCAGCGTGCCGCGCCCGGTGACGATGCGGAATCCCATACCCTCCCCGAGCCCCTCCGTCTTGTGCTTCGAGCCGGAGATGACGAGCGCCTCGTTGGGCTCGGCGACGCGCCACATGAGCTTGAACAGACCGATCAGAACGAGAATGGAGGCAACCACCACTCCCGCAACGACGCCGACAACCATCGGCATACGCCCCCTTTGCATGGTGCCCTTTCGGCACCGAACGAAGGGAGTGTGCTCCTGCGCGAGGCCGGTGAGAAGACGCCGGTGAATCCTTGTCGTTTTCTTGACGCCCACCTCTTGCCAGGGCTCTCACCTGGGGCGGAGCATGCTCAACTGTCGTATGCGGCGGTGACGTAGACGGTCCTGGGCGGCAGGTACTCGACGACCATCACGACCGTGCCCCGCTCGATCCGGTCGCTTCCGGTGGCGGCGTACGCGAGGAAGTGCTCGGCCCCGCCCCGCACCCGGACGATCACCTCGCCGACGAGACCGGGCCCGACCGTACCGGTGACCCGCCCCATGAGCCCGACCATCGACGCATCGTCCATGGTCACAGGGTACGGGCCGAACCCGCCTACGCCGCCGGGGAGTCCGTGACGGCCCGCAGCGGCGGCCACGCCTCGTGCCAGTGCAGCTCCCCCTCCAGTTGCGCGGCGAGCGAGATCAGCAGGGGCTCGCTGCCGGCCGGCCCGAGCAGCTGCGCCCCCACGGGCAGCCCGCCGTTCACGAACCCGGCGGGCACGTTGATCCCGGGCCAGCCCAGCACGTTCCACGGCCAGGCGTACGGGCAGGCGGCGATCATCGCGCGATCGGTGGCGAAACCGCTCAACGACAGCATCGCGCCGATGCGCGGCGGGGGAGCGGCGGTCGTGGGCGCGAGGACGACGTCGTACGACTCGAAGAAGGTGCCGATACGGCGCTGCAGCACAGCCTCCGCACGCCGCGCCGCCTTCAGCGGCACCCCGCCGAGCAGTCGGCCGAGCCGGGCGGCCTCACGGGTGCGCCGGTCAAGGAGTGCGGGGAACGGCGTCTCGGCCACGCGCTCTGCGATGCCGGCGGTGGCGCGGGGGACGAAGGTGAGCCCGATCTGCCCGTAGGGCGGGTCGGCCTCCTCCACGACATGCCCCAACGCGCTGAGCTGTTCGGCCAGTTGGAGCACGCGGGCGCGGATCTCCGGCTGGAGGCGGGCCGGCACGGCGGTGAACGGCGGCTTGAGGGAGAGCGCAATACGCAGCCGCCCGGGCTCGCGGCCCACCGCCTCCAGGGCGTTGATGGCTTCCGGCCGGTGCGGATCGCGCTCGTGGTTGCCGCTCGCGGCGTCCAGGAGCAGGGCCGCGTCCGCGACCGTGCGGGCGAGGGTGCCGTTGACGGTGATGCCCTGGAACGACTCGCCGCGCGGCCAGGTGGAGATGCGGCCGCGCTGCGGCTTGATGCCGACGAGGTGGGTCCAGGAGGCGGGGATGCGCACGGATCCGGCGCCGTCGGAGCCGAGCGCGGCGGGCACCAGACCGGCGGCGACGGCCGCGGCCGACCCGCCGGACGAGCCGCCGGGCGTGTGCTCCGGATGCCACGGATTGCGCGTCGCGCCGAAGGCGGGCCCCTCGGTGAAGGGCCACTGCCCGAACTCGCAGGTGTTGGTCTTGCCGACGATCACAGCCCCGGCCGCGCGCAACCGGCGTACGGCCTCGCCGTCCTCCGCGACCGGCGGGAACTCCCCGTCGCAGCCGAAGGCGGTCGGCTCGCCGGCCACGTCCATGTCGTCCTTGACGGCGACGGGCACGCCGAGCAGCGGTGTGCGCACCCCGGCGGCCAGTTGCCGGTCCGCCGCGTCGGCCTCGGCCAGGGCGGCTTCGGCGCGCACGATCCGGAAGGCGTTGAGGGTGGACTGCGTCGCCTCGATCCGCGCGAGGGCCTGCTCGACGAGCGCGCGGGAGGTGGTCTCCCCCTCGGCGAGGGCTCGGGCGGACTCCGCCAGGCCTGCGGCACGGTCGAGCGTCATACGGGACACCTCTCCGGAACGGCGTTGTCTACTGAACGGTAACGTCCTATGGGCCGAAGCGGTACGGCATCTCGAACATCCCTTCCCTCGGCGGCGATTCGCCGGGAACGCAACCGTCGCACAGGTGCCATCCGGCCCTGCTCAATCCATTGACGCACACGGCCCCCACCTTCACCTTTTGGCCGATATGTCGAACCATGCTCGATATATCGGACATCTGGTCACCTTCACGGTCGTGCCGGGCCTGGCCGACTCGAACGCCTTCTCCTTCCGTGACGCGTCCGGCAACCACCTGCGCCGCTACGACTTCCGGAGCCGCTTCGACGCGAACGACGGCACCCCGACCTTCCCGGCAGGGCAGTTCGTTCGTGCCGGTGGGGGCCTGGGGCTGAGTCGGAGCCGACGTCGCCGTCGGCTCCGACCGGTTCACGTCATACGGGTGTTCAGCCGGTGAACGCGGCCGTCCCGTTCGGTACACCGAGCCCGGACGGACCGTCGTACCCGGTGGTGCCGGTGCAGAGGTACGAGCCGCCGCAGCTGCCGTTGGAGCCGCTGGTGACGTCGTACAGCGCCGAGGTGTGCGCGTACGGGAAGGATGCGGGGTAGGAGCCGGCGGACGGGGCGCCGCCCAGTGCGTAGGTCGCCGCGATCAGCGGGGAGGAGGCGCTGGTGCCGCCGAAGACCATCCAGCCGGTGGCCGAGCGGTAGCTGTCGTAGACCGCGACACCGGTGTTCGGGTCGGCGACCGCGGACACGTCCGCCACCGTGCGGTTGGTGCAGCCGGTGTCCTTCTGCCAGCTGGGCTTGGCGTCGTACGTGGAGCAGCCGGAGCCCGCACCGCTCCACACGGTGTCGGTCCAGCCGCGCGAGTTCGACGCGGTCTTCAGGGACGTACCGCCCACCGCCGTCACGTACTTGGACGCGGCCGGGTACTCCACGCCGTAGCCGTTGTCGCCGGAGGAGACGGTGATGGCGACGCCCGGGTGGTTGAAGTAGCTGGAGTCGTACGTCGCGTCGCTGGAGGACTCGGAGCCGCCGTAGCTGTTGGAGACGAACTTCGCGCCCAGCCGCACGGCGGTGTTGACGGCCGTGCCGAGGTTGGTCATGCTCGCCGAACTGGCCTCCACCAGCAGGATCTTGCAGTTCGGGCAGGCCGCGCTGACCATGTCGAGGTCGAGGGATATCTCCTCGGCCCAGCCGGAGTCGCCGCGCGGGTAGCTGGTGCCGCCGCTCTGGCCGACCTTCTTGAAACAGCCGTTGGCGGTGGTGCAGGCGGGCAGGCCGTACTGGGAGCGGTAGGTGGCGAGGTCGGCCTCGGCGTTGGGGTCGTCGTAGGCGTCGACGATCGCCACCGTCTGGCCCGAACCTCCGCTCGCGGAGGGCAGGTTGTACGCCGACTGCAGCGAGGCGGGGCCGTAGCCGGAGGGCGCGGCGGCGGCCGTCAGGTCGCTCTCGGCGTGTGCCGACTTCGGGGTGCCGGAGGTGACCTGAAGGGCGTTGCAGGCCATCTCGCCCTTCTTCGTCGGTGTCGCACAGGCGTGGGCGACGGTGACGCCGTGGGACGGGGTGGTGGTGGCCTGGGCTGCCTGGCCGAGCGGGGCGGTCAGAGCGAGGGCGGCCGTGGCGAGCGTGGCCACGGCGGTGAGGGAAACGGTTCTGCGCAACGTACGTCCTTCACATCGTGGGTGAACCGGGAAGGGCTGTGGGGGGTGCGCGGTGCGACCTCGGTGCGGGGTGTGCACCGTGATCGCGCAGAACGTATGGATGTCGCGGTCACGACAACAAGGTGGCAGTTGAATCAGGGACGTTTCTTTGCCCTTCCTGAGGCATTGATGTGCTGTTTCTGAGCAAGTCGTGGCCGAAATTCGGCCCGATCATGGCTTGACCGATGTGGCGTGGCGTGACCGGTGCTCCAAAGCAAGCCTTGACAACGACGGGCTCAAGTTTTATTTCAGGACTGAAGGCAAGTGAGGATGAAGCCGCAGCTCGCAGCAGGTGAGGAGGTGGCCGGGAATGCAGGCACGAGATCGCGGAGCGGACCTGTATGCGGTGCTGGGGGTGGAGCCCTCGGCGACGGCCGAGGCGATCACCGCCGCCTTCCGGGCCCGGGTGTGGGAACTGCGTCCCGACACGCGTGTGGACGCGGCCACCGCCGAACGGTTCGGTGAGGCACGGGCGGCGTACGAGACGCTCCGCGATCCGGTCCTGCGCGCGGCCTACGACCGGACGTACGACCGGACGTACGAACGAACGGCGGAGCGGGCAGACGACCGCGGACCTGTCTTCGTGCGGCCGGCCGGTCCCGCCCCGCGGTACGTGGTGGTGCTGGGGGAGGCCCGTCCCGAGCCCCTGCTGCGCGCCGGTCCCGTCCGGTGGAAGCGGCCGTCCGGATGACGCCGACTGACCGGAGACGTGAAGCAGCGCATGGGTGAGGAGGAAGAGCGAGATGGCGCGCTCGGTCGGTATCGACCTGGGAACGACGAACTCGGTGGTCTCGGTCCTCGAGGGCGGCGAGCCCACGGTCATCACGAACACGGAAGGCGCGCGGACCACGCCCTCGGTGGTGGCGTTCGCCAAGAACGGCGAGGTGCTGGTCGGCGAGGTCGCCAAGCGGCAGGCCGTGACGAACGTGGAGCGCACCGCGCGCTCCGTGAAGAGGTACATGGGGGACCACGCGTGGCGGTTCCCGGAGCACGGCAGCATCGACGGCAAGCGGTACACCGCGCAGGAGATCTCCGCACGCGTGCTGCAGAAGCTGAAGCGGGACGCGGAGTCCTATCTCGGCGAGGACGTGACCGACGCGGTGATCACCGTGCCCGCGTACTTCGACGACGCCCAGCGGCAGGCGACGAAGGAGGCCGGTGAGATCGCTGGTCTTAACGTCCTGAGGATCATCAACGAGCCGACGGCCGCCGCGCTGGCCTACGGGCTGGACAAGGAGAACGACCAGACGGTCCTCGTCTTCGACCTCGGCGGCGGCACCTTCGACGTGTCGCTGCTGGAGATGGGTGAGGGCGTCATCGAGGTGAAGGCCACCAACGGCGACACGCACCTGGGCGGTGACGACTGGGACCAGCGGATCGTCGACCACCTGGTCAAGCAGTTCAAGAACCATTACGGCGTGGACCTGTCCAAGGACAAGATGGCCGTGCAGCGGCTGCGCGAGGCGGCGGAGAAGGCGAAGATCGAGCTGTCCAGCTCGTCGGAGACCACCATCAACCTGCCCTACGTCACCGCGTCCGCCGAGGGCCCGCTGCATCTCGACGAGAGGATGACCCGGGCCCAGTTCGAGCAGCTGACCGCCGATCTGCTGGAGCGCTGCAAGGCACCTTTCCACAACGCGATCAAGGACGCCGGGATCAAGGTGTCCGACATCGACCACGTCGTCCTGGTCGGCGGCTCGACGCGCATGCCTGCGGTGACCCAGCTGGTGAAGGAGTTGACCGGCAAGGACCCGCACAAGGGCGTCAACCCGGACGAGGTCGTGGCCGTCGGTGCCAGCCTGCAGGCCGGCGTGCTCAAGGGCGAGGTCAAGGACGTCCTGCTGCTCGACGTCACCCCGCTGTCCCTCGGCATCGAGACCAAGGGCGGCATCATGACCAAGCTGATCGAGCGCAACACGACCATCCCGACCCGCCGTTCGGAGATCTTCACCACGGCCGAGGACAACCAGCCGTCGGTGACGATCCAGGTCTACCAGGGCGAGCGCGAGATCGCCGCGTACAACAAGAAGCTCGGCATGTTCGAGCTGACCGGCATCGCCCCGGCCCCGCGCGGGCTGCCGCAGATCGAGGTCGCCTTCGACATCGACGCCAACGGCATCATGCATGTCTCCGCCAAGGACCTCGGTACCGGCAAGGAGCAGAAGATGACCGTCACCGGCGGCTCCGCGCTGCCCAAGGACGACATCGACCGCATGGTCCGCGAGGCCGAGCAGCACGCCGAGGAGGACCGGCGCCGCAGGGAGGGCGCCGAGACCCGCAACCAGGGTGAGCAGCTCGTCTACTCGACCGAGAAGCTCCTCACGGACAACGCGGACAACATCCCGGCCGACGCGAAGAGCGAGACGGAGACCGCGCTGGCCGACCTGAAGGAGAAGCTGAAGGACGAGAACACGGACACGGCGGCGATCCGCCAGGCGATCGACCGTGCCTCTCAGGCCGCGCAGAAGATCGGCACCGCCCTGTACGAGAAGTCGCGGGCCGAGCAGCCGACGGCGGCCGGGGAGCCGGCAGGGGGCACGGCCGGTGGCTCGTCGGAGGACGAGGTGGTGGACGCCGAGATCGTCGACGACGACAAGCCGGAGGCCGGCTGACGATGACCGGGAGTGGGCCGCAGAGCACCGAACTGCAGCAACTGCGGCGCCTGGTGGAGGAGCGGACCGCCGACCTGCAGCGGGTGAAGGCCGAGTACGACAACTACCGCAAGCGGGTGCGGCGGGACCGCCTGGCCGTCCGCGAGATCGCGGTGGCCAACGTGCTCCGGGCGCTGCTGCCGGTCCTGGACGCCGTCGACCGGGCGTGCGCGCACGAACCGCTCACGCCCGGCCTCAAGGACATCGCCGACAGCCTGAAGGACCAGCTCGGCTCGCTGGGCGTGACGTCGTTCGGTGAGGTGGGCGATCCGTTCGACCCCGCCTGTCACGACGCCCTGACGTACCAGGTCTCCGACCGGGACCGCCTGGTGTGCTCGACCGTCCTCCGCTCCGGTTACCGGCTCGGCGAGCAACTGCTGCGTCCGGCCACCGTGGAGGTCACGGGGCCGGCTCCGCCGCGAGGAACCCGCGCGGAAGCGCCCCCACCGCCGGTGGCCCGCCGTTGATGCGACATCGCCGACGAGGATCTGACACGGCTCCAGGACACGAACCACCTGTCACCTGATAGATCCTATGTATGGCGCTTCATTTGTTGGTCAAGTGGGACGTTAAGCCTTCCAAAACGCTGGCCAGTTCCCCACTTTGAGTCAATCTCGCCCCGGCTATAGACGCTGCCATCCTACGTCTCCTATAAATCCATCCGATGTATCACGCCGTCATCCCCCGATCCATGGAGCCGCCCCATGTCCTCTGCCTCCCTCAGCAGACGCTCTCTGATGAAGGCCGCCGCCCTTGCCGGGGGAGTGGCGGCCTTCGGACTGCCGCAGATCCTGTGGCCCTCGTCCGCCGAGGCGTACGCCGTCCCCTCGAAGATGGACTGGTGGTACCAGGCCAGGTTCGGGATGTTCATCCACTTCGGGTCCTACTCGCAGCTCGGCCAGGGGGAGTGGGCTTTCGACAGTCAGCGGTGGACGAAGGAGAACTACCAGACCCAGGTCAGCAAGAACTTCAACCCGACCCGGTTCAACGCCGCCGCCGTCGCCGAACTGGCCAAGAACGCCGGCATGAAGTACCTCGTGATCACCGCCAAGCACCACGAGGGCTTCGCGATGTGGAACTCCGACGTGGCGAGCTTCACCGACACCACCGGCACCAAGCTGTACAACCTGCACGACTACAGCGGCTTCCAGACCGACCTGCTCGGGGACCTCAAGAGGGAGTGCGAGAGCCGTGGGATCAAGTTCTGCCTGTACTACTCCATCCTCGACTGGAACCATCCTTCACAGGTCGACCGTCACCAGGGCGGTCTCACCACGATGTCCTCGCAGGCCGCCCGCACCGCCTACATCGCCGACATGAAGGCGCAGCTCCAGGAACTCCTGGACCGCTACGACCCGGCGCTGCTGTGGTTCGACGGCGACTGGTCCGGCGAGCCTTCCAGCCCCACCCTTACGGACTGGTGGCTGAAATCGGACGGCGTCGACCTCTACAACTGGCTGATCGCCCGCAAGCCCGGCCTCATCGTCAACGAACGGGTCAAGCGGGACCTGGGTCTCGGCGACTACGCGGTCGCGGAGTTCGGGATACCTGCCCAGCCGATGGACCGGCAGTGGGAGAAGTGCGCCACCATGAACGGCTCGTGGGGTTACAACGCGAGCTATGAGACCCGCTACCGGCCCTTGAAGGACCTCGTCCGGGAACTCGTCACGGTGGTCTCCCGGGACGGCAACTATCTGTTGAACATCGGCCCCACGGGCGAGGGCCTGGTCACCGCCGGAACGGAGACCGTCCTGAACGGCCTGGCCTCGTGGATGTCGACGTACAGCGACAGCATTCACGGCACCAGCGGCAGCCCGTTCGCCACCGAACCGGCGTGGGGGAAGGTGACCAAGAAGAACGGCAAGCTCTTCGCCCACGTCTTCACCTGGCCCACGAACGGCCGGCTCCAGATCCCGGCGCTCGACAACACGATCCGCCGCGTCTATCTGCTGAACGACCCCTCGGCCCCGCTTCCGTACACCGTCGGCGGCGGCACCATCGACGTCACCGTGCCGGCCACCGCGCCGGACGCCAGCGTCAGTGTGGTGTGCGTCGAGGTCCTGGGCATGCCCATCAGGGTTTCCGCGGCCGTGTTCCAGAACGTCGACTACCAGGGCACCAGCGCCGTTCTGCCGCTGGGTGGCTACACCTCCTCCCAGCTGTCCGCCGCCGGGCTGGGGCCCGCCATGGCCTCCTCCGTCCTGGTACCCGACGGCTACCAGGTGACGGGCTACTCCGGCGACAACTTCACCGGCACCGCCTGGACGTTCACCTCGAACACCCCCGACCTCGTGGCGACCGGCAACAATGACGCGATCAGATCACTGAAGGTGACGTTCAGGCCCGACAAGTTCTACCGCCTGACCAATGTCACCAACCACCTGGTGCTGGACAGCGGTGGCAATGTCGCGAGCGGCTCGAACCTGAAGCAGTGGGAGGCGGTGAACAGCACCAATCTCCAGTGGCAGGCAGTCGAACTCGGAAACGGCTACTACCGGCTCGTCAACCGCACCAACGGCATGGTGGCCGACGGCTGGGGCGCCACCGGCAACGGCGACCCGGCCCGGCAGAAGGCGTGGGACGGCAGCAACACCCAGCAGTGGCAGATCATCCACCGCGGCCAAGGCCAGTACTCGATCGCCAACCGCAGCACGGGACTGGTCCTCGACGGCGGCGGAATGGTCGCAGAAGGGTCCGTGACCAAGCAGTGGACGTGGCAGCAGAGCACCAACCTGCTGTGGACGTTCAGCCCGGTCGGCTGACCGGCACCGCCCCGGCGGCATCCCTGACGTCCAGCCCCGCAAGGGCGTGGGCACGTACGTCACGTGGGCTCGCGCCGAGTTCACGGCGGCAGGCCTTGTTGAAGGCCTGGAGGTCGGCGATGCCCACGGCCGCGGCGACGGCGGTGATGGAAAGGGTGGACGACAACAGGAGGTGGCGGGCGCGTTGAAGGCGTCGGTGCCGGATGTACGACACGACCGTCAGGCCGGTCTCGGCACGGAACACACGCGTCAGGTGTGTGTGGGAGATTCCGACGGCGTGAGCGACGTCCGGCACGGACACCGGTCCGGCCAGGTGTTCCTCGACATAGGCCTGTGCGGCGGCCACGAAGGGATGGCGGCGCCCGGCTCCCTCGCCCCTCGCCAACTCGGCGATGCGCCACAGAGCGGTCCAGACCTCGGCCGTGGCTCGCGGGGGAGAGGTCGGCATGGCCGTGACGGCGTGTCGCAGCAGATCGGCCAGGCGGGTGCTCTCGGCCGCGGCGTCCTGCATCACCGGCACCACCCGCGTGGTTCCGCCGTCGGGCAGCCGCAGATGGACGTAGAAATGCTCCGACCTGCCCCGGTAGTGAAAGTGCACCTCGGTGTTCGGCGGCACCAGGCTGACGTGGCCGGGGCGTATGGGGTGGACCGACTGCCCGAGGGACAGAGCACCCTCGTAGTGGTAGAGATGCAGCTGCCACAGATCGGGCAGCCGGAAGACGTCGTGGGTGGTGGAGACGCCGTGCACCCCGATACCGGCAGCGACCACGGTGGGCGCCTCGTCGAGCCGCAATGTCACGTGTTTCACGAGGATGGAAAACTACCAGCACTGGATGATTTCAGCCCACGACCGGAACGGACCCGGCACGTACGTTCGTCGTATGTCAACCAGCAAGCGACTCCTGACATCGGTTCAGGTGGCGCGCTTCGTCGCGCAGGGATTCCTGCGCCTGGACGGGGTGGTGCCACAGGAGATCAATGATCGGGCCATCGCGGCCCTGACCGAGGGCCTGCCGGAAGTGCCCTACGGCACTCCGCTGGGCGGGGCGTTCGCGCCGGACACCTTCGTCCACGAGCTGCTCGCCCTGCCGGTCGTCGCGGGCGCCGTCGAGAGCCTGGTCGGCCCCGAGCCCACCGTCGACCACCATGCGGTTCATGTGCGCGAGCCGCACGAGGGACAGGCGCAGCCGCTGCACGCAGATGCGATCATCGATGTGCGGCCGGACGCGTTCGACATCCAGCTCATGTACTACCCGCACGAGGTGACCGCCGAGATGGGCGGCACCCTCAGCGTGCCCGGAAGCCATCTGCGCAGGATCAACGAGACGGACGTCGGCCGCGTCCAGAACCTCAAGGGGCAGACCCGTCTGACCTGCCCGGCAGGCACCGTCGTCCTTGTGCACCACGGCATCTGGCACGGTGGCCGCCGCAACGACACCGCGGGCCGTCGGTACATGTACAAGCTCCGGCTCAATCCGACCGTGCCGCAGGTGCGTCTGTGGGACCTCTCCGACCTGCACGACCCTGCGGTGACCGCTGAACTCAACAGGTACTTCCCCTGGTACGAGCAGGCCACGGCCCGACTGGAGATCTACAACCGGGTCCTGCTGTGGCGGGCCCTGACCGGTGACGACTCGTTCGACGTCGAGTACTGGGTCACGCGCGTCAGCAACCGGCCGATCCCGAGCAGGAGTCACGCATGAGGCAGCAGGTTCTGGTCCTCTATCTCGCGACGTCCGCGCTGGACTCCCACGTGGTGGGCTGGTCCCGGTACGACGGGACCGGCCGGACCCGTCCGACGACCGGTGACAGCGACGAGCCGCCCTACGCCACAGGTCTTGCCGCACTGCACGACGGCTGGCGCCTGTTCCAGGCCGCCCAACTGCTGCCACCGCAGCCCGGCCACGAGTACGACGTCTCCTTCCTCAAACACGAGTTCTTCTTCGAGAAGCTGGAGGACGGCTCCGGCCCTTGACCCGGCGATCAGTGCGGCTCGGGGAGGGACTGCGCGCACCAGATGGTCTTGCCGTTGGTCGTGTGCCGGGTGCCCCAGCCCTGGGTGAGCTGGGCGACGAGCAACAGGCCCCGGCCGCCCTCGTCGAAGGCGCGGGCCCGGCGCAGGTGCGGAGCGGTGTTGCTGGCGTCGGAGACCTCGCAGATCAGGGAGGTGTCGCGGATCAGCCGCAGCTTGATCGGCGGCTCACCGTATCGGATGGCGTTGGTGACCAGCTCGCTGACGACCAGTTCGGTGACGAAGGCGGCCTCCTCCAGGCCCCAGGCGTCCACCTGGTCGACGGCGAACTTCCTGGCCCGCGGCACCTGGGCGGTGTCGGGCTCGATGTCCCAGTCGGCGACGTGGCGGGGATCCAGCGCGCGAGTGCGAGCGAGGAGCAGGGCGGCGTCGTCCGTACGGCGTTCGGGGAGCATGGCGTCGATCACCGTGTCGCACAGGGCCTCCAGTGAGGTGGTCGAGCGGTTCAGGACCCGATGCAGTTCGGCGATCCCTTCCTCGACGTCGCGCTCGCGGCTTTCCAGCAGTCCGTCGGTGTAGAGGGTCAGCAGGCTGCCCTCGGGCAGCTCCAGCTCGGTGGCCTCGAAAGGCAGACCCCCGATGCCGAGCGGTGGCCCCGCATGGGCGGGTACCGGGCTCCTGGCGCCGTCCGGGGAGATGATCAATGGCAGGGGATGGCCGGCGCTGGCCAGCGTGAGGCGGCGGGAGACCGGGTCGTAGACCGTGTACAGGCAGGTGGCCCCCGTCTCGCCCGTCGGCTGGAAGTCGCCGATGGCCTGGAGGTCGCTGGCGAGGTGCAGGACCAGGTCGTCCAGGTGGGTCAGCAGCTCGTCCGGCGGCAGGTCGACGTCGGCGAGGGTACGCACCGCCGTACGCAGTCGGCCCATGCTGGCCGAGGCGTGCAGTCCGTGACCGACGACATCGCCGACGACCAGGGCGACCCGGGCGCCGGACAGCGGAATGACGTCGAACCAGTCACCCCCCACCTCCGCGCCCGTCCCGGCGGGCAGGTAGCGGGATGCCACCTCGACCGCCTCCTGGCTGGGCAGCCCCTGCGGCAGGAGGCTGCGCTGCAGGGTGAGCGCCGTCGTGCGCTCGTGCGAGTACCGGCGGGCGTTGTCGATGGCCACGGCTGCCTTGGCGGTCAGCTCCTCGGCGAGGATCAGGTCGTCGGCGGTGAAGGCCTCGGGCCGGTCGAGGCGGGAGAAGGCGACGACGCCGAGCAGCGCGCCACGGGCCCGGAGCGGCACGGTGATCCTGCCGGTCAGCCCTTCCGCGGCAAGGGACTCGTCGATCACCGGGTTGTCCGGCGGCCAGTGGGCCGGGTCGGCGGCGAGACCGGGCCCGAAGGCCCATTCGCCGCCCTCGCCCGGTTCGCCGGCGAGTTCCACCGTGGACCTGCCCGTGGTCATGCAGCGGGCGGCGACAGAACCGCGAGGGTGGCCGACCGGCGTCGTGGGACCGGAGGCGGGCTCGGTGTCCTCGTTCGCCCTGTGCCGGGTGGCACGGCTGAGCACGATCGTCTCTCCGGGGCCCGACGCGGACACGGAAGGGGGCTCCTCCCCGCGCAGCACCTCGTCGAAGAGATCCACGGTGACGAGGTCGGCGAATCCCGGCACGGATGTGTCGGCCAGTTCCTGGGCGGTGCCGATCACGTCGAGTGTCCGGCCGATGCCGCCGCTGGCCTTGTTGAGGAGGAGCAGGCGTTGCCGGGCCCAGTACTCGGCGCTCATGTCGAATCCCCAGTTGGCGACCGCGCGGACCCTCCCCTCGGCATCCCGGACGGGCCAGATGCTGGTGGCCCAGGCATTGGCGTAGTTGCTGCCGAGCGGCTGGAAGACGGTGATGAGACGCATGGGCTCGCCCGTCCTCGCCACTTGGGCGAGCGCGTCTGTGTAGGGCTTGTCGTCCCTTTCGGGAAACAGCGTGCGGTCGAATTCGGGGAACAGCTCGCGGTACTTCTTGCCGAGCACCTGCTCCTCCGTGTGGGCGATCACCCGGGCCGACGAGGCGTTGATCCACAGGAACCGCAGCTGGGGGTCGTACACGCCCAGAGCGAAGGGGCTCTGCTCGAAGGCCCGGTCGGCGATCACCGGGCGCCGCCCCCAGCGCTGGATGGTCAGCGCGTGGCCCAGCACCCGGCTGTCGGGGCCGAACAACGGGTGAGCCGCCACCACGGCGTCCAGCGTGGAGCCGTCCCGGTGGCGCAGGGGGATGGAGCCCGTGGGGGCGGGGCCGACGCCGTAGCCCTCCGGAAAGCCGGGCGGCGGCGGGTCGACCAGCAGATCGGCCACGGGGCGGCCGACGGTTTCCTGCGCCGTCCAGCCCAGCAGCAGCCGGGCTCCCTCGCTCCAGCCGCTCACCAAACCGTCGGGGCCCACCACGGCAACGGCAGTGGGGGCGTCCTCGTTGCCGGCCATCTCCACGCGCCATGCCTCCGTCCGGACATCCGTGCCCGTCAGGGCTGGTTTCCAGCGGCTGCTTCCAGCCTAGATCGTCCCCCGCTGCACGGCGCTCCGGCCGGTGCGTTCGGGCTGAAATGTGTCCTGCCGTGGCCTGGGGCGTCCGAGCCGGTGTGCTGCTTGGGCGCCGAGAAGCCGGGTGAACGGTTTCACGTACCAGGAGGTCAAACAGGTCGGCGAGGACCTGGAGCGGATCACCGCCGAGATGACCGGCCGGGCACGTCGCCCCGGACGGGGCCGCCTGCATGGGCCGGCATGCACGAAGAAGGACCCGCACCTCAACGCCGACGGCCACGAGGTGATCGCCGGCGCCTTCGCGGCGGTGCTCGCGGAGAACGACGGGCCCGGCCCGTCCCCGACTCCCAGTGAGTCGGCCACGCCCGGTGCGGATGGGGCGCCGAGCCCCAGCGAGTCCGCCACGCCGGCGCCCGGCACGGGCACGGGCACGGGCACGGGCGCGAGGGCGAACAGTCCGACCGCGAACAGGGATCTCGCCGAGACCGGCGCGTCGAGCAGCACTCCCATGTTCGCGGGGCGGGTCTCGCGGTCGTGGCGGCCGGTGCCGGGGGGTCTACTTCGCGGGCAAGCGCCTGACCGGCGGTAGTAGGCGTCGCCGTCGACCGTCGCGGCCTGCGAGTCCCCTCCTGCGCGTACAGGAGATACGGCACGAGGACGGCGGGCACGCCGAGCAGCAGACCGGTGGCGGTCCAGCGGCGGCGGTGACGCCCGCGGCGCCCGCCGTTCGTGGGGTTGTTCATGGAGGACTGTTCTCCTTGCATGCCCTTCATGAGCCGAAAGCCGGACCCCGGCCCACGGAACCGGCCGGATCTGCTTCCTTGTTGTCACAGGCCTTGCACAGGGTTGCCGTGAGCCGGGAACTTTTTCGGTCACTTCGTGGTGCGGATCCGGGCGTACACGTCGTGACTCTCGGCCCGTTTGATCGCCTTCTTCGCCTGACGGGTTGGGAACCCCGGATTGCGGTCCTACTCTCTGACCCATGCACCCGGCACCCGCAGCAACGCCCCGCCCGGCGCAGGTGTTCTCGACGGCGCGCCTTGCGCCGGCGGAGCGGCTGCGGGCCTGGGAGGAGCACAACGCCGATGCCCTGATCGCCTTGATGTGTCGCGCACCGGGAGGTGAGGACTTCCGGGCGCGTGAGGACAACCTCGACCTCGGGCGGGTGCATCTGGCGCGCGTGCGCACCACGGCGCACGTGGTCGAGCGTCCTGCCGACCTCATCGAACGGCGGCCCACGGGCTCCGTCGCGATCTATGTCTCCCTGCGCGGGGAGGCCCTGTTCCAGCAGGCCGGCCGGCGGCAGGTCGTCCGCCCCGGCGACGTCCTGGTCTGCGACGCCGACGGCAGCTTCGTCCGCGGGTTCGGCCAGGGCCTGGACGAACTGGCGGTGCGAGTGGACCGCGGTGCGCTGCCGGACGGTGTGCACCTCGGGGAACCGGTCATCGTCCGGCGTGACGAGAGCAACCCGTACGGCCGCGCGCTCGCCCGCCTCGTCGGACGCGCCGTCGGTGTCCAGGGCGCGACCCGGCCGGACGAGCAGGCCCTCGTCGACCTCGCGTCCGTGCTGGTGAGCGACGGGGCCACGCGTCCGCCCGTCGTCCACCGCGCGCTCGCCTGCGCCCTCGTCGAGGACCGACTGCACGATCCGCGCCTGTCGGCCCCCGAGGTCGCCGAAAGCGTGGGCATCAGCGTCCGTCAGCTGACCCGCGTCTTCGCCGACGCGGGCACGACGTTCCCGCGCTACGTTCTCGGCCGGCGTCTCGAAGTCGCCTACGGCCTGCTGACGGGGCCGGGCGCCGCCGAGCTGCGCACGGCGACCGTTGCGGCCAGGTGCGGATTCAGCTCGGTCGCCCACTTCTCGCAGACCTTCCACGCACGGTTCGGCATCACCGCGGGCGAGTTGCGTCGTACGGCCGCGAAGCGGGATTGAACGAAAGCAGGCGACAACGGGCGCCACAAGGACGAAGCGCCCTCGAAACAGCCGTGTCATACGGATTTCGGCCGTCCTCCACCCCGTCCTGCCGGATGCGGTCGCGGCCGGGGGCACGCTGCCTTCAAAGCACCGCGAGAAGAAGGCGAGAGGCCCCATGCCCGAGTTCAACGACGGTCAGCGAGAGACCGGACTCCCGACATCGGCGCACGTCGAGACCGATGTCCTGATCGTCGGCTCCGGCCCGGCCGGCGCCTCGGCGGCGCTGTTCCTGTCGACCCTGGGCATCGACAACATCGTGATCACCAAGTACCGGTGGACCGCGAACACACCCCGCGCGCACATCACCAACCAGCGGGCGATGGAGATCTTCCGCGACATGGGGATCGAGGACCAGGTGCTGGCCGACGCCACCGGCCACGAACTCGTCGGTGACACCGTCTTCTGCACCTCCATCGCGGGCGAGGAGATCGGCCGTATCCACACCTGGGGCACCCGGCCCGACCGGGAGGCGGACTACCGGCTGGCCTCGCCCTGTCTCACCGTCGACATCCCGCAGACCTATCTCGAACCGATCCTCGTCAAGAACGCCACCGTCCGCGGCACCCAGACCCGTTTCTCCACGGAGTACCTCTCGCACACGCAGGACGACACGGGCGTCACCGTCCGGGTCCGTGACCGGCTCACCGGCCAGGAGTACGACATCCGGGCGAAGTACCTCATCGGCGCCGACGGCGCCCGCTCCCGGGTCGCCGAGGACATCGGCCTGCCCTACGAGGGCGCGATGGACATCGCCGGTTCGATGAACATCACCTTCAAGGCCGACATCGCCTCCTACGTCGGCCACCGGCCGTCCGTCCTCTACTGGGTGATCCAGCCGGGGGCCAACGTCGGCGGCATCGGCGCGGGTCTGGTGCGGATGGTCCGCCCCTGGAACGAGTGGCTCATCGTGTGGGGCTACGACATCGACTCCGAGCCCCCCGTGGTCGACGAGGCCGAGGCGATCCGCATCGTGCGGCAGCTGCTGGGCATCCCGGACCTCGACGTCGAGATCACCGGCACCAGCCTGTGGGGCAACAACGAGATGTACGCCACCCACCTGCACAAGGGCCGTGTCTTCTGCGCGGGCGACGCCGTCCACCGGCACCCGCCGAGCAACGGCCTGGGCTCCAACACCAGCGTCCAGGACTCCTACAACCTGGCCTGGAAGCTCGCGGCCGTGCTGCGCGGGCAGGCCGACCCCTCGCTGCTGGAGACGTACTCCGTGGAGCGCGCGCCCGTCGCGAAGCGGATCGTCACCCGGGCCAACAAGTCCAGCCGAGAGTTCGTCGACATCTTCCGGGCCCTCGGCGTCCTCGACGCCAAGGACGAGGACGAGATGCGGGCCCTGATCGAGGAGCGGAAGGCCAACACCCCCGAGGGCGCGGCCAAGCGGGCCGCTCTGGTGGCGGCGATGGAGACCAAGAACTACGAGTTCAACGCGCACGGCGTCGAACTCGGCCAGTTCTACGAGTCCGCCGCCGTCGTCTCCGACGGCACCCGCCCCGCCCCGAGCAGGGACGAGGACCTCTACCACGTCATGTCCACCAGCCCCGGCGCGCACCTCCCGCACGCCTGGGTCGGCGACAACGTCACCAAACTCGCCCTGATGGACCTGGCGCCGTACACCCGCTGGACCCTGCTCACGGGCATCGCCGGTGAGGACTGGGCCGGTGCCGCCGAGAAGGTCGCGCAGGACCTCGGTATCCCGATCGAAGCCGTGGTGATCGGCCCCGGCCGCGAGGTGACGGACCTCTACTACGACTGGGCCAAGCTGCGCGAGGTCGAGGAGTCCGGAGCGATCCTGGTGCGCCCCGACAAACACGTCGCCTGGCGCTCGATGAGCCTCGCCGACGACCCCGAGGCGGCCCTGCGCGGCGCCCTCGTCCAGCTGCTCGGAAAGGCGTGACCGTGCGGTTCATCCACGAGACCCTGCCGCAGCGGGTCGTCTTCGCCCCCGGCGCGGCGCCGGCCGCGGTGGCCGCCGAGGTGGCCGCGCTGAAGGCGACGAAGGTGATGCTGATCGCCGCACCGGCGGAGGCGGCCTTCGCCGACCGCCTCGGCGCGAACCTGCCGGTGGCGGTGCGCCATGACGAGGTCGTCATGCATGTCCCGGTCGACGTCGCCGAGCGCGCCCGGAAGGCCGCGACGGAGGGTTCCGTGGACGCGCTGGTGTGCGTCGGCGGCGGCTCGACGACCGGCCTGGCCAAGGCGGTGGCGCTGACGACCGGCCTGCCGATCGTGGCCGTCCCCACCACGTACGCCGGTTCGGAGGCGACGAACGTCTGGGGCCTGACCGAGGGCGAGGTGAAGACGACCGGGGTCGACCCGCGGGTCCTGCCGCGCTCGATCGTCTACGACGCCTCGCTGCTGTCGAGCCTGCCGGTGGAGATGTCCGTGGCCAGCGGGCTCAACGCCCTGGCCCACTGCGTCGACTCCATGTGGGGGCCACGCGCCGACCCCGTCGACCGTGCCCTGGCGGCCGAGGGAATCCGCGGCCTGGCCCAGGGCCTGCCCGCCGTGGCCGCCGACCCGGCCGGACTGGAGGGGCGCGAACAGACGCTGTACGGCGCCTACTTGGCCGCCGTCGCCTTCGCCTCGGCCGGCTCGGGCCTGCACCACAAGATCTGCCATGTGCTGGGCGGCATGTTCAACCTGCCGCACGCCCAGACCCACGCCGTGGTGCTGCCGCACGTGCTCGCCTTCAACGCCCCGGCCGTACCGGAGACCGAGCGGCGCATCGCAGAGGCCTTCGGCAGCCGGACGGCGGTGGCAGGCCTCACCGCACTGCGCCAGACGCTCAACGCCCCGCGCGCGCTGCGCGACTACGGCATGCCCGAGGACGGCATCGCCCGCGCGGTCGCTCCCGTCCTGGCCGCCGTTCCCGTCGGCAACCCCACTGCCGTCACCGAGGAGAACCTGACCGCGCTGCTGCGCGCGGCCTGGGAAGGAAGTGACCCCGTATGACGCTCCACGATGTGTCCTCCGAGCAGGCGGCCAGGGAGGAAGACCTGGTCGCGCGCGTACAGCGTTCCTTCGACGCCTGCCAGGACCCGCGCCTGAAGGAGCTGATGCAGGCGATCGTCAAGCACCTGCACGCCTTCCTGCGCGACGTCCGCCTCACCGAGGAGGAGTGGAACAAGGGCATCGAGTTCCTCACCGCCGTCGGTCATCTGACCGACGACAAGCGCCAGGAGTTCATCCTGCTCTCCGACACGCTCGGGGCGTCGATGCAGACGATCGCCATCAACAACGAGGCCTACGGCGACGCCACCGAGGCCACCGTCTTCGGCCCCTTCTTCGTCGAGGGCTCCCCGAGGGTCGAGCCGGGCGGGGACCTGTCCTTCGGGGCCGCCGGCGAGCCCTGCTGGGTCGAGGGGACCGTCTCCGACGCCGACGGCAACCCGATCGCCGGGGCGAGGATCGAGGTGTGGGAGGCGGACGAGGACGGGTTCTACGACGTCCAGTACGACGACGACCGGGTGGCCGCCCGCGCGCACCTGTTCACGGAGGCCGACGGCAGCTACCGCTTCTGGGGCGTCACACCGACGCCGTACCCGATCCCGCACGACGGCCCCGTGGGCAGGATGCTGGCGGCGACCGGCCGCTCGCCGATGCGTGCCTCGCACCTGCACTTCATGGTCGAGGCGCCCGGGTGCCGCACCCTGGTCACGCACATCTTCGTCCGGGGCGACGAGCTGCTCGACTCCGACACGGTCTTCGGCGTCAAGGAGTCCCTGGTCAAGGACTTCGACCGGCGTCCGGCGGGCACGCCGACACCCGACGGGCGGGCCGTCGACGGCACCTGGACCCAGGTCCGCTTCGACATCGTCCTCGCCCCCGCCGACGGCCGGGGATGACCCGCGTCCGCGGCAGGGTCCCGCCTGCCGCGGACGACCACGCACGGGCCCGCGTCACCGATCCGGCCCGCCGGCGAGGAGCGTTGCTCACACGTTGCGACCGGGACCGCGGCGCAGCACAGGGCGCAGATCCTCGATGACGTTGGGGTCGTCCACCGTCGAGGGGATGGGCTCGTCCAGGCCGTCGGCGATGCCGCGCATCGTCTTGCGCAGGATCTTTCCGGAGCGGGTCTTGGGCAGGGCCCGTACGACGGCGACGTCCTTGAGGGAGGCGACGGCACCGATGTGTTCGCGGACCAGCTGGACGAGTTCGGCCTCGACCTCGGCCGGTTCGCGGACGGTGCCCGCCTTCAGGACGACGAGGCCGCGCGGGATCTGTCCCTTGAGGGCGTCGGCGACGCCGATGACGGCGCATTCGGCGACGTCGGGATGGGTGGCCAGGACCTCTTCCATGCTGCCGGTGGACAGCCGGTGTCCGGCGACGTTGATGACGTCGTCGGTGCGCCCCATGACGAACACATAGCCGTCGGCATCGATGTGCCCGCTGTCGCCGGTGAGGTAGTAGCCGTCGAAGGCCGAGAGGTAGGAGCCGATGAAACGGTCGTCGTCGTTCCAGAGAGTGGGCAACGCACCGGGCGGCAGGGGCAGTCTGACGACGATCGCGCCGTCGACACCGGGTGGCACGGGCTGCCCGGAGGGGTCCAGGACGCGGACGTCCCAGCCCGGCAGCGGACGGGTGGGGGAACCGGGTTTGACCGGGGCGGCCTCGATGCCGACCGGGTTGGCGACGATGGGCCAGCCGGTCTCCGTCTGCCACCAGTGGTCGATCACCGGGATGTCGAGGAGGGCGCTCGCCCAGTGGTAGGTCTCGGGGTCGAGGCGCTCGCCTGCGAGGAAGAGGTAGCGCAGGCGGGACAGGTCGTACTCCGCGGCGAGGGCGCCCTTCGGGTCCTCCTTCCTGATGGCCCGGAAGGCAGTCGGCGCGGTGAACATGGTCTTGACGCCGTACTCGGCGGCGACGCGCCAGAACTGGCCCGCGTCCGGCGTGCCGACCGGCTTGCCCTCGTACAGCACGGTCGTGGCGCCGGCCAGCAGCGGGCCGTAGACGATGTACGAGTGCCCGACCACCCAGCCCACGTCGGAGCCGGTGAACATGGTCTCGCCCCGGCCGATGTCGTACACGGCGCCCATCGACCAGTGCAGGGCCACCGCGTAACCGCCGCAGTCGCGGACGACTCCCTTGGGCTTTCCCGTCGTCCCGGACGTGTAGAGGATGTAGAGCGGATCCGTCGCGGCCACCGGCACACAGTCGACCTGCTTCGCGGTGGCCACCAGTTCGGCCCAGTCGAGGTCGTCGGGCCCCAACTCGGCTCGCTCCTGCGGCCGTTGCACGATCACGCTCTTCTCCGGCCGGTGTCCGGCGAGTTCGATCGCGCGGTCCAGCAGCGGCTTGTACGGGATGACCCGCTTGCCCTCGATGCCGCACGAGGCGGAGACGATCACCTTCGGGGCGGCGTCGTCGATGCGGACGGCGAGTTCCGGCGGCGCGAACCCGCCGAAGACGACCGAGTGGATGGCACCGATGCGGGCACAGGCCAGCATGGCGATGGCCGCCTCGGGGATCATCGGCATATAGATGACCACCCGGTCGCCGTGCCCCACGCCGAGCCGCGTCAGGCCTCCGGCGAAGGCCGCCACCTCGTCCCTCAGCTGTGCGTAGGTGTAGGTGTGCCGCGTGCCGGTGACGGGGGAGTCGTGGACGAGAGCGGGCTGATCACCCAGGCCGGCCTCGACGTGCCGGTCGAGCGCGTTGAAACAGACGTTGAGCCGCCCGTCGGGAAACCAGCGGTAGAAGGGCGCACCGGAGGAATCCAGGGCGCGTTGCGGAGCGACATCCCAGTCGATGCCCTCCGCGGCCCTCAGCCAGAAGCCGTCCGGGTCTTCGGTACTGGAGCGGAAGACATCCTCGTACGTTCCCATCGCGCACTCCTCGGTGGCATCGGGGGCAGGTGGGCAACGGCGTGCAGAACGCTGTAGGCGCAGGCTTTTTCTATCGTCACCATGGCGGGCCGGCCAGTAGAACCCCGGGTCCCCCCTCCTTCGCCAGGTGCTCCCGCGCCCCTAACCCCTGACCGCGACCAGCACGTTCTCTTCGAAGGGACCGCCCTTCACGGTGATCTCCTTCACCGTGCCGATGCCCTTGGCGTAGTACTTGTTGTCGACGACGCCGGGCTCCAGTGGTGTCCATTCCTTGGTGCGGAGGGTGCCAGTGAAGCTCTTGTACGGGACGGACACGCGGGAGGTGAGATTCAGGACCTGGAAGTGGTCCTCGGCCTGGCCGGGGTAGTACTCCTGCTGCCCGCCGGCCCCGGGCACGGGGTGGGCGGGGAGGAAGATGCCGGGCCGGGCGCCGTTCTGGCCGGCGTGCCAGGTTCCCTCGGTGGAGACCATGTTGCCCTGGGCATCGAGTTCGGCGGTGTCCTCGCCGAAGTACCAGACGTTGCCGTTGGCGTCCTGGGCGTAGTAGTCGCGCGTGGCCTCATGAAGCGTGCGGCCGACGTAGAGGCGGTCCAGTACGACACGGCAGCGGATGCCGGTGATCTTCTGGGTCTCCCGGCTGCTGGTGAGGTACTCGGTGGACTTCGCCCCGTCCTTGACGCCGCTGTACACCAGGGTCCGTCCCGGGGTGAGGGGGAACCACGGGTTGTCGACGGTCGCCGAGAAACTGTGCGGAGACGGGGTGGCCGCCGTGGCCTCGTGGTGCGGGCTCGAACCCGGTGAACAAGCCGTCGAGACGAGTACGGCCGCGCAGCCGACGGCGGTGAGAGCCAGCGCCGTGCGCACCGCATCGGAGCGGCCCGTGGATATGCGGATCATGGCGACTCCCTGGTCAGGCGGTGGGCTTCCAGCCTGCTCGCCCGGGGCTAAGGGGACCCTGAGACGGGCCACGCGCCCCACCCGGCCGACTCAGCGTCCTCTTAACCACGCGCACTACGCTGGACACAGCAGGGCCTGTCCGAGGAGGCGCCATGCGGATTCTCGTGGTCGAGGACGAAGCCCCCATGGCGGAGCTGCTGCGACGCTGCCTTGCGGAGAACGGCTTCGCGGTCGACGTGGCCCCCACCGGCGAGGACGGCCTCTGGTACACGGGGGAGAGCGACTACGACGCGATCGTCCTGGACGTGATGCTGCCGGGCAAGGACGGGTTCGGCGTGCTGCGCGAGATGCGCGCCGCCGGCTCATGGGCGCCCGTGCTGCTGCTCACCGCGCGCGATGCCGTCGAGGACCGTGTACGGGGCCTCGACCTGGGCGCGGACGACTACCTCGTCAAACCCTTCGCGCTCGCCGAGCTGCTGTCCCGGCTGCGTGCCCTGATGCGCCGTGGCGCCCGCGAGCGGCCCGCCGTGCTGACCGTGGGCGATCTCAGCCTCGACCCGGCGACCCGCTCAGTGGTCCGCGACGGCAGGCCGATCACCTTGACGGCCAAGGAGTTCGCCCTGCTGGAATGCCTGATGCGGCGGCCCGGCCAGGTGCTCTCCAAGTCCGAACTGATCGAGCACGTCTGGGACTTCACCTTCGACGCGGACTCGAATGTCGTGGAGGTGTACGTCGGCTATCTCCGGCAGAAGATCGACCGGCCCTTCGGACGGCAGTCCCTGCGCACATCCCGTGGCGCCGGCTACTGGCTGCGCGACGATTCGGCCGACCGGACAGTGCGCGCGAAGCAGGCCGGCCATGCTCACGGCGTTCTCTAGGCTGCCCGTCCGACTCCGGCTGACGCTCGCGTTCTGCCTGGGGATGGCGGCGCTGATGACTGCGCTGGGCGCTTTCCTCTACACCCGGATGGGTACGGAACTGACCCGCGCCATCGACCTGGACCTGCGCGCACGGGCCGCGGCCTCGGTCAGCTCGCTGACCCAGCGTGAGCGGGCGCCGCTGGACGCGGGACGCGGGCTCATCGACCCCGACGAGTCGTTCGGCCAGATCCTGTCGCCGAGCGGCGACGTGGTGGAGACGACCCCCGCCGTCGCGGCGGCGCCGATGCTGCCGCCGGGCACCACCCGTATCGTCGACAAGCCGGTCTTCCTCGACCGCCGAGTCGTGGGTGTCGACGATCCGGCCCGGCTGCTCGCCGTACCGGTCCGGCTGCCGGGTGCGGTCTCTCAGCACGCCGTCCTCGTGGTCGGTGCACCGCTCGGCGACCGCGCGGAGGCCCTGCACCGACTCCTTGTCCTGCTGCTCGCCGGCGGCCCGCTCGCCCTGTTCGCGTCCTCGTACGCCGGATGGCTGCTGGCAGGCGCCGCGCTGCGCCCGGTCGAGCGCATCCGCCGGGAGGCTGCCGCGATCTCCGAGACCGAGCCCGAGCGGCGGCTGACCGTTCCGCCGGCCCGGGACGAACTCGCCCGGCTCACGGACACGCTCAACGCCATGCTCGCCCGCCTCCAGGAGGCCCTGGAGCGCGAGCACCGCTTCGTCGACATGGCCGGACACGAACTGCGCACGCCCCTGGCGCTGCTCAGGGCCCAGCTCGAACTGGCCACGGCACGTCCGCGCGACCGGGCCGAGCTGGAAGCCGCCGTACGGTCGGCCACCGCCGAGACCGACCGGCTGGTCGGCCTCGCCGAGGACCTCCTCGTCCTCGCCCGTACCCGAGGAGGCCGACTCCCGCTGCGTCGCGAGCCCGTATCGCTCGAGCCGCTGCTCACCCACGCGGCCGACGCGTTCCGGACCCGTGCCGTCGCCCAGGGAGCGACCATCGCCGTCGAACCTCCCGGCCTCCCCGAAGCCACGGCCGACCTCGATCCGGTTCGCCTGCGCCAGGTCCTGCACAACCTCCTGGACAACGCCCTGCGCCACTCAGGACCCTCGGGCCCGGGCCGCATCACCCTGGGCGCCGACCGCGTCGATGGCGTGATGCACCTGCGCGTGCACGATCAGGGCCAAGGCTTCCCGCGCGCCGTGCTCGCCGGTCCACCACCGGACCGGCTCCCCGATGCGCAGGCCGCCGGGCTCGGCCTGTTCGTCGTAGGGATGATCGCCGAATCCCATGGCGGCGGGGTGACCCTGGCCAACCGGCCGGCGGGCGGAGCCCTCGTCACCGTGAGCCTGCCGACCTCGCATGCCTGAGGCCGTCTCCTGCGCCCGCCGCTGGGCGCCGGCCCGCGCGTGATCCGTGCGGGCGTTCGGCGTCAGGTAGCTTTTTTATGTCTGTTTATTCCTTTCTGGGGTGTTCGGTGTCGTGGGATGGTTCCACTCGCTTCGAAAACCGGCGGCGGAGGAGGCTGTCGCGCACCCGGGCCTGCCCGCCCAGGACCTCGGCGTGTCATCGCAGCTGGCCGCGCTGCGTACGGCGGCGGCTCGGATCGGCACCACGCTGGACGAAGGCACCACGTGCGGGGAGCTGACTCGTGAGGCCGCCAGGCAGACGGGCGGAACCGCGGCGCTGCTGCGGCCGAGAACGCAGACCGGCATCGCATACGAGGCCGTCAGCGGGAACCCGGCCGTGCTGCCTGATGCCCGGTGGGCCGCCCCTGCGACACAAGAGGCGCCGGGGCCGGAAGAGAACAGGGCCGCTTGCCCGGTGCCGGGCGGGCCCGGCCCCGCCTTGTGCGTGCCACTGGCCACCCACGGGCACCACTACGGCACGCTTGTGTGCGCCCGGGGCGTCGCACCCTTCACCGGCCTGGAGGCGGCATTCCTCGCCTTTCTCGCCGAGCACGCCGCCGCCCACATCCGGCATGCCCGGGAGCACGACCAGGTCAGCGGCATCGTCGGCAAGCTGCAGCGCGCCCTGCTCGCGGACCCCGGCCGCCCGCACCCCAACCTGGACGTCGCCATCCGCTACCTGCCGGTCGGGCAGAGCGCCGTGGTCGGCGGCGACTGGTGCGAGGCCGTCCGGCTGCACTTCGGCCGGACCCTGCTCATCGTCGGCGACGTCATGGGGCACGGCCTGGATGCGGCCGTCGACATGACCGCCTACCGCTCCTCTCTGCGCTACATCGCCTCCGCCGACCTGCCGCCTCACCGCGTGCTGCGCCAGCTCGACGACATCGCCTCCAGGGAGCCGGACCGCCGACCGGCCACCTGTCTGATCGCGCGCCTCGATCCCAACCGCGGCCAGGTGACCCTGGCCAGCGCCGGACACCTGCCCCCAGCCGTCATCGACGGACAGGGTCGTACCGCCCTGTTGCCGATTCCTGTCGGCCCGCCGCTGGGCACCGGCCTGGGGGGCTACGAATCGGCCACGTACCGGCTGGAGTCGTCCCAGACGCTGATGCTCTTCACGGACGGGCTCGTAGAGCGTCGCGGCGAGGACATCGATCAGTCCTTGGCCAGGCTGTCAGGCGTCGGCATCGAAGGCGGCGCGGGTGTGGAGGCCGTCCTCGACACCATGCTCGCCCGCCTCGACGCCGGCCACGCCGAGGACGACGTGGCCGTCCTGGCCGCCCGGCTGCACCATCGCCCCTACGACGCGCGACGCTGAACACCCTGCACCTGTGCCTGCCCACGTCGGAGAAGGGCGTCAGCCGAAGCGGCCCGACACGTAGTCCGCCGTGCGCTGGTCCTGCGGGGTGCCGAAGATGTCCTCCGTGGGGCCCGCCTCCACGATTCCCCCGGGGGTGCCCTGTTCGGCGAGGAAGAAGGCGCACTGCTGGGAGACCCGGGCGGCCTGCTGCATGTTGTGGGTGACGATGACGACCGTGACCTCGTCGGCCAGTTCCTGGATCGTCTCCTCGACGCGGCGGGTGGAGGTGGGATCGAGGGCCGAGCACGGCTCGTCCATCAGAAGGACTCGGGGGCGTACCGCCAACGCCCTTGCGATGCACAGGCGTTGCTGCTGTCCGCCGGAGAGCGCGCCGCCGGGCTTGCGGAGCCGGTCGTGGACCTCCTTCCACAGGCCGGCCCGGGACAGGGACTCCTCCACCAGCTCGTCCTTCTCGCCGCGCCCCACGCGCCGGCCGGTCAGGCGCAGGCCCGCCACCACGTTGTCGTAGATCGACATGGCGGGGAAGGGGTTGGGCTTCTGGAAGACCATGCCGATGCGCCGGCGGGCGTCCGTCAGGCGCCAGGACGGGTCGTAGATGTCCTCACCCTCGAAGAGCACCTCGCCGCCGAACTGCGCCGCCGGGATCAGCTCGTGCATGCGGTTGAGCGTGCGCAGGAACGTCGACTTGCCGCAGCCGGACGGGCCGATCAGTGCGGTCACCCGGCCCGCGGGCATGGTCAGCGACACGCGGCTGAGCACCTGGTGGCTGCCGAACCAGGCCGAGACGGCGCGGGCTTCGAGGGTGGCGGGGGCGGCGGTCTGCACCGCCGGCAGGACGATCGTGTCGGTCATAGCGGTCACCTCACATCAGGTTGGGCAGGAGTTCGGTCATACGTGTGGCGACCTGGAGGCCCAGCACCGCGACGACCGGGGCGAAGACGATCCATGTCTGGTGGCGGCCCCAGCGGTGCCAGGCCCATACGGCGGCCACCGCGGCGAGCAGCAGCGCCTGCAACCACATCACCAGCGGCCACGGCACCCCGGACGGACGGGCCAGCGGCTCCTCGGAGCCGGGGAGTGTGCCGGAGCGGATCACCGCCGGCGGGGTCTGGAACGGCGCGGAGACCAGATCGGCGTCGACGCGCAGGACGCCGGCCGGCACGAAGCGGGCGCCGGTGGCCGTGACCAGGACGAGACGGCCCTTGCCGGCGGGCGCGGCGGCGGGCGCCGGGTCACCGGCCCGTCGTACGTCGAGGACCTGGTACGTCGCCCTGCCCTGCCCGGTGATCACCGTGACCCTGTCGCCCGCGGTGAGCGAGGCGAGTCTCGCGAAGGGGCCGCCGTAGGCCGCGGCACGGCCCATCAGGACGCTGGTGCCGGACTGGCCGGGCATCGGGGTGTCCCGGCGGTGGCCGGGGCCGTCGGTCAGGACCGAGGAGTCGGTGCCTTCGCGGACCACCTGGGTCATCCCCAGCCTGGGCACGTCGACGATCGCGACCGGCGTGCCGGGGGCGAGCAGTCTGCCCTGCTGGTCGGTCTGGGCCACCGGGGCGGTGCCCAGGGCGAGTTGCCCGCGCAGCTCGTCGAACGCGGCGTGCTGCGCGGAGTGTTCCTGGACGCCGCTGACCAGCAGCAGCTGTGCGGTGATGCCGAGCAGCAGGGCGGCCAGGCTGAGCAGGCTGCCCCGGGCGAGGTGGCGGACCACGGTGACGCTCCGGGCGCGCGTGAGCGTGAGGGGTACGGCGACCGTCACGGCGGCCCGCCTCCTTTGCGAGGTTCGAGGGGGGCTGCCGGGGAGGAGGGGCCCTCCCCGGCAGCCCGGTGGGAGGTGGATCAGGTGGACTTGACGGTGAAGTTGGCGCCGGACTTGGCGGCGACCGTCGCGGAGCCCGCGTAGTAGGCGTGCAGGGTGTGCGTGCCGCGGCTCAGCCTCGGCAGGGTGAGGGTCACCTTGCCGCCGCTCAGCGTGCCGGTGGCGATCACCTTGGTGCCCTCGTAGATCTTCACGGTGCCGCCCGGCGTGGTGCCGGTCGCGGTGACCTTGACGGTGACCTTGGCCTGCGAGGTGTGGCTCACCGAGGTGGGCGCCGTGGTGCTGATGGACGCGGTCGCCTTGGTGACCTTCAGGGTGGCCGTCGCCGAGGACGAGTACAGCTTGCCGTTGCCCGCGTAGGAGACGGTCAGCGTGTGCGTGGCGACCTTGAGGTGGTTCGACAGGGCGATGGTGGCCTTGCCGGAGGTGTTCAGGGTGCCGGTGCCGAGGACCGTGGTGCCCTCCTTCACGGTCACCGTGCCGCTGGGGACGATCCCGTGGCTGTCGGTGACGGTGACGGCGACCTTCGGGGCCTTGCCGTACGGGGTCGTGGCGACGGCGGCGCTCGTGGTGCTGGTGTACTTGACCGGGCCGGTCCAAGTGGCGTCCGTGCCCAGGCCGTTGACGTTCGCGGCGGTCACGGTGGCGGTGTACGTGCCGAGGGCCAGCCCCGTGAAGCTGTACGTCGTCGTGGTCGCCGGGACGTCCTTGGTGGCGACGACGGCGCCGTCCGCGTCCTTGAGCGTGACGCGGTAGTCGGTGACCGGGTTGGCGGGGGCCGGGTTCGGCGCGCTCCAGCTGAGCTTGACGCTCTTGTCGCCCGGGGTCGCCTTCAGGGTGGGTGCGCCCGGAGTGGCCAGGTTGGCGCCCGCGTTCTCCAGGCCGCCCTGCTTGGCGTGCTTGGCCAGGTTGACCGAGCCGTTGTACGACTCGTTCAGGAAGCCGAAGTCCGAGATGACGTGCTCGGCGCCGTCGGAGGCCAGGCCCGCGGTGTGGCTGCCGCTGGTGACGAAGACGTCGTAGAGGTCCTTGTCGAAGAAGATGCTGGTCGGGTCGACCGCGCGGGTGGGGACGACGTTGTAGACGTCGCGGCCGAAGGTGGCGTTCTCGTAGTAGCCGGAGACCGGGACCAGCTTGCCGTTCACCGTGGTCACCGGGCTGGTGGCACCGGTGTCGCCCGGCAGCTGGATACTGGCCAGGTGGGCGCCGGTGGCGACCGCGTCCTTGCTGTAGTCGGGGGCGACGCCGTTGATCTGCGCGATCCAGCTGCCCACGGAGAACGGGACGAGGGTGCCGTCCTGGGTGAGCGCGGCGTTCGCCTGGTTCTCCTGGACGGTCGGCAGGGACGTGTCGACGGTGTTGCTGTCCAGGCCGATCGCCGCGAGGAAGAACTTGCGGGTGCCCGAGTTGGCCTGCGGGAGGACCGGGTGCAGGGTCTGGCCGTTCAGCGTGCGCACGCCGCCGGCCTTGTAGATGTCGTGCAGCTGGTCGGCGGACAGGTTGTCCAGGCCGGAGCCGCGCACGGCGACACCGACCGCGTCCCGCGCGAACGGGATGTAGGTCAGCGCGGTGCCGGAGTTGGTCGGGCCGCTGGAGGAGCGGGCGAAGTCGACCTGGCCGGTGATGGCGACACCGTCGCCGTTGGGGAACTTGTCACCGTCGAGCGACGCGCTGAGCGCCTGCCGGCCCGCGCCGGAGCCGTTGGGCCGGGTGAAGGTCGGCCCGGCCGAGCGGGTCTGGATCGTGCCGGAGCCGATCGCGTCGTAGGAGGCGACGCCCGCTCCGGACGCCGACTTCACGGCGGTCGTGGCGTAGCTCTTGCCGTTGACGGTGTCGCCGGCCAGGGCGTTGAGCACGTCCTGGGTGGTGTCGGAGCCCACGCCGACGAGCTGGCGGAAGGTCCCGGCGGGCGTCGGGTCGGCGTATGCCGGGCTCGCGAGAGCCAGGCCGCCGGCCACCACCGCGGCGGCGACCAGCGCCGCCGTAGAGCGCGTTCTGCGCATCGAGAGTCTCCGTGACTGTGCGAAGGGGAGGATCTGGCAGGGTGGTACCGGCCGTCCGCCCCGACTGCCTTTCGGGGCGGGCGGCCGTCTGTGGGGGCGCCCTTCGGCGCCCGTTCTCAAGGCCGCAGCAGCCTGCGCAGCCGCTGGGGCAGGGCGAGCCGGGGTACGACGGTCACCGTGCGGCCGCCCGGGAGCGGCACCCGCAGGGGCAGCCGCAGCCGGTTTCCGCCGGCGAAGGGGGCGCCTGCGCCGGCCGCGGCGCCGAGGGCGGCACCGACGGGTACGGCATAGCGCAGGGGGTTGGCCGGGTCGGCGGGCGTTCGGCCTGCGGCCGTGGTCTGTACGGCCTTCCCGCCGCCGTACGACGCCTGCGCGCTGGGCGTGGCACTCGCGCCGCCCGCACCGGCGCCCGTACCGCCTGCCGCCGCACCGGCGGAGCCGCTGCTTGCGCCCGTGCCGACGGTGCCTGAGCCGCCGGTCCCGGCGGATCCCCCTTTGCCCGAGGAGGGCCCGGTGTAGTGCAGAAGGGCGGCGGCCGCGTGGGCCGTGCGGGTGCGCAGGGCCTTGGACAGCGGGGCATACCCGGCGGGCAGGCGGCCCGGGTCGGCGCCGCTGACCTGTCCGCTGCCGGCCGCGTACGTCAGCAGGGCCGCGTAGTCCTTGCGGGCGCCGGCCTCGAGCTTGGCCGGGCGGAGGGCCGCGTAGACCAGCTGGGCCAGCGGGAAGGCGCCCTTCGCCTTGACGTTCGACGGGCTGATCTCGGCGACGCCCTTGCCGGAGGCGCTCTTCGCGGCCGTGGTCAGGGAGGCGGTCGTCGGCGCCACGAACTCGCCCGCCGCGTTGCGCAGCCGGGCGGTCTGCAGGCCGTACCGGGCCGCGGAGGCCGCGTCCGTGATCGTGATCATGAACCGGGAGCCCACGGTCTGCGGGCCGGGTGTCTTGAACGCGGGCGGGCTCGACAGCGGGTCCCAGTTCGCCTTCCACAGGCTGTCGGCGCGCAGGGTGTGCAGCGCGCCGGCGTGCATGTCCGGCACATACGGATGGAAGTCGATCATGCACTGCTTCTCGGTGGCCCCGGTGCCCGGCGGGATCGTGCACCAGGGGTCGCTCTTCGGGTAGGTGTCGGTGTCGGCCGGGGTGAAGGCGAAACCGGTCGGGTTCAGGTCGGCGTTGGTGGAGAAGTACGGGTTGACCCGCATGCCCCAGTCGTCGGACACCCCCGCGAGGAAGTTGCGGGCGTCCTTGTCGGCGGCGATCCACTGCCACACGGCGCGGGCCGAGTCGCTGTGGCCGAGCGAGGTGAGCAGGTCGGTGTCGGTGGCCGGGGTCTCGGCGACCGACAGCTCGGCGAACTGGGGGTTGAGCGCGATGAATTCGGGGTCGCTCGCCAGACCCGCCGGGTTGTTCTTCGCCCAGCCGTAGCCCTTGGCGGCGGTGGAGCCCACGACCGCTCCCCAGGGGGAGTTGCGGTAGGACTCGGTGAGCAGTTTGGCGACCAGCCGGGGGTTGAGGTCGATGGAGGTGACCTTGCTTCCGGCGAGTCGCTGCGTCGCCGTGGAGGCTCCGGCCTTGGGCCGGCGTTCGATGGTGAAGCCGATGACGGTGCCCGAGAGCGCGGTGGGCGCGTACACGGTGCTGTCGCCGGGCGCGGTCGTGCCCGCGTCGGCGCCCAAGGCCCGGGTGGTGAAGGCCAGTCCGGAGGAGCCGTCGTTGCCCAGACGTGCGCGGGTGTCGGGTTCGCCCAGCTCGGTGTAGCCGTAGACCTTCCCGGTCGGGCACAGGGCCGTCTGCCAGCTGGTCATCGCGTCGGCGGCCAGCTCGCTGCCCGTGGTGGGGCGTTCCTTCGCGCCGAGGGCGCAGTTGGTGCCGACCGAGTTGAAGTCCAAGGGGATGGCGACGCGGTTCTTCCAGTTGGTGGAGGAGACCGGGGAGCCCGCGTTGACCTGGCTGTGGTCGGCGTACGGCTTGCCGTCCAGGTCGAGGTGGCCCTGCGGGACGATCACCAGCCAGCAGGAGCGGGGCCTGGTGACGCCGTTGGTCCTCACCGGCTCGCCGCAGCCGAGGTGGGGGGCCTCGTTGGCGGTCTGTACCTCGAAGTTCTCGGTGCCTCTGCCGTCGGCACCGGTGCGGGCGAAGTCGACCTCGTTGGTGGTGTTGCGGCTGAAGTAGGGGTTGTTCTGGGTGTTGCTGGTGATGGTGGCGCCGCTGACCGGCTTGAAGGGGACCTCGCCCGGAGCGTTGGGGTTGGTCGCCCCGTACCGCTCGTCCTGGCCGTAGTTGGTGGGTTCGGCGCTGTAGAAGACCTGGCGGGTGTCGTCGTAGTCGTTGCCCGGCCAGCTGCCCCGGCCGGTGGTCGGGGAGGCGCCGTACTGGCACTGGGTGCGCGGCGGGCCGGGGTTGGACGGGACCGTGCCGTCGTCGTCGCCCCAGCACTGCATGATCTGCACGAAGTCGGTGTTGAACAGCGTGCCCGCGAACGTGGTCGGGGTGCCACCCGTCCAGGAGACCGTGATGGCCTGGCTGGTGAGATGGGTGGTCTGGCCGACGGTGAACTTCATGTCCTTGAACTCGCCGCGGCCCGAGACGGTGACGGCGGACCCGGTGTCCGCGGCCGTCGCGGGCGGCGCGGACTGGGCGACCGCGAACCCGGCGAGCGCGCCGACGGCGGTTCCGGCGACGACACGGAGGAGCAGACGTCGTAGGCGGTTCATCGCGGGCCTCCGCCCGAGGCGCGCCGGATCATCCGGGAGACCACCGAGGGCAGCAGGACAAGGCCGAGGACCAGGAAGGCGGCGAGCACCATCAGCGTCTGTGTGCTCGTCCAGCCGCTGCGCCCGGCGACCGCGACGGGCTGGGCCAGGGCGACGGTGCCGCCCGCGGTCGCGGAGCCGCCACCGCTGCCCTCGGCAGTGAGGATCTGGCCCGTGTCGGGGTCGACCGACGGCTGCGTGCCGGCGCCGGATCCGCCGCCCGCTGCGGTACCACCCGTGCCGGAGCCGCCGCTCGCCGAACCACCGCCCGAACCGCCGCCCGAACTCCCACTGGCACCGTGGGACTTGGCGCCCCCGCTGCCCGTCGTGCAGGGCGCGGCGCCCTGCTTGTCGCAGGCCGCCGGGTAGGGCGCCGTCTCGGCGAGCTTGTTGCGGCCGTCGGCGGTGAAGGTCGGGTTGTTGCAGCCCTTGATGTTGATGTTCTGCGTCTGCACACCGGGGATCCGGCGGATCTGGTCGAAGCCGGCCTGCACGAGGTTGATGGGCAGCGGCGAGTAGCCGAGATCGGGTGCCTGCTGCTGGCCCTGGCACATGAAGTAGTAGGAGAAGGCGCCGAGCGTCTTGCCCTTGGCCTTGGTGAAGGTGCCCTGCACCTTCAACGGCAGGATCATGTACGAGTAGCTGGACAGCGGGTAGTTGCGCCGGTCGCTGTCGTTGTAGACGCCGTCGAGCTGCTGGGTGAGGTAGTCGGGCGAGCTCTTGTCGGTGTTGATCCTCGCCTTGAGCAGCGAGACGGCCACGTTCCGCGGGGTCGGCTCGGTGTAGTAGCCGGCGTGGTTGAGGACCTTGGCGACCGGATAGTGCGCGTTGAGGGCGTAGGAGTAGTTGACGTAACCGATCGCGCCCTCGCCGTAGTTCTGCGCGACGTAGCCGGCCACGCCCAGGTCGCCGGACTGGGCGATCATGCC
The DNA here is from genome assembly GCF_042893475.1 of Streptomyces sp. NPDC001604. Classification (NCBI taxonomy): domain Bacteria; kingdom Bacillati; phylum Actinomycetota; class Actinomycetes; order Kitasatosporales; family Streptomycetaceae; genus Streptomyces; species Streptomyces sp. NPDC001604. The sequence goes on along the minus strand of NZ_JBIAUY010000023.1, from coordinate 14,879 downwards.
GGAGACGGTCGGGTAGTACGAGGTCTGCCCGCACGCTCCCGAACGGCCGACGCGCCCGCAGTACGCCTGCCACAGGGCCTTGTGCTGGTTGGCCATCCACATCGTGAACTGGGCGGTGGAACCCGAGCCGTCCGAGCGGACGACGGGCACGATCTGGCGATGGGGCAGTTGGAGGCCGGGGTTGTCGGCCTTGACTGCCGGGTCGTCCCAGGTCTTGACGACCCCCGTGAAGATCTTCGTGACGACGTCTCCGGACAGGCGCAGGTTGGTGACCCGCTTGCCGTTGACCGTCAGGTGGTACATGAAGACGGTGCCGCCCGCCACGATGGGCATGTAGGCGTACGAGCCCGTGCCGGGCCGCTCGGCCGCGCTGCCGTCGGTGGGGTGGGTCTGGAACGGGATGTCCGAGACCGCGAAGTCGACGGTGCCGCTGAGGAACTGGCGGCGGCCGTCGGAGGAGCCCGTACCGGCGTACGAGATGCGCATGCCGTACTGGTTGACGGCTCGGCGCCACTCGTCGACGGCGTTCTCCGCCCAGGTCGAGCCGGCTCCCGCGATGGGGGTGTAGCTGTCGGCGGCGGCGGGGGTGACGGGGAGGCCGGTGAGGGTGCCCAGGAGCACGGCCAGGATGCCCAGCCGACGCAGGGCGTTGATGACGGGGCTGGACATCAGTGGGTGTCTCCGGGGTCGTCGGTCTGCTCGGTGGCGAACAGCTGCGGGGCCGGCGCGTGCAGTTCGGCGAACCGCTCCACGTCCCGGCGTGAGGCGCGAGCCGTGCGGCGGGCCTGGCGCCTGCTCTGGTGGCCCGGTCCGCGGCCGCCGATCACCCGGGCGATCACGAACAGGACCAGGACCAGGGCCATCAGCACGGCCGCCGCGCCGAAGCCGCGGGCGATCATCGTGGGCTGGGGGGACTTGACGAAGTTGAAGACGGCCAGGGGGAGCGAGACCATCGGGCCGCTCGTCGGGTCGGCGTTGAGCGCGGCGGTGAACCCGGCGGTGAGCAGCACCGGTGAGGTCTCGCCGATACCGCGTGCGGTGCCGAGGATGACGGCGGTCGCGAGGCCGGATCGGGCGGTCGGCAGGACGACGTGCCACACCGTGCGCCAGCGCGGGGCGCCCAGCGCCTCGGCGGCCTCCGTCAGCGTGCCGGGTACCAGGCGCAGCACCACGTCCGCCGCCCGGATCACGATCGGCAGCATCATCACGCTGATCGCGAACCCGGCCGCGAGCCCCGACTTCTGCATTCCGAGCCCGAGGATCCAGATCGCGTACACCATCAGACCCGCGACGATCGACGGCAGCGCGGTCATCGCCTCGACGATCGTCCGGACGAACCGCGAGAAGCGGCCCGGTATCTGGGTGAGGTAGACCGCGCAGGCCAGCCCCAGCGGCACCGTGATCGCCAGCGCGATCGTGATCATGATGAGGGTGCCGAGCATCGCGTGGGCGATGCCGCCGTTGGTGAGCGGGTCCAGCGGGCCCGCCGCCTGCATGTCCTGGGTGAAGAAGTTGCCGTGCGGCAGCGCCTCCCGCCCACGCCAGGCCGTGAAGCCGACGACCAGGGCGAGACCCGAGAACAGCACCACGGCCGCCGTCCACAGCACGACCGTCATCACCCGGTCCCGTACCGCCTGGGCATCCTCCTCGAGGCCGGTGAGTACGGCGTAGACGACGAGGAAGGCGACGTAGGCGGTGACGACGAAGCCCAACGCGCCCGAGAACGGGGCGAGTCGGCCGAAGAGCAGAAGGGTGATGCAGAGGCCGGAGGCGGCGGCCCCGCACAGGGAGAGAACGCCGGAGCGGGTGGCGCCGCCGATGCGGCGAGGGCGGTCGGTGAGATCCGGGGGAGCCGCCTCGGCGGCGGGTGCGGCCTGTTCCACGACGGTGTCGACGGTCATCTCATGCCTCACTCAGTGCGCCGGACCGGGAGCGGGCCGCGATGGAGGAGGCGGTGAAGTTGACCGCCAGGGTGAGCAGGAACAGTGCCAGGCCCGCCGCCATGAGCGCCGACATGCCGAAGGCGGAGGCGTCGCCGTAGTGCAGGGCGATGAGCGAGGACACCGAGTTCGAGCCGGTCTGCAGGATGTGCGGCTGAATCACGAAGACCGGCGAGATGATCAGGTACACGGCGATGGTCTCGCCCAGCGCCCGCCCGAGCCCGAGCATCGTGCCACCGATCATGCCGCCCTTGGCGTACGGCAGGACGACCGCGCGGATCATGCCCCAACGGGTGGCGCCCAGTGCGTACGCCCCCTCGCGCTCGCCCGCCGGCGCCTGCGCGAACACCTCGCGCATCACCGAGCACTGGATCGGCGCGACCATCAGCGCGACGACGATCCCGGCGACGAAGGCCGACGCGGTGTAGACGCTCTCGGAGGCGAGCGGTTCACCCGGCTGAGTGCCGTCCACCGTGAACAGCGGTATCCAGCCAAACCAGTCCGACAGCCACCGTGACAGGCCGATGACGTGCTGCTGGAGGAAGAACAGCCCCCACAGCCCGTACACCACCGAGGGCACCGCCGCCATCAGGTCGACCATCGTGACCAGCGTGCGGCGCAGGCTGCGCGGTGCCACGTCGGAGATGAACAGCGCGGTTCCGACCGCCAGCGGCACCGAGATCGTGACGGCGACGGCGGCGATCAGCAGGGTGCCGGTCAGCACGGCCGCGATACCGAAGTGGTGCACGTCCGGCTGCCATTGGGCGGTGGTGAGGAAGGAGGGGCCGGTGGCGCGCAGCGCCTGGACGGCCCGCAGGAGAAGGAAGAGTCCGACGGCCGCCATGATGCCGAGGACGACGACCCCGGTGGCCGTCAACTGGAAGCGGAAGACCCGGTCTCCGAACCCACGGGCCGTGTACGGCCGACGCGGTACGGGTCTGTCGGACTCCGGTTCACCGGACTCCGATCCGTTGGACCCCGTTCTGCCGGAGTCCTCCTGAGCGGACAGCACGTGCGCCTCCACAGGGAAACGAATGGCCCCACACGGCTCCGAGCGGGCGCCGCGCGGTGAGAGTCAATGGCCGAATCCTGTCGCTGCGAGGCGTGAAATCTGGATGATCGGTGAACGACTCATGTCACTTCGGTGGGGCTGCTGTGGAAGTCGCCGTACGGAAACGCGGCATTCGTTGCAAAGGGGTTGCGGCTGTCGGCCGGCCGGACGGGTTCGAGGATCCCGGGTACTTGGCCGGCGCGCGGCCCTGGCCTTCTGCGACCTCTCCGGTCAGCGGCGGTCCCGGCAAGTACGCCGTGGAGGTCAGGAAGGTGGAGGGCACGTCCGTCGAGAGCGGGAGGCCGAGACCGAGGGGAAGTCGGCAGTGGCCGGCCTCAGGGGCCGGCCATCTGGGACCGGGACGGCGGGCCGGTGGGCGGGTCAGTCGCGCGAGTTGCCGAACAGGATCCGGTAGGCGATGAGCAGGACCAGGGAGCCGCCGATGGCCGCGCCCCAGGTGTAGAGGTCGAAGAAGTTCTTCTCCACCGGGCGGTCGAGGAAGCGTGCGGAGAGCCAGCCGCCGACGAAGGCGCCGGCGACGCCGATGAGGGTGGTGCCGATCAGACCGCCCGGGTCGCGGCCGGGCAGCAGGATCTTCGCGATCGCTCCGGCGAGCAGGCCGAGGATGATCCAGCTGATGATGCCCACGGTGTTGTCCTCCAGTCGGGTGGGGCCGGGCGCAGTCCGCCGGGTGCCCCATGCTGCGTGTTGCTTGGTTGCGCAATCCTAGGAACGGTCGCGTCGCGTTGACGAGGGCCTGCTGGTCACTGCGGATGAGCCGTTGAGGTTCTGTCACCTGATCAAGACATTTGCGCAAGCCGGCAAGTGGAAGAGTTAGGGTCGAGTTGACCAAGAGGACCGCGGAGAGCGGAACCGGCAACTGCGGAGGACGTGCATGAGTGTGTCCCTGACCAAGGGCGGCAACGTGTCGCTGAGCAAGCAGGCCCCGGGCCTGACTGCGGTCACGGTCGGGCTGGGCTGGCAGACGAACACCGGCTGCGACCTGGACGCCGGCGCCCTGCTGTGCGACCCGTCCGGGAAGGTGCTCTCCGACCAGCACTTCGTCTTCTTCAACAACCTGACCAGTCCCGACGGTTCGGTCCGTCACTCCGGTGGCGGCAGTGCGGTCGGCGGGGACGACCAGCAGATCCAGGTCGACCTCGCCCTGGTCCCGGACCGCGTCACGAAGATCGTGTTCCTCCTCTCCCTCTATGAGGCCGCCTCCCGCGGCCAGAGCTTCGGACAGGTGCACCGCGCCCACATCCGCGTCCTCGACCGGGAAGCGGGCACCGAACTGGCCCGCTACGACCTCGCCTCCGGCGGCATGTCGGGCGAAACCGCCCTGGTCGTGGGCGAGTTGTACCGACATGGGGCGGAGTGGAAGTTCCGAGCGGTGGGCCAGGGCTACGCCTCCGGGCTGGCCGGCATCGCCACCGACTACGGCGTGAACGTCCTGCGCGACACGCCCCCGAACTCGGCTCCCAGCAACTCGGCGCCGGCGAGCACTCCTGCGTACGTGCCGCCCGCGGCTCCCACCCCGACCGTCGTCTCCCCGCCGCCACCGGCGTTCGCCCCCACCCCGCAACCCACCGGGAGTTCCCCCATGACGTGCTTCTTCGACCCCGACCACGGCCCCGGCACGACGACCGTGACCTGGTCCCCGCAGTGGGGCGTGCCCCGGCCGATCCAGACGTGCGGCGGCTGTGCGCAGCGCGTGCAGAGCACACCGCCGCCGTTCTACACGCCACCCCAGCAGGGCTACCCGCAGCCCGCGCCGCAGGGCTGTCCCCAGCAGGGCCATGGGCAGCCGTACGCGGACCACCACCAACAGCAGGGCGGCGGTCGCCGCTTCGGCGCCGGAGCGCTCATCGGCGCCGGTGCGGCCGGTCTGGTCGGTGGCGCGCTGCTGAGCGAGGCGTTCGACGACGACGAGCCGGACGTGATCGTCAACAACTACTACGAGGAATGACCGGCGGACTGCGGCCTGCCCGGCCTTCGATGGGGACGGCCGGGTACCCGGTACCACCTGCGCACCGAGGCCGTACGCCTACACTGGGTGCGCACGTGTGCGGGCACTGTGACGAGGCTGGGGCGGGAGACGACTGTGGCGCAGAACGTCGGTGGCTATGAGGACCCGTCCGCCGAGCTCCTGGCGGAGGCGGCCGAGGCCTTCGGACTGCTTGCCTCGTCGGCCCGGCTGCACATCATGTGGGCGCTCTCCCTGGGCGAGAGCGACGTCACCCATCTGGCCGACCGGGTCGGCGGCGCGCTGCCCGCAGTCAGCCAGCACCTGGCGAAGCTGAAGCTCGCAGGCCTCGTCCGCGCCCGACGCGACGGCCGTCGGCAGGTCTACTACGTCGACGACCCGGATGTCGTGACCGTGGTCCGCGTGATGGTCGGGCAGCTGACCGCCCGGACGCGCAAGGCCGACGCACCGGTACGCCGACTGAACGCGGCAGGTGTCTGATACCGCCGCGGCCGTTACGGCGGGGCCGGGCCGGACCATGCCGCGGCGCGGACACAGCGGCACCTCACCCAGGTCTTGATGCGCCTGTTGCAGAAGGGTGCTGGCCAACGGGGCGTGGTGCAAGAGAGGCCATCCGCGGCTGCCGCCGCCGAGCCCGACTCCGACGCGGGAAGGCAAGCGGGCTGTCCCGCCCCGCCGCGCGCGAGCGTTGAGACCGGCCCGGCTACTGGCGTGTGCCGCAGCCCGGGCAGAAGGCGGCACCGTTCGGCACGACGCCGGAGCAGGAGGCGCACTGGTTGGACTGGGCCAGGTGGTAGCCGCAGCCGGAGCAGTAGGCGGCTCCATGGGTCTCGGTACGGCACTGAGGACAGACCAACTGCCGGGGTGCGGACGGGTCGTAGGACTGCCCCGCCTGCTGCCCCGCGGCGTAGGACCGCTGCGAGGCCATGTCGTTCAGGCCGCGCTGCTGGGCCGCCATGGCCTCGGCCGCGGTGTCGGGGGCGCAGTGCAGGCACAGTCCCTGTGCGGCGTTCCAGCAGCGTCCGCAGACGTAGTTGGTGCAGCGCGCGCAGCGGTTGAAGTGCCCCTGCGCATTGTTGATCGCCCGCTGGAAGGCGTGGTCGCGGGCCTGTCCCCAGCCGGCCCCCGCAAGCCCGTCGGCCGCCGACGTCACGCCCCTGCCCGTGTTGCCGAGCAGGCTCCAGGCGACGTCGGCGCCTTTCTGGAGCCAACTGGCGGCCCGCTCGCCGACGTACGCCTCGAAGGGCGACCGCCAGGTGTCGTAGCAGCGCGAGCAGGAGAACTCGAACTGGAAACCCGCCCCGGTACCGTTGCGTTCACACAGGTCACGGTAGTTGTTGCTGAAGTAGATCTCGCTGCTCATGTGGTCCCCCCACAGGTCGAGCCGTCGGCACACTGCCGTACGACGCAGGCGGAAGAGTACTGGTTCTCGATGGCCGAAAAGTCACGTCGTCGGCCCTGCGCCCGGCGTGAGCCCCTCCCTCAGGGGCTGGCTATGTCGAAGCCGTACCGTAGCGGTTCGCTCGTGACGCCGTAGTCGCGGCGGTAGAGGTACACCCCTTCCGCGCGCAGGCCCTCCGGTCCGGCTTCCACCTGGCACGGATACGTCACCTGGATCACCCGCGGCCGGTCGGAGACCTTCATCCGCAGTCCGTCCGCGGGTCCTCCGGTGAGCACCGCGGTCTCCCATCCCGTCATGCCGATCGTTTCCACGGCCGTCAGTTTAAGGCTTGCGCAAGTCGACATGCGTTGCTGTGCTGCTCCCTGACGTCGCATCCTCCCGCGGCATCTCGTCGGCCGCTTCGCGCCCCGCTTCGGCGACCTGCACCAGCTCCGCCCTCGGGTCAAGGGCGCCACGGACCCCGACGTCTTCGGATACAGGTCCTGGAACTCGGAGTCCTTGAACTCGGAGTCCTCGGACTCCGGCTGCAGTTCGGAGCGGGTCCGACCCGTCGGCGCCTGCCCGGAGTCGGTCCTCGGCCTGCTCGGCCGACGCCGCAACCCCCTGAGAGCGCCGGGCCCGTCCCCCGGCGCCTTGCCGCCCTGCTCGCCGAGTCCATCGCCTACTCGCCCCCGCTGAACCATCCGCAGCACCAAGATCCGAGGCAGGGGCTCCGACCGCCTGATTCGGGTCGGAGCCCCTGCACCGCGCGCGGCTACTGCCGGGCGCGGCGGGCTCGGGCCAAGGCCAGGCCACCCGCGATCAGAGCCAGTACGGCGACGACGAAGCCGCCGACGGCCAGGGCACGGGCGGTGGAGTCACCGGCCGTCGAGGCGGCGCCCGGTGAGTTGAAGTCGGAGGTGGTCGCTGCCGTCAGTTTCAGCGTCGGAGCGGGGTTCTCCGGCTCGGGCCTACCGGGCTGCTGTTCTTCGATCCAGCGGACGATCTTGCCGTCCGAATGGCTCTGCAGGGCCTTGAACACCAGTTGGCCGGTACCACTCGGTAGTTGCCCGAAGGCGACGGTGAAGTCCTGGGTGTTCGCGGCGGGGTCGGTCAACAGCAAGGCGGCATGCGCCGAGGCGTTTGCGGGTGGTCGCCGGCGATCACCGGGGCCGCCGACGACCGGAGTAGCGGCAGCCGGGGATCAGGGCATGGCGATGCCGTCGAGCTTGCCGGCCTTGGCATCGGAGACCAGGTCGGAGAACTGGTCAGCGCTCATCTGCACACGCTGGCCGAAGTCGTCGGTCAGGATGATTCGCTGTTCGGCGGGGGCGCTCGGGTCGACGAACAGCTGGGGACAACCGCAGTCGCAGTTGCCGCAGAAGGTCGCCACGGGCTCCAGTCCGTTGGTCTCGGGCATGCTGCTCCACCTCCGTGCATGGGGGGCGCGGCGCATCGGTGTCCGAAACCGTCGGCCGCAGGGACTGCCCGAGGGATACCCGGCGCGACTCGGCCGAACGCACGCCCCCACCCCGGGCTGATGCGCGGTCGATGGCCGGTGCGCGCTAGTGCTCCTCCCGCGCTTCCGGTGCCTCGATATCGCCGGGACGGTCGGGAACTGAACGGCACGGAGCTCCGACTTGTATGGGGGGGCGGGTTTTCCAGACAGTTCGCGGGTGGCGGTGGTGCGCAGGCGGGGGCCCGGAGCCATCGCCCGAAGGACAGCCGACATCGGCTCCGGCCCGTGTCGAAGGACGCGGGCCGGAGCCGATCACCCATGGTTGCGAGGGTGGGTGGTCAGTCCGCGGATCGGACGGTCGGCATGGCGAGTACGACTGGTCCGGCGCCGGCGCCGCTCTTGCAGGAGTCGTGGCAGTCCTTCTCCAGGCTGCAGCACAGGGAGCAGACGGCCCCGGAGTGGAAGGAGCAGTTGGCCACGTCGGGCCGCTCGAAGTCGGTGGTGCACACGGTGCAGGTGAGCGTGACCGCCGACGGCAGGCCGTCGGCGCCGAGCAGCGGCTCCTCCAGGTCGTCGACCCGGGCGATGTAGTACTTGCCCTTGGTCAGCACCGCGAAGAGCGGCGAGAGCACCATGGCCAGGAACAGGGCGATGAACGGGGAGTATGCCTTGCCGTAGTCGCCGAAGGCGTTGAAGTACGCGGCGATGGAGACGGCCGAGGCGATGAGCATCGAACCGAAGCCGACAGGGTTGAAGTTGTGGAGATGGGCGCGCTTGAACTCGATGTAGGAGGGGCTGAGCTTCAGCGGCTTGTTGATGACGAGGTCGGCGACGACAGCGCCGATCCAGGCGATGGCGACGTTGGAGTAGAAGCCGAGCACCGTGTTGAGGAAGCCGAACACGCCGCCCTCCATCAGGGCCAGGGCGATCCCGACGTTGAGGAAGATGTAGACGACGCGGCCGGGGTGACGGTGGGTCAGCCGGGAGAAGAAGTTCGACCAGGACAGCGAACCCGAGTACGCGTTCGTCGAGTTGATCTTTATCTGGGAGAGGATCACGAAGAACGTGGCCAGGCCCAGGGCCACGGGCGCGGCGAAGGTCTTGAAGCCGTGCACGTACTGCTGGATGGGCTCGTTGGCCTTGGACAGGCCCACACTGCCGGCGATGTAGAAGGCGAGGAAGGCCCCGCCGATCTGCTTGGCCGCGCCGAGCACCACCCAGCCCGGGCCCGCCGAGAGCACCGCGCCCCACCACTTCTTGCTGTTCTCGGGCGTCTTGTCGGGCATGAACCGCAGGTAGTCGACCTGCTCGCCGATCTGCGCGATCAGGGACAGGGCCACGCCGGCGCCCGCGCCGATACCGAGCATGCTGATGCCGGAGCCGGTGGGGGAGTTGCCGGCGAAGTGCGTGAACTGCGAGAACTTGTCCGGCTCCTGGATGGCGATGGACACGAACGGCGCGACCATCAGCACCAGCCAGACCGGCTGCGTCCACACCTGCATCTTGGACAGCGCCGTCATGCCGTAGATGACAAGCGGCAGGATGATGAGGGAGCAGATCAAGTAGCCGACGGCGAGCGGGATGTGCAGCCCCAGCTCCAGCGCCTGCGCCATGATCGAGCCTTCGAGGGCGAAGAAGATGAAGGTGAAGCTGGCGTAGATGACCGAGGTGAGCGTGGACCCTAGGTAGCCGAAGCCCGCGCCCCGGGTCAACAGGTCCATGTCGATGGAGTACTTCGCCGAGTAGTACGAGATCGGGATGCCGGTCAGGAAGATGACCACTGCCGCGGCGAGGATGGCCACCATGGCGCTGGAGAAGCCGTTGGAGATGGCGATGGAGCCGCCGATGGCGAAGTCGGCGAGGTATGCGATGCCGCCCAGGGCCGTGGTCGCCACCACGTAGGGGGTCCAGCGGCGGAAGGACTTCGGCGCGTAGCGCAGCGAGTAGTCCTCCAACGTGTCGTTCTGCGCCCAGTTGTTGTACGTCCGTCCGCCCGCACTCGCCGGCGGCGCTTCCTTGTCGACGATCTCCGTCACGTCTCTTCCCTCTTCCGGACGCAGGGCCACGACCCGGATGACTCCGGGTGTTTTCAGGGAAGAGTCAGGTCCTTCTGTTTCTCGGGCGTTTCCCGTTCTTTAAAAGGGAGTTCTTTGACGAGCCCTTTATGTGACGCGCGTAGAAAATAGGGTATCCGGAATTGAACAAGGCTGGTCAGAGTGTCTGGACATGCTCTCTGAGCTGGTCACTTTGTTGCTGCCCGCGGCTGAAGGTGAGGGTGTCGTGCGGATTCCTGGCGCAATTCTCTGGCGGGCGGCCGGGCGGGTGACGCTGTTTACGGAGGTTGGGGTGAATTTCGCGATTGCGTACGGTCCGACGGGGGTTCGTCGGTGCCCGTCTCGCGCCTCCGGGTGGGAAGACGGGAGGGCGGGTGCCCGGCGCGGTCTGTGTCACGGATGGCGACTTGCTACGCTTGATACTTCCCGTAGAAAGTATTTCTGCGGCAGGGTATTGTCAACGGCCACGCGGGACAGCGGCCTGAGAGGTGCGCTGACCAGCCCCAACTGGAGGGCGAGGAGTCAGAGTTGGGCGACGATGTGGAAGTCGAAGGCGTCCGCCCGTGCCAGATACAACCGCTGGGCGAGATGGTTGCCGTCCAGCCGCAGCACGCCCCGCGGGCCCTCGTAGGACACCGTGTCCGCGACGGCACACATCGCCCGGACATCCAGCGATCGCGTCCGCTCGGCCAGCGCCGCCAGCAGCCGTACCCCTTCGAAGCACGACTCGCCGAGGCTCCCCACGACGGGTGCCTGCACCCCGAACCGGGCCGCGTAACGGGCGCTGAAGTCCAGGCTCTCCGCGGTCGCGAGCGTCTCGAAGAACCCGGCCGCCGCCCAGAGCCCCTCGGTGGCCTCGGCGCCGGTGGCCAGCAGGATGTTCTCGTCCATGTGGGTGCTCAGGCGCAGGCACCGCTGGTGAAGACCGTATGCGGCGAACGCCCGGTTGAAGCGGGCCGCGTCGTCCCCGATCAGCAGCATCAGCACCGCGTCGGCCTCGCTCCGCTCGATCCGGCGCAGCACCGGCCCGAACTCGTGCGTCCCCAGCGGGACGAAGACCTCGTCCCGCACCCGGCCGCCACAGGCGCGGGCATACCGTCGCGCGGTACGAGCGGTCACCCGCGGCCACACATAGTCGTTGCCCACCGTGCACCAACGCCTCGCCCCGGTCGCCTCGGCCAACAGCCGCATCGCAGGGAGCAGTTGGGCGGCATCGGTCTCGCCGGTCAGGAAGACTCCGGGGGTGCGCTCGCCGCCCTCGTACTGGGCGGTGTAGACGTACGGCACCCGGCCCGCGATCCGCGGCAGCAGTGCCTGGCGGACCGCCGAGGTGTGCCAGCCCAGCACTCCGTCGACGGCGCCCAGCGACACCAGGGCCTCGACCTCGGCAGCCACCTGCTCGGGCGATGTCCCGCCGTCCACCGTGACGAGCTGGACCTCCCGGTCCAGCACGCCGCCCACGGCGTTGAGCTCTTCCGCGGCCAGTTGCGCGGCCAGTTCGCAGGACGGGCCGAAGACCCCGGCCGGCCCTTGCAACGGCACGACCAGAGCCACGACCAGCGTCGTGCTCGAGTCGCCGTTCCCTCTGGGCGGCACCGGATGCACAGACCACCTCCGTGAGGGCATTGGGCGCGCGGATCCCGGTCCGGGCCCCGGCGCCCTCGCAGAGGCTCGTAATCTGCCCTGACAGTAGACCTAGTGGAAGGACACCGGCAATGCCGTCCGAATCCTCCTCGCCGGACCTTGCCCACCTGCTCAGCCACGCCGAGCGACGCCTCGTGCAGCGCTTGGCGGGGGTGCTGGCGCAGGAGGGCTGCTCGGTGGAGGAGTGGCGTGTCCTGGCGGCCGTCGCTGATGGTCAGGGCCATCCGATGACCGAGATCGCCGAGCACGTCCTCATGCCGGCGCCCAGTCTCACCAAGCTGGTCGACCGCATGGTCGCCGGCAACCTGGTCTACCGTCGCCCCGACCCCCACGACCGCCGCCGCGTCCTGCTCCACCTGACGGCCCGCGGCCGCATCCTCCACGACCGCGCCGCCCGTCGCGTCCACTCCGACCAGACCCAGCTCCTCGACGCCGTGGGCGACCAGGGAGAACTCGCCCGCCTGCTGTCCGTCCTCACGGCGACGGTGGACGGGCTGCCCGCGGTGGTGCCAGGTCGCCCGCAGGGCTGAGCGTTCTCCCTCCGCCGGCGCAGAAACTCGCGTGCTCAGAGGGGGAGTGCAGCCGGCGTACGGGCGGGATGACGGGGTTCCGCCCTGGCGGTGTGCGCGTTGTCGCTGCAGGCCTTCCCCAGCCGTCTCAACAGCCCGCCGATCGTGGGTACTTCACCGCGCAGCCTCCGCACGTGCAGCCGGCTGTCCTCGTCGACGCCGACCGTCTCCGTCACCTTGCCGCCGCGGACCTTGACCCGGAAGGTTCCTGCGCTCGGTTCACCTCGGTGGATCCTCGCCCGTGAGCCCATCGACGGATTCACGGATGAGGTCGGCGTGACCGGCGTGGCGAGCGTACTCCTCAATGAGGTCAAGAAGAATGCGACGGAGGTTGGGGCGTTCGCCGCTTCGGGTGGTGTAGGCACCGAGCTGCTCCAGCCCGCCCGTGCTGAGACAGCACACCTAGTCCGACCTTGCATGGAAGGTGCTCCGCGACGGTTCCCAGACCGAGCAGTCGTGAGCGAAGAGAACGCGTCGTGGGTCGAAGTCGGCGAGTCGCTCCATCCAGTGCCGGTAGGCGGGAAGCGGCTGCTCCACGCCGTCACGTGCCGCTTGCCGGGCCAAGTGGTCTGATGCGTAATGCGAAGCGAAGTCGTGCGCCTGGCCGGCGAGGACCACCGTGCCGTCTTCTTGCCGGAGCACCAGCGACTGATGCCCCTGGGTGTGCCCTGGTGTCGGAATGATCCAGACACCCGGCCGGACCTCGGCCTCACCGGAGAGTTCCTCATACGACGCGGCAGGGAAGTCGATCAGTTCGTCGAAGGTGTGGTCGCCGTTGCGGGCAGTGGCCAGCTCGACGTCCTGGACCAGGATGGGCTTGCCGCCCAGGAGAGGGTTGCCGCCGCAGTGGTCGAAGTGGAGGTGGCAGTTCGCGACGAGCGAGACGTCGTCAAGAGCGACTCCGGACGCGGACAGGGCATCCCGTAGGTCCCGCCGCCGGGGCCGGTAATGGGCTTCGGTCCCTGGATCCGCCTTGCCGATGCCGGTGTCGAAGAGGATCAGGCCGTGCTCGTGTTGCACCAGGTAGGCGAGGATGAAGTACCCCAGGTCAAGCCGACGCACCGCCATGTTCTTCGCCATGCCGCCAGTTTCGCGGGTTCGGATGCTCCGGTCGGGCGGTCTGCCGAGAGCAGAACCACGCCCCATGCCGTCGGCTGCACTGAAGGCGGCGGTCGGCGACGGAAGCCCGCGCCATGGGATCGGGTCTCGCGCGGCGGCGGTCCTGGACCGAGCGGGTGCGGGAGGACCACTCTGCTGCGGGCTGTCGTTGGTCTCCAGGCTCGGGCGAGGGGACACCCGGAGGTACTGGGGCCGGCCGCCGGGTCGTCCGCGCCGCGCTGCCGCATCCGGTACGTCACCCAAGCGCCCGCCGCCCATCTGGACCTGACGGTGCGGCCGGACCTTCGCTGCTTCGCCGCGGCCCGCACACTGCCCTGGGCGCGGTTCGAAACACCCTGCACGGACGCCGCGGTCTGCACTCCTCGTCCTGGTCCGATGCAGGCGGCGCCGAACTCAACCCGGGCTGGCGGGTGCAGGCCGGTGCCCGCCGCCGGTGGGCTCGAACCCTGCCAGCATCTGCTCCAGTGCCGCCTGGTCCGGCCCGACGAAACCCGGTTGCCCGGCTGCCGATCCGAGCGTGTCGATCATCGACGGGGTGATCCCCGGAGCGGGTGGCAGATGCGTGGAGAGGACGAGCTCCGGCTCCCTGTCCCGCAGCGTCTGGAAGGTGCCGAGGAACTTCTCCACGTCTACGTTGTGCACCCACGGGCTGTCGACCGTGGCCCACAGCAGTTGCGCGGCCCGCAATTCCTCCACGCCGATCGCACCGACGTCATCGGCGTGTGCCGCTTCGGTGCTGGGCATCGGCCCGCCGAAGCAGTCGGAGCTGAAGCAGACGCCCGAGCGGTCGTCGAAGAGACCGACCGTGGCCGGGTTGTCGAACAGCGGTGGCCTGAACGCGGTGAGCGTACGGTCGCCGACGTTCAGTGTCTGCCCTGGGTTGATCAAATACAGGCGGTCGAGTGGCAGCGGCCGCTCACAGGACATCAACCCGGCGGACAGGAACGTGGTCACGACACGCGCCTTGGGTGCCGCGGCCAGCAGATCGAAAATCCCGCCGGTGTGATCACGATCGGGGTGCGTCAGCCAGAGCCATCGCACATCGGCGGGATCCAGCACGGAACCGAGCACCTCCAGGAAGTTCCTGTCGGGGAGCCCGAGTCCGGTGTCGATGACGACGGGCTGCGAGGCCAGCAGTACGAAGGCGTTGACCGGTAGGTGCCCGATCCCCGGTACCTCGATGCTGTCATTGAGAACGCTGATGTTCGGGCGGACCTTGTGAACCGGCATGTCGCATCTCCATGCCCCCAGGATGGTGATCGCGCCGCGGCCTATGCGTCCATCATCTGCCCCTCCCTCCGGCCCCGCATCCCGGCCAGGTCGTCCTCGCCGAGCGTCACCAGGCAGGGATCGAGGCGGGCCGGCCCGGTGCCGCCTGCCGCTGATCACGAAGGCGTCCGCCCGTGTGGGCACCACGCTGGAGGCCGAGCAGACCGCGCAGGAACACTGCCCCTGCTGCCGGTCCCCGGCCTCGAGGATCTGACCGCGGTGGACGTCCTGGACGCGGTCCTGACGTTCAGGCCCGCTCGCTGCCAGGACCAGAACCAGGACGGTCCGGAACTGTTCCGGGCGCTCGCCGCGGTCGGGCGGCGCCGCGCAACCAGAGACGGGCGCCGGGACACCCCAAAGAGTTGGGGTTCCGGAGCCGACTCGGTGCGCCGAGGATTTTCGGTAT
>NZ_JBIAUY010000022.1:0-183019 GCF_042893475.1 Streptomyces sp. NPDC001604 | reverse complement strand
GAAGACGGCAATCTCCACTACGCCCGGAGGTCCCTCCATGATCAACAACCGGTAGCGGGCGTGTCACCAACCTCCCGGCCGAGTACAGCTAGCGCGTGGTCCCCCCCGCTCCTGGGTACTCGGCGGTCCCGTGCCGGCGATAGCAGGAGGGCTCCATGGGCGCACTGGACCTGCCCGAACCCGTCGTCCGCAGCGGAGCCGCGCCGCCGGTCGACACGGCGGGGCTGGAGGCCGCGCTGCGCGAGAGGGTCGACGGCGAAGTCCGCTTCGACGCCGGAAGCAGGGCCGCCTACTCCACCGACGCCTCCAACTTCCGGCAGACCCCGATCGGTGTCGTCGTGCCCCGCACCCCGGAGGCGGCCGCGGAGGCGGTCGCCGTCGCCCGCGAGTACGACGCGCCCGTCCTGTCGCGCGGGGGCGGAACCAGCCTCGCCGGGCAGTGCACCAACGCGGGCGTGGTGATCGACTGGTCGAAGTACTGTCACCGGCTCGAGTCCGTGGACCCGGACGCCCGCACCTGCATCGTCCAGCCGGGCATCGTCCTCGACGAGCTGAACCGGCAGCTCGCCCCGACCGGCCTGCGCTACGGCCCCGAACCCGCCACCCACATGAACTGCACCATCGGCGGCATGATCGGCAACAACTCCTGTGGCGCCACCGCCCAGGCCACCGGCAAGGTCGTCGACAACATCGCCCGCCTGGAGGTGCTCCTCTACGACGGGACCCGCTTCTGGTGCGGCGAGACGAGCGACGAGGAGTACGCCGAGATCGAGCGGCAGGGTGATCTGCGGGCCGCCCTCTACCGGCAGTTGCGCGCCCTGCGGGACCGGTACGGCGACGAGGTCCGCCGCCGCTACCCGGACATCCCGCGCCGGGTCTCCGGCTACAACCTGGACTCGCTGCTGCCCGAGCACGGCTTCGACGTCGCGGGGCTGCTCGTCGGCAGCGAGTCGACGCTGGTCACCGTCCTGCGGGCGGAGCTGGAGCTGGTGCCCGTGGTCAAGGAACGGACGCTGGTCGTGCTCGGCTTCCCGGAGATCTCCGTGGCCGCCGACGCCGTACCGGCGATCCTGCCGTACGAGCCGATGGCGCTGGAGGGCGTCGACGCGCGGCTCATCAAGGACGAGCGGATCAAGCACCTCAATCCGAAGGCCCGCGCCCAGATGCCCGAGGGCAACGCCTTCCTGATGGTGCAGTTCGGCGGGGACACCGTCGAGGAGGCGGACGAGCGGGCGCACCGGATGCTCGACGGGCTGCACGAGTCCGAGCACGACGCCGAGGTCGCCTTCCTCGACGACCCCTCGCACGAGGAGGAGCTGTGGCAGGTGCGCGAGGCCGGCCTGGGCGCCACCGCGCACATCCCGGGCAAGCCCGACACCTTCGAGGGCTGGGAGGACTCGGCGGTGGCACCGGAGCGGCTCGGCGACTATCTGCGCCGACTGCGCCGCCTCTACGACGAGTTCGGCTATCTCAGCGACACCGGGCCCAGCCTCTACGGCCACTTCGGGCAGGGCTGTGTGCACACCCGCATCCCCTTCGACCTGTACTCGGCCGACGGGGTGGCCGGCTACCGGCGGTTCATGGAACGGGCGGCCGATCTGGTCGCCGAGTTCGGCGGGTCGTTCTCCGGGGAGCACGGGGACGGACAGAGCCGCGGTGAGCTGCTGCCGCGGATGTTCGGCGAGGAGCTGGTCGAGGCCTTCGGGCGGCTGAAGGCGGTGTTCGACCCGCTCGACCGGATGAACCCGGGGAAGGTCGTGGCGCCGTACCGGCTGGACGAGAACCTGCGCCTGGGCGGCGACTGGGCCCCGTACGCACCCCGTGACCTGCACTTCCGCTTCCCGCACGACGGAGGGTCCTTCGCGGAGGCCGCCAACCGGTGCGTCGGCGTGGGCAAGTGCCGGCAGCTGACCAACAAGGGCGGCTCGGTGATGTGCCCCTCCTACCAGGTGACCCGGGAGGAGGAGCACTCCACGCGAGGGCGGGCGCGGCTGCTGTTCGAGATGCTCGACGGGCACGGCGACAGCGCGATCCGGGACGGCTGGCGCTCGGAGGCGGTACGGGACGCGCTCGACCTCTGTCTGGCCTGCAAGGGCTGCAAGAAGGACTGCCCGGCCGATGTGGACATGGCGACCTACAAGGCGGAGTTCCTGTCCCACCACTACGAGGGCCGGCCCTGGCGCAGGCCCCGCTCCGACCTGTCCATGGGCTGGCTGCCGGCCGTCGCCCAGGCCGTCGGCCGGGCCGGGCTCGGGCCGCTCGTCAACGCGCTCACCCACACCCCGCCGCTGTCCCGGGCGGCCGTGGCGGTGGCCGGGGTCGAGAACCGGGAGATACCGCTGTTCGCGGGGCGGACCCTGCAGCAGTGGTTCGCCGGCCGTCGTGAGTCGTACGGCGACGGATCCCGCGGCAGCGTCCTGCTGTGGCCGGACACGTTCACCAACTTCTTCCACCCGCATGTCGGGCAGGCGGCCGTGGAGGTGCTGGAGCACGCGGGCTGGCGGGTCGAGCTGCCCCGCGAACCGCTGTGCTGCGGCCTGACATGGATCTCCACCGGTCAACTCGCGATGGCCGAGCGGGTGTTGAGCCGCACGGTGCGCCGTCTCGCCGGGCATGTCCGGGCGGGCGGGCTGGTGGTCGGCCTGGAGCCGAGCTGCACCACCGTGTTCCGTTCGGACATGGGCGAGCTCTTCCCCGGCGACCGTGACGCGCGCAGGCTCCGCGACCAGACGGTGACGCTGGCCGATCTGCTCACCGAGCACTCCCCCGGCTACCAGCCCCCGCAGGTGCCGGACCGTTCGGCACGGGCGCTGGCGCAGGTGCACTGCCACCAGCACGCCGTGCTCGGCTGGGACGCCGACCGCGAACTGCTCGGCCGGGCAGGCGTGGACGCCGAGCAGCTGGAGTCCGGCTGCTGCGGGCTGGCCGGCAACTTCGGCTTCGAGCGCGGCCACTTGGAGGTCAGCGAGGCCTGCGCGGAACGCGTCCTGCTGCCGCGGCTGCGCGAGACCGACCCGGCGACGGTGCTGCTGGCCGACGGCTTCAGCTGCCGCACCCAGGTCCACGAGTTCGACAGCGGCGGCCATGAGGCGGTGCACCTCGCGGAGCTGCTGGCCTCGGCGCTGCCCGACGGTGCGCACGGCAGCGCCTACGGCGTCGGCGCGGGCGTACGGCCGGCCCCGCCGGGCCGCCGCGCCCAGTCCCTCGCCCTGGCCGGGGTGGGGCTGGGCGCGGCGGCCGCCGCAGCAGCGGTGACCCGCGTGCTGCGGCGGTGAGGACCGCTGGGGTCAGGAGGCCTTGGCGGAGCGGCCCCGGACGAGCGCGAACGCCGCTGCCGCCAGGCCCAGTACGCCCACGACCAGTCCGGCGACACCGAGTCCGCGGGCGGTGGAGTCGCTGCTCGCCGCGCTCGACGTGGAGCTGTCGGCGCTCTTGGGTGCCGCCGACGAGGCCGAAGTGCTGCCCTCCTCGGCCCCCTTGGCGGTCAGCTTGAGGACGGGTGCCGGGTTCTCCGGCTCGTCCGCACCGGACTGGGCCACGTCGATCCAGCGGACGGTCTTCCCGTCCGAGTACGTCTGGAGGGTCTTGAAGGTCAACCGGTCGGTGTCGTCGGGCAGTTGGCCGAAGGCGACGTTGAAGTCCTGGTACTGACCGGCTCCGATCTTCCCGCCCGTCCAGGTGATCTCGGAGACGGCGTCGGTGATGGTGCCGTCGTCGGTCTTGACGGGCGTCTTCAGCTTGGTGTTGGTGACCTTCGCCGTCCAGCCGTTCTGCGGCGGCGACACGAGCACCCCGAGGACCGGGTGGTCGGTGGGCAGGAACACCTGCACCTTGGTGGTGCTCGCGGTGTCCTCCTCGTTGGGGACGCGGAAGGTGAGGACGCCGTCCGTGGCGCCCTTCGCATAGCTCTCGGGGTGGACGGTGACGTGCGCGGAGGCGATTCCCGCGGCGGCCAGGAGCCCCCCGGCGGTCAGCGCCGTGACGGTGCCGGCGCGGCGCAGGGCGGTGCGTGCGGTGGACATGGGTGAGCTGATCTCCGTACTGAGGAAGGGATGTCGAGGTCAGATCGCGTACGACATCCCCGGCGGCGGACCGCGCCGCTGCACCGCGTGCCGCAGCAGCAGCCGTCGCAGCGGCCGCGGACCGTCGGCATCCGGGCGTACGGCGTCCGGCGCGACCGGCAGGGCCGTTGCCCCGCCGCGCACCCGCCACCAGGCCGCGAGGCCCGGCACGAGCGTGACGGCCCGCCGCAGCAGCGACCACAGCGCCGCCTCACCGCGCCGCAGCCACCAGGTCAGCACCACCGCGGCGCCGACATGGGCGACGGTGGCGTGCGGGGTCAGGGCGTGGGAGTGGCCCATGTGCATGGCGCCCATGCCCTGCATGCCGTACATGCCCTGCATGAGCATCATGGGGTGCGGGCGTACGGCGTCGAAGGCGAGGTGCAGTCCGGCCTGGGCCGTGAGCGTGCCCGCGCCGATCGCGGCCAGCGAGCGCTCCCGGGCACCCAGCAGACAGCCGGCCCCGAAGACCGGTACGAACCCCGAGGCCTGCACCCACACGGGCGGTGCCGTCCCGGTCGCCAGTGCGTGTCCCCCGGCGGCGAGCAGCACGCACAGCGCGGCGAACACCGCCGCGCGCAGCACGCGTACCGAAGGAGACGCCGTCATGGCGCCCGATCCTGCCATGCGCCGGGGCGGCTCCGCCCGGCGGATCCCCAAGCGCACAGGTGCAGACTGGACACCCGTGGAGAAGTGCCGAGCGAAGGCGGTGACGGGGTGACGGCCGGACTGCGCATCCGTATCGACGGCGTCGACCTGCCGGGCCGTACGTGCGGGTCCGACGACGGAATGCCGTCGTACTCGAACATCCATGTGGCCGTGCAGTGCCGGGGCCGGGCGGGGGAGCTTCTCGATCCGCAGCCCGGCGACGCCGTGTCCGTGAGCTGGACGCTGGAGTGCACGGTCACAGGTACGGACGTCAAGGGGCCGTATGTTCAAGGGCGTCCGGGCGGGCGGTTCGTCTATCTGTCCTGGGGGACGGTCGACGACTCCGGTGCCTTCGGCATGTTCCGGCGCGCCAAGCTGATGCTGGACGCCGTGCCCACCGATGTGCTCGGCGCCGCCGTGCGCGAGGGGCTGCTGGTGGGGCGGCTGCGGCTGAGCGACGCCCGCGGAAACCCGTTGTGCGCACGGGTCATGCCACCGCAGATCGCCTGGACCGCGGAACAGGGGTGACGGCCCGGGGCCCGCGGCGGTCTGCGTAACATGGGCGCCGTGACAGCCCTTGCACAGCATCGCGATGCGCCGCCGCGTTCCCTGCGGTGGCGGGCGTTGCTCGTGCTCGGGCTGCTGGCCGGGCTGCTCGCCATGCACGGCCTGGCACCCGGCGGCGGTGTCGTCGAGCACTCCGCTGCACGGCACATGACGGCGGCGGTCGCCCTGCACGGCGACTGCGCGGGCGACGACTGCGGTGGTGGCCATGCCCAGCACGCCGACCGGACCTGTGCGTCCGGCGCCCTGAGCGGCGGGCCCACGCTGCCCGCGCTCGTCGCCGACCCGGTGGCCGTGCCCGCGCCCTCCGACACCCCTTGCCCCTACGCGGGCACGGCCCCGGACGGTGCACGCGCGCCACCCTCCCTGGCGGAACTGCAACTCCTGCGGATCTAGACACCACGCGGCACCGCGCCCACGCACGACCGGCGACGCGGTGCGCCCCGGCAGGTCCAGATCCCTTTCACGCAGCAACGCAGGAGTTCCAGCATGCGCAACACCCGTACGTCCATGGCCCGTCGCACCGCCCTGGTGGCCGCGACCGTCACCGCCGGGCTCGTCCTCGCCGCCTGTGGCGGCAGCAGCGACAGCGGGAGCGGCCACGACAGCCACACCTCCGGCTCGTCCTCGTCCTCGCCTTCATCGAGCACCGCCGCTCACAACGCGCAGGACGTGTCCTTCGCGCAGGGCATGATCCCGCACCACCAGCAGGCCCTGGAGATGGCGAAGCTGGCCGCCGGCCGGGCCTCGTCCGCCAAGGTCAAGGATCTCGCCGCGCGCATCGAGAAGGCGCAGGACCCGGAGATCCGCACCATGAGCGGCTGGCTGAAGTCCTGGGGCCAGAGCGTGCCTTCGGCGATGCCCGGCATGGACCACTCGGCGCACTCCGGCATGGCCGGGATGATGGACACCGAGGACATGGACAAGCTGGCGAAGGCGTCCGGCGCCGAGTTCGACACCATGTTCCTGACCATGATGATCGAACACCACAAGGGCGCCGTGCAGATGGCCGGCACGGAGAAGTCAAAGGGCGCCTACGCCCCCGCCACGACCATGGCGGACGACATCATCACCGGCCAGACCGCCGAGATCAAGGAAATGAACCAGCTCCTCGGCAAGAGCTGACGTCCTGAGGGGAGGGACCGCTGACCGGTCCCTCCCCGCCGCCCTGAAGGGGCGCGGGGCTGTATTCATATGCGGCTCCGCCGCGGGGCGCGACCAGCCACGACGGCGCAGCAGACAAAACAACACCGCGCCCCCACGGACCTCACCGCCCAAGCGCCGCCAGCACCTCCGCACAGATGGCCAAGGCCGTCTCCGCCGGCGTACGCGCCCCGATGTCCAGCCCGATCGGCCCATGGATGCGCCCGAGCTGCTCCTCGTCCAGTCCCGCCGCCACCAGCCCGGCGGCACGCCGCTCCTGTGTATGGCGGGAGCCCAAGGCACCGACGTACGGGACACCGGAGGTCAGAGCGGTGTGCAGAGTAGGCACGTCCACATCGGGGTCATGGCTCAACATGATCAGACAGGCGGCGGCCGGATGCGAGACAAGTAGCTTGCCCGCATCCCGGGCGGCCGACGTCACCGTGGCCTGCCAGCCGAGCAACCCGGCCTGGGCGACGAGGAGTTCGGCGAGTTCGCCGCCGCCGACGATGAGGAGGTGGGGGACGGCGGGGCAGGTCTCGACGAGGCAGAGTCCGGCCTCGGTCGCGTGCACCTCGCGCCCGGCGCGGTGGCGGGCGAGCAGGTCTCGGGCACTGGCGGCGGCCTGGGGCGGCACATCCGGGCCGTCGGCCCTGTCGTCCGGGGTGACGACGGCGCTGACGGCATGCGTACGCCGTCCGTCCAGCCAGGTGACCAGCGCCGCGTCGGCGCCCGACCCGAGCAGCTCCCACCAGCGGGCCGGTACGGCGGCCAGGGGCTGGAGCAGGATCTCGGCCTGGCCTCCGCAGGTCAGCCCTGCCTCCTGTACGCCGTCGTCGTGCACGGCCACCGCGACCACCCGGGCGGTGTGACCGGGCGGAAGCGAGGCCGCCTCGGCGACCAGCTGCCGGTCGAAGGCGCCCCGGTAGAGCCGGCCGCGGCAGTGTCCGTCCTCGTCGACGAGGATCGCGCCGGCCGGATGCCGCGGCCCGAAGCCGCGCTCGCTGAGCGGCCGTGCAAGGACCGCCGCGCGGCCCTCCGCCGCCCACTGTGCTGCCGTACCGGCCAGTTCGCGCATGGATCCAGGGTAGTCCGCAGGTCAGTACACGTCCCTGACGTAGCGCTTCTCGCTCGCGAGTTGTTTGACGTAGGCCGCCGCGCCCGTCTCGTCCAGGCCGCCGTGCACCACGGCGATGTCGCGCAGGGCCTGGTCGACGTCCTTGGCCATGCGGGAGGCGTCGCCGCAGACGTAGAAGTGGGCGCCGTCCTGGAGCCAGGACCACAGCAGCGGGCCGTGTTCGCGCATCCGGTCCTGGACGTAGACCTTGGCGCGCTGGTCGCGGGAGAAGGCGGTGTCCAGACGGGTCAGGGTGCCGTCGGCGAGGAAGGCGGTGAGCTCCTCCTCGTAGTAGAAGTCGGTGGCCCGGTGCTGCTCGCCGAAGAACAACCAGCCGGGAGCACGGTGGCCGAGCGCGCGGCGCTGTTCCAGGAAGCCGATGAAGGGGGCGACTCCGGTGCCGGGGCCGACCATGACCATCGGGGTGGCGGGGTCAGCGGGCGGGCGGAAGTGTGCGGAGCGCTGGACGTGCACCGGTACGGGGGTGTCCTGCTCGGCGTCGGCCAGGAAGGGGGAGCAGACGCCCTGGCGGGGGCGGCCGTGCAGGTTCTCGTAGCGGACGACGGAGACGGTCAGCGAGACCAGATGGGGGTCGGTCAGCGGGCTGGACGATATGGAGTACAGGCGTGGCTGCAGACGGCCCAGCGCGTCGGCCCACTCCTGGGCGTCGGCCCCGACCCGGTGCTCGGCGATCACGTCCACGGCCTGCCGGCCCCAGGACCACTTCGCCAGCTCGCCCTTGTTGTCGGGGCGCAGCAGCTTCTTCAGCTCCCGCGGGTCGCGGGCCCGTTCGGCGACGAAGCGGAGCAGGTCGGGGCTGAGGCGGGTGATGTCCAGGTGCCGGAGCAGGGCCTCGCCGAGGGGGACCTCGCCGGCGCCCTTCACCTCGACCGCCGTCTCCGCGTCGAGGCCGGTGACGGTCAACCACTCGGCCACCAGCTCAGGGGAGTTGAGGGGCCGGACGCCGAGTGCGTCGCCCGCCTCGTAGAGCAGCGGGGTCTCGCTGTCGCGGGTGTCGAAGGTGAACCGGCGGACCTCCTTTGCAGCCCCGGGGGGGCTCAGCAGACGGTTGCCGGTGAGGCGGGCGGTGACGGGAGCGGGTTTCTTCGCCCGCGGGGCGGGGGCCGCCGGAGTCGGGGCCGGGCGTTCCGGCGTACCGGACAGGGCGGTGAGCACCTGGACGAGCCAGGCGTGTGCCGCGTCCTCGTAGTCGGGTTCGCAGTCCGTGCGCGGGGCGAGGCGCAGTCCGCCGAGCTCGTCGAGGCGCTGGTCGAGGCGGCGGCCGTGGCCGCAGAAGTCGTCGTAGGAGGAGTCGCCGAAGGCGAGCACCGCATAGCGCCGCCCGTCCATGCGCAGGGTGTCGGACGCGGCCAGGGACTCCCAGAAGCCGCTGCCGTTGTCGGGGGCGTCGCCGTCGCCGAAGGTGCTGGTGACCAGGAGCAGGTCGGCGCCGGCCGGCAGCGCGGCGGGGTCGGCCTCGTCCATGCCCAGCAGCGAGGCGGCGTGTCCGTCGGACTTGACCCGCTCGGCGACGGCGGCGGCGAACTCCTCGGCGTTGCCGGTCTGCGAGGCCCAGAGGATCACGACCTCACGGCCGGGTGACGACGTGGCCGGTACGGCGGTGTCGGCGGCCCGCGAGTACATGCCGGCCAGCACCCCGTTGACCCACAGGGCGTGCTCCGGGCTGAAGGGCGCGGAGGGCGGCAGCACCGGCACACCCGGGGCGCCCGAGGAGATGCCGGCGAGGAACCCCACGAGGTACTGCCGTTCCTGCGCGGTGAGCACGGGCGGCGGGGCGGGCGCGAGACCGAACGGGCCGGAAGCGGGTGCCGCAGCCGGTACGGCCTCAACTTCCGCTTCCACGACCGAAGTTCGCACTGTCACCGGCGTCGACACCTTGGTCAGCGACACCGCGCACACCTTCAGCTCGGGCTGGAAGGACAGCGGGTCGACGGCGTCGCTCGTGACGGCGTTGACGCTCAGGTACTCGCCGAACAGGTCGTTCCAGTGGAACGGCGCGAAGCAGCTCCCGGGCCGCACCCGGTCGGTGACCAGCGCGGGCAGCAGGGCCCGACCGCGCCGCGAGGCGACCTCCACCGAGTCGCCCTCGGTGATGTCCAGTCGCTCCGCGTCCTGCGGGTGGAGCTCCACGAACGGCCCGGGGTTGAGCTTGTTCAGCTTGGGCACCTTCGCCGTCTTGGTCAGCGTGTGCCACTGGTGCTGCAGCCGCCCGGTGTTCAGTACGAACGGGTAGTCGTCGTCGGGCATTTCTGCGGCCGGGAGGTGCGGGCGGGCGAAGAAGGCGGCACGGCCGCTCGCGGTGGGGAAGGTGAGGGAGCCGTCCTCGCCGACGTAGCGGATCGGGTTGCGGTCGGGCCCGTCCTCGCTCGCGGCGGGCCACTGCACGGGGGTCTCGCGGAGCCGTTCGTAGGTCACCCCGCGCAGGTCCCAGCCGGTCCTCGGGTTCCAGGCCTGCTTGATCTCCTCGAAGATCTCCTCTGCGCTGTCGTAGGAGAACCCCTTCTCGTAACCCATCTCCCGTGCGACGGCCGCGATGATCCGCCAGTCCGCCGTGGCCTCGCCGGGCGGGTCGGCGGCGGGCCGGGCGAGGGTGAGGTTGCGCTCGCTGTTGATGAGGACGCCCTCGGTCTCGGTCCACAGAGCGGCGGGCAGGACGACGTCGGCGTACGCGTTGGTCTCGGTGTCGGCGAAGACGTCCTGGGTGACGACGAACTCGGCGGCCTCCAGGCCCTCGATGACCGTCTTGCGGTTGCCGACGGAGGCGACCGGGTTGGTGCAGATGATCCAGCAGGCCTTGATCTCGCCGTCGGCCATCTTCCTGAACATCTCGACGGTGCCCTTGCCGACCCCGTCGGCGCGGATGGTGCCGGGTTCCAGTCCCCACAGCTCCTCCACGAACGCCCGCTCCTCGTCGACGAGCACGGACCGCTGGCCGGGGAGCCCGGGACCCATGTAGCCCATCTCGCGGCCCCCCATGGCGTTGGGCTGGCCGGTGAGGGAGAAGGGGCCGCTGCCCGGCCGGCAGATCGCGCCCGTCGCCAGATGCAGGTTGACCAGGGCGTTGGTGTTCCAGGTGCCGTGCGTGGACTGGTTGAGGCCCATGGTCCAGCAGCTGGTCCACTCCCCCGCCTCGCCGATCAGCCGGGCGGCCTCCCGGATGTCGTCCTCGGGGATGCCGGTGATCGCAGCGACGGTGGCGGGCGGGTAGTCGGCGAGGAAGGCGGGCATCTCCTCCCAGCCGTCGGTGTACCGGGCGATGAACTCGGCGTCCGTGTGCCCGTTCTCGTGGAGGAGGTGCAGCAGGCCGTTCAGCAGGGCCAGGTCGGTTCCCGGGTTGATCTGCAGGAACAGGTCGGCCTTCGCGGCGGTGGCGGTGCGGCGCGGGTCGACGACCATGAGCTTGGCGCCTGCCGATTTCACCCGTTCCATCATGCGCAGGAAGAGGATCGGGTGGCAGTCGGCCATGTTGGAGCCGATGACGAGGAAGAGATCGGCCCGGTCGAGGTCCTGGTAGGAGCCGGGCGGTCCGTCGGCGCCGAGCGACAGCTTGTAGCCGGTGCCCGCACTGGCCATGCACAGCCGCGAGTTCGACTCGATCTGGTTGGTCCGCACGAACCCCTTGGCCAGCTTGTTCGTCAGGTACTGCGCCTCCAGGCTCATCTGTCCGGAGACGTAGAAGGCGATCGCGTCCGGCCCGTGCTCGTCGACGATCGCGCGCAGCCTCCGGGCCGTCTCGCTGACGGCCGCGTGGAGGGCGTCCGGTACGGGCTCCTCGCCCCGGTCGTGCCGGACGAGGGCCGTGGTCAGCCGCCCGGGGGCGGCGAGCAGGTCGGCGGTGGTCGCGCCCTTGGTGCACAGGCGGCCGAAGTTCGCGGGGTGCTCCTTGTCGCCGGACGCCTTCAGGACCGTACGGCGGCCGTCCGGTCCGAACCCGACGTCCAGCACGATCCCGCAGCCCACCCCGCAGTACGAGCAGACCGTCCGCACCTTCGTCGCCGTCGTCGTGTCGGTGTTCCGCGAGTCCGGCGCGGCCACGGGCACCCCCTGCCTCTCATGATCGTCCCGTACGGGTGGCGCTTCCGTGACGGTACGAAATGCCCATTACGCGGGTGTCTCCTGGGCCGGTCATCAGGGGTTACGCCGGGCGCACAGGTGCCGGGCGGGCGGTGTGAGAGGTCTTCCGGGAAGGATCAGTGCGTGAGAGGTCAGCTGCCGACTCCGCAGGCCGCCAGCAGCACCAGGACCAGGGTGGTCGCGCCGAGCAGGCCGTGGGCGGCGACGACCGGCACGGGCAGGTGCCGTTCGGCGGGTGTCATCGCCTCGGTACCAGCAGGGGCCGCGCGGTACACGGGGATCCAGCGGGCGAGCAGGGTGAAGCCCAGCAGGGCGACGGCGACGAGCACGCCGAACGAGGTCCAGGCCAGGGCGTCCTTGTCGGCGGCGAGATAGACGATCCAGACCACGAGCCCGGCGGCCGCCAGCAGGAAGTGCCCGAAGACCAGCGGCGCCGGGAAGCGGGTGGTCCCGGTCTGCTGCTGGCGCAGCCCCCCGCCGGAGATCCAGCGGACGAGGAGGACGAATCCACCCAGGGCGGTGACGATCCAGGCGACGAGAGCGGCGATGTCCATGTCCGGCTCCAGTGGCTCGGGCCCCGTGGTTCTGGTCAGGGCGTCGTACGGGTCCTGCGGTACCCCTCCGTCTGCACGGACTCGGCGGCCACGCGGACGCCGTAGCGGTAGGCGAGCTTGCCGCCCAGGTATCCGGAGACACCGAGGGCGGCCAGGGCGACGGCGGAGAGTGTCAGCTGCCCGTTGCCGACACTCTGCCCTCCCGCGTAGCCGTCGCCCTGACGCCAGGCGAAACCGGCCGCGTAAGCCGCGGTCACGGCGAGGTTCAGTGCCATGTGCACCAGCGCCGTACGGAAGGCCGGTGTCCCGGTGGGGATGGCGAACAGGTCGAGGAAGCCGACGCTCGCCGCGGCCAGGGCGCCGAGCACACCGATCGCGATCAGCCAGGCCGAGCCATGGGTCAGGAAGCCCGGCGGGTCGACGATCTTGGAGGCGATGTCGAAGACCAGGCTGCACACCCAGGCCCCGATCGGCACGGTGACCAGGATCGGATGGAACGGATGCCCGTACGGGCCTGCCAGCGCACCGCTGACCGGCTGCTTCGCCTGACGTAGCTCACTGTCGACCGTCATGGGGCCACCTCGCACGAGAGGTATTTCACCAACAAGTGTTGGTCTTATTTCGCCGAGGGTCAAGAGAAACCAGCCCGTCCGGCGCTTGAGAACGAGGCCGTTCAGGTCGAAGCGGGGGTCTGGGGGCGGCAGCCCTCAGCGAGGGGCACACCACCGCCGAGTGCCACATCGGCGTTACGGTTACCTCGTGACCGGCTCAGACCCATTCGCCGCACTGGCCGTCCTCGGCGACGAGTCACGGCGCCGGCTGCTGGAGTTCGTGCGGCGGGCCCGGCGGCCGGTGACCCGGGAGGAGGCCTCGGCGGCGGTCGGGATCTCCCGCAAGCTCGCGGCCTTCCACCTCGACAAGCTGGTGGCCTCGGGCCTGCTGCAGTCCCGGCACGGCGGCCACGGCCCGCGCCGGGTCGGCCGCGCCCCGAAGGTGTACGAGCCCACCCCGCACACCCTCTCCCTGAGCCTCCCGCCGCGCCGCCACGACCTGCTGGCCTCGCTCTTGACCGAGGCCCTGACGGCGCAGAAGCAGGGGGAGAGCGCGCAGGAGGCGGCTTTGCGCGTGGCCGGGGAGAGGGGCGAGGCCGTGGGCGCCGAGGCCCGGGACGGCGATCTCATGGCCACCCTGGAATCGCTCGGATTCGAGCCCGCCGAGGAGGGAGCCGGGCGCACGGTGCTGCACAACTGCCCCTTCCATCCGGTCGCCGCCCAGGC
This sequence comes from Streptomyces sp. NPDC001604, assembly GCF_042893475.1. Taxonomy (NCBI): domain Bacteria; kingdom Bacillati; phylum Actinomycetota; class Actinomycetes; order Kitasatosporales; family Streptomycetaceae; genus Streptomyces; species Streptomyces sp. NPDC001604. The sequence continues at coordinate 169,560 of NZ_JBIAUY010000022.1, read as the reverse complement.
CCCGGATCTGATCTGCGGCATGAACCAGGCCTTCCTGCGCGGCTGTCTCGCCGCGTCCGGTCATCCCGAGACGACTGCCGTGCTGACCCCGCAACCCGGTATCTGCTGCGTCGAGTTGCACACCGAGCGATAACAACCGGCAGGAGTCGACAGGGAAATGCCGTGCGCGTTCGAATTCACGGTCCCTTCGTTTTCTCCACGGAATACCACCGGAATGCAATGCGTGCATTGGGGCGGGGAGGTCCGATCTCACAGTGATCCCCCGGCCGGAAATGAGGCAACGAAACGACCGATTAACTGACGCGTAGCGGACGGGAATCGTCACGACGGTGCACTCCTGGTCACCGCCGTTCACGCACAGCGTCAGGAGGGACCATGTCCTTCTTTGCCAGGGGATCCTGGCCAGCAGACCATCGCGACGAGATCGTCGCGGGCGCGCTCGTCGCGGCCGTCGTCGTGGTCCTCGGATACGCCTCGGGCATCGGCGCCCAGGCCCCGACGACCATCGACACCGCGTCCCCGCCCGCATCCGAGACCTCTCCGCAACCGCACCAACCCACGGCCCGCTCCGCAACCGGACCTCCCGACACCGCCGCCGGGAATTACGGCTCCGGTTCGGCGGGCGGCTATTGGCCGGGCGGCAACGACGCCGGAATTCCCGTGGGGGGTGGCATGCCCACCGGCGGGGAAAGCGGCCACGGTCACGGTACGGGCGGATCGCACGGCGGATCCACCGCCGGGCCCTCGCCCTCCCCCACTCCGACGCCCACGCCCTCGGACAACTGCGACGAGGGTGAAGTCCACCTCGTACAGCCCCTGTTGAACGGCGTGGTCACTCCGGTCACCGGCCTGCTGGACGGGCTCCTGACCCCGGCCTCCCCGAGTCCGTCGCCCTCCCCGTCCCCGTCGTCGTCGGCCGGCGCCCTCTCCTCGCTGTGCGTCGGTGTCGCCGCCTCGCCCTCGGTCGTACCGGAGGTGCTGCCGTGAGACGCCGCGCCCCGTCCCTGCTCGCCCTGCTCCTGACCGCGCTCGCGGCCCTGCTGTTCGCGGCACCCCCCGCCTCGGCCCACACGGAGTTGAAGTCCTCCGCGCCGAAGAACGGCGCCCGGCTCCTGCACACCCCCGCCACCGTGCGGCTCACCTTCAGCGAACCGGTCGAACCGGCCGACGTGCACATCAAGGCGGCCGGCAAACCGCTGGCCGTGTCCCGGGACGACCACGGCAAGGACGCCATCGAGGTCACCGTCCCGAAGATCTCGGAGCGGGAACGGAGCAAGGACCGGGGCGATCTCACCCTGGTATGGCAGGTACTTGACATGGAGGACGGCCATCTCACGTCCGGGACGCTCTCCTTCCGCCTCAGCGCGAAGCCGGGCCACCCGGCCGAGGCGGCGGCGAGCCCGGAGCCGTCCGAGGCGGTGCACTCCGCCTGGGTCGCCGTCCGCTGGGCCGGCTATCTCGCCCTCGCCCTGTTCGTCGGCGGTCTGGCGTTCCTCGCACTGCTCTGGCCGCAGGGCGCGTGGGACCGTCGTACCCGCCGCGTCCTCACCCTCTCCTGGGCCGCCGGTCTCGCGGCGAGTCTGCTCGCGCCCGGACTCCAGGGCGCCTACGGAACGATGGGCACGCTCGGCGCCGTGTTCCGGCCCGGAACCTATACCGACCTGTTGAACACCGAGGTCGGGGTCGTGGCCGCGTGCCGGGTGCTGATGTGGGTGCTCGCCGCCATCGCGCTGGCCGCCCTGCTGCAGGGCGGGGACCGGGCCGCACGGTCGCCCGGCTGGCGCGTCGGCGCGCTCGCCGTCGGCCTCGGACTGCTGCGGACGACGAGCATGACCGGCCACAACTCCGAGGGCACGCACCCCGGTTGGGGCGCGGTGGCCGACCTGGTCCATCTGCTCGGCGTCTCGCTGTGGCTCGGCGGTCTGACGGTGCTGCTGTTCGGGGTGCTGCCCCGGCGCCGCCCCGACGAGCTGTCGGCCGTCGTGACCGGCTACTCCACGCTGGCCGGGGTGTCCGTCGCGGCGATCGTGGCGGCGGGGGCGGTGCTGACCTGGCAGGTGGTCGGGTCGTTCGACGCCCTGTTCCACACCGGCTACGGGCGGCTGCTGCTGGTCAAACTCGCCGTACTGGCCGCCGTGTTGCTGATCGCCCAGCGCAGCCGCGGCTGGGTGCGGACGCGGCTCGACATCGCCGTACTGCTGCGCGGCGACCGCGCCACCGTGCGGCCCTTCGTCCACTCGGTCGCGGCCGAGACGGGGCTCGTCCTCGTCGTACTCGCCGCGACGAGTCTGCTGGTCACGTCCGCTCCCGGCCGCTGACCCGCACCCCTGTCCCACCCCTCTCCCCTCACCAGGGAACTCACAAGGGAGAAGCACCACCATGCACACAGAGGAAACCACCGCACCCGCGCCGCACCATGGGCGTTCCCGTGCGGGCAACCGGGTGCTGCTGGCCACCGGTCTCGGCGCCGGTCTCGCCGCCGTCGCGGGCCTGGGGCTGCTGCAGGCGTCCGCCGGGGCCGCGGCCCCGCAGACAGCGGCCCCTGCGGCCGAGGCCAAGTCGATGTCGGACATGGGCCACTCGTCCGGCAAGGCCGCGGCGGCCGACCACACCATCGAGATCAAGAACTACAAGTTCGCCCAGCCCAAGCTGACGGTGAAGGTCGGCGAGACCGTGAAGTGGGTCAACGAGGACTCCGCCCCGCACACCGTCACCACCACCAGCGGCCCGGCCAAGTTCGACTCCGGGACCCTGCAGAAGGGCGACAGCTGGTCGTACACCTTCACCAAGGCCGGGACGTACCAGTACTACTGCGCGGTCCACCCGGACATGACGGCGTCGATCACCGTGGTCGCGAACAGCGGCGGCGGCTCGGGCGGCTCCACCGGGGGCTCGACCGGAGGCAGCACCGGCGGCTCGACCGGAGGATCCACCGGCGGCTCGACGGGCGGTTCCACCGGCGGCTCCACGGGTGGCTCGACCGGTGGCTCCACGGGCGGTTCGACCGGTGGGGGCAGCAGCTCCGGCGGTACCGGTGGCGGCGACGGCGACTGCGTCAGCGTCCAGCAGGTCCTGCTGCCGATCCTGCAGCACATCAACAAGGCACACCTGGAGGAGTCCCCGGGCCAGCAGGTCCAGGACGCGCTCAAGCTGGACAGCTACCTCAAGATGCACACCGTCTGGCTGGAGTCGATCCTCACCCCCGCGGTGAACGGCACCGGCAGCGTCGCCGACGACACCCTCGGGGTCCTCCTGCAGCACATCAACAAGGCGCATCTGGAGGAGTCCCCGGGCCAGCAGCTCGCGGACATCCTCAACCCCGACGCCTACGTGAAGATGCACACGGTCTGGGCCGAGCACCTGCTCGCTCCGACCGAGAACTACGTCACCAACTCCTGCTGAACCGACTCCTGTCGGCTTCCTCCAGCAGGACGCGGCGGGGGGGGGGCGGGGGGGGGGGGGGGGGCCGGCCCCGGGGGGGGGGCGCCCCCCCCCCCCCCCCCCCCACACACCCAAAACCAACAACCCCCCCCCCCACCCCCCTGGGGGCCCCCCCCCGGGGGGGGGGGGGGGGGGCGGGCCGGGCCCCCCCCCCCCCCCCCCGCCGCTCGCTCCATTCTCCCCGCCCGTCACTCCGCTCGCCCATCGAGGTGCCGAGATGACCACCGAGACCCAACCCACCGCCGTCCTGCCCCCGGCCCGCCCGGGCCCCGACTGGCTGCCCGACCCCGGCACCTACGGCGCCGCCCCGGACCGGTGCATCGCCGAACTGACCGCCCGTTTCGGCCCGTTGACCACCCTGCGTCGCCGTCTCACCGCCCTGGACGCGACGCTCACCGTGGCGCCCGACTCCGACGACTGCGTGCTGAGCCTGGAGCTGGCCGGCCGGCCCCTGGGCGGCAGGGTGCTCACCTTCGTCAGCACCAGCCTCACGCCCACGGACGAGGCCACCCGGCTGCACGTCCCCGGCGAACTCGCCCTGGCCGGTGAACCGGCCCAGGCCCTCTTCGGCTTCCGTGTCGTCGAGCGCACCGCCGACCGGCTCCTGGTCCTCGGCACGCTCCGGCTGCCGTACCGCCCCCTGCGCCGTAAGACCGGCCTCGCCCTGCCCCGCATCCGTCCCGCAGACCGCATCCGGCTGCTCGTAGCCGCGGAGTTCACATGCACCGTCTGACCGCCCTCCTCGGCGCCCTCTTCCTGGCGGGCGCCGCGCTCGTCCTGCCCGCCCCCGCGGTGCAGGCGGCCGCCGGCCACCAAGTCCTCATGTCCGGCTACGCGTTCTCGCCCCGCACCCTGACCATCACCGCCGGGGACACGGTCACCTGGACCAACCAGGACCAGGCACCCCATGACGTCAAGACCACCTCCGGGCCCGCCTCCGTCCACTCCCCGATGCTCAACAAGGGCGGCAGCTGGAGCCACACGTTCACCACGCCGGGGACCTACGGCTATCTCTGCACCGTGCATCCGGGCATGACGGCCCAGCTCGTCGTGGAGGCGGCCGCCGCGCCCGCGCCCACCGTCCAGCAGCACCAGCACAAGACGCCCGCCGCACCCACCACCCGGACCGCCGGTGCGATGCCGTCGTCCATGCACATGAGCCACAGCGCCGAGGCCGCCCCCGGAGCCGCCACGAGCCCGTCCCCCTCGCCCACGGCCCCGGCATCCTCCCCCGCGGCGGCACAGCCCGCCGTGGACAACGCGGCCTCCGCCATCCGTCCCCTCAGCCCCCTCCTGCTCCTCACCGGCGTCGTGGCAGGCGTGGCCGTCCTGTGCCTGCTCCTGGTCGGCTCCCGCTCGGCCGCCGCCGCGTCCCGGAACGAGGAGGCGGGGAGGGGCTGACCTCGCACCGGGCCTGTCACGCCCGGCGCAGCACCACCAGCACGACCAGCAGCACGGTTGCGCCCGCGCTCGTCCCGTGGGCGACGACCGCCGTCAGCGGAAAGTGGCGCTCCGCGGTCCGTGCGCCCCGGGAGTGCCGGCCCGAACTGGGCAGCCGGCGCAGCAGCATCATGAAGCCGAACGCGGCGACGACCAGCACCACGGCGCAGGCCGCCCAGGCCGTGCCCCGGACCGCGCCCGCCAGGTAGGCCGTCCAGCAGGCCAGACCGGCGACGGCCGGCACGACATGCCCCACGACGAGCCACAGCGGCAGCCGCGTCACCCCCGGCGTGCGCTGCCGCAGGCCGCCGTGGCGGATCCACACCGAGGCCAGATAGCCGCCGAGCCCCGCGGTCAGCAGCCACGCGCACAGAACGAAGACCCTCACGCGCTCCAGCACAGTGCAGGGGACGAGCACAGAACGGACATCCATTCACTGATTCACCCGTAGGCGTGAACAGTGGTGCGAACCCCTTGCCGGCCATTGATCTGCGTGGGTTCCCCCCGAGGTCATCGGCCGGCCACCAAACCTGTCTCATTCGTTTTCTTGAATCATTCGTGTTTGTGCGGGTAGCTTGGGCGCCATGACTTCACCCCAGACTCCGACCACCGCCGAGGAGCTGCGCGGTGCCGGCCTGCGGGTGACGGCCGCCCGCGTCGCGCTGCTCGAGACCGTCCGCGAGGGTGACCACCTCGGTGTCGAGGCGATCGCCTCGGGCGTGCGGGACCGCGTCGGCCACATATCCCTGCAAGCCGTGTACGAGGCGCTGCACGCCCTCACCACGGCCGGACTCGTACGTCGCATCGAGCCGCCGGGCAGCCCGGCCCGGTTCGAGGGCAGGGTCGGGGACAACCACCACCACCTGGTGTGCCGCTCGTGCGCCGTCGTCCTCGACGTCGACTGCGCGGTCGGTCATGCCCCCTGCCTCACCGCTTCGGACGACCGAGGCTTCGCGATCGACGAGGCCGAGGTCATCTACTGGGGCCTGTGCCCCGACTGTTCCACCGCTCGCACGGCCTGAGCACCAACCCCGGAAGGATTCCCATGTCTGAGAACAACGCCGCTGAAGCGAAGTGCCCGGTGGCGCACGATCGCGCTCTGCACCCGACACAGGGCGGCGGAAACCGCCAGTGGTGGCCTGAGCGGCTCAACCTGAAGATCCTTGCCAAGAACCCTGCCGTGGCGAACCCCCTCGGTGAGGAGTTCGACTACGCCGAGGCGTTCAACAGCCTCGACCTGCCGGCCGTGAAGCAGGACATCGCCGCGATCCTGACGGACTCCAAGGACTGGTGGCCGGCCGACTTCGGTCACTACGGCCCGTTCATGATCCGTATGGCCTGGCACAGCGCGGGCACCTACCGCATCAGCGACGGCCGTGGCGGTGCCGGCGCGGGCCAGCAGCGCTTCGCCCCGCTGAACAGCTGGCCGGACAACGGCAACCTGGACAAGGCCCGCCGTCTGCTGTGGCCGGTGAAGAAGAAGTACGGCAAGAGCCTGTCCTGGGCCGACCTGATGATCCTCGCGGGCAACGTGGCGCTGGAGTCCATGGGCTTCAAGACCTTCGGCTTCGGCGGTGGCCGCGAGGACGTGTGGGAGTCGGAGGAGGACGTCTACTGGGGTCCCGAGAAGGTCTGGCTCGACGACCAGCGCTACACCGGCGACCGTGAGCTGGAGAGCCCGCTCGGCGCCGTCCAGATGGGTCTGATCTACGTCAACCCGGAGGGCCCGAACGGCAACCCGGACCCGATCGCCGCGGCCCGCGACATCCGCGAGACCTTCCGCCGCATGGCGATGGACGACGAGGAGACCGTCGCCCTCATCGCCGGTGGTCACACCTTCGGCAAGACCCACGGCGCGGGCCCGGCCGACCACGTCGGCCCCGACCCCGAGGCCGCCCCGATCGAGGACCAGGGCTTCGGCTGGAAGAGCACCTACGGCTCCGGCAAGGCGGGCGACGCGATCACCTCCGGCCTGGAGGTCACCTGGACCGCCACGCCGACCCAGTGGAGCAACGGGTTCTTCAAGAACCTCTTCGAGTACGAGTACGAGCTCACCGAGAGCCCGGCCGGCGCGAAGCAGTGGGTCGCGAAGGACGCCGAGGCGATCATCCCCGACGCCCACGACGCGTCGAAGAAGAAGCTCCCGACGATGCTCACCACCGACCTCTCGCTGCGCTTCGACCCGGTCTACGGTCCGATCTCGCGCCGCTTCTACGAGAACCCGGAGGAGTTCGCGGACGCCTTCGCCCGCGCCTGGTACAAGCTGACCCACCGTGACATGGGTCCGAAGTCCCTGTACCTCGGCCCGGAGGTCCCGGCGGAGACCCTGCTGTGGCAGGACCCGCTGCCGGAGGCCGAGGGTGAGCCCATCGACGCCGCCGATGTCGCGGCGCTCAAGGCCAAGCTGCTGGAGTCGGGTCTGTCCGTGGCCCAGCTGGTGTCCACGGCGTGGGCGTCGGCCTCGACGTACCGCAACAGCGACAAGCGCGGCGGTGCCAACGGCGCCCGTATCCGCCTGCAGCCGCAGGCCGGCTGGGAGGTCAACCAGCCCGACGAGCTGGCTCAGGTGCTGCGCGTCCTCGAGGGCGTCCAGCAGGAGTTCAACGCGAACTCCGGCGCGAAGAAGGTCTCCCTGGCCGACCTGATCGTCCTCGGTGGTGCCGCCGCCGTGGAGAAGGCCGCCAAGGACGCCGGTCACGACATCGAGGTGCCCTTCACGCCGGGTCGTGTGGACGCCACGGAGGAGCACACCGACGCGGAGTCCTTCGCCGCGCTGGAGCCCACCGCCGACGGCTTCCGCAACTACCTGGGCAAGGGCAACCGCCTGCCGGCCGAGTACCTGCTGCTCGACAAGGCCAACCTGCTGGGTCTGAGCGCCCCCGAGATGACCGTCCTCGTCGGTGGTCTGCGCGTCCTCGGCGCCAACTACCAGCAGACCGCGCACGGCGTCTTCACCGACACCCCCGGCAAGCTGACGAACGACTTCTTCGTCAACCTGCTCGACCTGGGCCACACGTGGTCGCCGGTCACCGAGGACCAGACGGTCTTCGAGTGCCGTGACGACGCGACCGGCGAGGTCAAGTGGACCGGTACCCGTGCCGACCTGGTCTTCGGCTCGAACTCCGAGCTGCGTGCGCTCGCCGAGGTCTACGCGGCCGACGACGCGAAGGAGAAGTTCGTGAACGACTTCGTCGCGGCGTGGGTCAAGGTGTCGAACGCGGACCGCTTCGACATCGCCTGATCCGCGCGGTCACCCACTCGGTCACCGAGCAGGGCCACTGACGTCCGGGCCGTCCCTCAGGGGGCGGCCCGGGCGTCGCCTTTTGCGCCCGTACGTCTTCCGCCACCGCGCCAGGTGACGGGCATCGCCCTGTCCGTGACCGCTGACCCCCATCAGCGAGGGCAACGGGGCACCGCTGTTCCACGCCCCGAGCAGGTCGCGGCTGACGGCGACGATGCCGTTCCTGACCGCGAACTCCATGGCCTGCCTGCTGAACCGGGTCGTCGTCACGAACACCGCGACGTCCGCCCCGAAGTGCACCTTCGACCCGAGCAGATCCCGTACCTCCCGGCCGGCGATGGCGGCACTCGGCGTATACCGCTTGCACTGCACGACCATCGTCCGCCCGTCCGGCAACCGCCCGACCACATCGGCCCCTTGGTCACCCGAGCCGCCGACGCGCCGCACCGCACGGCACCCGTCCCTGCGGCACAGCGCGGCGACCAGCTCCTCGAACTCCGTACCGCTCATGGCGTCCACTTCGGCCAACGACCGATGCCCGGCGGCGACCGCGTCCTGCTGCCGCCACGCCCGGTCCCGGCCGCGCAGGATCCGGTCCGTACGCCACAGCCACCAGCCGAGGCCGCCCAGAGCAGCCGCGACGACGACCCCGACGACGTACATCCAGATCGCCGACCAGAACACGGCCAGCACCAGCAGGCCGGCCAGACCGGCACCCGCCCGGCGCGAGAGCGCGTCCCGTCGCGCCGCCCGCCGCCTCTGCCGTCCCTTGCGCTGCGCGGCCATCCGCATCACCCCCCGATCCCTCACAGGCAGTGTGAACAGGGCCGGGACCGGCGGAAAGACCGCATACCGGCCACGACGGCGGTTGAGCAGTCCGGCCGCGGCGAGCGGAAGGGCGGCGATGTCGTAGGCGAAGGCTCACCGCCTTCCCGCGCCGCCGGCGGCAGCTACCGGGTCTTCGCCGACTTCACGCCCCGCGGCGGCGAGAGCCTCACCCTCGCACCAGGCACGTACCAGCTCGCATCAGGCACGTACCAGCCGGCACCGCTGCCCGCCCCCGCCGACTTCGGCGCGGTGCGCCCGGCTGCGTAAGGTGAACCCGTGATTGCCACGCAGCCCGCCCCGGGCACGGCCGGAGCCCGCCACCGCAGAGTGGTGCGGCCGGCCGTGCTGGTTGCGGTGCTGCTCGGGCTGTTCCTGATGCACGGCGGCCCCGCCGCGGCCGCCGGCGGCTGCCACGGGGCCATGGCGGACACGGCGGTCACGCAACCGGCGCGGACCACCATGGCAGCGCACTGGGCCGACCACTCCAGGACGGCGGGCGACAAGGCGACCACGCGCGCGGACGAGACCATGCGGGGCGCGCTGTGCCTGGCCACCCCGCCCCGCTCGGCGATCCCGCTGCCGCCGCTCGCCGCGGCCGCCTTGATCTTGCCCGTCGCCGCCCTGCTGCCACGAGCCCCGCGGGCGTACACGGGCACCCGCCGCAGGGGACCACCCCTGGGCGGACGCGAACTCCTCCTCCAGGCGTGCATCGCACGGACGTGACGAGCCCCCCGGACACCGGCTCACCGCCGTGGTCCGGCCCGGCTCCCACGTTCGTCATTCGCGCCGCTTCACGGCGCCCACCTGGAAAGACACCTCATGTCCAAGCGCTCTCGGACGCCCCGCCGCCTCCTCATGGCGGCCACCACCACCTCGGTACTCACGCTGGCGCTGGCCGCCTGCGGCTCGGGCACCGGCTCCGGCCACAGCTCCGCCATGCCCGGCATGGACCACGGCAACAGGCCGTCCTCCACCGCACCGGCCGACGCCATGGCGTCGATGCCCGGCATGGACACCGCCGCCACCGGCAACGGCCTGGCCGCCGCCCGGGACGGCTACCGCATGACCTCAGGCACCACCGGCCTCCCCGCCGGCCGGTCGGCCGACTACCGCTTCACCGTCACCGGCCCGGACGGCAGGCCGGTCACCGACTTCACCGTCGACCAGACCAAGCGGATGCACTTCTACGCCGTCCGCACCGACCTCACCGGCTTCCAGCACCTGCACCCCACCATGGCGCAGGACGGCACCTGGACCGCGCCACTCGCCGCGCTGAGGCCGGGCACCTGGCGGCTGTACACCTCCTTCACCCCGGCCACCGGCTCGGGCGAGGGCAAGGACTTCGTCCTCAGCCGCACGGTGAAGGTATCCGGCATGCCGATGCCCACGGCCCTGCCCAAGGCGTCCGGCACCACCACCGTCGACGGCTACACGATCGCGGTGAAGGGCGACCTGACGGCCGGTACGGCCGGCCGGCTGACCGCCACCGTCACCGAGAACGGCAAGCCGGTCACCGACCTCCAGCCCTATCTGGACACCTACGCCCACCTCACCGCCTTCCACCAGGGCGACCTCTCCTTCGCCCACCTCCACCCGGAGACGAAGGTCAACGGTGACCATGGCGGACCGACCCTGACCTTCCACGCCGAGTTCGCCCAGCCCGGAAACTGGCGGCTCTTCCTGCAGTTCCAGACCGCCGGGAAGCTGCACACCGCAGCGCTCACCCTCCACGTGAACTGACCGCCGCACCCGTCGAAGGCCGTCCCGTCTCCCTGCCGGGGGGACGGGACGGCCCCTACAGGATCGTTCGTTATAGTGAACGTAGAGTTCATCAAGATTAGTGAGGTGTCATGCAGGTCGCCGCCTACTACGCGGACACGTACGAGGAACGCGCCCAGACCCGGGTCGCTGCCCTGGGTGAACACGAGGGCACACCGTGGGTGGCCGTCGAGCACTGTCTGTTCCATCCCCAGGGGGGCGGTCAGCCGGCCGACCGCGGTTGGGTGGACGGTCACGAGATCGTCCCCGTACGGGATCACGACTCCGGGCTGGTGGTGTCGGTGGCCTGCGGTGAGACGGTGCTGCCGGTCTTCTCGGTCGGGCAGCCGGTCGCGGTGCGCATCGACCTTCCGACGCGCCTCGCGCATGCCGCCCTGCACACCGCCGGCCACCTGATCGAGGCGGCCGGACGGGCACAGGGCTGGGTGCCGGCCGCCAACAACCACTTCCCCGGCCAGGCCAGGATCGAGTTCACCGCGCCGACGCCGGACGCCCGCCTGGGCACCCCGGCGGGCAGGGAGGAGGCCACCGAGGCCCTGCGGACGGCGGTCGCCAAGGCCATGGCCGAGGACCTTTCCGTGACCTGGGAGAACGACGCCGAGGGGCGCCGCATCGTTCACCTGGGCCAGCTGCACTCGGCTCCGTGCGGTGGAACCCATGTGCGCAGCCTCGGCGACCTCGCCGACGTCGTACTGCCGACACTGAAGGTCAAAAAAGGCCGCATCCGCGTCTCCTACGGCGCCACCCACCGGGAGCTGTGATGACGCCACCGGAGGAGCGCCGGCCCGCCAGCAGCACCGCGATCGCGGTCGGTGCGCAGATCCGCCGGCGCCGCGAGCAGCGCGGTATGAGCAGCGCCGAGCTGGCCCGCAGGGCGGGCCTGGGCAAGGCGACGCTGTCGAAGCTGGAGGCCGGGCGGGGAAACCCGACGATCGAAACCCTCGACGCGCTCGCGATCGCCCTGCGCATCCCGTTGACCGACCTCCTGGCCCGCGACACCGACCCGGGGCCGGTGTTCGTACCCGGCACCGACCTGGCCGACGGCGAAGTGGGACGCGAACTGCTGCGCCGCATCAGCAGCGGCAACAGCCTGGAGATCTGGCGGCTGCGCATGCCCCCGGGCACACACCTGGACGGCGTACCCCACGCGACCGGCACCATCGAGCACCTGCTCGTCTCCTCCGGCCACCTCACGGCCGGGCCCGCCGACGCGCCGACCGACCTGCACCCCGGCGACCTGCTCGCCTTCGCGGGCGATGCCCCGCACGTCTACCGCACGGGCCCCGAACAGGCCGACGTCACGGTCGTCATCGCCTCTCCCCTCATCACCTGAGATCACCAACCGGCACGGAACTGCCGTGCCACGGCCAGTGGCGAGCACACGTCTGCCCTCCCGAGACCACCAGGGGCCCGCCTCGACCAGGTCGGCCCCCGTTGGAGGACGCCTCTCCGACACCGACCCGCAGCACAAACTGCCGGTCGTCGAGCAGTTGAAGGCCGCGCTCTGCACCGACGCCCTGGTCACCCTCGCCGCCACGCGCACCTTCCCGGTGAAGCAGCCGCCCTCGGGGACGCTGATGAGCGCCATGCATCACGGCGTCCCCAACCGGCATTGGACCGCCCCGGAGCCGGTCACCAATAGTGCTGGGCATGGGCGCAGACGCCGTGACGGAGGTTCGACGATGACCATCTCCCCCACACCCGCAACCACCGAGCCGGGCCGTGCCGCCCCGCCGTTGACGATCAGCGAGCAAGGCGCGTTCTGGATCGGTGTCGGGCGCAAGCCGACCGAGGCCGGGACCGCCGCCGAGGCCGCGATGTACGTCCAGTACCAGATCCCGGCCGATCTCCGGCATCCGCTGCCCGTGGTGATGGTCCACGGGGGCGGCGGCCAGGGCACGGACTACCTGTCGACGCCGGACGGACGCCCCGGCTGGGCCACCCGGTTCCTCCAGGCCGGATACGCCGTGTACGTGGTCGACCGTCCAGGTCACGGGCGCTCCCCCTACCACCCCGATGTCCTCGGACCCATCGAGGGCGCGGCGCCGACGTACGAGTTCATCCGCTGGCTGTTCTGCGAGGGGGCGGGACGACCTGGCAGCCAGTGGCCCGGCAGCGGCGAGATCAGCGACGACCCCGCACTGGACCAGTTGATGGCGAGCCAGGGCCCGACGCTGCCCACCTTCGCCGAGAACGAGGAGCAGATGCGGCGCTGCGGGGCCGAGTTGCTGGACCGTATCGGACCGGCCGTGCTGATCACCCACTCCATGGGAGGGCCGTTCGGCTGGCTGGTCGCCGATGCCCGGCCCGGGCAGGTGAAGGCCGTGGTCTCCATCGAGCCGATCGGGCCACCGTTCACCGAACTGCCCGGCCTCGGAAAGCTGGAGTGGGGGCTCACCGCGGCCCCGATCACTTACGAGCCGCCGGTACGGACCCCGGAGGAACTGCACCTCCGGCTGCGCGAGGCGGGGGGCGACGGGCTGCAGGACTGTCTCGTCCAGGACGAAAAGGCAGGCGCCGTGCGGTCCCTGCCGGGGCTCCAGGGCTTCCCGATCGCCGTGGTCGCGGCCGACCACTCGCCGTTCGCGTCGTTCCAGCACGGTGTCGCCGACTACCTCGCACAGGCCGGTGCCGACGTCGAGTTGCTGCGCCTGGCGGACCTGGGGCTCACGGGCAACGGTCACCTGCCCATGGGCGAGAAGAACTCCGACGACGTGGCCGAGGCACTGATGACCTGGCTGGACAAGCGACTGGCGGATGGGGAGGAAACGTCCCGATGACAACCGTGACAACCGTGCCGACCGTCGAGACCGAAGTGCTCGTCGTGGGCAGCGGGCCCGCGGAAGCAAGCGCCGCACTGGCGTTGAGCACCTAGGGCGTGCCGAACGTCATGGTCACCCGCCCGCTGCTCACGCCTCGCGGACACGCACCCGGGCGCACATCACCAACCAGCGCACCATGGAAGTGCTGCGTGACCTGGGTGTCGAAGAGGATGTGACCGCCCAGGCCACGCCGCAGCATCTGATGGGCAACACCGTCTTCTGCACCGCCATCGCGGGCGAGGAGCTCGCTCGGCTGAGGTCCTGGGGCAACGAACCACTCGTGCAGGCCGCGCACGAGCTCGCGAGCCCCACCCGCATGTGCGACATGCCGCAGCACCTCATGGAGCCGGTGCTCGTGAACGCAGCCGTAGCACGCGGAAGCCGACTGCGGTTCGGCCCCCTCGGGGCATGACGCGCAGCCGCGCGCTGTATGGGGCGTGGCTGCGCGGCGCCTGTCTCGGCGCGACCACCATGGGGCTGCACCACAAGCTCTGCCATGTGCTCGGCGGCACCTTCGACCTGCCGCACGCCGAGACACACGCCGTCGTCCTGCCCCATGTGCCGGCCTTCAACGCGCCGGCGGTTCCCGAGGCACTGGCGGCGCTGCGCCGGGCGCTCGATGTCCCGGATCCGGTACGGGAGTTGCACGAGCTGGGCGAGCGTCTTGGCATCCCTCGATCGCTCGCCGACCTGGGCCTGACCGCCGCCGACGTGGACCGTGCGGTCGAGGTCGCTCTCGGGGCGCCGTACGCGAATCCCCGCCCGGCCTCCGCCGACGGTCTGCGCGCCGTCCTGCACGCGGCCTGGGCGGGCGAGCCACCGTACGGCGGCTGACCGCTCCTACCGGGCGAGTTCGGCGTACGGAACGCCGGTCGCGCGTCGGGCCACCCGGCGTGCGACCTCGGCGAACGCCGGGGCGGCGGGCGAGTGGCCCGTCCTCGGATAGGCGACCGCGGCCACCGCGTGGAGGGGCTTTTTCGGAGCGACGGCCTCCACTCCCGGGTGGTGCGGGAACATCCGGGTGCCCGACAGCGGCATCAGTCCCACCATGTGCTGGTAGGCGATCTTCGAGGTCATGTCCAGGACCGAGCGGGCGTGGGAGCCGACTGTCGGGGCGTCGTGGTCCCCGTGGCGTCCCCCCACCCACAAGTCGTCGCCCGGGTGGGGGGTGACCCAGGGCTGGTCGTAGACCTCGGCCATGTCCACCGCGGCGGCCGAGGCCAGCGGGTGCCCCTTCCACAGCGCGAGGGAAACCGGCTCGGTGAAGATCGGTACGCGGGTCAGGCCCGGCATGTCGACGTTCAGACACAACAGCGCCACGTCCCACTCGCCGGCCAGCAGCGGGGCCTGCCCCTGGTGGAAGTCCGCTTCGTGCACCCGGATCGTGGCTCTGGGATACCGCTCGCAGAACGCCTCGATGACCGGATGCGTCAGCTCCGCGAGAGCCACCCCGTAGAGCGCGACCCGCACCTCGTCCCGTCGCCTGGCCCTCATGGCGTCCGCGGCGGCGGCGAGCCGGTCGGCATCGGCCAGTACCTCGCCCGCCCGTTCGAGCAGTTCCGCGCCGTCGGCGGTGAGCGCCACATGCCGTTTGTCGCGGTCGAACAGCTGGACGCCCAGCTCACGCTCAAGGGCGGCGATCGATCGCGTCAGCGCGGGCTGGGTGAGGTGCAGACGCTCGGCAGCGACCCGGTAGTTCAAGGTCTCGGCGAGCGCCGAGAAATGGCGCAGGCTCCGGAGTTCCACTCCGCCCTCCAGAAAGGCGAGGTCCACGGCGTTGTGGTCCGCGCCAGGTTACAGCGCGCTTCCCCGCACGTCACCAGGCGGAAATGTGCGGCATTCCCGCCCCCCTCCGACCTGCTGTGATGCACGGCACTTATCAAGCCCGCCGCTACCGGCATTGGACGGTCCTTCGCCGCGCTGCCAACACTCCCTTCAGGCCGACCCAGAACAGCAGCGGATGGGGTGCGAATTGTCCGAGACAACCGAGGCAGCCGAGAAAATCATCGAGATTCCGCAGCCGGAGCCGGACCTGACACCGGAGGAACTGGTGCGCCGGGCCGCAGGCATGAGGGCCTGGCTGCGTGATCACCAGGACGAGACCGAACAAGGGACCGGTATCTCCGAGGACACGCACAAGGCGTTCCTGGAGGCGGGTTTCTACCGGTCCCTCCAGCCACGCCGCTTC
Source organism: Streptomyces sp. NPDC001604 (assembly GCF_042893475.1). Lineage (NCBI taxonomy): Bacteria > Bacillati > Actinomycetota > Actinomycetes > Kitasatosporales > Streptomycetaceae > Streptomyces > Streptomyces sp. NPDC001604. Next base: position 153,821 of record NZ_JBIAUY010000022.1, on the reverse strand, counting down.
GGCGGCTACGAGTTCGACCTGCGGACCTACTCCCGGATGGTCACCGAGGTGGCCCGCGGCTGCCCGTCCAGCGGCTGGAACCTGTGTCTGGCCGCCTCCCACAGCCTGGTGGTGGCCGGCCGCTTCCCCGAGAGCACCCAGCGCGAGGTGTTCGGGCCGGACGGTGACTTCCGGGCCCCGCTGCCGATCGCCCCGAGCGCCACCGCGACGAGGACCCCCGACGGGTACCTGGTCAAGGGCCGCTGGGACTACGCCTCCGGGGTCAACGTCTCCACGCACTTCCTGGGTGGCGTGCTCATCATCGACGAGGAGGGCGGCATGCCCGTGCCGGGCATGGTGCTCGTGCCCTCCGGCTGGCGGATGCTCGACAACTGGGGCGAGATCCTGGGCTTCCGCGGCAGCGGCTCCAACAGCGTCGTGGCCGAGGACGTCCTCGTACCGTACGAGTACGTGTCCAGGACCCACCTCACGGCGAGCGACGTCACCGACGGGCCGGGTGTGGAACTGCACGGCAACCCGATGTACGCGGGCCGGCTGATGTCGTTCTTCAACATCCAGCTGTGTTCGATCGTGGCGGGCACCGCCTGGGCCGCGGTCGACGAGTACCGGCGGATCATCACCACCAAGAACAGCCCGCTGCCGCCCTTCAAGCCGCGCAGCCACGATCCGGAACACCAGCGCAACCTCGGCCTGGCCACGGCCCTGGCCGACAGCGCGCAGCGGATCATCCTGTCGGTCGCCGACGACTACATCACGTACGCCGCCCGGGGCCTGGCAGGGGGTGAGCCCTTCTCCGAACTGGACGACCAGGCCCTCTCCGTCACGGCCCGGCAGTCCGGCCAACTCGCCTGCCAGGCCGTGGAGATGCTGGCCGCGGCCAGTGGCTCCAGCGCGCTGGCGAACGGCGAGCGCATGCAGCGGTACCTGCGCGACGTCGCCACGTACAAGACCCACATCAACGCGCAACACGGCTCGTGGGCTACGGCGTACGCCCGTTCTCTGCTCGGGCTGGAGACCCGGGCGTGAACCGGCAGACGCCCGCCGCGACGGCGCCCGGCGGTGGCCCGGCGGACGACCCCGGCTTGTTCCGGCACGTGCTCGGCCACTACCCGACGGGTGTCACGGTGGTCACCGCCAAGGAACCCGACGGCACCCCGGTCGGCATGGTGATCGGCTCGTTCACCTCGGTGTCCCTGGACCCTCCGCTCGTCGCGTTCTTCCCCGGCTGCTCCTCCACGACCTGGCCAAGGATCATGGCCGGCGGCGCCTTCTGCGTGAACGTGCTGGCCGCCGGCCAGGAGGGCCTGTGCCGGGAGGTCAGCGCCAAGGCACCCGACGTCTTCGACCGCCACCCGTGGCGCGGCGCGGCCTCGGGCAGCCCCGTCCTGGCGGGCGTCGCCGCCTGGATCGACTGCGACATCGCCGACGTGTGGACCCTCGGCGACCACTACTTCGTCCTCGGCCGCGTCCGGGAACTCGGGGTGGAGAAGACCGGCGCCGCACCGCTGGTCTTCTCCCGGGGGCGGCTCGCGCCTTTGCCACCCCGCCGGGACCACGACGCATCCGCCGACTACACCTGGCCCGACTGGCTCTGAGAGCACTGAGAGAAGAGAGACGCACCATGCGCAATCAGGGGCTCGGCTCGTGGCCCGCGCGGCGCGCCCGCATGGCACCGGAGGCCACCGCCGTCGTGCACGATGGCGGATCCCTGTCCTACGGAGAGCTGGCCGCGCGCGTGACGCGGCTCGCTCACGCTCTGCGTGCCCTGGGGGTCGGACACGGCGACCGGGTGGCCTACCTCGGCGCGAACCATCCGGCCCTGGCGGAGACCCTGTTCGCCGCGAACGCGCTGGGCGCCGTCTTCGTCCCGCTCAACACCCGCCTCGCGGCACCCGAGTTGGCCTTCATCCTGGGCGACTCGGGAGCGTCGGTGCTGGTGTTCGCGACCGAACTCACCGACGTCGTCGACGCGTTCAGGGACGACGTCGAGGTGAAGCACTACGTCGAGGTGGGGAAGGCGTACGAGGAGCTGCTCGCGAGCGCGCCGGACAACCCCCTGGACGAGACGGTCGGCCTCGACGAGGTGTGCATGATCCAGTACACCTCGGGCACCAGCGGCCGTCCCAAGGGCGTGATGCTCACCCACGCCAACATCGCCTGGAACTGCTTCAACATGCTGCTGGACGTGGACATCGCCTCCGACGACGTCGCTCTGGTGGTGGCACCGATGTTCCACACCGCCGCCCTCAACGCCGTCTTCCTGCCGGGCTTCCTCAAAGGAGGGAAGTCGGTGCTGATGCGCGGTTTCGACCCGGAACGGGTGCTGGACGTCATCGCCGAGCGCCGGGTGACGAGGATGTTCGGCGTGCCCGCGATGTACCAGGCCATGGCCCGGTCGTCGCGGTGGGCGACGGCCGACCTGTCGTCGATCCGGATCCTGCAGTGCGCGGCGGCACCCGTACCCAAGGCCCTCATCCACACGTACCAGGACCGTGGCCTGACCTTCCTCCAGGCGTACGGCCTGACCGAGACCGCCCCCGCCGCACTGGGCCTGCGCGCACAGGACAGCATCCGCAAGGCCGGCTCAGCAGGCACACCCTGCTTCTTCACCGACGTACGCGTGGTGCGGCCCGACCTCACCGATGTCGCACCGGGCGAGGTCGGCGAGGTGATCATCGAGGGCCTCAACGTGATGAAGGGCTACTGGCAGTGGCCCGAAGCGACCAAGGACGCCTTCGTCGAAGGAAGTTGGTTCCGCTCCGGAGACGCGGCCACCGTCGACGAGGAGGGGTACGTCACGATCGTCGACCGACTCAAGGACATGTACATCTCCGGTGGGGAGAACGTCTATCCGGCCGAGGTCGAGCAACTCCTCTACCAGCATCCCGCGGTCGCCGAATGCGCGGTGATCGGCGTACCGGACGAACGATGGGGCGAAGTGGGCAGAGCGCTGGTCGTGCCCCGCGCGGGCGCCGACGTGTCGCCCGACGACATCATGGACTCCCTGTCCGGCCGACTCGCCAAGTACAAGCTCCCCAAGTCGCTCGTCCTCGTCGACGCCCTGCCCCGCAACGCCACCGGCAAGATCCTCAAGGCCCGCCTGCGCAGCCAGTACGGCTCAATGCCGGCCCGCGGCGCCGAGGAGGCATGAGGCCAGGGGACCCGAAAACGCCGGGTGGCGGCTGATCCACTTCGACCTCACGGTCGCGAAAGGGGCACGGAGGCCGTTCGCCGACGCGCTTCCCCTCACCGAAGCCCAGCGGCGACGACCTGACGTCCCATCAGAACGTGCGTCAAATGTGCGCCGGAAGAGCCTCGCGTGCGTCAAACATGCGTCGAGACATCGCCCGTAACGCCCACGGCGCACATCACACACACCCGCTGAAACAGCAGGTCAGGAGCCCTTTGCCGCCGGCTCAAGGATGGCAACGCACTCCAGGTGATGCGTCATCGGAAACAGATCGAACGCCCGCAACGTCCGCACCCGGTACCCGCCGTCCCGGAAGTACGCCAGGTCCCGCGCCAGTGCCGCCGGGTCGCAAGCCACGTAGGCGATTCGGCGGGCGCCCAGGGACGACAGGTGGGCGACCGTCTGGCGGCCGGCGCCCGATCGCGGGGGGTCCAGGACGATGAGGTCGACCTCGGTGATTCCGGTGCGCGGCAGTACGGCCTCGACCTTGCCCTGTTCGATCCGCACCCGCTCGAAGTCGGCGAGGTTGTGCCGGGCGTCCTCGACGGCCCGCTTGCCGGACTCGATGCCGAGGACCGCGCCCTTGTCGCCGAGCCGGTCGGCCAGGGCACCCGCGAACAGGCCCACACCGCAGTACAGGTCGAGCGCCATCTCACCCTTGCGCGGCAGCAGACCCTGCATGACCGCGGTCACCAGGGTGTCGGCGGCCTTCGGGTGGACCTGCCAGAAGCCTCCGCTGCCGACCCGGTACGTACGGCCGTCCGCGCGCTCTCGGACGAAGGGACGGCCGTGGACGCGGTGCACCCCGCCGTCCTTCTCCTCCACCCGCATCACGGACACCGGCTTGTCCAGCTCGACGATCGGCAGGCGGGCGCCCGGCTTCGGCGTGAGGATCACCTGGCGGTCCTGCGATCCCGTCGCCGCGATGGCGTCGATCGACGCCATGCCCGCCCAGTCCCGCTTCTCGATGCCCAACTCGCTGACGCCCTCGGCCGCGATCATGCAGTGGTCGATCGCCTCGACCTCGTGCGAGCGGTGCCGGCGCAGACCGGCACGGCCGTCGGCGTCCACCGCGTACTGCACCCGCGTCCGCCAGGCAGGCACCTCGCCCGCGGGCAGCTTGTCGCCCTCGGCCGGCATCACCGTGCCGTCCCAGCCGGCCTCCTCGGGCGTCAGGCCCGCGAGCCGCTGCAACTGCTCGGCGAGCACCTCGCCCTTCAGCCGCCGCTGAGCGCCCGGCTTGGCGTGCTGCCAGTCGCAGCCGCCGCAGCGGCCGGGGCCGGCGTAGGGGCAGGGCGCCTCGATGCGGTCCTTGGAGGCCGAGAGGACCTGGACCGCGTCGGCGCGCAGGAATCGGGCCCCCTCCTCGCCCTCCGTGACCTGGGCCACTACCCGCTCACCGGGGAGCGTGTGCCGGACGAACAGCACCTGGCCGTCGGCGGTACGGGCGATGCAGTGCCCGCCGTGGGCGACGGGGCCGATCTCGACCTCGTACTCCTCCCCGACCAGCGACTTCTTCGGTTCTGCCTGCATGGCGGGGTGACTCCACAACATCGAAAGGGAATTGGCGAAAGGAAACAGCCGGACAACAGCCCACCAGTCTACGTGGGTGCCGTCCGGCCGTTGACCGACGTGTGTCAGCCCTTGGAGCCCGAGGGCTCCTTCGGCCGGCCCTCCTGGGCCGGACCGCGCCGCACCGAGCCCGGCGCGTTCCACTCCTGCCGCTTGCGGGCCCTGCTCTTCGCCGCCTCCGAGGACTGCAGCTGGTAGGGCACGGACGTCACCATGATGCCCGGCGTGAACAGCAGCCGGCCCTTGAGCCTGAGCGCGCTCTGGTTGTGCAGCAGGTGCTCGTACCAGTGGCCGACCACGTACTCGGGGATGATCACGGACACCGCGTCGCGCGGCGACTCCTTGCGCAGGCCCCTGACGTACTCGATGATCGGCCGCGTGATCTCGCGGTACGGCGAGTCGAGCACCTTCAGCGGTACGTCGATGCCGCGCCGCTCCCACTCCTCCTTCAGCGCCTTCGTCTCCGCCGCGTCGACGTTGACGGTGAGCGCCTCCAGGCTGTCGGAGCGCATCAGCTTGGCGTAGGCGAGGGCGCGCAGCGTGGGACGGTGGATCTTCGAGATCAGGACGACCGAGTGGACGCGGGAGGGCCGTACGCTGTCGTCGCTCGGGCCCTCGGGCGCCGCGATCTCCGCGGCCACGCCGTCGTAGTGCTTACGGATCGCGGTCATCGTCGCGTAGAAGATCACCATGCCGAGCAGGGCGACCCAGGCGCCGTGCGTGAACTTGGTGACCAGGACGACGACCAGCACCAGGCCGGTGAAGAAGGCACCGAAGGCGTTGATCGCGCGGGAGCGCACCATGTGGCGGCGGGTGGCGACGTCCTTCTCGACGGCCAGATGGCGGTTCCAGTGCCGGACCATGCCGGTCTGGCTGAGCGTGAAGGACACGAACACGCCGACGATGTAGAGCTGGATCAGCCGGGTCGAGTCGGCGCCGTAGATCACGGTCAGGAGCGTGGCGGCGCCCGCCAGGAGCACGATGCCGTTCGAGAAGGCGAGGCGGTCGCCTCGGGTGTGCAGCTGGCGAGGCAGATAGCGGTCCTGGGCGAGGATCGAGCCGAGCACCGGGAAGCCGTTGTAGGCGGTGTTGGCGGCCAGGAACAGGACCAGGGCGGTGGCCGCGGCGAGCACCACGAACAGGAAGCTGCCTTTACCGAAGACGGCCTCGGCCACCTGGGTGATCACCGGGTTCTGGACATAGCCGGAGCCGATCGCGACGCCGTTCTTGAGCAGGTCGGTGGCCGGGTTCTCGGCCATGCGGACCTTGGTCGTCAGGGCGAGGGCGATGATCCCGCAGAACATGGTGACGGCGAGCAGACCCATCGCGGCCAGCGTGGTCGCCGCGTTCTTCGACTTGGGCTTGCGGAAGGCCGGCACACCGTTGGAGATCGCCTCGACACCGGTGAGCGCGGCACAGCCGGAGGAGAAGGCCCGCAGCATCAGGAAGACCAGCGCGAAACCGGCCAGCCCCTGGTGCTCCGCCTTGATCGTGTACTGCGCTGTCGGCGCCCGCATGGTGTCGTCGAGCACCAGCCCGCGGAACGCACCCCACGCGATCATGATGAACACGCCACCGACGAACACATACGTCGGGATCGCGAAGAGCTTGCCGGACTCCTTCACGCCGCGCAGGTTCATCAGCGTCAGCAGCACGATCACGGAGACGGCGCACAGCACCTTGTGCTCGACCACGAACGGGATCGCGGAGCCGAGGTTCTCGATGCCGGACGCGATCGACACGGCGACGGTGAGGACGTAGTCGACGAGCAGGGCGCTGGCCACGGTCAGGCCCGCCTTGGCACCCAGGTTGGTGGTCGCGACCTCGTAGTCGCCGCCGCCACTGGGGTAGGCATGCACGTTCTGCCGGTAGGAAGCGACCACCGTGAACATCAGCACGACGACCGCGAGGGCGATCCAGGGGCTGAAGTGGTACGCCGACACGCCCGCGATGGACAGGACCAGCAGCACCTCTCCGGGGGCGTAGGCCACGGAGGACAGCGGGTCGGAGGCGAAGACGGGGAGGGCGATGCGCTTCGGCAGGAGCGTTTCGCCCAGCCGGTCACTGCGCAGTGCGCGCCCGATCAGGATCCGTTTGGGCACGTCGGTCAGTTTGGACACAACAGGTAATCGTAGGCGTTCGAACGGGCACCCAACCACCCTCCCCCACCCATCTGCCCTCCGAGTGAAAACAAAGGGGGCTCCGGCGACGGATTCCGCAGGTCGCCACGCCCTCATGCCTATATGACAATCACCGCCCCAGTTGCCGCCCCTTGGAGGTTCCATGCATGCCACCGCAGAGCTGATCGGCGCCGCGGCGGCCCTCGTCGGCCTCGGAATCCTGACTCTTGCCAGCGTCCGCAGCATCAGCCGTCGCTGAGGCCACACGCGGTGCGGCAACCGTGCACGGGGGTGCCGTCGTCCTACCGCGCGTGTGTAGCTTGGGCGTCTGTCTGAGACCCTGATGTGGCTGAGCAGTAACTCTTGACACCGGAAGGACGGTCGTGCACATCGTCATCATGGGCTGCGGAAGAGTGGGTTCCGCGCTTGCCCAGACCCTGGAGCAACAGGGGCACACGGTCGCAGTGATCGACCAGGACCCCACGGCCTTCCGCCGCCTCGGGCCCGGATTCGGCGGCCGTCGGGTCACCGGGATCGGCTTCGACCAGGACACCCTGCGGGAGGCCGGCATCGAGGAGGCCGGTGCCTTCGCCGCCGTGTCCAGCGGAGACAACTCGAACATCATCTCCGCGCGGGTGGCCCGCGAGATGTTCGGCGTGGAGAACGTCGCCGCCCGTATCTACGACCCGCGTCGTGCCGAGGTCTACCAGCGCCTCGGCATCCCCACCGTCGCGACGGTCCGCTGGACGGCCGACCAGATGCTGCGCCGGCTGCTGCCCTCGGGCGCCGAGCCCTTGTGGCGCGACCCCACCGGCGGTGTCCAGCTCGCGGAGGTGCACGCCTCCGCCGCCTGGGTCGGCCACAAGATCAGCAAGTTGCAGGAGGAGACGGGCGTCCGCGTGGCGTTCCTGACCCGGCTCGGTGAGGCGATCCTGCCCAGCTCGCAGACGGTGCTGCAGGAGGGCGACCTGGTGCACGTGATGATGCGCACCGACGAGGTCGACAAGGTCGAGGCGTCCTTCGCCAAGGGTCCCGAAGAGGAGGGCGGTCACTGATGAGGGTCGCCATTGCCGGTGCCGGCGCGGTCGGCCGCTCGATCGCGGGCGAGCTGCTGGAGAACGGTCACGAGGTCCTGCTCGTCGACAAGGCGCCGACCGCCATCTCGGTCGAGCGCGTCCCGCAGGCGGAGTGGCTGCTGGCCGACGCCTGCGAGATCACTTCGCTGGACGAGGCGGCGCTGCAGCGCTGCAACGTGGTGATCGCCGCGACGGGCGACGACAAGGTGAACCTGGTCGTCTCGCTCCTCGCGAAGACGGAGTACGGCGTCCCGCGTGTCGTGGCCCGGGTCAACAACCCCAAGAACGAGTGGCTCTTCAACGAGTCCTGGGGCGTCGACGTGGCGGTCTCGACCCCCCGTCTGATGTCGGCCCTGGTCGAGGAAGCGGTCTCGGTCGGCGACCTGGTACGCCTGCTGCGCTTCAGCCACGGCGACGCGAACCTGGTGGAGCTGACGCTGCCGGAGGAGTCGGCCCTGGCCGGCACCCAGGTCGGGGACGTCGAATGGCCCGAGGACACGTCCCTGGTCACGATCATCCGCGGCACCCGAGTCCTCACCCCGTCCCGCGACGACTCTCTGGAGCCCGGCGACGAGCTCCTGTTCGTAGCCGCGCAGGCGCGGGAGGAGCAGCTGGAGGATCTGCTTTCGGTGCGGCGCGAGGATGCCACAGGCTGACCGCCGCGACACCGAAGGGCGCCCCGAAATTCAAGGGGCGCCCTTTGCATTTCAGCCCGTCCGGCGTTTGAGGACGAGGCCGTCAGGCCGAAAGCGGAGGTCTGGGGGCGCAGCCCCCAGGGTCGGGACGGGAAGGGGCGGCGAGGGCGAAAAACGCCTTTACGCCTCCCGACGGTGCCGCCCACCGCTCGGCTCAGCCCCCGCGGTGGCGGCCCGCTCCTTCTCGGCCTTCTCCTCCGCCTCCATCTCCGCAAACACGTCGATGGGCGCGGGCGCCTTCGCGAGGAACACCCAGGTGAGCCAGACAGCCAGCAGGAACGGCGGGATCTTCAGCGCGACCAGCACCCAGCCCAACTGCGCCGTGTTCGCCCACCAGTACAGCGGAAAGAGAATCGCGCACTTGGCGAGCAGGATGAGGCCCCAGGCCCAACTGGCCTTGGCATACGCCTTCTTGCGACCCGGATTGCGCGTCCGCCAGGAGAGGTTCTCCTTGAACACCGGCCCGAGGATCAGCCCGAGCAGCGGCACCCCGCACAGGGTCGTGACGATGTACGCCAGCGCCAGACCCAGCGTGTAGAGCATGCCGGGGAGGTAGAAGTCCTTGGCGTTGCCCGTCATCATCGCGAAGACGACACCGAAGGCGACACCGAAGACACCGCTGAACGCGTGCTTGACGGTGTCCCGCATGACCAGGCGGACCACCACGAGCAGCAGGGACACCGCGAGGGCGGCGATGGCCGACCAGTGCAGGTCCTTGTTGATCGTGAAGATGGTGACGAAGAGGAGGCCGGGCAGCACCGTCTCGACCATGCCCCGCACTCCGCCGAACGCTTCGAACAGGGCGGCCTCGGTCACCGCCCGGGCGTCGTCGGCTTGAGTGTCTTCGGTCGGCTTGTCGAGCGACGTCACCGGCTACTCCCGTCCGAGGGGTCTCAGTTCGTATTTCGGATTGAACAGCACCCGGCGGCCCCGGCTGAGCGAGACGCGGCCCGATGCGATCAGCCTGCGCCCCGGTTCTATGCCCACGATGGAGCGCCTGCCGAGCCACACCACGTCCAGGGCGGCGGAGCCGTCGAACAGCTCGGCCTCCAGGGCCGGGACGCCCGCGCGCGGCCGCAGGGTGACCGTGCGCAAGGTACCAGTAACCGTCACGATCTGCCGGTCGTGACAGTCACCGATCCGGGTGCATCCGGCGGTCTCGGTGTCCTCCCGCAGCTCCTCGGACTCCAGGTCCTCCTGCGAAGAGGAGAGCCGGTCGAGCATGCGCCGGATCCGGCCCACCGGCTTTTCGGATTGAGGAACAGCACTCATATCTGAAGCGTACCGGGGTGCACTGACAGCTACGTACCCGCGACCTCGGCGCCCGAACCGACCGCCCCTCACGTCTCGAACCGGTACCCCATGCCCGGCTCCGTGATGAAGTGCTCAGGGTGCGAAGGGTCCGCCTCCAGCTTCCTGCGCAGCTGGGCCATGTACACCCTCAGGTAGTTCGTCTCGGTCCCGTATGACGGACCCCACACTTCCTGGAGGAGCTGCTTCTGGCTCACCAGCCGGCCCGTGTTGCGCACCAGCACCTCCAGCAGATGCCACTCGGTGGGCGTGAGCCGTACGTCCTTGCCGCCCCGGTTGACCTTCTTCGCGGCCAGGTCGACGGTGAACTCCTCGGTCTCCACGGTGGTCACGTCGTCCTCACCGGCACCGACCGGCTCGGCGCGGCGGACGGCGGCCCGCAGCCGGGCGAGCAGTTCGTCCATGCCGAAGGGCTTGGTGACGTAGTCGTCGGCACCGGCGTCGAGTGCCTCGACCTTCTCGTCGGAGGTGTGCCGGGCGGACAGCACCAGGATCGGCACGCGGGTCCAGCCGCGCAGCCCGCGGATCACCTCGACGCCGTCCATGTCGGGCAGGCCCAGGTCGAGGACGACCACGTCCGGGTGGCGGGCGGCGGCGAGCTGGAGGGCGGTGGCGCCGTCGTGGGCCGCGTCGACCTCGTACTTGCGCGCCTTGAGGTTGATCACGAGGGCGCGCACGATCTGCGGCTCGTCATCGATGACCAGCACACGGGTCATGTGGCCTGCCTTTCGGGTTCCGCCGGGTGGAGAAGCTCGGGCACGCGCGTTCCCGCCGCGCGCAGGGTGAGGACCATGCTGAGGCCGCCGCCGGGTGTGTCCTCGGCGTTCAGGGTGCCGCCCATGGCCTCGGCGAAACCGCGCGCCACGGCGAGGCCGAGGCCCACGCCGGCCCCGCGCGGGGCGTCGCCGTGGCGCTGGAAGGGCTCGAAGATGCGCTCCTTGGCGTCGTCGGGGACCCCGGGTCCGCGGTCGACCACACGCACCTCGACGCGGTCGGCGATGGCGCTGGCGGCGACCAGTACCGCGCGGTCCGGCGGGCTGTACTTGACGGCGTTCTCGACCAGGTTGGCCACTGCCCGCTCCAGCAGGCCCGGGTCCACGTCGACCATGGGCAGGGTCTCCGGCACGTCCAGCTCGACGCTGTCCTCGGGCACTCCGACCAGTGCCATCGGTACGACCTCGTCGAGGTCGACCTCGCGGATCAGCGGGGTGACCGTGCCGGTCTGCAGCCGGGACATGTCGAGCAGGTTGCCCACAAGGTGGTCGAGCCGGTCGGCGCCCTCCTCGATGCCCTCCAGCAGCTCCGCCTGGTCCTCCTCGGACCACGCCACGTCGTCCGAGCGCAAGGACGACACGGCCGCCTTGATCCCGGCCAGCGGGGTACGCAGGTCATGGCTCACGGCGGCCAGCAGCGCCGTCCGGATCCGGTTGCCCTCGGCCAGCGCCCGGGCCTGTTCGGCCTCCTCCTGGAGGCGCCGGCGGTCCAGTACGACGGCCGCCTGGGCGGCGAACGCGGCCAGCACCCGGCGGTCCTCGGCGGGCAGCACCCGCCCGGTCAGCGCCAGCGCCATGTGCTCTCCGGCCGGCACGTCGACGTCCGCGTCTTCCGGCCGCTGCACCGCGGGCCCGAGGCCCGCGCGGCCCGCGCAGGTCCACGGTTCGTGGTCGCCCGCCCGCTCCAGCAGGGCCGCCGACTCCATGCCGAAGGTCTCACGGACCCGTTCGAGGAGTTCCTCCAGGCCGGTCTCGCCGCGCAGCACGTTGCCCGCGAGGAACGACAGGATCTCCGACTCGGCACGCAGCCGGGCCGCCTGGTGGGTGCGCCGGGCGGCCAGGTCGACCACCGAGGCCACCGAGACGCCGACGCCCACGAAGATCACGATGGCGACGATGTTCTTCGGGTCGGCGATGGTCCAGCGGTGCAGGGGCGGTGTGTAGAAGTAGTTCAGCAGCAGCGAGCCCAGCGCGGCCGAGGCCAGCGCGGGCAGCAGGCCCCCGAGCAGCGCCGCCGCGACCGTCACCGCCAGGAAGAGCAGCATGTCGTTGGCGAGTCCGAGATGGACGGTGTTCAGGAGCACCGCGAGGAGCGTGGGGCCGAGGACGCCGACCAGCCAGCCCGCGATGATCCGCGACCGGCCCAGCCGCGCCCCCCGGGCCACCGGCAGCCCGCGGCCCTTGCCCGCCTCGTCGTGCGTGATCAGGTGGACGTCGAGGTCGGGCCCCGAGTCGCGGGCGACCGTCGCGCCGACGCCGGGCCCGAAGACGTACTGCCAGCTCTTGCGCCGTGAGACGCCGAGCACGATCTGGGTGGCGTTGACCCCGCGAGCGAAGGCGAGCAGCGCCGCCGGTACGTCGTCGCCGACCACGTGGTGGAAGGTGCCGCCGAGGTCCTCCACGAGGGTGCGCTGCACGGCCAGTTCCTTCGGCGAGGCGGCCGTCAGTCCGTCGCTGCTGGCTATGTAGACGGCCAGGACCTCGCCGCCCGCGCCCTTCTCGGCGAGGCGCGCGGCCCGCCGGATGAGGGTGCGGCCCTCGGGTCCGCCGGTCAGACCGACCACGATCCGCTCCCGCGAACCCCATATCCTCGAGACCCGGTGGTCGCTGCGGTACTGCTTCAGATACTCGTCGACCCGATCCGCCACCCACAGCAGGGCCAGCTCGCGCAGGGCGGTCAGGTTGCCGGGCCGGAAGTAGTTCGACAGGGCCGCGTCGACCTTGTCGGGCTGGTAGATGTTGCCGTGCGCCATCCGCCGGCGCAGCGCCTGGGGCGACATGTCGACGAGCTCTATCTGGTCCGCCCGCCGCACCACCTCGTCCGGCACGGTCTCCCGCTGCCGTACACCGGTGATCGACTCGACGACGTCGCCGAGCGACTCCAGGTGCTGGATGTTGACGGTCGAGACGACGTCGATGCCGGCCGCGAGCAGTTCCTCCACGTCCTGCCAGCGCTTGGCGTTGCGGGAGCCGGGGACATTGGTGTGGGCGAGCTCGTCCACCAGGGCCACCTGGGGTTTGCGGGCGAGGACGGCGTCGACGTCCATCTCGGTGAAGGCCGTCTCCCGGTACGCCAGCTCCTTGCGGGCCACCTGCTCCAGGCCGTGCAGCATCACTTCGGTGCGCGGGCGCCCGTGGTGCTCCACAAAGGCCACCACGCAGTCGGTGCCCCGCTCCACCCGCCGGTGCGCCTCGGAGAGCATCGCGTACGTCTTGCCGACGCCCGGTGCCGCACCGAGGTAGATCCGAAGCTTGCCGCGTCCCATGGCCCCATTGTCTTCCGGTCACTGCTGCCCACGCAGCGTCGACCTTACGGCCAGCAATCGCGACAAAAGGTCCCGTCAGCGGCATCGGAGCCGTCTTTGACGGAACTCTGACGCGTGCCCCTCAGGGCTCGGCGATCTCCCCGTCGCGCAGCTCCAGCACCCGGTCGGCGAGGTCCAGCAGGGTCGCGTCGTGGGTGGCGACCAGGGCGGTGACCTGTTCGCTGTCGACGACGGCCCGCAGCAGCTCCATGACGGCATGACCGGTCTCGGCGTCCAGCTGGCCGGTCGGCTCGTCGGCGACGAGGAGCGAGGGGCTGTTGGCGAGCGCGCGGGCGATGGCGACCCGCTGCTGCTGGCCGCCGGACAGCTCGCCGGGCCGCTGTGCCGCGTGGTCGGTGAGACCGACGAGGGCGAGCAGCAGTTCGACGCGCTCCTCGCGCTCGCGCACCTCGGCCCGGCGCAGCCGCATCGGCACGCCGACGTTCTCGGCGGCCGTGAGGATCGGTATGAGCCCGAACGACTGGAACACGAAGCCGACGCGCTCGCGCCGCAGGGCCAGAAGCCCGTCCTCGCCGAGCTGTGACAGGTCGAGGCCGTCGACGCTCACCCGTCCCTCGTCCGGTACGTCGAGTCCGCCGACGATGTTGAGGAGCGTCGTCTTGCCCGACCCCGAGCGTCCCTTGAGGGCCACGAGTTCGCCGCGCGGCACCTCGAAGGAGACGCCGCGCAGGGCGTGCACCGCGGCCGCTCCCTGACCGTAGGACTTGTGGACGTTCTCGACCCGCACCATGGTCCCGGTGACCACCTGGCTCATGTGCCCTCCCCCGTGCAGCCGTCGGCCGGGCGTCAGTATCGTCAGCCGGCGCCCGGTCCTGCAACGGTCGGTCAGCTCGGATTGTCCCCGTGGGTGAGGGTCTCCCAGGCGACGAAGAGGCTGTTGGTGCCGGCCGGGCGCTGCTGCTCGGTCAGCGACTGGGTGTTGCTCATCGCGATGCCGAGGCGGTTGTGCAGGGCGTTGTAGCCGACCTCGGTGACGGGCCCGAGCCCTAGCTTCAGCGAGCCGCCGCACAGCCAGCCCGGGACGGCGGCGCCCAGCTGGTACCTGGCCTGGAACCCGAGCGCCTGCCGCAGCCGTTCGCCGACGTCGGTGCCGTACAGGTCCTGGCCCTGGATCCGGCTGGTCTCGGCGACATGCGAGATCGCGGAGATGCCGTATCCCGTGTGGGTGAAGTCGCGACAGGTCTCCTGGGTGAGCCCGGTGACGAAGGTGGACTGCCCCTGCCAGTAGCTGACGATCTTCGCCTTGGTGTCGAGGTTCTGGCCGGGCACGGTCTTCGGCAGATCACCGTCGGAGGAGAGATAGACGTAGGCGGCGGTACGGGTCCGGAATTTCGCCATGGCCTTGTCGTACGACGCCTTGTCCTCCAGGAAGACGGAGATGCCGACCGCGGCCTCCATCATCGACAGCTCCCAATTGCCGTTGGAGTGGGAGCCGTTGATGATCTCGGGGAGGTAGACGTTGCGGAGCATGGTCGCGAAGCGGCCGGAGTTCGGCCAGCTGCCGGTGTACGTGTACTTGATGATCTCGGCGGCCTTCGGCCAGGAGGAGCCCGCCCAGCCGGTCTGCAGGGGCGCGTTGCTGTTGGTGTGCTCCTTGATCACGGCGGACCAGGCGTCCATCAGCTCGATCGACTTCTTCGCGTACCGGTCGTCGCGGGTGATGTACCAGGCGAGTGCGTCGGTGTACGCGGCGATCGCGTCCTGGCGTTCGTCCGTGCAGCCGTGGTCGGGGTCGGAGTAGGAGCCGCATTCGACGGTCGCGCGGGGTTTCGGCGTGCGGTTCAGGTCGGCGTACTTGCTCGACATCATCTGGTCGAAGGCACCCTTCCAGGGCTGGGCCCCCGCGTTCACCTCGGTACGCGCGAAGTCCAACTGCGCCTTGGAGACGGTGACTCCGGGGTGCACGAAGGCGGTGGGGGCGGCGTCGGCATGGCGGGCCGCGGGCCAGGCGATCATGCACACGACAATCAGGGAGGCGCTTGCGAGGAATGCGGCACGGCGCATGGGAGGCATCCGTTCTCGTATGTGAACGCAAAGCGCCTTCATGAACAGGCGCGTTGAGCGGAGACCGTAGGTACAGACCAATGCGCCGTCAAGGGGTCACGCACGCAAAAGAGCCGCACCCGGAAGGGGTGCGGCTCTCGGACGTCGTGCCCGGCGGAACGCCTAGCGGACCTCGGTGATCTCCGGTCCGCGCTGCAGCTGCCCCATACCGCCGGAGAAGCGCGAGCCCTCCTCCTGCTGGACACCCTCGGGGACCATCTGGGCGTCGTTCGGCAGCTTCAGGACGATCGGGTCGCGGGGCGCCATCGGGCCCTCGCCGCGGACCACGACCGTGTCCCGGAAGATCTGTTCGAGCAGGCCGGCCGCCTGCGGCTGCACCGCGCCCTGGCCGGAGATCACACCGCGCAGGAACCAGCGCGGACCGTCCACACCGACGAACCGCACGACCTGGAAGCCGCCCGTGCCGTCCGGCAGCTGCACCGGCACCTGGGCGCGCAGCTCCCAGCCCAGCGGGCCCTCGACCTCGTCGATGATGCCACCCTGCTGGGTGATGCCGGAGCCGATCTCCTCGCGCACCTCGGCCCAGATGCCCTCGCGCTTGGGGGCGGCGAAGGCCTGCAGCTGGATGGCGCTGTCGCGCAGCACGACGGTCGCCGCGACGATCGCGTCGCCCGCGACCTCGACCCGCAGCTCCATGCCGTCGACGCCGGGCACGAACAGCCCGCCCAGGTCCACCCGGCCCTCGGCCGGGTCGCGCACCTCGGAGGCGTCCCAGGGCCCGTCCGGCCGCGGCTCGGGCTCGAGCCTCACACGCTCGCGCTCGCCCTCTTCGTCGTCCGCCTCAGTGTCGACAAAGTCGACGACCTGCTCGGCCTCGCCGGCCGCGTCCTCGGCGGCACCCTTCTTCTTGCGACGTCCGAACACGTCACTGTCCTTCCCGGTCGGATACGACCGAAGCGTATCGATTCCCACCCGTAGTGCCGCCCACGGCGGCCTGACCGCTTGTGCTGTTCGTTCCGGCCACCGCCGCATGACCTCCGGTGGACCCGAAGCCCCCTTCGGCCCGCGCCGAGCCGGGAAGCTCCGCGACCTCCTGGAAGCGGACCCTCTCGACCTGCTGGACTACCAGTTGGGCAATCCGGTCGAAGCGCTCGAACCGCACGGCCTCGCGCGGGTCGAGATTCACCACGATCACCTTGATCTCCCCACGGTACCCGGCATCAACCGTCCCCGGGGCATTCACCAGGGCGACACCGCAGCGGGCGGCGAGCCCGGACCGCGGGTGCACGAAGGCCGCGTACCCCTCCGGGAGCGCGATCGACACCCCCGTGGGCAGCACGGCCCGCTCGCCCGGCTCCAGTTCACACGCCTCGGTGGTACGCAGATCGGCGCCCGCGTCACCGGGATGTGCGTACGACGGAAGCGGTACGTCCGGGTCGACGCGCCGGATCGCTACGTTCACGGGGTCACGGCTCACGGATTCACCTCGAAGGCGCGGGAGCGCCGGATCTGGTCCGGGTCGTTCATGGCGGCCCGGATCTCCTCCGGGCGGCCGTTGTCGATGAAGTGGTCGACCTTCACCTCGATGAACAGCGCGTCGGCGCGCACGGCCACGGGCCCGTCCGGGCCGCCGATGCGTCCGGTGGCGGACGAGTAGATCTTGCGGCCCGCCACCGCCGTGACCTCGGCCTCCAGGTGCAGCACCGTGCCGACCGGAACGGGCCGCACGAAGTCCGTCTCCAGCCGTCCGGTCACGGCGATCGTCCTGAGCAGCCAGTTCAGCGAGCCGAGGGTCTCGTCCAGGGCGGTGGCCAGCACCCCGCCGTGGGCCAGTCCGGGCGCCCCCTGGTGAGCGGGCTGGACCGTGAACTCGGCGGTGATCGTGACGCCTTCGCCGGCCCGTGCCTCCAGGTGCAGTCCGTGGGGCTGCCCGCCGCCGCATCCGAAACACTGTTCGTAGTGGGCACCGAGCAGCTCACCGGGCGCGGGAGCATCAGGATGCCGCACCGGTTTCACCGCGTCGGCGGGAGGCTGAAGAGCTGGGGAAGTACCACTCACAGCCGCAGACCTTACCCGCGCGTCCACCAAATCCGGACACCATGCCAAGCTTGGCTGCATGCAGCCCTCCGCCACCCCTTACGAAGAACGCCTCACCGCCCCCCGCTCGTGGTGGCTGATCTCCTTCCTGGTGGGCGTCTCCTTCGCCCTGATCCTGCTGCCCTTCGGCACCCTGCCGCTGCTCGGCGGCCTGGTCGGCGGCACGGCGGCGATGGCGGTCGCGGCGAGCGCGTACGGCTCGGTCCGCATCCGGGTGGTGGGCGGCTCGCTGATCGCGGGCGAGGCGAAGATCCCGGTGACGGCACTGGGTGAGGCGGAGGTCCTGGACCCGGAGGAGGCGCGCGCCTGGCGCACCTACAAGGCCGACACCCGCGCCTTCCTGCTGCTGCGCGCCTACATCCCCACGGCCCTGCGCGTGGAGGTCACCGATCCCGAGGACCCGACGCCGTATCTGTACCTGTCGACGCGGGAGCCGGAGCGCCTGGCCCAGGCGCTGAGGACGGCCAGGGAGGCCGTGGCGTGACCCCGCTCAGCCCGCTAGCCCGCTGAGCCGTCCCCCAGCTCCAGCGGCCGCTCCGGGGCCTCCAGGGGCGGGAGTTCGGGGAGTGCGTCCCAGGGCACCTGGACCTTTCTCAGGTCCTTCCGGATCCGCGCCGCGAGCTTCTTGGTGTCCCGGCGGTTCATGACCGCACCCACGGCGGCTCCCACCATGAAGGGCATGAGGTTCGGCAGGTCGCGGACCATCCGTTTCATGATCTGCTGGCGCAGTTCGCGCTTCATGGGGCCGTTCAGCGCGGAGTTCACGGTCGACGGCTTGGTCACGTCGATCCCGCGCTCTCCCGACCAGGAGTTGAGATACGCGGTGCTGCGCTGCTTGAGGTTGCCGGGCGGGCGTACGCCGTAGACCTCGTGGAGTTCGGCGATCAGTTTCAGCTCGATCGCCGCGACCCCCGTGATCTCGGCGGCCAGTTCCGTCGGCATCGCGGGCGGTACGGGCAGCATCGCCGCCGCTCCGATCCCCGCGCCGACCGTCGAGGTGGCGGCCGCCGCACCCGCCACGAGCTTGTCCGCGAGCTGCTCGGGTCCCAGGCCCGGGAACTGCCTGCGGAGCGCCGCGAGGTCCCGTACGGGGATCCGCGGAGCGTTCTCGATGATCCGGTCCGCGATGTACGCCAGGCCCGCCCTGGCGGCGCTGCCGCCCTTGCGGACGCCTTCCCTGGCCTTGTCGCGGATCATCCCGGCGCGTCTGGCGCCGGGCACGCGTGTCCGCGGCGGGGCCGGGAGGTCGACCCGGCCGGCCGTCGGTTCGAGCGAGGCCGATCCTGTGGGCCCTGTCGTACCCGGTGTCGCACCGGATGGGCCCCGCTCGTCGTCACGCGCGCCGTGAGGGCCGCCGGGCGGCCCTTCGTCCGCTCCCTGCAAAAGGGAGCGGCGCTTCCGAGGAGGGGTCGAGCCGGTCACGGCCGACCCGGCCTCAGTCGCAGTCGCGGCAGATCGGCTGACCGTTCTTCTCGCGGGCCAGCTGGCTGCGGTGGTGCACCAGGAAGCAGCTCATGCAGGTGAACTCGTCCTGCTGCTTCGGCAGCACCCGGACGGCCAGCTCCTCGTTCGAGAGGTCCGCGCCGGGCAGCTCCAGGCCTTCGGCGGCCTCGAACTCGTCGACGTCCACAGCGGAGGTCGACTTGTCGTTACGCCTGGCCTTGAGCTCTTCAAGGCTGTCCGAGTCGACGTCGTCGTCGGTCTTGCGTGGGGTGTCGTAATCCGTTGCCATGTCGCTCTCCCCCTCTGGGTGTCTGCGGTGTCTCCAGCGCACGTAACGCGTGAGAGGCCGGACTTGTGCCCGACCCGAGGCGGAGATTTTGCCTCACATCAAGGTCTGTTACTCAATCGACACCCAACCGGACTCCTCAAGAGTGATCGGCTTGGATGGCGAACGGGACCGTACACGGTCCCCCTACCGCACTTCAAAGGCGCCTCACCCTGTACTTCCCGTGATCAGGACACCCGAAAACCCGGATTTTCCCGGCTTTACGGCGGCCCCCATGATCACGGAGAGTAGATGGCTGGAAAATCGCCCTTGTGATCGATCACACATGGGATGCTCCGTTCGGCGGCCAGGAAATTCCGCGCAAAGCGAACATCCCCGTGTGTCGGCGACATGATCTCAGATCGGCAGCGCGACGCGCATCACGAGGCCACCCCCCTCGCGGGGCCGGGCCGAAATGTGGCCGCCGTGGGCCCGGGCCACCGACCGGGCGATGGAAAGACCGAGGCCGACGCCCTTGTCGCTGCCCGTGCGCTCCGTGCGCAGCCGCCGGAAGGGCTCGAAGAGATTGTCGATCTCGTACGCCGGTACCACTGGTCCGGTGTTCGACACCACCAGGACCGCCTGACCGTGCTGGACCTCGGTGGTGACCTCGACCCAGCCGTCCTCCGGCACGTTGTACCGCACGGCGTTCTGTACCAGGTTCAGCGCGATCCGCTCCAGGAGCACGCCGTTGCCCTGCACGACCGCGGGCTTCAGGTCGCCGCGGATCACCACGCCCTTGGCGTCCGCCTCCGAGCGCACCTGGTCGACGGCCTGCTCGGCGACCTCGGAGAGGTCCACCGGCTTGCGCTCGACGATCTGGTTGTCGCTGCGGGCGAGCAGCAGCAGGCCCTCGACGAGCTGCTCACTGCGCTCGTTGGTGGCCAGCAGTGTCTTGCCGAGCTGGTGCAGCTCCGCCGGCGCGTTCGGGTCGGACAGGTGCACCTCGAGGAGCGTGCGGTTGATCGCGAGCGGGGTGCGCAGCTCGTGCGAGGCGTTGCCGACGAAGCGCTGCTGGGCGGTGAACGCGCGCTGCAGGCGCTCCAGCATGTCGTCGAAGGTGTCGGCCAGTTCCTTGATCTCGTCGTCCGGACCGTCCAGCTCGATACGGCGGGACAGGTCCGAGCCGGCCACCGCGCGGGCGGTGCGAAGGATCCGGCCGAGCGGGGAGAGCACCCGGCCGGCCATGGCGTAGCCGAAGGCGAAGGCGATGATCGCGAGGCCGAGCAGGGCGAGCAGGGAGCGGCTGAGCAGGTCGTCGAGGGCGTGCTGGCGCTGGATGGCGTCGCAGTTCTTGAGGATCGAGGCAACCTCGCTCAGCGGTGCCGAGTTCACCGCGGGGCAGGTGGTGCTGGTGATGTCGAAGTTGCCGGACACCGAGAACGCCTGGCCACTGCCCTCATGGAGGGCCTGGGCGGCCAGCAGATAGATGATCGACAGCAGCAGGATGCCGGCGATCAGGAACATGCCGCCGTACAGCAGCGTGAGGCGTATGCGGATGGTCGGGCGCAGCCAGGGGAACGGCGGCTCGGGCTTCCTGGGGTCCCAGGTGGGCTTGGGGGGCGCCGTGGGGACAGCGGGTGTTGCGGCCATCGCGCATCAGATCCGGTAGCCGGAGCCGGGCACGGTGACGATCACGGGCGGCTCGCCCAGCTTGCGGCGCAAGGTCATGACCGTCACCCGCACGACGTTCGTGAACGGGTCGGTGTTCTCGTCCCAGGCCTTCTCCAGGAGCTGCTCGGCGGAGACGACGGCGCCCTCCGAGCGCATCAGAACCTCCAGGACGGCGAACTCCTTGGGCGCGAGCTGCACCTCCTTGCCGTCGCGGAAGACCTCGCGGCGGTTCGGGTCGAGCTTGATGCCCGCCCGCTCCAGGACCGGCGGCAGCGGCACACTGGTGCGCCGGCCGAGGGCACGCACGCGTGCGATGAGCTCGCTGAACGCGAAGGGCTTGGGGAGATAGTCGTCGGCGCCGATCTCCAGGCCCTCGACGCGGTCGCTGACGTCGCCGGAGGCCGTGAGCATCAGCACGCGCGTGGGCATGCCGAGCTCAACGATCTTGCGGCAGACGTCGTCGCCGTGGACGAGCGGGAGGTCGCGGTCGAGGACGACCACGTCGTAGTCGTTGACGCCGATGCGCTCCAGGGCGGCCGCACCGTCGTACACGACGTCGACGGCCATGGCCTCCCGGCGCAGTCCGGTGGCCACCGCATCGGCGAGCAGCTGCTCGTCCTCGACGACGAGTACGCGCACGTCGCTTGTCCTTCCTGTGTCCACCCGCGTAGCGCCTGCAAGGGCATGCGCGGGCAGGGGTCTTCATGAGTGTGTGCCTCCATCCTGCCCTTTTCGGTCATAAGTCGGCGGTAAGGCGGGTGGGCTGAGGATGAGCGCAGGATGAAGGTCAGGTGTGAGACCCGGGAATGCGAGATTTTCTCGCCGGGTTGAGGTTTCCGTGGAAGGAAGCGGGGGGAGGACGGTTCATACCCCGCGATCACGCTCTGCTAGTGCCGCAACACCATGCGGCACGGCGCAATCCGCTTTCCGCAGAGTGGGCGTGGGTGTCCGGCACCGTCGCCACCCCCGGCGCCCGTGTGCCGGGCACCTGATGGAGACGTGATCGCCCCTTCCCAACCGGCACACCCCCGTGCCAACGACCCACGACCCAGGACGAGGGGGCGCAGCATGGACGCATTCACCGCAGGACTTCTGCAGCGCATAAGGACGACCGAGTCCGACCTGACGCGGGCTCGCGACGAGGGCGACGACTTCCTCGTCGAGGTGGAGCAGGGCGAGCTCGACGACCTGCGCCGCCTCGCCGCCGAGCACGGTGTGGAGGTCGGCGCCTAGCGTCTGCGTCTGATCAGCGCGTACGTACGACAGCGAGCCCCCGGCGAATCCAGCGCCGGGGGCTCGCTTGTCTGGTCGTGCGCTTCCGGGGGCGTCTCAGCCGGTGCCGCCTCTTTTGGGTCGGTCGCCTCCGGGGGCGCCTCAGCCGGTGCCGCCTCTTTTGGGTCGGTCGCCTCCGGGGGTGCAGTGGGCGCCAGAGGGCCTGTGCCCCTCAGTCGTGCCAGGCGCCGAAGTCCTCCAGGAGGCGCTGGAGGGGCTCGAAGACGCCCGGGGTGCCGGCGATCGTCAGGGCGTGTGCGGGGCGCTCTCCGGGGCGTCCACCGGTCAGCGCGCCCGCTTCCCGGGCGATGAGGTCGCCGGCCGCGAGGTCCCACGGGTGCAGCCCGCGCTCGTAGTAGCCGTCGAGGCGGCCGGCCGCGACGTCGCACAGGTCGACGGCGGCCGAGCCGCCGCGCCGGATGTCACGCAGCAGCGGAATCAGCCGCTGCGCGACCTCGGCCTGGTGGGTGCGGACCTCGGTGACGTAGTTGAAGCCCGTGGAGACCAGGGCCTGGTCGAGGGGCGGCGCGGGGCGGCACGCCAGCTCGCGCTCCCCCTCCCAGGCGCCCGTGGCGCGCGCTCCGCCGCCGCGGACCGCGTGGAACGTCTCGCCGCGCATCGGGATCGCGACGACCCCGACGACGGTCTCGCCGTCCTGCTCGGCCGCGATGGAGACGGCCCAAGTGGGCAGCCCGTACAGGTAGTTGACCGTGCCGTCGAGCGGGTCGATCACCCAGCGGATCCCGCTGGTGCCCTCGGTGGAGGCACCCTCCTCGCCGAGGAAGCCGTCGTGCGGGCGGTGCTCGGAGATCAGGTCCGTGATCAGCTTCTCCGCCGCGATGTCCATCTCGGTGACCACGTCGATCGGGCTCGACTTGGTCGCGGCGACCGCGAGGTCGGCCGGGCGGCCGTCCCGCAGCAGCGCCCCGGCGCGGCGGGCGGCCTCCTGGGCCAGTGCGAGCAGTTCCTGATGCAGGGGGTCGGTCACGGGGCTCCTCACGCGTAGGGGCTGTCGACGCCCGCGGCGGCCGGGCGGGGGGCACGGGCCGGGCAGCAGCCGACCGGGCAGACGTTGTGGCTCGCGCCGAGCGTGCCCAGGGCGCAGGGCGTGACCTCCTCGCCGCGCTCCACGGACGCCCGCTCCAGGACGAGGTCGCGGATCGCGGCGGCGAAGCGCGGGTCGGCGCCGACGGTGGCCGAGCGGCGCATCGGCAGACCCAGCTCCTCGGCCTTCGCCTTGGCCTCCGTGTCGAGGTCGTAGAGGACCTCCATGTGGTCGGAGACGAAGCCGATGGGGGCGATGACGACGGCCGGGACGCCGGCCGCGTGCCGCTCCTCCAGGTGGTCGCAGATGTCGGGCTCGAGCCACGGGATGTGCGGGGCTCCGGAGCGCGACTGGTAGACGAGCTGCCAGGGGTGGTCGATGCCCGTGCGCTCGCGGACCGCGTCGGCGATCAGCTGAGCGACCTCCAGGTGCTGCTCGACGTACGCGCCGCCCTCGCCGTGGTCCTCGACCGGGCCGGAGGTGTCCGCGGACGCGGTGGGGATCGAGTGCGTCGAGAACGCGATGTGCGCTCCGTCCCGGACGTCCTCGGGCAGGTCGGCCAGGGACTGCAGGACACCCTCGATCATGGGCTCCAGGAAGCCCTCGTGGTTGAAGTAGTGCCGGATCTTGTCGATCTTCGGCAGCTCCAGGCCCTCGGCCGCCAGTTCGGCGAGCGAGTCGGCGAGGTTCTCGCGGTACTGGCGGCAGCCCGAGTACGAGGCGTAGGCGCTGGTGGCGAGGACCAGGATGCGGCGGTGGCCGTCGGCGACCATCTCGCGCAGGGTGTCCGTCAGATAGGGCGCCCAGTTGCGGTTGCCCCAGAAGATCGGCAGGTCCAGGCCGTGGTCCGCGAAGTCCTTGCGGAGGGCGTCCAGCAGGGCGCGGTTCTGGTCGTTGATGGGGCTGACCCCGCCGAACTGGAAGTAGTGCTGCCCGACTTCCTTCAGGCGTTCCTTGGGGATGCCCCGCCCGCGCGTCACGTTCTCCAGGAACGGGACCACGTCGTCCGGGCCCTCCGGGCCGCCGAACGAGAGCAGGAGCAGGGCGTCGTAGGGGGTGGCATCGAGCGCGTCTGACATGGGTCGATCCTGCCACCCGGCACTGACGGCCGGGAAACGGCGGGGTGACGAGCGGGGGCATGCCGCATTCCGGACACGTTCACCCGCCGAAATGCCGGGTGCATCGGGGTCACCTCACCCGTAAGCTGTATCAGCTCCAGTCGCACCTTACTGAGTTCCAGTACCTTCCCTCGCCAGCACCTTTCTGAGCCGTAGCCATCGGAGACCCCGTGCCCAGCCCCTACCGCGCCCTGTTCGCCGCCCCCGGCACCAAGGGTTTCTCCGCCGCGGGCCTCCTCGGCCGGATGCCGCTGTCGATGATGGGCATCGGCGTGGTCACCATGATCTCCCAGCTCACCGGGCGCTACGGGCTCGCGGGTGGCCTGTCGGCGACCATCGCGCTCGCGGCCGCGGCGATCGGGCCGCAGATCTCGCGGCTGGTGGACCAGTACGGGCAGCGCAGGGTGCTGCGGCCCGCGACGCTCGTCGCCCTCGTCTCGGCGGCCGGGCTGCTGCTCGCCGCGCACTTCCGGTGGCCGGACTGGGTGCTGTTCGTGTGCGCCGCAGGCATCGGCTCGGTGCCGAGTCTCGGCGCGATGATCCGCGCCCGCTGGGCCGCCCTGTACCGGGGCACTCCGCAGCTGCACACCGCGTACTCCTTCGAGTCGGTGGTGGACGAGGTGTGCTTCATCTTCGGGCCGATCATCTCCATCGGCCTGTCCACGGCCTGGTTCCCGGAGGCGGGGCCGCTGCTCGCCGGCGGCTTCCTGGCGACCGGCGTCTTCTGGCTGACCGCACAGCGTGCCACCGAGCCCGAGCCGCACCCCAGGGAGAAGCACGGCGGCGGTACGGCACTACGCGCGCGTGGCCTGCAAGTGCTGGTGGCCACCTTCGTGGCGACCGGGACGATCTTCGGATCCGTGGACGTGGTCACCGTGGCCTTCGCCGACGAGCGGGGCCACAAGGCGGCCGCGAGCGTCGTGCTCGCGCTGTACGCAGCGGGTTCCTGCACGGCGGGAGTCGTGTTCGGGCTGCTGCACTTCAAGGGGGCGCCCGCACGCCGCTGGCTGCTGGGCATATGCGCGATGGCCGTGAGTATGATCCCCCTCCTACTGGTCGGAAACTTGCCGTTTCTGGCCGTGGCGCTGTTCGTTGCGGGCATGGCCGTCGCTCCCACGATGATCACCACCATGTCCCTGATCGAAGAGCACGTACCACGCGCACAGTTGACCGAGGGCATGACCTGGGTGAGCACCGGCCTCGCGGTAGGTGTCGCACTCGGCTCCTCGATCGCCGGCTGGGTCATCGACGCGGCCGGCGCACGTGCCGGGTACGGGGTTCCGGCGGTGTCCGGGGCCGTCGCGGTCACGGTCGGTTTCCTGGGGTACCGCCGGCTCAGCAGGCCGGCTCCGCGTCGGGGAGGCACCGTTGAGCAGCACAGCGAGCGGGAAGAACGGCACGTGGCGTAACTGGGGCGGCAACGTCACGGCCCGTCCCGCGCGGGAGGTCGAGCCGGCCTCCGTGGAGGAACTGTCGGCGGCCGTACGGCAGGCCGCCGAGGACGGGCTGACGGTGAAGGCCGTCGGCACCGGGCACTCCTTCACGTCCATCGCCGCCACCGACGGCGTGTTGATCCGCCCTCAACTGTTGACCGGCATCCGCAAGATTGATCGCGACGCCATGACGGTCACGGTGGAGGCCGGCACCCCGCTCAAGAGGCTCAACATGGCTCTGGCCCGCGAGGGTCTGTCGCTGACCAACATGGGCGACATCATGGAGCAGACGGTCTCCGGCGCCACCAGCACCGGCACCCACGGCACCGGCCGCGAGTCGGCCTCGATAGCCGCCCAGATCAAGGGACTTGAGCTGGTCACGGCCGACGGTTCGGTGCTCACCTGCTCCGAGAAGGAAAATTCGGACGTCTTCGCGGCCGCCCGGATCGGCCTCGGCGCCCTCGGCATCGTCACCGCGATCACCTTCGCCGTGGAGCCGATCTTCCTGCTCACCGCGCGCGAAGAACCGATGCCCTTCGACAGGGTGCTCGCCGAGTTCGACCGACTGTGGGCCGAGAACGAGCACTTCGAGTTCTACTGGTTCCCGCACACCGGCTCCACCAACACCAAGCGCAACAACCGCAGCGCCGGCCCCGAGAAGCCGGTGAGCCAGATCGCGGGCTGGTTCGAGGACGAGTTCCTCTCCAACGGCGTCTTCCAGGTCGCCCAGTGGGTCGGTCGCGCGGCACCCGCGACCGTCCCGACGATCGCCCAGATCTCCAGCAAGGCCCTCTCTGCGCGCACTTACACCGACATTCCGTACAAGGTCTTCACTTCGCCGCGCCGGGTGCGCTTCGTGGAGATGGAGTACGCCGTCCCGCGCGAGGCCCTCACCGAGACGCTGCGGGAACTGAAGACGATGGTGGAGCGCTCCGGTCTGCGGATCAGCTTCCCGGTCGAGGTGCGCACGGCGCCCGCCGACGACATCACCCTGTCCACTGCATCGGGCCGCGACAGCGCGTACATCGCCGTCCATATGTTCCGGGGGACGCCCTATCAGGCGTACTTCACCGCCGCCGAACGCATCCTCACCGCGCACGAGGGTCGGCCGCACTGGGGCAAGGTGCACACACGGGACGCCGAGTACTTCTCCGAGGTCTATCCGCGCTTCGGCGAGTTCACCGCGCTGCGGGACCGGCTGGACCCGGACCGGCGCTTCCAGAACGACTACCTGCGGCGGGTGTTGGGGCCGTAGCCATTGGTTCCGTTTCTGTCGATTCCGTGAAGTACGCCACGTTCAAGATCCCGGAAAGCGTGCAACGGGGGGCCGGGTCCGGTCCGTTGCCAGAAGTTGGGCGGCGCGCCAATCCACGCACGTGGCCCGAATGGAGTACTGTTGCGAGCCCTGGGTCCGGTCTCCCGCCAGGGCGTCCGCGACCTTCAAGGACCGCCGGGAGGGGGCTAGTTGCACAGGGTGACGGAGTTGGTCACTTAGCGTTGCGAATAGGTAACCGTGCCATAACGGCGATCCAGGGCCCTGGCCCGACACGCCGGGCAACTCGGCAAGGTTGTGGCAGGCTGCACCCGGGCAGGCCACACTCGACTAGCGGAAGCAGCGACGCACGTGACGTCGGCAGGCACCACCCGGGAGGTCCCCATGCCCGAACTGCGTGTCGTGGCCGTCTCGAATGACGGCACACGGCTGGTGCTGAAGGCTGCCGACGCAACGGAGTACACGCTTCCGATCGACGAACGGCTGCGCGCCGCCGTCCGCGGCGACCGGCCCCGCCTCGGCCAGATCGAGATCGAGGTGGAGAGCCATCTCCGCCCCCGTGACATCCAGGCGCGTATACGCGCCGGTGCCTCCGCGGAAGAAGTCGCCCAGCTCGCCGGCATCCCCGTCGACCGCGTACGGCGCTTCGAGGGCCCGGTGCTCGCGGAGCGCGCGTTCATGGCCGAGCGGGCCCGCAAGACGCCCGTCCGCCGGCCCGGTGAGAACGCCGGACCCCAGCTCGGCGAGGCCGTCCAGGAGCGGCTGCTCCTGCGCGGTGTCGAGAAGGACACCGTGCAGTGGGACTCGTGGCGCCGCGACGACGGCACCTGGGAGGTCCTGCTGGTCTACCGGGTCGCGGGCGAACCGCACTCGGCGAGCTGGACGTACGACCCGCCCCGGCGGCTCGTCCAGGCCGTCGACGAGGAGGCGCGTTCGCTGATCGGCGAGTCCGAGGACCTCGCCGCGCCGGAGCCCAGCTTTCCGTTCGTGCCGCGTATCGCACGGCTGCCGCGCGACCGTCCGCTGGACCGTGCCCTCGACCGGCCGAGCCTGCCGGCGCAGGCCTCCGAGCCCGCAGAGGAGAGCTCGGGTGAACGGGACTCGCTGACCAGCCTGCTGGAGGCGGTACCGAGCTTCCGCGGCGATCTGGTGGTCCCGGAGCGCCCCGCAGAAGCGTCTCCTCCTCCGCCACCGCCGGAGGAGCCCGCCGCCGAACCCGAGGAGGAGGAGCCCCCGGCCCCCGCGGCCTCTGCCGGTTCCGCCTACGCGGACGTTCTCATGCCCCGCTCCGTCACCAGCCACCGCGACCGTCTCGTCGGCGCCACGGACCGCCAGGCCGAGGCCGACGGCGTCCGCCCGGGCCGCCGCGCGGCGGTCCCCAGCTGGGACGAGATCGTGTTCGGGACGCGCCGCAAGAAGCAGGAGTAGTCGGTCGTACGGCCGTGCAGACGGCCGTACGTGCATGGGGGCCGCGCCGACAGCGCGCGGCCCTCACTCATGCACCCTCTACGTAGCCTGCGGGCATGCGTGCCGCCTGGGGCAGCCCCCGACCCTGCGTGGCCTGCGCGCAGTCGTACCACCAGGGGCGGCATCCAACCCTGCACAGCCTGCGGGCATTCGTGCCGCCTAGGGCGGCACGGGTGGGGGCAGGCGGCACCCGGCCAGGGCCGGCGAGCGACACCACCCTGCAGCAACCCAGGGCTACTGAGGATCAGGCCCCACAGCAACAGGGCGAGTCGGGTCCGACGACCACTCCGACCACGAGCCCACGTACAGCGCCGCATCGATCCCTGCGACCGCCAGCGCCAACACCTCGTGCGCTCCGGAGACACCCGAGCCGCAGTACACGCCGACCGGCGAACCGTCGGCCGCGCCGAGTGCCTTGAACCGCTCGGCGAGTTCCTCCGCGGGCAGGAACCGGCCGTCCGCCCCCACGTTCTCGTTCGTGGGCGCCGACACCGCCCCGGGAATGTGTCCGCCGACCCGGTCGATCGGCTCCACCTCCCCGCGATACCGCTCCCCCGCCCGGGCGTCGAACAGCACTCCGGCCCGCGCCAGCGCCGCCGCGCCGTCGGCGTCCAGCAGCCCCGCCGCGCCCGCAACCGGCTCGAAGTCGCCCTCCCTCGGCGCGGGTGCCGACGTCTCCAGCGGCCCTTCCCAGGACGGCAACCCGCCGTCGAGGACCCGCACGTCCGGGTGACCCGTCCAGCGCAGCAGCCACCAGGCACGGGCCGCCGCCCAGCCCTGTCCGCCGTCGTACACGACCACCGGCGTCCCGGACGAGACACCCGCCTGTCGCATCGCCGCGCCGAAGACCCCGAGGTCGGGCAGCGGGTGACGGCCGCGTTCGCCGGGCGCGGAGGCGAGCTCCGAGTCCAGGTCGACATAGACGGCACCGGGGAGGTGCCCGGCCTCGTACTCTGCCCGGCCGTCGAAGGGCGGCTCGCCGGCCGCCTTGGCCACACTGAGCTGCCAGCGGACATCGAGCAGTACGGGCGGGCGCGGCCCTGCAAGCTCGCTCGCGAGTTCGGAAGCGGAGATGATGGCGTTCATGGCCCCCATCCTTGCGCACGGGGTGGCCGCATCGTCCACGTCCGGCTACTCTGCTCGGCCGGACAGGCCCGATCACGAGGCGTACGGGTTCGGGCACATGCTGTACAGCTGATCGACCCCCGTCGGCAATCGCACAGAAACGGACCACAAACCGCACACCAGGCATCCTCCTGGCATGCGGCGCGCCCGGAGCGCGCGGTCGCATCTGTGGTGCGAGCATCTGCACGGAGATCCGGAGTGCGGAAGCGACACGGCGACCGCGAGGGGTCGAGGAGAGAGTTGACGATGACGGAGGCACGGGGGTCCGCCGGCCCGAACAGCGAGACGCACGCTCGGCACGCGCCCGGCACGCCCTGCTGGGTGAGCCTGATGGTGCACGGTCTGGCCGCGACCCAGGACTTCTACGGTGAGCTGTTCGGCTGGGAGTTCCAGCCGGGCCCCCAGCAGCTCGGCCCGTACGCGCGGGCCCTGCTCGACGGCTACGAGGTGGCCGGCATCGGCCAGCTGCCACCGGACCGCCATCTGCCGATCGCCTGGACGCCCTACCTCGCCTCGGACGACGTGGACCTGACCGCGGAGACGGTACGGCTGTGCGGCGGCACCGTCGGGGTGGGGCCCCTGGACGCCGGCGAGGCCGGCCGTCTCGCGATCGGCTCGGACCCCGTCGGTGCCGTCTTCGGCATCTGGCAGGCGGCCGAGCACCTCGGCACGGCTCTCACGGGCGTACCCGGCACCCCGGCCTGGAACGAGCTGCTGACCTTCGAGTCGGTGAGCGTGGCCAAGTTCTACGAGACGGTCTTCGGCTACGAGGAGGAGCCGGTCGTCTCCGCCGACTTCGACTACGTGAGCCTGCACATCGAGGGCCGCCCGGTCGCCGGCATCCACGGCGTGGGCACCGCCCTGCCGCGCGACCGCGGCCCGCACTGGATCACGTACTTCGAAGTCGCCGACACGGACGAAGCCGTCGTCCGCCTGGTGGACCTGGGCGGCCACGTCCTCAAGTCCCCCAGGGACAGCGCCCACGGGCGGGTGGCCACGGTCGCCGACCCGGAGGGCGCCCGCTTCTCACTGATCCAGAGCCCGCAGTAGGGGCCGGGCAGTCCTTCTAGCTCTGCGACACCGGCAGCACGTCCGGGGACAGGGCCGCCGAGCCCGACGTCGCCGCCGTCATGCGGCGGCGGTGGTGGCGGCGGCACAGCACCTCGTAGCCGACGGCCTCCGGCTGGTTGACATCGCCGACGACGACCTGTGCACCCTCGACGACCATGGCGCCGCCCACCGTGCGGGCGTTGTGCGTGGCGCGGGCGCCGCACCAGCACAGGGCCTCCACCTGGAGGACCTCGACGCGGTCGGCCAGTTCCACCAGGCGCTGGGAGCCGGGGAACAGCTTGGTGCGGAAGTCGGTCGTGATGCCGAAGGCGTAGACGTCCAGGCCCAGGTCGTCGACCACGCGCGCGAGTTGGTCTATCTGCTCCGGGGCCAGGAACTGCGCCTCGTCCGCGATGACGTAGTCCGCGCGGCCGCCCTGCGAGAGGTGGTCGACGAGGTAGGCGTACAGGTCCTGTCCGTCCTCGACCTCGACCGCGTCCGTGACCAGGCCGAGGCGGGAGGAGAGCTTGCCCTCGCCCGCGCGGTCGTCACGGGTGAAGATCATCCCTGCCAGGCCGCGCGCCGAGCGGTTGTGCTCGATCTGCAGAGCCAGCGTCGACTTCCCGCAGTCCATGGTTCCGGAGAAGAACACCAGCTCGGGCATGGGGAGTTGAGCACCTTTCGGTGGAGGGGATCGGAGGAGTGGGCCTCAGGAGCGTACTTCGAGCAGGGGGACCAGTTGTTCGGCAGGGGTCATCGAGCCGTGGTTGCCGACCATCGCCGACTCCTTGGGCTCCCGCTCGGAGGCGATGATCAGGACGTCGTCTCGGGCGGCCGCCACCACATCGCCGATGCGGGCGTACACGCGTTCGTCGATGTGCGGTCCGAACCAGCCCGCAGCGATCGCCTCGTCCCGCGAGGCCACCCAGAACTGCTCGCCGAGCACCTCGCGCCAGACGGTGAGTACGTCGTTCCCGGCGCCCGGGACCGCGTACACGTGCCGGGCGCGGCCCTCGCCGCCCAGCAGGGCGACGCCGGCGCGCAGTTCCCAGTCCTCGTCGAAGTCGATGCGGTGCTCTTCGTCGAAGGGGATGTCGACCATGCCGTGGTCGGCGGTGACGTACAGCGCGGTGCGCGGCGGGAGTTGCTCGGCGAGGCGCTGGACGAGGCGGTCGACGTGCATGAGCTGGCCGCGCCAGGTGTCCGACTCGACGCCGTAGCGGTGGCCGGCGCCGTCGAGTTCGGCGTAGTACGTGTAGACCAAGGAGCGGTCGCCGGCGGCCAGTTGCGCGGCTGCGAGGTCCATGCGGTCCTCGCCGGACAGCCGGCCGTGGAACGTTCCGCCGCTGAGGGCGACCTGGGTCAGCGGGGTGTTCTCGAAGGTCGGCGACGTCACCTGGGCCGCGTGCACCCCGGCCTGTTCGGCCAGCTGGAAGACGGTGGGGTACGGCTGCCAGGCGCGCGGTGACGCCCACGGCCGCCAGCGCAGCTGGTTCATCAGCTCGCCGGTCTCCGGATTGCGCACGGTGTAGCCGGGCAGGCCGTGCACACCGGGCGGCAGACCGGTGCCGACGGAGGCGAGGGAGGTCGCGGTGGTCGCCGGGTAGCCGGTGGTCAGGGGGCGGCCGGTGCCGCCGCGCGAGGTGCCGAGGAGCGAGGTCATGAAGGGCGCCTCGTCCGGGTGCGCCTTCAGCTGCTCCCAGCCGAGCCCGTCGATCAGGAACACGCAGTTCCGGTCGGCGGGGGTCAGCTCGGTGATCGCGGCGGTCATGTCCGGTACGGCCATGCCGGCGGCCAGTGTGGGCAGCAGGTCGGCGAGGGAGCCGCTGCCGTACTCGGGCTGTGGCGCGGAGTCGACGGCGAGGGGTTCCGGGTGGGTGTCCCAGGGAGCGGACTGCGACATCAGCGGGTGGTGTCCGCGGTGGCCTCGGAGAGCGACTGGGCGAAGGCGAGCGCCTGGCGGACGGTCTCCGGTCCGTCACCGGCCTCGCTGACGCGCAGGCTGAGGTCGTCCGCCGTCGAGTTGCCCGTGTAGCCGTGGTCGGCCTCGCAGTTGGGGTCGCCGCAGGCGGCCGGCTCGAGGTCGATGCGCGAGACGGCGCCCCAGCCGATGGTGAGGACGACCTCGCGGGGCAGGGTGCCCGGCTGGTACTGCTCCGGGTTGGCGACCACGCGGCTGACCACGACCGAGGAGATCCGGCCGAGCTTCACGGACTCCGTCGAGGTCGTGGCGTAGGGGGTGGGGGAGGTGGTGTCCGCGGCCTGCTCGTCGGTGTGGCTGACGATGAAGCGGTTGCCGGTGAGGACGAGCACCGTGACGTGGCGCCGCACCTCGTTCGCGTCGAACGTGGTCTCCTGGTGGACCAGGTACGACCGGATGGGCTCGCCGCCCACGGCGGCCTCCACCGCCTCGGCCACGAGGGCCGGGTAGTAGCCGCTGCGCTCGATCGCCGCGCGCAGCCCCTGGGTCGTCGTACTGGTCTTGGCCATGACGTCCATCCTACGGGGGTGCACTGACTGCGAGGCACCGGTCAGCGTCTCCGTGGACGTCTCAGTAGACGGGAAGGGTGCGCGGCCCGAGGTCGTCGCGGGCCGGTGGCGGCGCGAGGCGGACGGAGGCGCCGAGGACGGTGAGACCTCGGGGTGCGACGACGACCGGCTCCAGGGTCACGGCGACGACCTCGGGGTGGTCGTCGACCAGTCTGGACACCCTGAGCAGCAGCTCCTCCAGTGCAGGGGTGTCGACCGGGGTGGAGCCGCGCCAGCCGAACAGGAGCGGTGCCGTCCGGATCGACCGGACCAGCGAGGCCGCCTCCCGGTCGGTGACCGGGACCAGCCGGTGCGCCATGTCGCCGAGCAGCTGGGAGGCGGCCCCGGCGAGCCCGAAGGACAGGACGGCCCCGGCCGCCGGGTCGATGACGGCCCGTACCACCGTGTCCACGCCGCGTGGTGCCATCCCCTGCACCACCGGCCGAAGCTCCTCCGGCTTCCCGAACAGCTCGGTCAACTCGGCGTACGTGCGCCGCAGTTGCTCCTCGTCCGCGAGATCCAGACGTACGCCGCCGAGGTCGGCGCGGTGGCGCAGGTGCGGGGCGGTGGCCTTGAGGGCGACGGGGTAGCCGAGGGACTCGGCGGCCCGGACGGCGTCGTCCGGGGTGAACGCGGGCACCGCTCTGCGCACGGGGATGCCGTACTGCCCGAGCAGCTCGCAGGTGTCCTCGGTGCCGAGTGTGAGCCCCTGCCCGCGCGCGAGCATCCGGCCGATGAGCCGGGCGGCTCCCTTCTCGTCGATGTCCTCGTACTCGGGCACCTTGCCGGGGTCGGCGCTGTCGCGGCGCCACTGCGCGTACTTCACGGCTTCGCCGAGGGCACGGACGGCGCGCTCGGCGGCGGGGTAGGCGGGGATGAGGCGGGAGCAGCCGGCGGGGGCCGGGGGTTCCTGTGCGCGGGCCGGAGGGGGCAGTTGCTGTGAGGGGCGCAGCCGGCGGGTGGCGGTCGCCGTGGTGTCCGGCTGCGGTGCGGTGCTGGTCGCGGCCGACAGGGCCTCCGCGAGGCCGCCGAGCTCCACGTGCACCACCAGTACGGGCTTGCCCGGAACGGACTCGGCGGCCGATCGCAGCGCCTCCGCCAGCTCGGCGTCCCCCGGCGACCCCTCACCGATCGCCGGGATAGCCGTCACCACCACCGCATCGCACGCGTCGTCCCCGAGGGCCCGCAGCAGCGCCTGGTGGAAGTCCTCGGCCGAGGCCCCGGTGGTCAGGTCCAGTGGCCTGAGGGGCCTGAGCCCCTCGGAGAGGCAGGCGTCGTACGTCAGCAGCCCGAGGGACTCGGAGTTCCCGAGGATCGCGACCCGTGGACCCGCAGGCAGGGGCTGCCGTGCGAGCAGCAGGCCCGCGTCGACCAGCTCGGTGATCGTGTCCACGCGGATCAGGCCGGCCTGCCCGAGCAGCGCGGACACCGTCGCGTGCGGCAACCGGGTGGCCCGTACGGCATGTCCCTGTGGGGCGGAACCTGCGCCCTGGACCACGACCAGGGGTTTCGCGGCGGCCGTGCGACGGGCGAGGCGGGTGAACTTGCGCGGGTTGCCGATGGACTCCAGGTACATGAGGACGACATCGGTGTCGGGGTCGTCGTACCAGTACTGGATGACGTCGTTGCCGGACACGTCCGCGCGGTTGCCGGACGACACGAAGGTGGACACGCCCGTGACTCCGGTGACACCGCCGCCGCGTCGCTGCAGCCGGGACAGCAGCGCGATGCCGATGGCGCCGGACTGGGCGAACAGACCGATCCGGCCGGGGCGGGGCATCTCGGGGGCGAGTGAGGCGTTCAGCCGTACCTCGGAGGACGTGTTGATGATCCCGAAGGCGTTCGGCCCGATGATCCGCATGCCGTACGTGCGCGCGCGCCGTACGAGTTCGCGCTGGCGCTCGCGCCCCTCGGGCCCGCTCTCGGCGTACCCGGCGGAGACGACGACGAGTCCCTGCACGCCGTGCTCTCCGCACTCGGTGACGGCCTCGGGGACGTGCTCGGCAGGCACGGCGACGACCGCGAGGTCGACGGGGCCGTCGATGTCCCGCACGGAGCGGTGGGCGGGGACGCCGTCGAGCTCCTTGACGTCTTCGGGGAGCGCCTTGTTCACGGCGTACAGCGCCCCGGTGAAGCCTGCGTCTCGGATGTTGTCGAGGATGCTGCGGCCCACGCCTCCGGGGGCGCGGCCGGCGCCGACGACGGCGACCGAGCCGGGCACGAGCAGCCGTCGTACGGACCGCGCCTCGGCGCGCTGCTCACGCGCGCGCTGGACCGCGAGGGAGCGGTCGGTGGGTTCGAGGTCGAACTCCAGGCGTACGACGCCGTCCTCGAAGCTGCGCTTCTGGGTGTACCCGGCGTCCGTGAACACCTTGATCATCTTGGTGTTGGCGGGCAGCACCTCGGCGGCGAAGCGGCGGATGCCACGCTCCCTGGCGACCGCGGCGATGTGTTCGAGGAGAGCGGAGGCGACACCGCGCCCCTGGTGGGCGTCCTGCACGAGGAAGGCGACCTCGGCCTCGTCGGCCGGGGCCGACGCGGGCATGCCGTCGGCGCCGATGCGGTCATAGCGTACGGTGGCGATGAACTCGCCGCCGACCGTGGCCGCGAGTCCCACCCGGTCCACAAAGTCGTGGTGCGTGAAGCGGTGGACGTCCTTGGCGGACAGACGAGGGTAGGGCGCGAAGAAGCGGTAGTACTTCGACTCGTCCGAAACCTGCTCGTAGAAGCTGACCAGGCGCTCGGCGTCATCAACGGTGATGGGGCGGATGCGCGCGGTGCCGCCGTCGCGCAGCACCACGTCGGCCTCCCAGTGGGCGGGGTACTCGTGCCGGTCCGGCGAGGTCTGCATGGGCCCCAGAGTACGGCTCGCGTCCGACAACGGCGCGGGGCAGTCTGTGGAGAACAGGGCAGTCCGTCGGGAAGAGAACAAGGACGGAAGTCGGGCCGAGGCCGCGGCCCGACTGCCCACCCCGGACGGGACACAGGACCGCTCCGGAGACGCTTCACGTATGGGAAACTGGTCTAGACAACCCTGAGACTCTGAAGGGCAGCATCACATGGCTGAGCGCCGCGTCAACGTCGGCTGGGCCGAGGGCCTCCACGCCCGCCCCGCTTCCATCTTCGTCCGGGCCGCCACGGCCGCAGGTATCCCGGTGACGATCGCCAAGGCCGACGGCAACCCCGTCAACGCGGCCTCCATGCTGGCCGTTCTCGGCCTGGGCGCCCAGGGCGGCGAGGAGATCGTCCTCGCCTCCGAGGCCGAGGGTGCGGACGTCGCCCTCGACCGGCTGGCCAAGCTGGTCTCCGAGGGGCTCGAGGAGCTTCCCGAGACCGTCTGATCACGGCACCACAGAAGGGCTCGTCCGAATTGCCGGGCGAGCCCTTTGCTTTTCCCGCACAGGGGCGATGGAATTACCGATCGCGGGCAGCAGAAATAATGCCCCCGCGAATTGTTCCCTCTTTGTATACGGCGCCCGTGTTAATGCCGCAGGCCCGACATGTTTACGGCATGTTGCGAGTTCCTCACACCGTTCGCCCGCTCGGGGCCGCCGAACCGCAGCCGGTGCACGGCGCTCGAACGCTCGGTGTGCAACGTCGTCACCGCCCGCGCGCGCTCGCTGTCGCCGCGGGCCACGGCGTCGACGATCGCGCCGTGCTCCGCCCAGGACTCCACGGGGTTGGCCGGCGCCTCCACGGCGTACATCCAGGCGATCTTGTGGCGCAGCTGGGTCAGCATCGAGGTCAGCGCGGGGCTGCCGGAGGCCTGGGCGAGCGTCTCGTGGAACCAGCCCCCCAGGGAGCGCAGATCCTCGCTGTTGCCCCTCCTGGCCCGCTCCTGGCCCAGTCTGACCAGGCCGCGCAGCACCTTGAGATGGGCGTCGGTGCGCCGCTGGGCGGCCCGGGAGGCGCCGAGCGGTTCCAGCAGCATGCGCATCTCCAGCAGGTCGGCGGCCTCCTGCTCGGTCGGTTCCGCGACGCACGCGCCCGCGTGCCGCCGGGTCACCACGAAGCCCTCGGCCTCCAGGGTGCGCAGGGCCTCGCGCACGGGGACGCGCGAGACGCCGTAGCGGCGCGCGAGGAGTTCCTCGGTGAGCCGGCTGCCGCGCTCGTAGACACCGGCGACGATGTCGTCCCGGATCGCCGTGCACACCGAGTGCGCCGGAATACGCATGACCGACCTCCGACTTAATCCCCGTGAAACGTCGATGATTGACGTGTATCGGTGACTCTATTGCACGGAGCCGGAATTTCCGACGGCGGGCCGGAATCCATGGATATTTTTTGGACAGCAGGGTGGCAGAAACGCCGAAAGCCCCGGCTCGGGAGCCGGGGCTTCAGCAGATCTTGCGATCCGTCGTCAGACGTTCACGCCGTGCGAGCGCAGGTAGGCGACGGGGTCGATGTCCGAGCCGTACTCGGGGGTCGTACGGGCCTCGAAGTGCAGGTGCGGTCCGGTGGTGTTGCCGGTCGCGCCGGAGAGGCCTATCGGCTGGCCCGGCGTGACCCTCTGGCCCACCGAGACGCCGATGGACGACAGATGGCCGTACTGGGTGTAGGTGCCGTCGTTCATCTTGATCACGATCTGGTTGCCGTAGGCGCCGCCCCATCCGGTCTGGACGACGGTGCCGGCGCCGACCGCGTGGACGGTCGTGCCGCTCGCGGCGTGGAAGTCGATGCCGGTGTGGCTGCCGGAGGACCACAGGGAGCTGCTGGCCCGGTAGCCGGTGGAGACGTACGAGTTCGATATCGGCGCCACGAACGTGTTGAGGCGCTTGCGCTCGGCCTCGCGGGCGGCGCGCTCCTTGGCCTCGCGCTCCTGCTTGGCCTGGGCGGCGGCCTTCTCGCGTGCCGCCTCCAGGGCCGCCTTCTTGAGCGCGGCCTCCTCGGCGGCCTGCTTCTGGGCGTCGGCCTGGGCGTCGATCTTGTCGGCGATGGTGTCGCCGATGGTGATGACGGGGGTGAGGCCGGTCTGCTCGACGGCGGTGTCGGCGGCGAGCGCGGGGGCTGCGAGGGTGCCGATGACGCCGGTGGCGGCGAGAGCCGCGACGCCGGCGGCGCGGGTGGTGGTGCGGTGCATCCGTGTGGGACGCCGGTGCTTCCCGGTGGCGCGCGTGAACGCCATGTAGTGGCTGATCCTTTCCTTCCCTCTCGCCTACCGGGTTAGCTGACGGGTTCGGAGCAGGAAGGTCTCCTACGGACCCCCTCGCTGCACGCGCGGGCGTCCGATTCACCCCAGGGACTGCGGTGGGTCCCCGGCTCCCCTGGCTCGCGCCGTACGGGGACTCGGCGATGGCTGTCCGGTGCCGCGGATGCGGCGCGGTGCCTGACGGACAGCCCGGAAGACGCTAAGCGGGGTCGCTTTCAATCCCCAAACAGATCACGGCGTTTGTAGCGCATCCCACAGGGCAGACAGGCAACTCTCCTTCGATTCTCTGCCAATTCGGACATAAGACGGCCCTGGTGACGCATCCGTCACCAGGGCCACGCCACGCGCGCGTGCCGCTACTCGGCCGACACCACCGTGACTTCACCGATCCCGAGCGCCTCGACGGGCTCCTTGATCTGGGCCGCGTCACCGACGAGAACGGTCACCAGACGGTCCACCGGGAAGGCGTTCACGACCGCCGCGGTGGCCTCCACGGTGCCGGTCGCGGCGAGCTGCTGGTACAGCTTCGCCTGGTAGTCGTCGGGCAGGTGCTGCTCCACCTGGTCGGCCAGCGTGCTCGCGACGGCCGCCGCCGTCTCGTACTTCAGCGGCGCCACACCGACGAGGTTCTGCACGGCGACATCGCGCTCGGCGTCGGTGAGGCCGCCCTCGGCGAGCGTGCGCAGCACCTTCCAGAGGTCGTCGAGCGCCGGGCCGGTGTTCGGGGTGTCGACGGAGCCGCTGATGGCGAGCATCGCGGCACCGGAGCCGTCCGGGGCGGACCTGAGGACCTGACCGAACGCGCGCACACCGTAGGTGTAGCCCTTCTCCTCGCGCAGGACGCGGTCCAGACGCGAGGTGAGGGTGCCGCCGAGGCAGTACGTGCCGAGCACCTGGGCGGGCCACACGCGGTCGTGCCGGTCGGCGCCGACCCGGCCGATGAGCAGCTGTGTCTGCACGGCGCCGGGACGGTCGACGATGATCACGCGCCCGGTGTCGTCGGCGGTCACCGGCGGCACGGGGCGGGGTTCGGCCTTGGAGCCGGTCCAGGCGCCCAGGGTGTCGCCGAGCAGCGCGTCCAGGTCGATGCCGGTCAGGTCGCCGACGATGACCGCGGTGGCCGTGGCGGGCCGGACATGGCGGTCGTAGAAGGCGCGTACGGCCGCCGCGTCGATCTTCTCGACCGTCTCCTCGGTGCCCTGGCGCGGGCGCGACATGCGCGAGGTCGCCGGGAACAGCTCCTTGGAGAGTTCCTTGGCGGCACGGCGGGAGGGGTTGGCCAGCTCGTGCGGGATCTCGTCCAGGCGGTTGCGGACCAGCCGCTC
This sequence comes from Streptomyces sp. NPDC001604, assembly GCF_042893475.1. Classification (NCBI taxonomy): domain Bacteria; kingdom Bacillati; phylum Actinomycetota; class Actinomycetes; order Kitasatosporales; family Streptomycetaceae; genus Streptomyces; species Streptomyces sp. NPDC001604. The sequence goes on along the minus strand of NZ_JBIAUY010000022.1, from coordinate 114,269 downwards.
GACCTCGCTGTCGGCGAACGCGGGCGCCCTGAGGGCGTCGGCGAGCAGACCGAGCGCCTTGGGGAGACGGGAGGCCGGGACCTCCAGGCTCAGTCGCACGCCCGGGTGGTCGGCGTGCGAGTCGAGCGTGGCGCCGCAGCGCTCCAGCTCGGCGGCGAACTCCTCGGCGGAGTGCTTGTCGGTGCCCTCGGAGAAAGCCCGCGCCATGATCGTGGCGACGCCTTCGAAACCGGCCGGCTCGGCCTCCAGGGGCGCGTCCAGGAGCACCTCGACGGCGACGACCTGCTGGCCGGGGCGGTGGCAGCGCAGGACGGTCAGGCCGTTGTCGAGCGCGCCGCGCTCGGGGGACGGGAAAGCCCACGGCTTGGCCTCGCCCGCCCGGGGCTGCGGGTGGAACTGCATCGTGGCGAGCTCGGTCACTTGGCCGCCTCCTCGTTCTGGTCGGTGGCTTCCACCGTGGCTTCGGACTCGGGGTCTTCGGGGAAGTCCTCGTCCTGGGTGTGCTCCGCGGACTCGGGCGAGAGCGGCTCGTAGACGAGCACCGCGCGGTTGTCGGGGCGCAGGCGGGCCTTGGCGACCTCCTGGACCTCCTCGGCCGTCACCTCCAGGACGCGCTGGACGGCGGTGAGGGCGAGCTGCGGGTCGCCGAAGAGGACGGCGTACCGGCACAGTTCGTCGGCGCGGCCCGCGACCGTGCCGAGCCGGTCCAGCCACTCGCGCTCCAACTGGGCCTGGGCGCGCTCCATTTCCTCGGCCGTGGGGCCCTCCGCGGCGAACCGGGCGAGCTCCTCGTCGATGGCGGCCTCGATGACCGGCACCTCGACGTCACCGGAGGTCTTCACGTCCAGCCAGCCCAGGGAGGGCGCTCCGGCCAGCCGGAGCAGGCCGAATCCGGCCGCGACGGCCGTACGGTCGCGCCGTACGAGCCGGTTGTAGAGGCGGGAGGACTCGCCGCCGCCGAGGACGGTGAGCGCCAGGTCGGCGGCGTCCGCCTCGCGCGTGCCGTCCTGCGGCAGCCGGTAGGCCGCCATCAGGGCGCGCGCCGGCACCTCCTCCTCGATGACCTCGCGCAACTGCTCACCGATGATCTCGGGCAGCGAGCCGTCGCGGGGCTCCGGCTTCCCGTCGTGCGGGGCGATGGACCCGAAGTACTTCTCGATCCAGGCGAGCGTCTGCTCCGGGTCGATGTCGCCGACGACCGAGAGGACGGCGTTGTTGGGCGCGTAGTACGTGCGGAAGAACGCGCGCGCGTCCTCCAGGGTCGCCGCGTCCAGGTCGGCCATCGAGCCGATCGGCGTGTGGTGGTAGGGGTGGCCCTCCGGGTAGGCGAGGGCGGTCAGCCTCTCGAAGGCCGTGCCGTACGGCACGTTGTCGTAGCGCTGCCTGCGCTCGTTCTTGACGACGTCCCGCTGGTTCTCCATGGACTCGTCGTCGAGGGCGGCGAGCAGGGAGCCCATCCGGTCGGCCTCCAGCCAGAGGGCGAGTTCCAACTGGTGCGCGGGCATGGTCTCGAAGTAGTTGGTGCGCTCGAAGCTGGTGGTGCCGTTCAGCGAGCCGCCGGCGCCCTGCACCAGCTCGAAGTGCCCGTTGCCCCTGACCTGACCGGAGCCCTGGAACATCAGGTGCTCGAAAAGGTGAGCCAGGCCGGTACGTCCCTTGACTTCGTGGCGCGAGCCGACGTCGTACCAGAGGCACACCGCCGCGACCGGGGTCAGGTGATCCTCTGAGAGCACCACGCGCAGGCCGTTGGCCAGGCGGTGCTCGGTCGCTGTCAGGCCCCCGGTGCCTGCCTGGTCTGTGGCCGTGTGACCCATGGGCATGTACGTCCCTTCGCCTCGCGGATGCGGTGCTTCGAACCGCGGTTTTCCTGCCGGTCCTGCCACTGTATGCAAGCGTGCAGATCGTCGGCGAAGTTCCCGGGCGACGTACGCCCACAGCGGATCGCGTAGCCTTCCGCCACGCCGGGAACCTACTTCGACGCCAGGTCCTCGTCCGCGTTGTCAGTGCCGCGGTCCACAATGGTCGCGTCAGAACCCGTTCACGCTTCAGCGCGAGCAGCCAGAAAAGAGGAGCCGGCAGCGATGGCCCGCCGCAGCACGAAGACCCCGCCGCCCGACGACTCGTTCGAGGAGCGCATCCTCGACATCGACGTCGTCGACGAGATGCAGGGCTCCTTCCTCGAGTACGCGTACTCGGTCATCTACTCCCGAGCCCTGCCCGACGCCCGCGACGGCCTCAAGCCGGTCCACCGCCGCATCGTCTACCAGATGAACGAGATGGGGCTGCGCCCCGACCGCGGCTATGTGAAGTGTGCGCGCGTGGTCGGCGAGGTCATGGGCAAGCTGCACCCGCACGGCGACGCGTCGATCTACGACGCCCTGGTACGCATGGCCCAGCCCTTCTCCATGCGCGTGCCGCTCGTCGACGGCCACGGCAACTTCGGCTCGCTGGGCAACGACGACCCGCCGGCCGCCATGCGGTACACCGAGTGCCGGCAGGCCCAGGCGACGAGCCTGATGACGGAGTCGATCGACGAGGACACGGTCGACTTCGCACCCAATTACGACGGCCAGGAGCAGGAGCCGGTCGCTCTGCCCGCGGCCTTCCCGAACCTGCTGGTGAACGGCTCGTCGGGCATCGCGGTCGGCATGGCGACGAACATGCCGCCGCACAACCTCGCCGAGGTCATCGCGGCCGCCCGGCACCTGATCCGCTACCCGGGCGCGGACCTCGACGCCCTGATGAAGCACGTTCCCGGCCCGGACCTGCCCACCGGCGGCCGCATCGTGGGCCTCTCCGGCATCCGGGACGCGTACGAGACGGGCCGCGGCACCTTCAAGATTCGTGCCACGGTCGAGATCGAGACCGTCACCGCCCGCCGCAAGGGCCTGGTCGTCACCGAACTGCCCTTCACGGTCGGCCCGGAGAAGGTGATCGCCAAGATCAAGGACCTGGTCGGTTCGAAGAAGATCCAGGGCATCGCCGACGTCAAGGACCTCACCGACCGCGAGCACGGCCTGCGCCTGGTCATCGAGATCAAGAACGGCTTCGTGCCGGAGGCCGTCCTGGAGCAGCTGTACAAGCTGACGCCGATGGAGGAGTCCTTCGGCATCAACAACGTCGCACTGGTGGACGGCCAGCCGCTCACCCTGGGCCTCAAGGAGCTCCTGGAGGTCTACCTCGACCACCGCTTCGAGGTCGTGCGCCGCCGCAGCGAGTTCCGCCGCACCAAGCGCCGCGACCGGCTGCACCTGGTGGAGGGCCTGCTCACCGCGCTCGTCGACATCGACGAGGTCATCCGGCTGATCCGCTCCAGCGAGAACAGCGCGCAGGCGAAGGAACGCCTGATGGAGCGCTTCTCGCTCTCGGAGATCCAGACCCAGTACATCCTCGACACGCCGCTGCGCCGTCTCACCAAGTACGACCGCATCGAGCTGGAGTCGGAGAAGGAGAAGCTGAACGCGGAGATCGCGGAGCTGACCCGGATCCTGGAGTCGGACGCGGAGCTGCGCAAGCTGGTCTCCTCCGAACTGGCCGCGGTGGCCAAGAAGTTCGGCACCGAGCGGCGTACGGTCCTGCTGGAGGCCTCGGGTGCCCCGGCGGCCGCCGTACCGCTGCAGGTCGCGGACGACCCGTGCCGGGTACTGCTCTCCTCCACTGGCCTGCTGGCCCGCACGTCGAACGGCGAGCCCTTCCCGGAGGACGCCGACGCCCGGCGCACCAAGCACGACGTGATCGTCTCGGCGGTCCCGGCGACGGCACGCGGCGAGATCGGCGCGGTGACCTCCTCCGGCCGCCTCCTGCGGATCAACGTCGTCGACCTTCCCCAGCTGCCGGAGACGGCGTCGGCGCCGAACCTCTCCGGCGGTGCGCCCCTGTCGGAGTTCCTCTCCCTGGAGGACGACGAGACGGTGGTCTGCCTGACCACGCTGGACGAGTCCTCCCCCGGCCTGGCCCTCGGCACCGAACAGGGCGTCGTCAAGCGTGTGGTCCCCGACTACCCGTCCAACAAGGAGGAGTTGGAGGTCATCACGCTGAAGGAGGGCGACCGGATCGTCGGCGCGGTCGAGCTGCGCACCGGTGAGGAGGACCTGGTCTTCATCACGGACGACGCGCAGCTGCTGCGCTACCAGGCCTCGCAGGTCCGGCCCCAGGGCCGACCGGCGGGCGGTATGGCGGGCATCAAGCTCACCGAGGGCGCGAAGGTGATCTCCTTCACCGCGGTGGACCCGGCGGCGGATGCGGTCGTGTTCACGGTCGCGGGCTCGCGCGGCACGCTCGACGACTCGGTCCAGACGACGGCCAAGCTCACCCCGTTCGACCAGTACCCGCGCAAGGGCCGCGCCACCGGCGGCGTGCGCTGCCAGCGGTTCCTGAAGGGCGAGGACTGCCTCTCCCTGGCCTGGGCGGGTGCCGTCCCGGCCAAGGCGGCCCAGAAGAACGGCACCCCGGCCGACCTCCCCGAGATCGACCCGCGCCGCGACGGCTCGGGCGTGTCCCTGCCGAAGACGGTGGCGGTGGTGGCGGGCCCCGTCTAGGCCGGCGGCTCCACGAGATCCTCTTCCGGATCCTGTACGTAGCGCAGGACGCCCCACATACCGTGCTCGTCGGCGGTGTGCGGGGCGTCGCTGTTGCACGCCTCGAGTTCCTTGCCGAGGGCGGGCGCGTCGATGCCGGAGCCGATGAGGACCAGCTGGGTGAGGCGGGCGTCGCCCGGCGCCCAGGGCTCCGGGTAGAACCGGAGGAAGCGCCCCACCGCGTGCACGGCGTAGCGGTTGTGGACGTCGTACGCCCCGAAGTCGACGTACCCCTTGATCCGGTACAGCCCCTCGGGCCTGCTGTCGAGGAACTCCATCAACCGGCGTGGGTCCAGGGGCACTTCGGAGCTGAAGGACAGGCTGTCGTAGGCCGCGTGCAGATGATCGGCGTGGCCGTGCTCGCCATATTCCTCATGTTCACCGTCTTCGCCGTGTTCGTGCAGGTCGTCGAAGGACAGCTGCCCGATGCGCTCCTCGCTGGGCCTGCAGTCGAAGAGGAACTCGGGGTCGATGCGGCCGTAGGCGGCCGGGACGACGGCTGCGCGGTCCACGAGGGAGCGGACGACCCGGAGGACGCGCTCTGCGTCCGGCACCCGGTCGATCTTGTTGACGACGGCGAGGTCGGCAAGGGCGAGATGCCGGTCGACCTCGGGGTGCTTCACACGCGTGTCGTCGAACTCGGCGGCGTCGACGACCTCGACGAGGCCGCCGTAGACGATCCCCGGTTGCTCGCTGGCGAGCACCATGCGCACGAGTTCCTGGGGCTCGGCGAGGCCGCTGGCCTCGATCACGATGACGTCGATGCCGGCGGAGGGCCGGGCGAGCCGCTCGAGGTAGAGGTCGAGCTCGCTGACGTCCACGGCACAGCACAGACAGCCGTTTCCGAGCGAGACGGTGGAATCGCCGAGCGCTCCGGCCACCGCCATGGCGTCGATCTCGATGGCGCCGAAGTCATTGACGACGGCTCCGATACGGCTGCCGCCGCTGTGATGGAGGAGGTGGTTGAGGAGGGTGGTCTTGCCGGAGCCCAGGAATCCGGCGAGTACGACGACCGGGATCTGCCGGGGGCTGTGGCTCGGCTGACTCAACGTGCGACCTCTCTGACACCGACGCGTGCACCGGATCGCGCTCCCGGCGCACGAACGAGAATTGAATGCCGGACCAGGATACGAGCCGGAATAATCACCGCGAAGTGAACGATTGTTAGCAGCACTTGCGGGGCAGACGTTGGGCAAGGCGCCGGAGCGTGCGACCCTCGCTTCCCTCCGTGCGCCTCCTCTCCGCCTCCCTGCCGACCAGAGCCGCTCGGCACCCTGGGAGACGGCAAGCGCCGCCCACCGCTCGCCGGTCCCCATCAGTCGACCCGCACCCCGACGACCGGCGGACGGCCGCCTGACTCGGGGGTTGACATGGCCACACAGAAGCGTGGAGCACGATGGGGGGCGATCGCCGCGGCAGGCATGGGCCTGGCGTCGGGAGCGCTGGGGACCCTGGCCGTGCAGCGACAGGTCATCGAGTCGCTGCGGGCACGCGTGGAGCATCTGGAGCAGTCTGCGCAGGCCCAACGTGACGTCAACGTCGCTCAGCAGCAGCGCCTCCACTGGGAACTACTGAGCAAGGCCATGGACGACCCCGAACTCGCCGAAGTGCTCGACACCTACGACACACCGGTCTCCGCCAAGAGGCAGCGTCAGTTCCTCTTCGCCAACGCCCTCTACACCAATGCTCTCTGCTACTACCGCATCGGCAACATCAGCCGTGCTGAATTCTTCGGATTTGTCCGAGGCGCCCTGCAGAATCCAATCTTCAGGGAGTACTGGTACGCGACTCGACCTCACCGGGCCACACTGCTCGACACATCCGAGGAGGCGGAACTCGGACGCATGGTCGATGACCTCCTGCAGCAACTCGAGGAGACGGACAGCGAGGAGTGGTGGGTGGTCGGCGAACCCCCTGCCGACTAGCACCGGCCGGACTCGCCATCGGACGGAAAGTTTCGTCCGCCGATACACCTTTCCGGATGCATCACACAGTCGGGCGATAACGAACTGGCAAATTCACGCGTTTCCCCTGGTGCCAACAGGGTTGACTGCTCCGCGATCGCGTCAAGGGTCGACCCCCATTGAACCGTCGCTCCATGCCGCTCGTTCGTCGAGGCAGCAGCCCCACAGGGTCGCATCGCACCGCGCAGCGCGCAGGCGCCCAGGCCTTGAGACCAAGGGGAAATTGAACAGTGAGTCAGATCATCCGTCGGCTAGGCACTCCTCCGAAAGCTCGGGGGAGTGTGACCGGACAGAATTGCCCGGACATCTTCGAGTTGGCCGACGGCAACTTCGCCGTCATCGGAACCGATGCCACGAACGGACTGGATGCCCAGCTTCCAGCCGGTACACCTCTCACCAAGGACGACCGCATCGTCGTGGTCACGCGCGAAACTCTGATTCACGCCAAAACCGACATTCCCGTTGGCGTGGGAAGCTCTCGTATGTCCAGTGCACGTATTCACACCGGGCATTCGCAGGCCGACGACGCCAGGCCGGCGCCCACACCTGTAAACAGGAGAGGCCAGGACCAGGTGGAAATCGTACGACGACTCGGCACGCCGCCCCGGCAACGCCAGTCAGCACCGAGCATGAGCGCAGGAACCTGCCCGGACATCTTCGAACTCAGCAACGGCGACTTCGCCGTCATCGGCGAGGAGGCCACCGAAAGGCTCGACAGGGAACTACCCGCCGACGCCTCCCGGGCCGACTACGAGCGCATCGTCGTCATCAGCCGTGAAACCTTGATCGAGGCGAAGAAGGACATCCCCGACGCCTGATCACGTCATCCGCCACGTCTACTTGGGCTCGGTGCGCGACATCGCCGAGCCCTTTGCACGTCAGGGGATGGACGGATCCCTCAGGGCACCCGGGCCTTTCAGCCTTCAGACCATCACGGGCACCGCCACCGGCGCCTCCGCCCCCACATACCGCGCCACCGGCCGGATGATCTTCGAGTCCTCCGCCTGTTCCAGGATGTTCGCGCTCCAGCCCACCACCCGCGCCGCCGCGAACGTCGGGGTGAACATCTCGCGGGGCAGGCCGCACAGTTCCATGACCACGCCCGCGTAGAACTCGACGTTCGTGTGGAGTTCGCGGCCGGGCTTCAGTTCCGCCAGGATGCTCTCCACGTGACGCTCGACCTCCACGGCGAACTCCACTCGCGGGCCGCCGAAGCTCTGGGCCACCTCGCGGAGCATCCGGGAACGAGGATCCTCGGTACGGTACACGGGGTGGCCGAAGCCCATGATGCGGTCGCCGGCGAGGACGCGTTCACGGATCCAGGGGTCGATGCGGTCCGGGCTGCCGATCGCGTCCAGAGTGTCCAGCGCGCGGCTGGGCGCACCACCGTGCAGCGGACCGGAGAGCGCCCCCACGGCTCCGACCAGGCACGCCGCGACGTCCGCTCCCGTCGACGCGATGACCCGCGCCGTGAAGGTTGATGCATTGAAGCCGTGATCAATGGTTGAGATCAAGTACTGCTCGACCGCCCTGGCCTGCTTCGACTCCGGCACCGAACCCGTCAGCATGTAGAGGTAGTTGGCCGCATAGGAGAGGTCGTCCCGGGGCTCCACCGGTGCGAGACCGCGGCTCAGCCGGTGCAGCGCCGTGAGCAGGGTCGGCACGGCCGCGGCCGCCACGAGGGTGTCCTGACGGCGGGCGGCCGCGTCGACGTCGTACACCGGCCGGAAGCCCTTCGCCGCACCGAGCAGCGACAGCGCGGTGCGCATACCGGCCAGCGGGCCCGACCGCCCGCTCGCCGCCGCAATGGCGGGCAGGGCGGCCCGCACCTCGTCGGGCAGCCGCCGCAGGGCGGCCGTTTCGGAGATGAACGCCGCACGCTGCGCCTCGTCCGGCAGTTCGCCGTGGACCAGGAGATGCCAGACGTCCTCGAAGCCGCGGGTCTGCGCGAGTTCGACGGCCGAGTACTGGCGGTAGTGGTAGAAGCCCTCGAGCCCCCGGACGTCCCCGATCTCGGTGTCGGTGACGACGACGCCGGCGAGCCCCCGCGGCACGTCGACGGTGGCGGCGGATGACCTGTTGACGGACATGATTCCTCCCTGGACTTGATTCAACTGTCGATGATTGACTAAATCTCTGTCAATATTGATTGAATCAATGCTTTCGATCCATGCGTCGTGATGCGGATACGGTGACCCCATGCGCGATCAAGACCCCTCTGCCGGTCACGCCGAACGCCGGCTGACCACCAAGGAAGCCGCCGAACTGCTGGGCGTGAAGCCCGAGACCGTGTACGCGTACGTGAGCCGCGGCCAGCTCAGCAGCCGCCGCGTCCCCGGCGGCCGGGGCAGCACCTTCGACGCCAAGGAGGTGGAGGCACTCGCCCGGCGCAACAGACGGGAGAGCAGCGGGACTTCACCGTCGGGCGGCGAACTCTCCGTGCGCACGCGCATCACCCTCATCGAGACGGACCGCTACTTCTTCCGTGGCGTCGACGCCACGGAACTCGCCACGCGCCACTCCTACGAAGAGGTCGCCGAGTGGCTGTGGACCGGCCGGCTGCGCCCCGGCACGGTGTTCACCGCACCCGAGGCCCCCGTCGCCCTGGCCCGCCGCGCCGTCGACACGCTGCCCGAACACACCGGACCGACCGACCGGCTGCGGGTTGCGGCGATCGCCGCCGCGGTGGCGGACCCGCTGCGCTTCGACCTCTCCGAGGACTCCGTGCTCGGCACTGCGCGCACGCTCATCCCCACCCTGGTCGCGGCCCTGCCGCCGGCCCGGCGCGGCCACCGTGACGAGGGCCCGCTGGCGCACCGCCTGTGGGCTCGGCTGACCGGAGTCGACCCCGACGAGGCCTCGCTGCGTGTGCTGGACACCGCGCTCGCCCTGCTCGTCGACCATGACCTCGCCGCCTCGACGCTCGCCGTGCGCGTCGCCGCCTCGGCCCGCGCCCACGCCTACGCGGCCGTCTCCGCCGGGCTCGGCGTGCTGGAAGGCCCCCTGCACGGAGCGGCCAGCGGCCTCGCCCACCGGCTGCTGCTCGACGTGCTCGACGAGGGCAATGCGGCCCCCGTCATCGCGGAAGAGCTGCGCGCGGGCCGCCGTATCCCGGGGCTCGGTCACCGGCTCTACCCCGGCGAGGACCCACGCGCGCGTGTCCTGTTCGGCCTCCTGGAGGAGATCCCCCGCGCCGCACCCGCCCTGGCCGCGGCCCGCGACATCGTGGCCACCACCGCCCGCCACACTCCGCTGCACGCCAATGTCGATCTGGCCCTGGCCGTGCTCACCGCGTCCTCGGGCATGCCCTCCACCGCGGGCGAGACCGTCTTCGCCGTGGCGCGTACGGCGGGCTGGATCGCTCATGCGCTCGAGGAGTACGGGGAACGCCCGCTGCGCATGCGGCCCAGTGGCCACTACGTCGGCCCGAAGCCGCCCCAGCCGCTGCCGTAGCTGGATCGGCGCCTGTCGGCGCGCCGGACACGGATGCGCCCGGAAGTCGCGGTGAGCCAAGTCAGGTTAGGCTCACCTCTGTGAGTACGTGCTCAACCGTCTCCCGGGAGCTCGACGAGCCCCTCTCGGGAACCGCGGCCACCGCGAGGACCTGGCTGCTGCTGGAGCAGCCGGGTCCCTGGGGCGCCGAGGCGCTCACTTCGAGCCACCTCGATCCGGCACTCGGACGCGCCCTGGAGGCGGCCGCCGAGGGCACGGGCGTACGTATCGCGCTGATCCGACGCCCGGGACGGCACGCCGACTGCGGCACTCCCACCATGCGGCAGGTGTACGCGGCCCACACCGCACCCGGCCACGCATGGCTGCGCTCCGCAACGGTCCGCGATCCGCGGGCCCTGCTCGACCTCGACTTCACCGCGCTCGGCAGAGGCGCGCACCACACCTTCGACACGGCGCTCGATGCCCGACCGCACGCCGGTGCTCCGCTCGCCCTCGTCTGCACCAACGGCAAGCGCGACCGCTGCTGCGCGCTGCTCGGTCGCCCGCTCGCCGCCGAGCTCGCCGCCACCGAGGTGGAGGGCGTCTGGGAGGTCACCCATCTGGGTGGCCATCGCTTCTCGCCCACACTGCTCGTCCTTCCATACGGCTACGCGTACGGACGTGCAGAGGCCCACGCGGTCAGGGAGGTCCTGCACGGCGTCCAGGAGGGACGGATCGTCGTGGAGGGCTGCCGCGGACGGTCCGCCTGGGAACGTCCCGGTCAGGCGGCGGAGCTGGCCGTGCGCTCGGCCGTACGGGAGTACGCGGCGGACGCCCTGAGCGTCGTACGAACGGACGGGGCCGCGCCGCGCTGGCAGGTGACCGTCGCTCACGTGGACGGACGCCGGTGGCGCGTCGAGGTGGCCCAGGGTGCGGCCCTGCCGCCCCGCCCGGAGAGCTGTGGGACGTCGATTCTCGGTTCACCTGCGCGGATGGAGGTCTTGGCGGTGCACGAGCTGAGCGTGACCGCGCTCGCGAGTTGACCGTCCGCTCCATACGTCGGCCGCTCGGCTCAGCATTGATCAAGAGATGCATGTCACGCCCCCTACGGCGGCTCCGGCACGTCCACGTACCGTCGTGGGTATGAGCCCCACTCCCCCCGCCCGCCGCCTGCGCCTCGGTCTGCCGAAGCGGGTGTTCTCGCAGGTGCTGCTGATGCAGGTGGCGATCGCCGCGGGAGTCGCGGTGCTCGCGACCGGACTGTTCCTGGCTCCGCTGAGCAAACAGCTCGACCAGGAGGCGATGCGCCGGGCGCTGGCCATCGCCGAGACCACCGCGCAGGACCGGCATATCGCCGAGGGAGTCCTCCACACCCCGCCGACCAGGAACGGCCCGGTGCAGAAGGAGGCGGAGCGCATCCGGCGGGCCACACATGCCGAGTACATCGTGGTGCTGGACCGGAACAAGGTGCGCTGGTCGCACCCCACGGCATCGGAGATAGGCAACATTGTCTCCACCGACCCGCGGGACGCCCTGGCCGGCAAAGAGGTCATGGAGATCGACAACGGCACCCTGGGCCGCTCGGCCCGCGGCAAAGTGCCCCTGCGCGACGGCCACGGCAAGATCATCGGAGCGGTCTCGGTCGGGATCAAGTACGACAGCGTGCGGGCCGACCTCATCGGCGCGATCCCTGGACTGCTCGCCTACGCCGGCGGTGCACTGGCCGTCGGTGCGCTGGCCGCCTGGCTGATCTCGCGGCGGGTCCAGCGGCAGACCCGTGACCTGGCCTTCTCGGACATCTCGGCGCTGCTCGCGGAACGCGAGGCGATGCTGCACGGCATCCGGGAGGGCGTCGTCGCCCTGGACCGGGCCGGTCGGATACGCCTCCTGAACGACGAGGCGCACCGGCTGCTGGGCATCGATGCAGAGGCCGTCGGCCGGTCCCCCGACGAGGCGCTCGGCGAGGGACGTACGGCCGACATCCTGGCCGGCCGGGTGGCGGGCACCGACCTGCTCACCGTGCGCGGCCAGCGCGTCCTGGTCGCCAACCGCATGCCCACCGACGACGGCGGCGCCGTGGCCACCCTGCGCGACCGGACCGAACTGGAGCAGCTCGGCCGGGAACTCGACTCGACCCGCGGCCTGATCGACGCCCTGCGCGCCCAGGACCACGAGCACGCCAACCGCATGCACACGCTCCTGGGGCTGCTCGAACTGGAGATGTACGACGACGCCGTGGAATTCGTCGGAGAGGTGGTCGGAGACCACCGGGTCACGGCGGAACAGGTCACCGAGAAGATCCAGGACCCGCTGATCGCCGCTCTGCTGGTCGGCAAGGCGACCGTCGCGGCCGAACGCGGTGTCGCCCTGTGGGTCTCGGACCGGACGCGGCTCCCGGACCGGCTGATCGACCCCAGGGGGCTCGTCACGATCGTAGGGAACCTGGTGGACAACGCGCTCGACGCGGTCGCGGGCACCCTCCACGCGCGCGTGGAGGTCGAGTTGCGCACCGAGGGCCGTACCGCCGTCCTCAGGGTGCGCGACACCGGGCCCGGAATCCCGGCGGAACAACACGAGTTGATCTTCACTGACGGGTGGTCCACGAAGGAGCCGCCCGCACACCGCAAGCGCGGCATCGGCCTGTCCATGGTGCGCAGGCTCGCGCAGCGGCAGGGCGGCAGCGCGACGGTGGGCGAAGCGGACGGCGGCGGGGCGGAGTTCACCGTCGTCCTCCCGGAAGCGCTGACCGAGCCGGCACCGGAGCCGGCCCTCACGGCAACCGCGGACACGACCGTCAAGGAGGAGCCGCGATGATCGAGGTCCTGGTCGTGGACGACGACACCAGGGTCGCCCAGGTCAACGCCGCCTACGTCGAGAAGGTGCCGGGCTTCCACGTGGCCGGTGAGGCGCACAGCGCCGCCGAGGCACTCCGTCAGCTGGAGACGCTGCCCCGTCTGGACCTGGTTCTCATGGACCACTACCTGCCCGACGACACGGGTCTCGCGGTCGTCCAGGAGATGCGCCGGCGTGGCCACCAGACCGACGTGATCATGGTGACGGCGGCCCGTGACGTGTCGACCGTGCAGGCCGCGATGCGGCACGGCGCGCTGCAGTACCTGGTCAAGCCGTTCGCCTTCGCGGGCCTGCGCGCCAAGCTGGAGGCTTACGCGGAGCTGCGTCGCACACTCGACGGCGGCGGCGAGGCGGAGCAGGCCGAGGTGGACCGCATCTTCGGTGCCCTGTCGGCCTCTTCGGAGCCGGGGCTGCCCAAGGGCCACTCCCCCACCACCGCGGAGCTCGTACGTCAGTCCCTGATGAGCGCCGAAGGCCCGCTGTCGGCCCAGGAGATCGCCGACCGGACGGGAGTGAGCCGCCAGACCGCCCAGCGCTATCTGAAGCTCCTGGAGCGTACGGGACGGGCCCGGCTCACCCTGAAATACGGCGACGCGGGCCGCCCTGAACACCGTTACGTGTGGGCGACCCGCGCCTGAGGGCACGGCCGGTGGGGGCGGGGAAGGGGCCGTGCCCCTTCTCTGCATACGGATTCAGCCCGCGCCTTCTCTACCTTCTCCACGAACTCGGTGGTGAACGTCTTGCCCAGACCAGGCCGCCGAGCCTCTCCGGGGAACCCTCCGGGGTCCGCATGCCGAGGAGGGTAAGGTCGGTCCCGCGCCGGTGGCGACGGCGTGAGGTCGCTGCTTTTTGCTGCTGGAGGCGTTGCCGACCGTGTCGTCGGCGCAGGCTGCGAGCGAGGACAGCGTGAGCACGTCGACGGCGGGTCGTGAACGAGGAGTCTGCCCTACGACGATAAGGGCGGCGCTCCCTACGCGGCCCCCGCCCCCGTCAGCGCCCGCACCTCGGTCTCCGCGTGTTTGGCCTCGTCGGGGGCCTCGTCGGAGGTGACCGTGCCGAGCCAGCCGGCGAGAAAGCCCATCGGGATCGACACGAGGCCGGGGTTCTGCAGCGGGAAGTACTGGAAGTCGACGGCCGGGAACAGCGATTCCGGACTGCCCGAGACCACGGGCGACAGCACGACCAGGGCGAGCGCGGGGACCAGCCCGCCGTACACGGCCCACACGGCGCCGCGAGTGGTGAAGCCGCGCCAGAACAGCGAGTAGAGCAGCACCGGGAGGTTCGCGGACGCGGCGACTGCAAAGGCGAGGCCCACCAGGAAGGCGACATTGAGGTCACGGGCCAGCAGACCGAGGGCGATCGCGACCACGCCGATACCGATCGAGGCGACGCGCGCCACGGCCACTTCCCTGCGCGGCTCGGCACGGCTGCGCCGCAGTGACGCGTACAGGTCGTGGGCCACGGACGCCGAGGAGGCGAGCGTGAGTCCGGCGACCACCGCAAGGATCGTGGCGAAGGCGACGGCGGCGACGACCGCGAAGAGAACCGTTCCTGCGGTGGAGTTCGCGCCGCCGCCCAGAGCGAGCGCCAGGAGCGGAACGGCTGTGTTCCCGGCCGCGTTCGACTCCCGTACCGCATCCGGTCCCACGATCGCGGCCGCCCCGAAGCCGAGGACGATCGTCATCAGGTAGAAGCCGCCGATGAGCCCGATCGACCAGAGCGCCGAGCACCGCGCCGCCCGGGCGGTGGGCACCGTGTAGAAGCGGGACAGAATGTGCGGCAGCCCTGCCGTGCCCAGCACCAGGGCCAGCCCCAGGCTGATGAAGTCCAGGCGGGCGGTCCAGTCCCCGCCGTACTTCAGCCCCGGAGCCAGGAACGCATCGCCGTGACCACTGCGCGCGGCCGCCGTCAGCAGCAGCCGGTCGAAGTCGCCGTGGAACCGCAGCAGGACGAGTACGGTCAACGCGACCGTACCGGCGAGCAGCAGTACCGCCTTGACGATCTGGATCCAGGTGGTGGCCCGCATCCCTCCCAGCGACACGTAGATCACCATGAGCGCGCCGACACCGATGACGGTCCAGGCCCGCGCCGCCGTGCTCGAGTCCCCGAGCAGCAGCGCGACCAGGCTGCCCGCCCCGACCATCTGCGCCACCAGATACAGGACGGACACGGTGACCGAGGAAGTTCCCGCCGCGATCCGCACGGGCCGCTCGCTCATGCGTGCCGCGACCACATCGGCGAGCGTGAACCGCCCGCAGTTGCGCACGAGTTCGGCGACGAGGAAGAGCACCACCAGCAAGGCGACGAGGAAGCCGACCACGTACAGCAGTCCGTCGTATCCGAACAGCGCGATGAGCCCTGTGACGCCCAGGAAGGAAGCAGCCGACATGTAGTCGCCCGCGATGGCAAAACCATTCTCCATGGGAGAGAAAAGACGCCCGCCCGCGTAGAACTCCTCCGCCGAGCCCTGCCGGTTGCGGCTCACCCACGTCGTGATCGCCAGCGTGATGGCGACGAACACGCTGAACAGAAACAGCGCAAGCGTCTGATGGCCCCCCGTCACAACGCACCACCTCCCACTCCCCGCGTCAACTCCTGTGTGTTCCAGCGCAGTTCGAGCGCGGCCCGGTCGCGGCGCAGCCGAGCATGCCGGGCGTAGGCCCATGCGAACAGGAAGGTGCTGAGGAACTGCCCGAGCCCGGCGAGCATCGCCACGTTCATGGCGCCGGCCACGGGATGCGCCATCAGCCCGGGCGCGGTGGTGGCGGTCACGAGGTATGCCACGTACCAGACCAGGAAGACAGCGACTCCCGGCACGACGAACCTGAGGTATCTGCTGCGCACTTCCCGGAACGCCGCGCTGCGCTGCACCTCGAGATACACGTCGGCCGCAGCGGCAGTCCCGTCCTCGCTCGGCGGACTTACAGGCCCGGCCTCGGGTACGGCACCTCCGACGCCGTCCGACTCGCCCCATCCGGAGGCAAGCGCGTCGTACCACGGGTCGTACCTCGCACCTCCGGAAGCCTCTGCAGGGGACGAGTCGTGATCGCGGTGCCCGCCCGAACCATCGGCGCCACCCCCGCCTCCGCAGGGACGGCCATTGCTTGACTGCATGCCCAAGGATGGACAGAACGGATAGATCCCCGACTCTGCTTCTCCGCGCTCTTCACCCCATCAGGTGACTCATCCCGCCGGTGGCCGCGCGAGCCCCTTCGCATACGCGTAACGCACCGCCTGGGCACGGTCCTTTAGCCCCGTCTTGGCGAAGAGGTTGTTGATGTGAGTCTTCACGGTCGCGGTGGAGACATGCAGCTTACGGGCGATCTCCTGGTTGCTGAGGCCGTCGGCGATCAGCAGCAGCACCTCGGTCTCGCGCGCGGTGAGCCCGTCCGGCGCTTCCGGCACAGCCGGCGGCTGCGGCTCCGGGCCGGACAGCCGCTCCAGCAGCCGCCGCTGGATGCTCGGCGACAGCCCGGCATCCCCGGACAGGACGCTCTGCACGGCCCGTACGATCTCGTCCCCGCCCGCGTCCTTGGTGAGATAGCCCCGCGCCCCGGCCCGCAACGCCGGGAACAGGGACTCGTCATCCGCGTACGTCGTGAGCACCACGACCTGCGTCCCGGGATACTCCGCGCGAATGCGCCGGGTCGCCTCCACACCGTCGCAACGCGGCATGCGCAGATCCATCAGCACCACGTCCGGGGCGAGTTCCGCCACGAGTTGCACGGCCTCGTCCCCGTCCCCCGCGGCCCCGACGACCTCGACCCCGGGCAACAGGCCCAGCAGCATCACGATGCCCTCACGCACCACGGTCTGGTCGTCCGCGACCACCACGCGCGCGGGCCGCTGCTCCGCCCCTTCCGTCATACGGGCACCTTCAGCGTCACCGCGAACCCCTCCTCGTCCGGCCCGGCCTCCAGCGAGCCGCCCAACAGCTCGGCACGCTCGCGCATGCCCAGCAGACCGTACCCGGCGCCCGCCCCGGCGAGTTCGCCCGGCGTGCCGCCGGAGTCCCGTACATCCAGCGTCACTTGATGGTCGCTGTAATCCAGCCGCACCCGCACCTTGGCCCCCGGCGCGTGCTTGCGCGCGTTCGTCAGGGCTTCCTGCGCGACCCTGCGCACGGCCTGGGACGCCTCTGCGGGCAGCTGTCTGCGCTCACCCGTAATGGTGACCTCGGCACCGGCCGACGTACCGACCAGCTGGGAGAGGAAGTCCTCCAGCGGAGTCAGCTCCCCGCGCAGCGCCGAGAGCGCCTGCCGTGTCTCGTCGAGTCCGTCACGGGCCATCCCCCTTGCCGCCACCACCCGCTCCAGGATCTGGTCCCGGCCGGCGCCTCGCTCGATGAGCAGCCGGGCTGCCTCCAGGTGCACGAGTTGGGCCGAGAGGCTGTGCGCCAGCACGTCATGGATCTCCCGTGCGATCCGGGCCCGCTCCGCGAGCGCCGCCGACTCTGCCTCCGCGGCCCGGGCGGCACGCTCCTGGGCGAGCAGGCGCTGAGCGCTGCCACGGGCTTCGGCGTCGAGGCGCAGGACGTAGCCGGCCAGGGCCAGGCCCGCCGTCGTGGCCGCCGTGGTCAGCCACACGTCGTTGCTGACCGCGGCGTAGGACGCGAGGGCCACGGACGCCGTCGGCAGGGCGGCCGCCAGCGGCAGCCGTTCCAGCGCGGTGACGGCGCAGCCGCACCACAGGACGAGGGCCGGCCCCCGGAAGCCCAGGGCCTGCGCTCCGACGGCCAGTCCCAGGAGCGCCAAGAGGATGCTGAGAGAGGGCCAGAGCCGGTGCTGGAACGTGGTGCGGTACAGGGCCCAGGCGAGCACCCCCGCCACCACCACGCCGAGACCACCCACGACCGTCACCCAGCCGTGGACCCGGCTGCTGTTGAAGGCGCCCCACAGCAGGATGGCGAGGGCGAACAACCTCACGGCCCAGGCGAGCATGCGCCGAGGCCGCGAGATACCTGCCCGCCCGAGCGCCTCCCGGGAGGGCCAGCGCATCCAGGCGTTCTGCGTCACACGCGCTCCTTCCGCACAGGGCGGACCATGAAGTCACCGTACGCCGTGCCCCGACCGTCCGCGGTCGCCACGGACTGCGCCCGCCAGACCAGGATCCCGGAGCGGACCAGCAGGGTGGCCGCGAGGGCGACGAGCAGGGCGGAGCTGTCCTGATGGACTCCGAAGAGCATGCCGAGCGCGAAGAGGCCGACACGCAGGGCGATACCGGCGATCCAGACCATCACGCTCGCCTTGGTGCTCTTGCTCCACACGGTGCCGTCCGGCTCCGCCCATATTCGGGTCGTCCAGGCCCATCCGGCCCCGGTGCCAAGGCCGACGAGCAGCTCGGCGCCGAGCAGGACGACCGACTCCGTGCGGTGGTGGGCGTCGAGGATGCCGGGTTCACGCAGGGCCACGAAGGCAAGGATCACGGGCAGCAGCCACCAGCGCCTGCCGGCGCCGATCTGCTGCGCGCGGAACTGCCGCACGACTACGAGAACGACGACAGCCGCGATCGCCAGCGCGTTGACGAACCCGGACATCAGAGCCTCCGTGAGCGAAGAGGGGAGTCGCCAGCGAGTGCTGTCGACGCCTTCGACGCTACGGAAGTTCGCAGGTCAGCAGATCGGAGCAGGGGTGGATCGTGGGTGGATCCGTACACGGCTGTCGGCTCCACCCACGGGTGGAGCCGACGTACGACGACCGTGGCCGACCCGGGCAAGGGTCCGCCCCGGACCAGGCCCAGCGGCTACGCGTCGATGCGCGACCGGTCCAGCGTCGCCGCCGAGCTGGAGATGAACTCCTTGCGCGGTGCCACGTCGTTGCCCATCAGCAGATCGAAGACCGTCTCTGCGGAGTCGAGGTCGGAGAGGTTGATCCGGCGCAGGGTGCGGTGTCGCGGGTCCATGGTGGTCTCGGCCAGCTGGTCGGCGTCCATCTCACCGAGGCCCTTGTACCGCTGGATGGAGTCCTTGTAGCGGATCCCCTTGCTCTGGAACTCCAGCAGCTTGTCGCGCAGTTCACGGTCCGAGTAGGTGTAGACGTACTTGTCCTGGCCCTTCTTCGGCTGGACGATCTCGATGCGGTGCAGCGGCGGCACCGCGGCGAAGACCCGGCCCGCCTCGACCATGGGGCGCATGTAGCGGTGGAACAGCGTCAGCAGCAGGGTCCGGATGTGCGAGCCGTCCACATCGGCGTCGGTCATCATGATGATCTTGCCGTAGCGGGCCGCGTCGATGTCGAACGTCCGGCCCGAGCCGGCTCCTATGACCTGGATGATCGCGCCGCACTCGGCGTTCTTGAGCATGTCGGTCACGGACGACTTCTGGACGTTGAGGATCTTGCCGCGGATCGGCAGCAGCGCCTGGAACTCGGAGTTCCGCGCCAGCTTGGCGGTGCCGAGCGCGGAGTCCCCCTCGACGATGAACAGCTCGCTGCGGTCCACGTCGTCACTGCGGCAGTCGGCCAGCTTCGCAGGCAGCGACGAGGACTCCAGGGCCGTCTTCCGGCGCTGGGCGTCCTTGTGCTGGCGGGCAGCGATGCGCGTCCGGGCGGCGGCGACGGCCTTCTCCATGACCACACGGGCCTGCGCGGCGGCATCCCGCTTCGTGGAGGTCAGGAACGCCTTGAGTTCCTTGGAGATCACCGTGTTCACGATGCGCCGGGCCGCGGAGGTGCCGAGGACCTCCTTGGTCTGGCCCTCGAACTGGGGCTCGGCGAGGCGGACGGTGACCACCGCGGTGAGGCCCTCGAGGGCGTCGTCCTTGACGATGTCGTCCTCGGCGACGCGCAGCAGCTTCTTCGCGCGCAGCACCTCGTTCATCGTCTTGGTGACCGCCTGCTCGAAGCCGGCGACGTGGGTGCCTCCCTTGGGGGTGGCGATGATGTTGACGAACGACTTCAGGGTCGTGTCGTAGCCGGTGCCCCAGCGCATCGCGACGTCCACGCCGAGTTCGCGGGTGACCTCGGTGGGCGTCATCTGGCCGTGGTCGTCCAGGACCGGGACGGTCTCCTTGAAGGTGCCCTGGCCGGAGAAGCGGAGGACGTCGTTGACCGGCTTGTCGCTCGCCAGGTACTCGCAGAACTCGCTGATGCCGCCGTCGAAGCGGAAGGACTCCTCACCCTTGCTGCCGCCCTCGCCGAGCCCGAACTCGTCCCGGACGACGATGGTCAGGCCGGGCACCAGGAACGCCGTCTGACGCGCACGCTGGTGGAGGTTCTCCAGGGAGAGCTTGGCGTCCTTGAGGAAGATCTGGCGGTCGGCCCAGTAACGCACGCGCGTACCGCTGCGGGTCTTGGGGATCCGCTTGGCCTTGCGCAGCCCACTGGTCGCCTCGAACTTGGCCTCGGGGCCGTTCCCGGCGAAGGCACCCGGCACGCCGCGGCGGAAGCTGATCGCGTGAGTGTGGCCGCCGCGGTCCACCTCGACGTCCAGGCGGGCCGACAGGGCGTTCACCACGGAGGCGCCCACACCGTGCAGACCGCCGGAGGCCGCGTAGGAGCCGCCGCCGAACTTGCCGCCGGCGTGCAGCTTGGTCATGACGACCTCGACGCCGGAAAGACCGGTCTTGGGCTCGACGTCGACGGGAATGCCCCGGCCGTTGTCCCGGACCTCCACCGAGCCGTCGTCGTGGAGGATCACCTCGATGTGGTCGCAGTAGCCCCCGAGAGCCTCGTCGACAGAGTTGTCGATGATCTCCCACAGGCAGTGCATCAGACCGCGGCTGTCGGTGGACCCGATGTACATGCCCGGGCGCTTGCGCACGGCCTCGAGCCCCTCGAGGACGAGCAGGTGCCGCGCGGTGTAGTTGGAACCGTCCCGGTCTGCTCCTGCCAGCAGCGCTGTGGACGGCACGGACGTCTCGGCGGTCACGCGGTTCGCTCCTCGCTGAATTTCAGTTGGTGCCCTGGTGGGTAAGGGCCCGGCTTCGGTCGCCGTCAAGAGGGTACCGAGGCCTGGTAGAGCCGTTGTAACGCCACCCTCGTCTGGAGTTAAGACTAGTCCACGGTCGCATACATGTTCGATCCCTCGATGGAGTGAAGTACATATCACGTTCCCTTCGAGGCATGAACCATTTAGGCTCCGGGCACGTCCTCATGAACAACCGGCAAGCCAGCCGGGAGGACCTGACATTGACAGACCGCGCGAACCCGTACGACACACAGACACGCAATACGGCACATTCGCCGCCAACCGGCAGCAGACAGCCGGCCTCGAAAGATTTTTTCGAGGAAAAGCCCGGGGCGGGAACGTTTTAGGGCTGGTTGGATGTTGACCCTGGTACGACAGCTCGTCGAGCTAGAGAAGAGGCGACGTGACTACTGTTCTGACCCCCGCGAGCCCACTGACGGCCGCCGATCGCTGCGACCGCTGTGGCGCGCAGGCCTACGTGCGCGTTGTCCTGCTCAGCGGCGGAGAACTGCTCTTCTGCGCCCACCACGGCCGCAAGTTCGAGCCGGAACTCAAGAAGATCGCCGCTGAGATACAGGACGAGACGGAGCGGCTGACGTCCGTTCCGGCATCCGCCTCCGAAGAAGAGCGCTGATACCTCGCACATACGACGAGCCAGCCCCGGCACAGGCCGGTACGGGCGGCGCGGCCCCTGCTTCAGGGACCGCGCCGCCCGCGCTCGTACCACCCCGGATGCCGTCCGGGCACCGTCAGTGGGCCCTGCCCCTGCTCAGCGGGCCCATCCCGCGTAGGGCCTCGGAGACGCGCGCATAGACGCCTGGGCTGCCCGCACGACCGCAGCCGCTCCCCCAGGACACGAGTCCGATGAGCTTCCCCTGGGCGACAAGGGGCCCACCGCTGTCCCCCTGGCAGGCGTCGTGGCCGCCTCCCGCCTCCCCGGCGCACAGCATGCTCTTGGCCTGGTACGTGCCGTCGGTGCTGCCCGGATACGCCTCCTGGCACCGGGCGTCGGGCAGCACGTGCACGCGTGTCGCCCGCAGACTGTGCGCGTAGTCGCCGCCGCCGGTGAGATCGCCCCACCCGGAGACGGTCGCGCTGGTGCCCGGCTTGTACGCAGGATCGCCGGCGGCCGCCATTGCGATGACCGAGCTGCGCGGCAGCGGTCTGGCGAGAGTGAGCACGGCGAAGTCCTCGGCGTTGCTGTCGCTGTCGAAGGTCGGACTCACCTGGACGTCACGTACCGGGATCTCCCGGCCGCGGTCCGAAAGCAGGTCCGTGCGGTTCGCGATGACCTTGAGGTCGTGGACGCGCTCCGGCGGTGCCCCCAGGACGTCCTCGCCCATGCAGTGGGCCGCGGTGAGCACGGTCGTACGGCCGATGGCCACACCGCCGCAGAACTGCCCCGCACGCGTACCCCCGAACCGGTCACGGCTGGAGAGCGCCACCGTCCACGGGCTCTCGGACACATCGATCGGGAAACTCCCTATGACAACGCTGTCGGCGGCCACGGGGGCAGTGGAAAGCAACGGTATGGCGGTCGCGGCGGCCACAAGGGCCAGCGGCCGGGCCAGCGCCCGGACAAAGGGACGACGCATACGAGCTCCTCACTCTGGGATGTCGTGGGAGACCCAGAGTGATCCAGCCCGTCGCACCCCGCACCTGCGCGACAGCACGAGAAGGCCCGGTCCTCCACGCGGGAGGACCGGGCCTTCACTGTCGTACGACGGCGACCTAGTCGAGGTAGTCGCGCAGCACCTGAGAACGCGACGGGTGGCGCAGCTTCGACATGGTCTTGGACTCGATCTGGCGGATGCGCTCGCGCGTGACGCCGTACACCTTGCCGATCTCGTCGAGGGTCTTCGGCTGACCGTCGGTGAGACCGAAGCGCATCGAGACGACGCCCGCCTCGCGCTCGGACAGGGTGTCGAGCACGGAGTGCAGCTGCTCCTGCAGGAGCGTGAAGCTGACCGCGTCGGCCGGGACGACCGCCTCGGAGTCCTCGATGAGGTCACCGAACTCGCTGTCGCCGTCCTCGCCCAGCGGGGTGTGCAGGGAGATGGGCTCGCGGCCGTACTTCTGGACCTCGATGACCTTCTCGGGGGTCATGTCGAGTTCCTTGGCCAGCTCCTCCGGAGTGGGCTCGCGGCCCAGGTCCTGGAGCATCTGGCGCTGCACGCGCGCGAGCTTGTTGATGACCTCGACCATGTGCACCGGGATACGGATGGTGCGGGCCTGGTCGGCCATGGCGCGGGTGATCGCCTGACGGATCCACCATGTGGCGTACGTGGAGAACTTGTAGCCCTTGGTGTAGTCGAACTTCTCGACCGCGCGGATCAGACCGAGGTTGCCCTCCTGGATGAGGTCCAGGAAGAGCATGCCGCGGCCGGTGTAGCGCTTGGCCAGGGAGACCACCAGACGGAGGTTGGCCTCCAGGAGGTGGTTCTTGGCGCGGCGACCGTCCTCGGCGATGATCTCCAGCTCGCGCTTGAGCTTCGGGGCCAGCTTGTCGGCGTTGGACAGCTTGTCCTCGGCGAACAGGCCGGCCTCGATCCGCTTGGCGAGCTCGACCTCCTGCTCGGCGTTGAGCAGGGGGACCTTGCCGATCTGCTTGAGGTAGTCCTTGACCGGGTCGGCGGTGGCGCCGGCCGCGGCGACCTGCTGGGCCGGCGCGTCGTCCTCGTCCTCGTCGGAGAGCACGAAGCCCGCGCTCTCGGCGCCCTCGGGCTCGTCGGCGCCCTTGGGGGTGTCCTCGAGCACCTCCTCCTCGAGGACCTCGGCGTCGTCCTTCTTGGCGCTGGTCTTCTTGGCCGCCGTCTTCTTGGCGACGGTCTTCTTCGCGGGCGCCGTCTTCTTGGCGACCGCCTTCTTCGCAGCGACCTGCGCGGCGTCGTCCTCGACGGGCGTGTCGGCGGCGGGCGCCTCGGGGGTGGCGGTGGCGGTGGCCTTCTTGGCGGTCACCGTCTTCGCCGCGACCGTCTTGGTGGCGGTGCGCTTGGCCGGACTCTTCGCTGCGACGCTCTTTCGGGTGCGCTTGGGCTCCGCGGCACTGACCATCAGCGTCACACCCTCTTCCTCGAGGATCTGGTTGAGGCTGCGCAGTACGTTCTTCCACTGAGTGGCCGGAATCTGGTCAGCTTCGAAGGCCCGACGCACATCGTCGCCGGCGATCT
Organism: Streptomyces sp. NPDC001604; assembly: GCF_042893475.1. Taxonomy (NCBI): domain Bacteria; kingdom Bacillati; phylum Actinomycetota; class Actinomycetes; order Kitasatosporales; family Streptomycetaceae; genus Streptomyces; species Streptomyces sp. NPDC001604. Next base: position 90,368 of record NZ_JBIAUY010000022.1, on the reverse strand, counting down.
GCCCCTCAGCCTTTCCCCGCTCAATCAGAGCCATGACAGAGACGGACTCGGCGATCTCCGGCGGGAGCGTACGGGATGTGCTGGCCGACACGAACAACCTCTCGGAACGTTGGAAAACGGCTTCCGGCCCCGTCCAGGACGGACAGGAGCCGACCGCCGGCTTGGGGATTGGGCCGACGGCGCGGGCGGGACCGGGAAGATGCACAGCGCCGCAAACGGCGTCCGTATTCCCTCCTCGGCTGTCACCTCTTAGGTCATCGCGCTGTTTCCCCGAGCGTTACGCCCAATCTGCGTGGTCCGAATCACACCCTGTAAGTACCTAAACGCGCCCAGAAAGGGACATACAGGGTCACCCGTGGGTGAGATCGGGGCTTTCCCAAGGTCTCTGCGGCCCGTGGCGCCGTCGGACCCCGCAGGATCCCGGAGATCCTGCGGGGTCCGACGGAGGCGGTTCGGCGGCCGGGCCATGCCCCAGGAGGGGGAGGCATCTCCCGGCCGCGCCGCCCGCGGGATGCGGTCAGTGTTCGCGCGGCGCGGGCACCACGCGCTCCACCTCTGGGTGGACGGTCAGCAGCTGGCGCATGGCCGACTCGGCTGCCGTGCCGTCCCCGGTACCGAGGGCGTCGACGATCCTGCCGTGGTGCGCCAGCGACGTCTCGTTCGGCCGGTCGCAGCCAGTCACCGGGCCGCCGGAGACCTGGAGGGCGGCCGAGACGATCCCGGAGAGGTGCTCCAGCATCCGATTGCCCGCAACCTGGATCAGCAGGGAGTGGAACTCGGCGTCGGCGCGGGAGAAGGTGATGGCGTCACCCTGCCCCATGGCGTGGCCCATGATCTCCACCATGTCGGCGAGCCGCTGCTGGACGTCCTCGCGCCCGTGCCCGGCGGCGAGGCGGGCGGCGAGCGGTTCGATCGTCCAGCGCAGTTCGCTCAGCTCGCGGCGCTGGTCGTCGCGCTGCGGCCCGAAGGCGCGCCATTCGATGATGTCCGGATCGAGCAGGTTCCAGTCGCTGACCGGGCGCACACGCGTACCGACGTTCGGGCGAGCGCTGACCAGGCCCTTGGCCTCCAGGACCCGGAGCGACTCACGGACGACGGTGCGGGAGACCTCGAAACGCTGGCCGATTTCCTCGGGCACCAGCGGACGGTCGGCGCCCAGATCGCCCGAGACGATCATCTGGCCGAGCTGCTGGACGAGTTGGCCGTGCAGCCCGCGTCCGCGGCTGCCCGCGGCGCGCCGGCCCACGCGGCCCAGCTCCGGGTCCGCGCTCTCCCAGGCGGGGGCTCCGACGCGGTCGACCACATGGGCCTCGGCGTAGGGGTAGCGGTCGAGATCGCCCGGGCCGGCCAGACCGGAGTCGGCGGAGCGGGCGGCGGTCATCATGGTGTGCGCAAGGGTACTCACGGATCCTTTGTCGGCGCCGTCTCCAACTCCCTTGAGGTCTTTGGTGAAAAGCACACGAAAGGGTGATCGCTCACCCCGTCGCAATTGACGCCTTATCGGAAAGAAATGGGCTTTCCCCAGGGAGTTGCGCACAGGGTAGGGCGAAAGCGCGCGGACGGTTGTCATCGGACCCTGCTGCGCAGGGTGGTGAGCAGATACGCGCAGAGCAGAGCGGTCAGCGACAACGTCAGGGCACCGCCGACGGGTTGGGCGATCACCCTCGCCGCGGCCCCCAGATAGCGCTCTCCCCCGAAGGGCCACTGCAGCAGGAACACCTCCCGCAACCGCAACGGAAGCCCGGCCGCCATCCGCACGGACGATCCCGCCAAGGCCTTCTGTACGAGCGGAACGACGACGACCGGTACGGAGACCACGGCCGCGAGTCCTGCCGTGGTGGACCGGAAGACGCCCGCGGCCAGCACGCCGGCCCAGGCACATCCGACGACCAGACCGAGCCAACTCGCGCCGAGTGAGAGCCAGTCCATGGGAACTTGCATGAGTTCCCGTCCGTAGACGATGTAGAGCACCTCGGCGTCGCAGCCGACCGTGAGGAAGGCCAGCATCAGCGCGGTGACCGTGGCGACGACGAGTTTCGCGGCGAGCAGCCCCAGCCGACGGGGCACGGTGCCGCGATCGGCCGCCAGCGCGGGATGGCGGAACTCGTCGCCGAAGGCCAGCGCGCCGAGGAGTCCCGCACCGAGCGCGGCGGGCGGCAGCGGCAGCTCGCGCGGCCACGCGGCCAGCAGGCGCGCCTGCGGGGTGTGTCCGATCCGGGCCAGGACGACGGCGGCGAGGGCGGAGACGACGAGTACGACGGCCCCGGTGACGAACCCGGTGCCGATGCCGGCGGCGCGACGGATCTCGTAGCGCAGAGGACGCAGGGGGCTGGGAGCCGGGCGGACGGAGATGGAGGGCGGAAGGGAGGGCGGGCTGTCGAGGGTGCCTGCTTCAGCCGGACGTACGCCCGGCGTCGGGACATGCCCCGACGTCACATGTGACGGGGGTGCGTGGACGGGTGCCTTCGGCGCGCCGACCTCACCGGGCGCGTCAGCCGGGGACTGCGGTTCGGGGTGCGCCTCGCAGGACGCATCGGCCGGCGTCGGGGAGGTCGGTTCGGCGCCTCGCTTCCCGGGCGTGTCAGCCGGGGTCGAGCAGTGCGCCGCCACGGTAGGTCCGAGGGCCCCGTCCGAGGCGTGTGGCTCGTCCGGCACCTGCGGCCCGTCGGCGGACTCCGGCCCGTCGACCGGGGGTTCCACCGCTCCGGGCCCCATGTCGCCGATTTCGTCGGCGAGTTGATGTACGAGGATGCCGTGACGGAACGCGGTCTCTCCGACCTCGGCGCAACTACTGCCGTAGACGGAGAGGCGGTTGCCGCCCTCGTGTACGACTTCGACGGAGCGGTGGCCGGTGCGGGCTTCCTTGGTGAGCAGGGCGGCGAGGCGCACCACGTGCGGGCTGCGGACGGCGACGCGGGGGCGCAGCCGGGTGCGGGCGAAGTCCTCCGCGTCCTGGTCGGCGACGAGCCTGCCCCGCTCCAGCGTGACGACCCGGTGGGCGCTGCGCGCCGCCTCCTTGGGGTCGGCCGTGGTGAGCAGGACCGTACCGCCCTGAGCGGCATGCGCGTGCAGCATGCCGTACAGCCAGCGGGCCTCGCGGGGGGAGAGACCGCCGGCGGGTTCGTCGAGCACGAGCGTGTGCGGGTCGGACAGCAGGGCGCAGGCCAGGCCGAGGCGGCGGTCCATGCCGCGCGAGAGGGTCCCGAGGCGTTCGTCGCGCAGGCTGACGAGGCCGACCACTTCGAGGACCTCGTCGGCGCGGCGGGCGGGAACTCCTGCGGCGGCGCACAGCATGCGGAGATGGCCACGGACGGTACGGGCCGGGTGGCCCGGTACATCACCCAGGAGCACGCCGACTTCGCGCGCCGGATGGGCCATGCGGTGCAGGGGGCGGCCCTTGAAGTAGGTGATGCCACGGCCCTGTTGGAGTTCGAGCATGAGTTTGAGTGCGGTCGTCTTGCCCGCCCCCGGCGCCCCGAGCAGCGCAGTGACGCGGCCTGCGCGCACGTCGAACGAGACGTCGTCGACCGCGGGCGGAAGCTCCTTGCGGGGATTGCTGGTCAATCCGTAGGCCTGGATCACCCGAAGCAAGATAGCGCGCTATGTCCGATTTTTCTGGTATGGCGTGGCCTGCTCTGCCGGCCATGACCAGTCCGCCCGGAACCGTGCCCTCACACTTCGGGGCGCAGCATCGGGGGGTTGAGCAGTGTGGCGCCGCCGGCCCGGAACAACTGGGCGGGGCGGCCGCCCTGGCGTGTGGTGGTCCCGCCGGTGGGGACGAGGAACCCGGGTGTGCCCGTCACCTTGCGGTGGAAGTTGCGCGGGTCGAGGGCCACGCCCCACACCGCTTCGTAGACCCGGCGCAGCTCACCGACGGTGAACTCGGTGGGGCAGAACGCCGTGGCGAGGGACGAGTACTCGATCTTGGAGCGGGCCCGCTCCACGCCGTCGGACAGGATCTGGGCGTGGTCGAAGGCGAGAGGCGCCACCGGTTCGCCGTCCCGGCCGTAACCGCCCTGCTGCAGCAGTTCCTCGACCGGCGCCCAGCGCGCATTGCTGGCGTCGCCGCCCGCTCGGGGTGCGGGCAGGTCGGGGGCGAGCGCCAGGTGGGCGACGCTGACCACGCGCATCCGCGGGTCCCGCTTCGGATCCCCGTAGGTCGCGAGTTGTTCCAGGTGCGCGCCGTTGTCCTGGGCGGGAACTGCCGGGTCGTGGGCGCGCAGCCCGGTCTCCTCGGCCAGCTCACGTGCGGCTGCCTGTGCCAGATCCTCGTCGGCCCGTACGAAGCCGCCGGGGAGCGCCCAGCGCCCCTGGAACGGTGGCTCGCCCCTGCGTACCGCCAGCGCGCACAGGGCATGGCGGCGCACGGTCAGCACGACCAGGTCCACGGTGACGGCGAAGGGCGGAAATGCTGACGGGTCGTAGGGCATGCGGCGATCATAGTCGTCTGCCTGACGATAAACACTCCTTTCGTCGGCCGCTTCGACGGCTGATCCACTTCGGTCCTGTATGAGGCGCAGCCCCTGGTTCCGGGTGCTGTGCGGTGGTACGTCGCCCCAGGTCATACTCCTAATTGCAGTCCGTCGGCGGCCTCCTCGACCATGGCGAGGCCAAGGCGGCTGACCCGTACGGAGAAGGGAGCCCCGGCGATGCGAAGCCCCCTCAGAACGATCTCGCCCAGGGGGGCACTGTGCATGGGCCGCAGTGTGATCGTCCCCGCGGGAGCGTCCGGACGGATACCCGCGAGAGTCACCAGCAGCAGCACACCGGCCGCCGCCGCGGTGGCGGCCGGACGACAGGCCGCCGGGTGCGGGAGGGGAGCGCTCCCCGCGGTGCGCTGCTCGCCTGCGTACATCTCGGGCAGCCGGTGCCCGAAGCTCTCGGCCGCCGCCAGGGCGCCTCTCAGCAGCGAACCCGCCTCCTTCTCGTAGCCGGCGGCGGCCAGGCCTGCGACCGCGATCGCCGTCTCGTGGACCCGCACGGCGCCGCTGCGGTGGCCGAACGGGTTGTAGCCGCCTTCCTTCGCGCCCAGTCCGCGCAGCCCCCAGCCCGAGTCCATCGCCGGGCCGCCGAGCAGGCGGGCGAGCTGTTCGGTCTGCACCTTGTCGAGCAGCCCGGGGGCCGGCTCGCCCCCGCCGAGCAGGCCGGTGTCGAGGAGATGGGCGGCGGCAGCACCCAGGTACGGCAGCGGAGTGCCGTCGGGGGCCCGAGCGGCGGCCGGCCTGCCGCCACCCCGGTCGTCGACCCAGAAGTCCTCTCTGAACTCCGCCCGCAGCATCTGGGCCCACTGACGCAGCTCGGCGCCGCCCGGCCTCCCGCAGCCATCGAGCAGATCGGCCCCCAGCAGGGCCGCACGGTGGGCATGGGCCTGCGTCTCGCAGCGGACGGGACCGCCGGGATGCGGGTCACTCAGGTAGGTGCCCTCGCCGACGGTCGTCCGCAGCCAGGCCAGACAGCGCTCGGCGGCCGGCAGCAGTTCCTCCGTCTCGGTGTCGGGAAGGCCCCAGCGGCGGGCCTCCGCGAGGAGCGCGGGGAAGAGCAGCGTGGCTTCCGTGCCGGTACAGCCTGGCGGCAGATGGATGCCCGCGTCCCGTCGCGGCCCGGGGATCATGCCGGACTGCGGCCCCACGCCCCGGAGTTGGGTGCGGGCGAGGCTGCGCAGCGTGCCTGCGGCGAGCCGGGTACCGAGGGGCAGCGTCATCCGCGCCGCCGCCAGTGCCTCGGCCGGGGCCGGGCCGCAGCGCCAGGGGGCTCCTGCCGCGAGTTGTATGTCGGAAGGGTGGGCGGGGTCGTGCAGGAGCAGGGCATGGAGGTCCTCGACGCTCGTCCGCAGCAGTGGCTGGACCCTGGGGTCGTCGCCGGACCCCCTGGCGGCGGCAAGGGGGCTCGTGGCCGTGCGGCGCACGGTCCGGACAGGGCCCGCTCCGTCCGGCCGTACCCGCAGCTCCACGCTGGTGCTGCCGCCGGGGGACAGCTCGAACTCCCAGCGCAGCAGCCCAGCAGAGGCCAGTGCGTCCGCGGGCGGCGGATCTGCCGTGACCGACGAGTTCCCGGTGGTACCGGACCAGCGCAGGCCCGAGTCGTGGACACTGGCGGGCAGTTCGGGCCCAGCGGTGCCGGATGCGATGGCGCCCAGGTCGGCCAGGTCCGTGCCGAGGGCGACTTCGAGAGGCACACGCAGGGGGCGCCGGGCCGCACTGTGCACGGTGATGCGCTCCGTCCCGTCCGCATGGCGAATCCGCTCGACGACGAGGTCCGGGTCCGGGCCGGAGTGCGGCGAGGCCCGCAGCGTGCCCACGAAGCGGGCCCGGTCGGCCGAGGTCATCCGGGCTTGCACCGCCAGCGGTTCGCGCCCGGCCACGCGGACCTGGCAACGGGAAAGCACGCGTCGGCCCGCCCGGTAGAACCCTTCCAGCCCCTGACCGGTCATCTGCCCGTCCTCGGCCGAGATGGCGAGCCCCGGGAGCGCGACGCAGATCATGGCGGTGTGCGTGGACGGCAGTTCGACGGACCGGCGGGGCGTCGGCGGCGTGGCGGCTCGGGACGGTGGAGTTGCTCCCGGGGGCGAGAAGGTGGACGGGCGGGGCGTCTGACCGGGGGATGAGGGCAGGATCCGACCCTGGCCCGGGGGTGACGGCCGTGCGTGTTGCCGGCCTGGAGTGGCTCGGGGGGCCGGGTGGGGTCGGCCGATCCGGGCGGGGGCTGATCCGAGGGCGTCGGCCTGGACGCAGAACGGTCCGGCTCGGTCGGCTCGAGTGCACAGCCCCCGGGGTCGTGCGGGCGACCGCCGGTGAGGCCCTGGTCGGTCGACCTGCCAGGGAGTCGGTCCTGACAGGTCGCCCCGATGGCGAGCCCGGGTCGTTCCGCCGCCCCGGGCGGGTACCAGTCCTGGCCGCTCGGTGCAGAGGCGTGCGTGCTGTCGGCCGTCGAAGGGGCGTCGCGCCGGGCGGCACGGTCCGCGTGGGTCAGCAGGGAGGCGCCCGCCCCGGGAGACAGCGTGGGCCGGCTTGCGCCGGAGGTGTCGTCGCCGGCAGCGGAGGGCGGAGTCGGCTGATGCATGGGGCGGCTTCTTCTGCGCTCGGTGCACCTCGGGCGTATGCGGCGCCGGGTGAGAGGAGTCGGACGGACATGGACTGTGTGGCGGCCCCACCCATCCAAGTGTTCCGCCACTCAGGTGAACGGAAGAGCAGTCCTTCGGGTCACGCCCGCGACAGGCCCGCCCGGATGGCCGGCGGTGACGCTGATCCACGCCGGCGAATTCTGGTTGCGGCGTGCGGAGCGCCCCGCAGTCGGTGTCGGTCCGCCCGCCCAGGCCAGCCCTCGCCCCGCAACTGCTCACGACTGCTCCTGTGTGCCGTCGCTTCCGGGACGCAAGCTTTCGGGGCACTGGTCGCCGCGGCGCGCGCGGCCCTTCTCGGGGGTACCCGGGCGAGCGCGGCCAGTCCGTGCGGAGCCGGGGCGGGTGCCGCTTGTCACTGCCGTCCGCGGGCGCGGGGCGCTCGTGCCACTCCCCCGGTCTTCCGCCCTCGCCGAGCGGGAGTGGCTGCGGACCGTGCCGCTGGAGCGGACACGGCGTCGGGGGCGGGAAGCCTCCTCCGACCTCGGATCCGGCACCGATTGCGACACGGATTCCGACTCCGACACAGACTCCGATCCCGAGACCGATGCCGAGACCGATCCCGAGACCGATCCCGAGACCGATCCGGAGACCGATCCGGAGACGGATCCCGAGGCCGATTCCGACAGCAACCCCGACTCGACGGCCTGGACCGTCACCGGCTCTGCGGTTCCCGCTTCGCCGTGCGACTGCTCGGCTGCCGTCCGCCCTCGGTCCTGTCGCTCCGCTCGCAGGCACCGGCGGATCGACTCCGGGTCCAGCCCTTCGTTGCAGGCCTGGTGCAGCAGGCGGGCGAAGAGGTAACCCGGATCCGCGCCGAGTGCCATGGCGAGGGCTTCCCGGGCCTCCAGGTCGTCACCCGTGGACCAGGCGACCCAACCGGCCAGTGTCAGCGGAGCCGCCGCGTGTTCGCCGTAGGGTCCGACGCACCTGCGGGCCAGGGCCCGCCAGAGCCGGAGTGCGAGCGCGGCCTCCTCGCCCTCCATCCACTCGGCCGCGCGGTCCCGGGTCGCACGGTCCTGCAGGCCGAGAATCAGGGTCGCGGCTTCGTCGTGTGCGAGCAGTTCGTCGTCGCGGAGGTCCGCGGTGAGCGTGCCGGACACGGGCCGTGCGCCGGCCAGACGGCGCATGATCTGCGCGGACAGCTCCAGTGTCTCCTCGGCGACACCCTCACGGCTGGCTTCGTCGAGAATCCTGGGGACCAACGCCATGCTCGCGGCATCCAGGGCACTCTCCTGCTCCAGGGCTGCCGCGGTCTCCCAGGGCTGCAGCCTGGCCCGCAGTTCGCGCAGAGTGCCCCGTACCTGCAGGCCGGCGTAGGTGGCAGCGGCTGCCAGCACTGAGGTGCCGGGCAGGCCCATGGGCAGGCCTTCGGGCGGACAGCACGCCGCGTTCCCGCAGCAGTACGACCAGAAGCGGCCATCCGAGATGCACAGCGCCTCGATCACCGGTACGTCGAGTTGTCCGCACTCGACGCGCAGTTTCTGGGCCAGGGGACGCAACCGCTCCATGACCTGCCGACCTGTTTCCCCCTTCGCCGGTTCCTGGCAGAGGTACGCGACCATCTGTTCGGGCCGGGCGCCCCTGCGCTCACTGCCGGTGACCAGTCCGTGGGCCAGTTGCTGGGCGACGGAAGCCCAGTCGTCGGCACTCGCCGGAATGCCGAGCCGGGCACGGCCGCCGAATCGGCCGCGGCCGTCCCGGTCGTGCAGGGCGACCAGGACGATACTTTCCTCGGGCCGGTACCCCAACAGATAGGGCAGGGCATCGGCCAGTTCGGCCGGGGTGCGCAGCGTGACCTGGTGCTCGGGGCCATGACTGTCGTAGGCGGTGCAGTCGACGTGGTCCGGGCGGCCCGGGCGCTCCTCGTGTGCGTCTTGTGCACCGTACGTACCCTGCGTGTCGCGGCCGCCGTGGTCGTCCGAAGCGGCCGGGCCGACGTGCTTTTCCGGTCGGCCGGGGTCGTCGTGTCCGTCGTGGTGCTCGGCGCCGTCACGTGCGGCGGCCTTGCCGTTTTCAGGGGATCCAGTGGTTTCGCCGTGGTTCGTCATGCGCCGACGATCTCGCGGATCGCTATGTTCCGGTTTCCCCTGTGGATAAGTCAGGCCAGGGACACGTCAAGGGCCTCGCTCCTCCACAGGCCTGGCCGGGCTTGTCGGTGGCGTCCTGTTTGATGGGATGCATGGAGCACACGAGCAACGCGGAACTCCGGGCGGCCGCCGACGCGGTCCTCGCCCGCCTCGTCGGGGACGCCACAGGAGCGGCCCGGCTGCGCGAGGACCAGTGGCGGGCGATCGAGGCGCTGGTCGCCGACAGACGCCGGGCGCTCGTCGTGCAGCGCACGGGGTGGGGCAAGTCCGCGGTCTACTTCGTGGCGACGTCGCTGCTGCGGGCCCGGGGCAGCGGGCCCACGGTCATCGTCTCCCCACTGCTCGCCCTGATGCGCAACCAGGTCGAGGCGGCAGCACGGGCCGGTATCCATGCGCGGACGATCAACTCCTCGAACACCGAGGAGTGGGACACCGTTCAGGACGAGATCGCCGCTGGTGAGGTCGACGTCCTGCTGGTCAGTCCGGAGCGCCTCAACAACCCGGACTTCCGCGATCAGGTGCTGCCCAAGCTCGCCGCCGCCACCGGGCTCCTGGTGGTGGACGAGGCGCACTGCATCTCCGACTGGGGGCACGACTTCCGTCCGGACTACCGGCGGCTGCGGACCATGCTCGGCGATCTGCCGCCGGGCGTCCCGGTGCTCGCGACCACTGCCACCGCCAACGCGCGCGTGACCGCCGACGTCGCCGAGCAGCTCGGCACCGGGGGCTCGTCGGACGCCCTGGTGCTGCGGGGCCCGTTGGACCGGGAGAGCCTGAGCCTGAGCGTGCTGCGGCTTCCGGACGCCGCACACCGTATGGCCTGGCTCGCCGACCACCTGGGCGAGTTGCCGGGTTCCGGGATCATCTACACGCTCACCGTGGCCGCGGCCGAGGAGGTCACCGCCTTTCTGCGGCACCGTGGTCACACGGTCGCTTCCTACACGGGCAGGACCGAGAACGCCGACCGTCAGCAGGCCGAGGACGACCTCCTCGCCAACAGGGTGAAGGCCCTGGTCGCCACGTCCGCGCTGGGCATGGGGTTCGACAAACCGGATCTCGGATTCGTGGTGCACCTCGGCTCACCGGCCTCGCCCATCGCCTACTACCAGCAGGTGGGCCGCGCCGGGCGCGGGGTCGAACACGCCGAGGTGCTCCTGTTGCCGGGGAAGGAGGACGAGGCGATCTGGGAGTACTTCGCATCGCTCGCCTTCCCGCCGGAAGACCTGGTGCGCCGCACTCTCGACGTCCTCGCGCGCGCGGACAGGCCCTTGTCGCTGCCCGCCCTGGAGCCTTTGGTGGAGCTGCGCCGCTCCCGCCTGGAGACCATGCTCAAGGTTCTCGACGTGGACGGGGCGGTCAAGCGGGTCAAGGGCGGCTGGATCGCAACGGGACAGCCGTGGACGTACGAGGCGGAGCGGTACGACTGGGTCGCGCGGCAGCGCAGGGCCGAGCAGCAGGCGATGCGGGAGTACTCCTCGACGACCGACTGCCGCATGGAGTTCCTGCAGCGCCAGCTGGACGACGAGGGCGCCAAGCCCTGCGGCCGCTGCGACAACTGCGCGGGCGCGCGGTTCACCACGGACATGTCCACGACCGCGCTGGACGCGGCACGTGTCGATCTCGGCCGGGCGGGCGTCGAGGTGGAGCCACGCCGAATGTGGCCGACCGGCCTGCCGGCGATCGGCGTCGACCTCAAGGGACGCATCCCGGTCGGTGAACAGGCCGCTCCCGGGAGGGCGTTGGGCCGCCTGTCGGACATCGGCTGGGGCAACCGGCTACGGCCGATGCTGGCGCCCCAGGCCCCAGACGGTCCAGTGCCGGACGACGTGGCGAAGGCCGTTGTGGGCGTGCTCGCCGACTGGGCCAAAGGGCCCGGGGGATGGGCCCCGGGAGCAGCCGACCCGCAGCCGCGCCCGGTGGGCGTGGTCACGGTCTCCTCGCGCACCCGCCCCCGGTTGATCCACTCCCTGGGTGCACGTATCGCGGAGGTCGGCAGACTGCCGTTGCTCGGCTCCGTGGACTACACGAGCGACGCGGCCCACGTCTCCCGGAGCAACAGTGCACAACGCCTGAAGGCACTGGCCGGCACACTGACCGTGCCGCCCGCCCTCGCCTCCGCACTCGCCGAGGCGGCGGGTCCGGTCCTCCTGGTGGACGACTTCACCGAGACCGGCTGGACGCTCGCGGTCGCAGCCCGCCTGCTCCGACGTGCCGGTGCGCAGGGGGTGTTGCCACTCGTCCTGGCCGTCCAGGGCTGACCGCGGCACCGCACGCCGCTCGGCAGCCGCACCTCGAGCCCCTCTGCTCCAACGGTGCACTAACTCGAGGTGAACGGTCGGCGCATGCGTCGTGACGCAACGTACTGGGTAGGGATATACACCGCACACCGCCGCGTTTCGGTCAGTGGCCCCAATTGCTCGTTGCCGCATCCAAGTTCGACAGGAAGAATTGAACTCCGCTCCCCGCACGGCTCGTCCGTGGTCCGGTAGGGCTCTGCTGCGGCGTGCGCTCCCCTGAACATGACCCCGCCCCCGTGTGGGCGCGTAGCCGAAGGGAGGACCGTGACCTTCGGATTCGCTCCGTCCTCGGCGGCATCCACGTCGACGTCTGCCGACCTGTCCGCCGCATCCGCCAACCCTCTCACCCGCATGCTCGAACCCGCGGAGTGGGCCGCCGCCGGAATCCCTCTGCTGCGCAATCCCCGAGAGGTCGTCAGCGGACTCCATGCCCGGCATCACCCAAAACCCGCGACCGCGGTGGTGGCCGTCCTCGACCCGGACGAACGCCTGTGCGCGAGCGCCTCGTTCACCCGCCGCCCGGCTCCCGCCGACGGCTGGATGTTCCGCAACACGCTGCTTGCGCAGCTCCGCCGGGTCATCCCGCACGACCTGCGGCGCCGCACACCGGTGCGCACCGCGGTGCTGCTCTACTGCCGTGAGGGCGACGCGCGTTGGACCGAGGAGGACGGCGCATGGATGTGGGGCCTGCGTGACGCGTGCACACTGCACGGGCTGCGCTGCGGGGCGTACATCACGCTGACCCGGGACGGCTGGCAGGTGCTCGGGGAGGGCCGTGGCGGGCGCCGCCCCAACGCGGACTCCTCACCGGAGCCCTTCGGGATATCCGAGGCGCCGCCTCTGCTGCCCCGCACCGGCGGTGCCGCCTCGGAGGTCCTGCGCCGCGCCGCAGCCCGATAAGAACACCGACGGGTCACGCCCGACCGACAGCAAGCTCCCTTCGTACGCCGGCTTCGCAGCGCACCGGACGAGGGGAGTTGCACACACGCCGGTCAGGGCCGCCCGTCGGCACTCCGAGCAATCACCGCCGCATGCTTCGGGAGGCGTTCGCTGCGAGAACGACGGACGCCCGTCCAACGCGCCAACGCTTCCCCTCGTCCGTCACGTCCCAGGAGCAGGTGGGAGCGCGCGCACCGGGCGCCCCGGCCGTATCTGCGCACGCCGAAACACCCACTGTGCCGATGCCGCCACAGCGGCGTCCTCGCCGCTCCGGTGTTCCCGTGGACGTACCGGAACAGGCTCAGACGCCCGCGCCCAGCACCGAGTTGATCTGCTGCGGGTCGCCGCAGACGATCAGCAGGGCTCCGGCCCGGGTGAGGGCCAGCGGAAGGGCGGTGGCGGCTGCTGCGTCGGAGCCGCCGTTGACGGCAACCACGACCACGGGGCGCGAGGCGGCGCGATCGGCGACAGAGGCGTCCGCGTAGAAGACGTCGTCGCCCGCGTCGTGCTGCGCCCAGTAGGAGGCTTCACCGAAGGACAGCTCGTGGGCGGCCCACGGGTGCTGTTCACCGGTGGTGATCACCAGTACGTCACCGGGGGCGCGACCCGAGTCCAGGAGCAGGTCCACGGCTTCCTCGGCGGCGTCGAGTGCGCCCTCCACCGAGGCCGGGATCAGCTGGATCTGCGGGGTGGCCGAAGCAGTGACGGCGGCAGGGGCGGCCGGGACCGAGGGTCCGGGCGTGGCGACGGCCACGTCACGCGACGCGCGCTGCACCGGCGGTGTGGGCCGGAGCGGACCAGGACGACCGGGACGCGGCGGAGCCGCGGGACGGGGACCGGGTACGGGGCGGGGGGTCGGCGCGGTGCGGCCGCTGGCCGGCGTGGCGCGGGGACCCTGGGCACTCTCGTGAATCTGAGGCTCCTCGGGAATGAGAGGCATGGGCTGATATTTATCAAACGTTGGTGCGGCTCGCGTCGGCGGGTGGCACATGAGCGCGAGCGGATTCGTCAGAAGTCGAAGCCGAGCTGACCTTCGATTTCCGGAACGCCTCCGTCCGCCCAACTGCGGACCTTCTTGAGATGTCGCCACTGGGGCAGCGCATCAAGATACGCCCACGACAACCGGTGGTACGGGGTGGGTCCCCGCTCCGCCAGTGCGGCCTTGTGCACGGGCGACGGATACCCGGCGTTGTCCGCAAAACCGAAGTCTGCATGGTCGATACCCAGTTCGGCCATCATTTTGTCGCGCTGGACCTTGGCGATCACCGAGGCCGCCGCGACCGCCACGCACGACTGGTCGCCCTTGATGACCGTACGGACCTGCCAGGGCGAGCCGAGATAGTTGTGCTTGCCGTCGAGGATCACCGCGTCGGGACGGACCGGCAGAGCCTCCAGGGCGCGTCCCGCCGCCAGGCGAAGGGCTGCGGTCATGCCCAGCTCGTCGATCTCCTCCGGCGAGGCGTGCCCCAGCGCGTACGAGGTCACCCACTTCTGCAGTTCCACGGCAAGCACAGTGCGCCGCTTGACGGTGAGCAGCTTGGAGTCGGTGAGGCCCTCGGGAGGCCGACGCAGTCCTGTGATCGCCGCGCAGACGGTGACGGGGCCGGCCCACGCACCGCGCCCCACTTCGTCGACCCCGGCAATGATCTTCGCTCCGGTCGTGGCGCGAAGGGAGCGCTCGACGGTGTGAGTAGGTGGTTCGTACGGCATGGCGCCCTCAGCCTACGCCCCGCGGATCACCCGGCGACACCCCGGCTCCCACTCCCGCTTCAGGACGGCGACCCTGTGCACTCAGTCGACGCCCGGTCGCAGCAACGGAACCATCAACTGGTCGATCATCTCCTCGAGATCACGATCGTCCCATTCGCTTCCGCGTAGCTTGGAGCGGTACATCATCACGGCCGGGATGACATCGAAGACATAGCTGTTCGCCGCGTCGGGCCGCACCTCATTCCGCTCTATTCCACGCGTGATGACCTCGCGAAGCAGCTTGATGGTGGGCTCCACGATCCCCTCGAAGATCACGCCATGGAAGCGCTCCGCCTGAATCGGGTCGCATTCGTGAATCACGGAGCGGACCGCGAAACCGGGTCGCGAGAACATCGCCTCACGCGCCTGCCGGCACAGCGCGAGCAGATCTTCACGCACGCTGCCGAGGTCGGGTGCCTCCTCTATGCGCGGGAGCCCGGCCTGCAGGGCGTCAGCGACCAGATCCTCCTTGGACGGCCAGCGCCGGTAGACGGCGGCCTTGCCGGTCTGGGCACCGGCAGCGACGCCCTCCATGGTGAGGCCGTTCCAGCCGACGGTACTGAGCTGTTCCAGGGCGGCATCGAGGATCGCGCGTTCGAGTACGGCGCCGCGCCGACGGAGGGAGGCCGCCTGAGCGGGGGCGGCCTTCCAGCGCGAAGTAACCATCTGTGTATCTCCAGCGAGCAGGGGGAGCGGAGTTTTCGGGGGCGGGAGAGCACCAGGCGGCAGCAACGGGGGATTCGCCACCTGACACCAATTTAAGTGAACGCTTGCGTTCACTATCGGGGACTCACTACGGTTGACGCGACAGTGAACGCGAGCGTTCACTAACGCATTTGTGGGGGACCCATAGTGACAACCTCTCAGTTGATCAAGGAACAGAAGCCAGGTGCGGCTCGCCGGGAGGGGCATCCCGGCATTGCGCTCGCAGTCATCGCGGCCTGCCAACTCATGGTGGTACTCGACGCGACGATTGTGAACATCGCGCTCCCGCACATTCAAGACGCTCTGAAGTTCAGCACGACCGACCTCACCTGGGTCGTCAGCGCCTACACGCTCACCTTCGGCGGCCTGCTGCTTCTGGGCGGCCGTGCCGGTGACATCCTCGGCCGCCGCCGGGTCTTCATGACCGGCATCGTGCTGTTCACCTTCGCCTCGCTGCTCGGTGGACTCGCCCAGGAACCCTGGCAGTTGTTGGCCGCACGCGTTCTGCAGGGCATGGGTGGCGCCATTGCGTCGCCCACCGCGTTGGCGCTCATCACCACCACGTTCCCCGAAGGCCCCGAGCGCAACCGGGCGTTCGGCGTCTTCGCCGCGGTCTCCGCGGGTGGCGGCGCCATCGGTCTGCTGGCCGGCGGCATGCTCACCGAGTGGCTCAACTGGCGCTGGGTGTTCTTCGTCAACCTGCCGATCGGCATCCTGATCACCCTGCTCGCGCCGCTCTACATCAGCGAGTCCGAACGACACACGGGCCGCTTCGACATCGCGGGGGCCGTGACCTCGACGGCAGGCATGGCCTCCCTCGTCTACGGCTTCATCCGCGCAGCGGACGACGGCTGGCGGGACAGCCTGGCCATCGGCTCCTTCGCCGCCGCCGTGGTCCTGCTGGTGGCCTTCGCGCTCATCGAGTCCCGGGCCAAGGAGCCGATCACTCCGCTGCGGATGTTCGCCGACCGCAACCGCTCCGGCACATACTTGATCATGTTGAGCCTGGCCGCGGCGATGTTCGGGATGTTCTTCTACATCGTTCTCTTCGTGCAGAACGTGCTGGGGTACAGCCCGATCCGAGCCGGTCTCGCGTTCCTGCCGGTGACCGTCGTGATCGCGCTCGGCGCCGGGCTGTCCCAGCGGTTCCTGCCGGTACTGGGGCCCAAGCCGTTCATGCTCACCGGCTCGGCTCTCGCGGTGATCGGACTGGCCTGGCAGACCCTCATCAGCTCCGGCAGCTCGTATGCCGGCGGAGTGCTCGGTCCGATGCTGGTCTTCGGCTTCGGCATGGGCCTGAACTTCGTGACGCTGACGGTCACAGCGGTCTCCGGCGTCTCCCAGCACGAGGCAGGTGCGGCCTCCGGACTGCTCAACGCCACCCAGCAGGTGGGTGGTTCGCTCGGCCTGTCCATTCTGACGACGGTGTTCGGGTCGGCCAGCAAGGACGAGGCGCAGAAGCAGCTGCCGAAGTTCCTCGCGAGCGGTTCGGCGGAGCAGAAGGCGGAGTTCGCCAAGACGCACCAACTGCCCGGAACCTGGGGACACGAGGTGCTCGCCCAAGGAATTTCCATGGGCTTCGTGGCAGCCGCGGCCATGGCCGTGCTCGCCTTCGGCACCGCCTGGTTCGTGATCCGGGTCCGCAAGAGCGACCTGGAAGCACTCGCCGGCACGGCGGGAGCGACGGTCGGCTGAAACAACTGCTCCCGCATGGGGCCGCGGAGGGCCGGACCGAGTCCGGGGGACCGACGGCGAGGACGTCGGTCCGGCCCTCCGCACACGTTCCGCAGGGCACAGCAAGCTCAGGGTGGAAAGCACCGCCCACACGACCACGAACTGCACGACCACCCCCGGACCTTTCGCACGTCAGATGCAGTACACCCGCTCCTGCGTCACACGGCTGATGTCACAACAACGGACGTACGGTCACGCAGAGTTCCCGGCGAGCACAGAGAGTTTCCAGAGGCGTCTCCCGGCAAGCTGCACAGACCCGCTGAGGGTTCAGACCGACGGTGTCCGGACGGTCGGCACCCAGTCCGGCAGTGCCTCCGTCAGCCCTGCCCACTCGGCAGGTGGCAGGCCGCCCTTCCCGGCGGCGAGCACCCCGCCCACGATGGCGCAGGTCGTGTCCACGTCACCACCCACCTGCGCGGTCGTCCAGAACGCCTCCTCGAAGTCGCCGAGGGCCCGCGCGGCCGACCAGAGCGCGAAGGGCACGGTGTCATGGGCAGACGTACGCCGTCCGCAGCCCAGTACGGCCGCGACGGTGCCCGCGTCGGCGTAGTCGAGCATGTCCCGTGCGCGCCGCAGGCCCGCACCGACGGCGCTCTTCGGGACGAGTGCGACGACTCGGTCGAGGAGTGCCTCCGGGCTCGGCGGGCCGTCGGGGGCGGCGACCAGCGCGGCGGCCGCCGCAACCGCCATGGAGCCGACGACGGCCTCACGGTGCTGGTGTGTGGGATACGCGGAGATCTCCGCCTGATGCGTCGCTTGTTCCGGGTCGTCCGCGTACCAGGCGCCCAGCGGGGCGATGCGCATGGCCGCTCCGTTGCCCCAGGAACCCTGTCCGTTGAAGAGCTCGGCGGCCAGCTCGCGCCAGTCGCCGCCCTCTCGAACCAGCCGCAGCAGACGGTTGACCGCAGGACCGTACCCCCGGTCGAAGTCATGATGGTGGGCGAAGGACTGCGCCAGGGCGTCCTGGTCGATGCGGTGGTGGGCGGCCAGGACCGCGACCACGGAGCAGGCCATCTCCGTGTCGTCGGTCCACTGCCAGGGCCCTGGCGGCAGCTCGCGACGCTTCAGCAGCGGATAGTTCGCCGGTACGAAGAACTGCGAGCCCAGTGCATCCCCCACCGCCAGTCCACGCAGGCTGGCCACGGCGCGGTCCAGGCGCCCGTCGGAAGAGGAGTCAGGGGTCATCGCTCTGCCACTCTATCCGGTGATCCCGTACGGTTCCGGATCTCGCCAGCGTTCGAAAGGCCGGTCAAGTACGTACTTGCCGTCGTCCCCGAGAACGAGCATCCGCATCTCCGCGTTCCCGGGATTCGACAGCGACTCGAATTCCGCAACCGTCCAGTGGAACCAGCGCATGCAGAACAGCCGCATGGCCAGGCCGTGGGTCACCAGCAGCACGTTGGACGGGTGGTCGGGGGCCTCGAAGCTGCGGTACAGGCTCTCCAGGAAGCCGCCGACCCGGTCGTACACGTCGGCACCGGACTCCCCCTGGGCGAAGCGGTAGAAGAAGTGGCCGTAGGCGTCCCGGTAGGCCTTCTGGAGGCGCACGTCGTCGCGGTCCTGCCAGTTTCCCCAGTCCTGTTCGCGCAGCCGCGGCTCCTCCCGCACCCGTATGAGCTCGGGATCGAGATGGAAGGCGCGCAGGGTCTCATGCGTGCGGCGGTACGGCGACACGTACACGCTGACGCGCTCACGGCCGAAGACCTCGCGCAACCGCTTGCCGGTCTCCTCGGCCTGCTGCCAGCCCCGCTCGGTCAGCGCGAGCGCATGGTCGGGCTCCCGCTCGTAAACGGTGTCATCAACATTGCCCGTTGACTCTCCGTGCCGGACAAGGACGATGCGCCGTGGTCGTGCCATGCCAAAACCCTAGATCGAGTGACGGCCGATCGAGCACTCGTACGGCCTCCATACGGCGTAGGTCACACACTTCCTGCACCACTGGCCACGCCGAGCCGCTCGATTAACGCGTCCAGTTTCCAAACCGACGCGTCAGACCGTCCAGGTCGGCTCCAGCTCGATGATGTCGCCGGTGAGGGCCGCCACGTCCGCCTCCGTCTGGGCCCGTAGGGCGAGCCGCTCCACGCGCTCCGTGCGGTACTTGCCGTGTTCGGCTGCCGATCGCCACATGGACAGCACCAGGAACTCATGGCCCGGCGCCTCGCCGAACAAGCCCCGGATCATGCCGGGAGAGCCGGCCATGGCCGGGTTCCAGACCTTCTCCTGCATCAGCGTGAAGTGCTCGGCCCGTTCCTCGTGCACTCGGCAGAGTGCGACCCGCAGCAGGTCGGCGTCCGTGAACCGCGGTTCAAAGCCGGTCTTCACGTCGAAGCGGTAGTCGAAGAGCTTGACCTGGGCATCCTTGAAGGTGCCCGACTGGGCCGCCGCAAGCCGATCATGGGAACGGGCCATGAAGGAGTCGTAGAAGGCACGGCTCTCCCAGAAGGCAAAGATGTGGGCCACTCCTGTGCGTCCCCGGCTCCAGCCACCGCCTTGTCCCCGAAACCCCGGCTCCCCCAGAAGCCCCGCCCACTTTCGCTGCCCCCGCTCGAAGCCGCGGCGGTCCACCACGGTGCAGCGAATCCACTTGACCAGCACCGCGCCATGGTAAGGCCACGGAGCGTGGCGCCGGTCACGCTCCGGCGGACAGCTCCGGCGCACACCTCCACGCGCGCGTGGCAGGATGGACAACAGGCCCAGTCCGTCGCGCAGTTCGGGCCGGACAGGGGCACACGGGGAGACGGGGAAGGGGAGGTCCGGTGACGGGCATCAACAAGGGGATCCGCAAGGTCGAGGTCGCGCTCAAGTGGGACCCCAGTCCGGCGGGACAGGCGGCCACCGATCTCGACATCGTCGCGGCCACCTATCCGGTGGGCGACGCGTACGGCGATCCCGCCTATGTGGTGCACTTCGACAGCCGTTCCCCGGACGGCACGATCTACCTCAACCGGGACAGCAAGGACGGCAAGGGCTTCGGCTGGGACGAGGTCATGACGCTGGAGCTGGAGCGGCTCAGCGAGCGGTACGCGCGCGTGGTGGTCGGCGTCGTCATCCAGCAGCGCTCGGCGCCCCGGACCTTCGTCGGCGTGATCAACCCGGGGCTGCGCATACGGGAGGGCTACACCGTCCTGGCCGAGGACGACTTCGGCGACGTCCTCGGGGCCACGGCGGCGACCGTCGGGGAGTTCATACGCGACGAGTCCGGCGAGTGGACGTTTCGTCCCGGGATCCACGGCTTCGAGGACGACCCGGCGACGTTCACCCGGGACATGGGCCGGGCGCACCAGCCCTGACGGCCGGTCAGCGGGCGGTCCATCCGGGGACCGTCGGCAGGACCTTCTCGGCGACGCGGAACAGGGCCGCGTCGTCGGGCGTCGCGAAGTCCTGGCGCCAGATGGCGACTTCGAAGTAGCCGCCGCCGTCCTTGGCGTCCCGGGCGACCAGCAGGCTGCGGGCGATACCGCCAGAACCGCTCTTGGCCGTGCCGCCTCCGAGGTTGAAGCTCAGGGCGACGGTCCGGTCCGAGTAGACGACCGCCGGATGTCCGAGCACCGTCTTCTTCTCCGCACCGGTGCCCAGCAGGTCGGCCATGTCGGCCACGCCGAGATCGTCGTCGGATGCCGAGAGCCTCAGGGAGTACGTCTTCAGGTCGACGTCCGCCTCGGGGGTGGTGGTTTTCGTGCCGTCTGCCGAGGTGATCGTGCTCTCGTTGCCGTCGGCGGTCTCCGCGTACTCGTCCGGCGTGCCGAGCAGCACGGGCAGGTCCGGGCGGTTGAGTGCCGTGCACAGCCGGGCCCCCGAGACCGGCTTCGACGGCTTGCTGTCGTGCGTGGTCGTGCACGTGGCCGGCCCGCGGTCGGCGGACGCCTTCGAGTCCAGGTCCAGCGCCCACAGGAGCCCTGCGAGGCCCCCGACCACCACGATCGCGGCGATCACCTGAGCCGCCGCGTTCACGGGCTTCCCGGGCTCGCTCGTTGCTCTTTTGGAGTCGGCGAAATCGTCGACCATGTCCCCCACGTTCCCCACCCTGCCGTTCGCGCCGGTCGTGCGCGGGGGGAGCCTAGCCTGTGATCGTCCCGCGGGGGAACAAGTTTTCGCATCGGGGTGCAAAGCCGAGGGCGGCGGAGCCGTGAAACGCTCCGCCGCCCTCGACAGCTTGTCTTCGGTACCGGCGTCAGCTGCAACCGCTGGTCGAGCCGCAGCCCTCGCAGATGTAGCAGGAACCGGCCCGCTGCATCTTCGTACCGCAGGAGAAGCACAGCGGGGCGTCGGCCTGGATGCCCAGCTGCATCTCCACCAGCTCGGCGCTGGTGTGGGCCTGCTTCGGGGCGGGCTTGGCCGCCTCGACCTCGGCACGCGGCGTGGCGACGGCCTTGAGCTCCTGGGCGCGCGGAGCCGACTGGGCGAGGCCCTCGACGTCCACCTCGTCCTCGGAGGGCTCGTACGAACCGGTCTCCAGGTGACGCTGGCGCTCCTCGGCGGAGTGGATGCCGAGGGCGGAGCGCGTCTCGAACGGCAGGAAGTCCAGCGCCAGGCGACGGAAGATGTAGTCGACGATCGACTGCGCCATCCGCACGTCCGGGTCGTCCGTCATACCGGCCGGCTCGAAGCGCATGTTGGTGAACTTCGAGACGTACGTCTCCAGCGGCACCCCGTACTGGAGGCCGACCGAGACGGCGATGGAGAAGGCGTCCATCATGCCCGCGAGAGTCGAGCCCTGCTTGGACATCTTCAGGAAGACCTCGCCGAGACCGTCGTCCGGGTAGGAGTTGGCCGTCATGTAGCCCTCGGCGCCGCCGACCGTGAAGGACGTCGTGATGCCGGGACGGCCCTTGGGGAGGCGCTTGCGGACCGGGCGGTACTCGATGACCTTCTCGACCGTCTCGCGGATGGTCGCCTCGGCCTTCTCCGTGACCTCGGCCTTCTCCTTCTCCTTGGTCTTGGCGGAGAGCGGCTGGCCGACCTTGCAGTTGTCGCGGTAGATGGCGAGCGCCTTGACGCCCATCTTCCAGGCCTCGAAGTAGATCTCCTCGACCTCCTCGACGGTCGCCGACTCCGGCATGTTGACCGTCTTGGACAGGGCGCCGGAGATCCACGGCTGGATCGCGGCCATCATGCGGACGTGGCCCATCGCGGAGATGGAGCGCTCGCCCATGGCGCAGTCGAACACCTCGTAGTGCTCGTGCTTGAGGCCCGGGGCGTCGACGACATTGCCGTGCTCGGCGATGTGGGCGACGATCGCCTCGATCTGCTCCTCCTGGTAGCCCAGGCGGCGCAGGGCCTGCGGGACCGTGCCGTTGACGATCTGCATCGAGCCGCCGCCGACCAGCTTCTTGAACTTGACCAGGGCGAGGTCGGGCTCCAGGCCGGTGGTGTCGCAGGACATCGCCAGGCCGATGGTGCCGGTCGGAGCGATGACCGACGCCTGGGAGTTGCGGAAACCGTTCTTCTCACCGAGGCGCAGCACGTCCTGCCAGGCCTCCGTGGCGGCGGCCCAGACCGGCGTGTCCAGGTCGTCCATACGGACGGCGACGGCGTTCGCGTCGGCGTGCTGCTTCATGACGCGGTTGTGGGCACTGGCGTTGCGGGCGTAGCCGTCGTACGGGCCGACGACCGCGGCGAGTTCGGCGGAGCGCTTGTACGACGTGCCGGTCATCAGGGAGGTGATGGCACCGGCGAGGGCGCGGCCGCCGTCGGAGTCGTAGGCGTGACCGGTCGCCATCAGCAGGGCGCCGAGGTTGGCGTAGCCGATGCCGAGCTGGCGGAACGCGCGCGTGTTCTCGCCGATCTTCTGCGTCGGGAAGTCCGCGAAGCAGATGGAGATGTCCATCGCGGTGATGACGAGCTCGACGACCTTCGCGAAGCGCTCGACCTCGAAGGACTGGTTGCCCTTGCCGTCGTCCTTCAGGAACTTCATCAGGTTCAGCGAGGCCAGGTTGCAGGACGTGTTGTCCAGGTGCATGTACTCGCTGCAGGGGTTCGAGCCGTTGATACGGCCGGACTCCGGGCAGGTGTGCCAGTGGTTGATGGTGTCGTCGTACTGGATGCCCGGGTCGGCGCAGGCCCAGGCGGCCTCGGCCATCTTGCGGAACAGGGCCTTGGCGTCGACCTCTTCGATGACCTCGCCGGTCATCCGCGCGCGCAGGCCGAACTTGCCGCCCTGCTCGACCGCCTTCATGAACTCGTCGTTCACACGGACCGAGTTGTTGGCGTTCTGGTACTGGACGGAGGTGATGTCCTCGCCACCGAGGTCCATGTCGAAGCCCGCGTCGCGCAGGGCGCGGATCTTCTCCTCTTCCTTCACCTTGGTCTCGATGAAGTCCTCGATGTCGGGGTGGTCGACGTCGAGGATGACCATCTTGGCGGCACGGCGGGTGGCACCACCGGACTTGATGGTGCCGGCGGACGCGTCGGCGCCGCGCATGAAGGAGACCGGGCCGGAGGCGTTGCCGCCCGAGGACAGCAGTTCCTTGGAGGAGCGGATGCGGGAGAGGTTCAGGCCGGCGCCGGAGCCGCCCTTGAAGATCATGCCCTCTTCCTTGTACCAGTCGAGGATCGACTCCATGGAGTCGTCGACGGCCAGGATGAAGCAGGCGGAGACCTGCTGGGGCTGCGGGGTGCCGACGTTGAACCACACGGGGCTGTTGAAGCTGAAGATCTGGTGCAGGAGGGCGTACGCCAGCTCGTGCTCGAAGATCTCGGCGTCGGCGGGCGAGGCGAAGTACTTGTAGTCCTCGCCGGCCTTCCGGTACGTCTTCACGATGCGGTCGATGAGCTGCTTCAGGCTCACCTCACGCTGCGGGGTGCCGACGGCACCGCGGAAGTACTTGCTGGTGACGATGTTGACCGCGTTCACCGACCAGAAGTCGGGGAACTCCACGCCGCGCTGCTCGAAGTTGACCGAGCCGTCGCGCCAGTTGGTCATGACGACGTCACGGCGCTCCCAGGCCACCTCGTCGTACGGGTGCACGCCGGGGGTGGTGTGGATGCGCTCGATACGCAGTCCCTTGGTCGCCTTGGTGCCCTTGGCGCGGGAACTCCGTGCCGGACCGCTCGCCGTCTCTGTCATGCCGCCTCCCTGTACGGGCTAAAACGCCCTGAAGTGCCCCGATGTTCCCGTGGCACGGTGTTCTGTCTGGTGTTGCGGGCATCTCGCGCTGCCGCCCGCAACAGGTCTTCGATGGCCGCCGTCCGGCCGGAATCGGGGCCTCCGCCCGGTTCCGGCCCGCCGATCAGTCGGCGGCGTGGGCGGGCTCGGGGACCTGAGCAGTCCCTCCGGGCCCGCAGTCTTCTTCCTGGCCCCCCGCGACAGCGTCCTCGCGGTCGTCGTTGTCCGCGGCGACGGGTCGCCTCTCCTCCCTGAGTTCCGTGATCGCTGCCTCGAAGTCCTCGAGCGAGTCGAATGCCCGGTAGACGGAGGCGAATCGCAGATACGCGACGAGGTCGAGCTCCTGCAACGGGCCGAGTATGGCCAGACCCACGTCATGGGTGGTCAGTTCGGCGCTTCCGGTGGCCCGCACCGCCTCCTCGACCCGCTGGCCGAGCTGGGCGAGTGCGTCCTCGGTGACAGGCCGTCCCTGGCATGCCTTGCGCACACCATTGATGACCTTGGTACGGCTGAAAGGCTCGGTGACTCCGGACCGCTTGACCACCATGAGCGAGCACGTCTCCACGGTCGTGAAACGACGGGAGCAGTCCGGACACTGGCGGCGCCTGCGGATCGACGTGCCGTCGTCGGTCGTACGGCTGTCGACGACACGGCTGTCGGGGTGCCTGCAGAAGGGGCAGTGCATGAACTCCCAACCCTCCTCACAGCAGACTCAATAGCCTCGCTGGGCCTCATGGGCCCCTCGAAGCAGCCCCAAGCATAGGCGATCGCCAGGAGCCTGAAGACCCGGGGGACCACAACTTCTGGGCTGCTGCTGCAATCCAACCACTACATGTGGGGATTGGCCCATGCATGCACTCCCTACGCGCGTGTCGCGCAGGTATTGGCATGTGCCACGCGACCGGTGCGGCGCACCGGCTCCGCGGGTGCACAGCCGTACCGTTACGGCAGATGCGGAGATACCGTGGGCGCCGCAGGGAGGCGACGTGGGGCTCCCGCAGAGATGGAGACCTGTGCCCGGTTGACGGAATGCCGGATGGCAGACTGGGGCAGGAACCCACGAGGTCAGCACTCCGGCGGTGAAGAGTACAACAATGGGCCCTTTTGTCCGCCAGGTGCCGCGTTAGCTATACACCCAGACGCATGATCAAGTACGGCGATCCGCGTTTTTTCACTCGAACGTGTGTTTGGCGCAACCTTTCGAAAGCAACTACCGTTGTCCAGCAGGGAGACCATCGAGAGGGGCCGACGTGACCACCACCGCAGACAGTGCCACCATCACTGCCCAGGACCGCTCCCAGGGCCGACTCGAGCCGGTGCATGCGATGAACGAAGCCGTGAATCCCGAGGGGCCCAAGCGCTCCCTGCCAGGCCGACCTCCAGGCATCCGGGCGGACAGCTCGGGCCTCACCGACCGGCAGCGCCGGGTGATCGAGGTCATCAGGGACTCCGTACAGCGGCGCGGCTACCCGCCGTCGATGCGGGAGATCGGCCAAGCGGTCGGCCTCTCCAGCACCTCCTCGGTCGCACACCAGCTGATGGCACTGGAGCGCAAGGGCTTCCTGCGCCGCGACCCGCACCGCCCGCGCGCGTACGAGGTGCGCGGCTCCGACCAGGGCGCCTCCGTGCAGCCCACGGACACCGCCGGCAAGCCCGCCGCGTCGTACGTCCCGCTGGTCGGCCGCATCGCGGCCGGTGGCCCGATCCTCGCCGAGGAGTCGGTCGAGGACGTCTTCCCCCTCCCCCGCCAGCTGGTCGGCGACGGCGAGCTGTTCGTGCTGAAGGTCGTCGGCGACTCCATGATCGAGGCCGCGATCTGCGACGGCGACTGGGTCACGGTGCGCCGCCAGCCGGTCGCCGAGAACGGCGACATCGTCGCGGCCATGCTGGAAGGCGAGGCCACCGTCAAGCGCTTCAAGCGCGAGGACGGCCACGTCTGGCTCCTCCCGCACAACGCGGCGTACGAGCCGATCCCCGGCGACGACGCGACCATCCTCGGCAAGGTGGTGGCAGTGCTGCGGCGCGTTTGACGGCTGCGGCGGGCGGTTCGTACAGAACCACCCTCTGACCGGGCCCCGGGACCCCTGCGCCGGTTCCGGGGCCCTGTGCTGCCCGCGCTCCGCCAGCGGGTGTGGCGCTCTGGGGGTTGGTCTGTCGCGGTGGCGCGACAGACCAACCCTCGCTCATTCGGCCTCTGACTTCTTCGCCGCCGCGTCGATCGCCGCCAGCGACTTC
Organism: Streptomyces sp. NPDC001604; assembly: GCF_042893475.1. Lineage (NCBI taxonomy): Bacteria > Bacillati > Actinomycetota > Actinomycetes > Kitasatosporales > Streptomycetaceae > Streptomyces > Streptomyces sp. NPDC001604. The sequence goes on along the minus strand of NZ_JBIAUY010000022.1, from coordinate 64,397 downwards.
CGGACCTGGTTACGGTCCGTCGTGTACCAGAAGTCCGGCAGTGACGCCTTCAGATAGCTGCCGTAGCGTGCCGTGGCCAGTCGTTGGTCGAGTACGGCGACCACTCCGCGATCCCCCGAGGCCCGTACGAGGCGGCCGGCGCCCTGGGCCATGAGCAGCGCGGCGTGTGTGGCGGCGACTGCCATGAAGCCGTTGCCCCCGGCATCCTCCACCGCCTTCTGGCGGGCGCTCATCAGCGGGTCGTCGGGACGCGGGAAGGGGATCTTGTCCATGACGACCAGCTGGCAGCTGGGGCCGGGGACGTCGACGCCCTGCCAGAGTGACAGCGTGCCGAACAGGCAGGTCTTCGGCTCGGCGGCGAAATTCTTGATCAGCTCGCCGAGCGTCTCCTCGCCCTGGAGGAGGATCGGGAACTCAGGGATCCGGGAGCGCAGTTCCTCGGCGGCGAGCTGCGCGGCGCGCATGGAGGAGAAGAGGCCGAGGGTGCGGCCTCCGGCCGCCTGGATCAACTCCGTCAGCTCGTCCAGCATGTCGGCGCGGTCGCCGTCCCGCGCGGGGCGCGACAGATGCTTGGCGACGTAGAGGATGCCCTGCCTGGGGTAGTCGAAGGGCGAGCCGACGTCGACGCCCTTCCACTGCGGGAGGTCCTCACCCTCGGTGCCCTCCGGCGCGAGCCCGAGGGAGGCACCGACGCCGTTGAAGTCGCCGCCCAGCTTCAGCGTCGCGGAGGTCAGGACGACGGAGCGGTCCGCGAAGAGCTTCTCCCGCAGGAGCCCCGACACGGACATGGGGGCAACGCGGAGGGAGGCTCCGAAGCGGTCGTGGCGCTCGTACCAGACGACGTCCCACTCGGAGCCGTTGGTGATCCGTTCCGCCACGTCGTGCACCGTCTCGACGGAGGCCAGCGCCTGCTTGCGGACCGCGTCCTCGTCCTGGACGGACTTGTCCCGGGTCGCGCCGATCGCGGAGATCACCGTACGGCAGGCGTCGCGCAGGGCCATGAGCGCGTACCCGAGGTCCTCCGGGATCTCCTCCAGACGGCCCGGCAGGGCCAGCTCCATCAACCGCTCGAAGCCCTCGGCGGCGGTCTGGAGCTGGTCGGCAGCCTTCTCGTTGACCAGCTTCGCGGCGCGGCGGACCGCACGGTTGACCTGGCCCGGTGTGAGTTCGCCGGTGGCCACTCCGGTGACCCGGGAGACCAGCTCGTGCGCCTCGTCGACGATCAGCACCTCGTGCTGCGGGAGGACCGGGGCGCCCTCGATGGCGTCGATCGCGAGCAGGGCGTGGTTGGTGACGACCACCTCGGCGAGCTTGGCACGCTCGCGGGCCATCTCGGCGAAGCACTCGGCGCCGTACGCGCACTTCGAGGCACCCAGGCACTCCCGGGAGGAGACCGACACCTGCGCCCAGGCCCGGTCGGAGACGCCGGGGGTGAGGTTGTCGCGATCGCCGGTCTCGGTCTCGTCCGACCACTCGCGCAGCCGCAGCAGGTCCTGGCCCAGCCTGCTGGTGGGCGCGGCCGCCTCGAACTGGTCGAACAGCCCCTCCTCCTCGTCCTGTGGGACACCCTCGTGGAGCCGGTGCAGGCACAGGTAGTTCGATCTGCCCTTCAGCATGGCGAACTCCGGGCGGCGACGCAGCAGGGGGTGCAGCGCATCGACGGTACGCGGCAGATCCCGCTCGACGAGCTGGCGCTGCAGGGCGAGGGTGGCCGTCGCCACGACGACACGCTCCCCGTGCGCGAGCGCCGGCACGAGGTAGCCCAGCGACTTTCCGGTGCCGGTGCCGGCCTGGACCAGCAGATGGGAACCGTCGTCGATCGCCTCCGCGACGGCTTCGGCCATGGTCACCTGGCCGGGGCGCTCCGTACCGCCGACGGCAGTGACGGCAGCATGCAGGAGTTCGGGGAGTGAGGGCTTCGTCATAGCGCGACCACCCTACGACCCGGCACTGACAAACGGGTGATCAAGACGGGGACGAAGGGCGGGATCAAGACCGGCTGCTCCTCGGGTGAGGGTAGGAGTGGATCGCTCGGGAAGATCGGCTCGGGTGCCCTCGGGACCGGCGCCGTGGAAAACGGATGTGGGGCAGTGGGAACCGGATCGGCACGGGCGGTGTACCAGAAGTGATGATGCTGCGACACGGAGTCACAGCAGATCGCGCAGGGACCGGTCCCGGATCATGAGGGCGGCCCGCTTGGCGGGCAAGTCGACCTCGGCGGCGAACCGGAAACCGGCGCTCAGGAAAGCAGCGACGGAGGGGGTGTTGCGAAGGTCGGGTTCCGCAATGACGCGTGCGCAGGCGGGCCGCTTGTCCAGGGCGAGGTCGGCCGCGGCTCTGAGCAGGGTGCTGCCGAGCTTGCGGCCTCGATCGGCGACCCCGCCGATGAGGAGGTGCAGTCCGGTGTCATGAGGCCGAGCAGGATAGTGGCGGGCCACCGGGTCGAGGTCCGCGCGGTAGATCTCCCAGTAGCTCATCGGTGTGCCCTCCAGCACGCCGAGGCACGGAACACTGCGCCCGTCGCCGGAGAGCTGGGCCCGCAGATGGCTCTCGGTCCGGCTCGTAGGGCCGGCCAGCTCCCAGAACTCGGCGACGGCAGGGTCGTTCATCCAGCGGCTGATCAGCGGTAGGTCCCGCTCGACGTGCACGGGGACAAGGTGGAACACACCCGCGGGTGTGGCGACCGGCCCCCAGTCCGCCACACGGTCGAGGAGGTCGTCGTCGGCTCTGGTGACGGAGACGGGCGGTGCTGGATCTTCGCACCGGCTTCGTGGCTCCTCGGAGTCCGTTTCCGCTGCGAAGAGTGCAAGCAGTTCGTCGGGCAGCCGCAGGTCCAGTGTGTCCTCGTTGTCCGTGCCCGCACCGGTGCTGCTCTCGGCCGCAACGGGTCTCGAGTCGGCGCCGGACTCAGTGCCGGGGACGGTGGCTGCGTGTGCGCTGGCGTCGGTGGGAGGCACGGCGCCGCTCCTCTCAGTGGACGGGATGGGGCATGTTCCTCAGAAGCGAAGGGAGTTGACGGGGGTCGGCGGTCGCTTTCAGGAATGCAGGGGGTTGGCGATGGTGACGTAGACGGACTGGGTGTCGACCGGACCGACGAGTTCGTCGAGGCCGTGCAAACGGGTCAGCAGGTTGGCCTTGCAGCGCAGGACGGGTGAGTCCAAGAGGTGGGCAGGAAGTGACGTGCCCAACCGGGCATGGCCGGAGGCGACGTCGTTGAGGAAGTGGCGGAAGGCGGCGAGCAGCAGCTGTTCGTCGGCGAGGCGCTGGGAGCCGAAGGCACCGATGAGGCCGAACACGTTGTTGATCGCGAGGTAGTAGGCGAAGCGCTCGTCGGTGACCTCGTCGGAGACGAAGGTGTCGCTGTGCTCGCCGATACCGGGCAGCCGGGCGTCGAGCTGGGTGCGTCGGGACTCCCGGAAGTAGTAGCCCTGGTTGTCGCGGTAGCGGCCGCCGGCGGGCCAGCCGTCTGCGTCCAGCAGGAGCAGCGTGTTCTGTTGATGCGCCTCCAGGGCGATCCCCGCCTCCGCGTCCAGCCACAGCACGGGACGGACGACCTGCTGGAGGTAGCGCAGGAACCACTCGACGGCAACGGCCGCGCGGGGACGACCGGTTCGGCCCGCAAGGCGCGTGACGACCGTGGCCAGCCGTGACTGCAGGAGCGGCGGGCCGTCTTCCGGGCGGTGCGCTGCGCGCGCCGACTTGCTGCCTGCCGCGACCTGAGGCCGGGGTGAGACGAGGCCGGCGATGCAGGAGACGTCGTCGGACGGGCTGAACGGGTTGTGGCGGATCATCACGTCGAGTCCGGGCACGGGGCTGCCGTCCGGCGCGTCGACCGCGAGCCAGGCGGGGTCGCGAACGATGTCGAACCCGGGGTGGGCAGCCTGCCACTGCCTGGACAGGCCGCTGCGCAGCAGGCGGTGAACCTCGACACCTCGGTGCAGTTCCTTGCGGAGGTTCTCGCGACGGGAGTTGGTGATCCGCAGGGCCAGCGACAGTTTGAGCATGGCGGGAGAGCCGGTCCGGTGCACGGTGCGCACGGAGGAGGTGGGGTGCCAGGGCGAGCCGTGCGCTCCGAGATCACGGAGGAGCCCGGCGTCGAACAGGGGCGAGATGTCGGCGCGTTGCCGCACCTCGCGCCACTGCCAAGGGTGCAGCGGGAGGGCTGCGTAGCCCTCGGGCAGCGTCAGCTCGGCTTCGGCGAGCCGCGCCATGAGCTGGGGCGCGGGGACGGGACGGCCGCGCTCGGTCCAGGCGGAGTCCCAGGCAAGTGCAGAAGGGGCGACAGCCAGCCAGTGCAAGGGGAAGGAGCCGCGCAACTCGGGTGAGTACGACCGTGCCTCGGCCTCGGAGAGACCTTCGCGGCTCTTGGGAGTGGGATGCAGTGGGTGCCCGAGAACGAGTGCCTGCTCGGCAGCGAGGAAGAGGTCTGGTCCGTCGGAGGGGCGCTCCCGGCGTTCGCGGATGAACGTGACGGTACGGCGGAGGGAGTCGGCGACGCGGGCGACGAGGTCCGGGCCGGATGGGGAGGCGATTGGGGCGGGGGCCGATGACTGGGCGGTCCCGGGACGAGAGGCGCCGCTGGTCCTGGGGCCGGTGGTCGCGGGCTGGGCGGCCGTGTCGTTGCCACGGTCGGGCGTTTCTCTGGTCAGCAGTGCGGCGATGGTGACCGCGTCGGCCGGTCGGGCATGTGCCGGAGCGTTGGCGAGGAACGGGAGACCGAATCGGTGCCATCCCGTCGGGGACCAGTAGTGCACGGGGGCGAGGAGGGCCGTGCCGCTGGCGGGCAGGGGGATCCGGAGGGTGCCGTCCTCGGGGGCGTGGAGGCCGGCTTCGCGCACCCAGCAGCGCAGCAGGTTCTCGACCGCCGCGGCCTCGGCTGCGGTGTGCGGGTCGGGGTGCTCGAGGAGATCGGCGGCGGCGTGGCGCGGTCTCTCGGCAACGGGGGCTTTGCGCTGCTCCGGAACCCGGTCCATGGAACGACCGTCCCCCGGAGTTCCGCCCCCGGCCGAAGTCCGAGCCGGCCCCTGGTGCGACTCCCGCTCCGCGCCCCGCCCCGGCTCCGGTTCCCGGGCAGCCGCTCGTCCCTGCTGACGAGGAGCTGAGGGGGCCACCCGTGCAGGTGGAAGCTGCTGCGAGGGCGGTGCCTCGGCGGGGCCTCCCTCGGGGGCGTGGGTGCGGGCGTCGGATGCAGGGGTGGGGTTCAAGGCGGTCCTCGTGGGTGGTTCTGGTTCGTGCGGTGACGAACCTGGGCCTTACTGCGCTACCGGCGACGAAAGAGGAGGTATGGCCGTCCTGGTTTCAAGGGGTTCGCGGTGTTCAGGGGGTGCGAGGCGTGCGCAGGCATGGACGTCGGTCGCGACGGCATGGACGAGCGGGCACGCATCAGGTGCCGTGGTGGCCCGCGTGCTCGGCGCGCTCGCCTTGTCGTCGGCGCCGAGGGTCGGGTCCGTGCGCCCGTCGTATTCCAGCTGGTCGGCCGGAGCGGTCGCGGGCCGCCGTTTCCACGGCGTCGGCCAGACGGTCCAGCACGGCAGCCGCTTGTTCGTCGCTGATCGTCAGTGGCGGGAGGAGCCGCACGACGCTTGCATGGCGGCCTCCCACTTCGACGATGAGGCCACGTCGCAGGCACTCCCGCTGGACGGCGGCCGCGAGTTCGGGATCGGCCGGGCGCGGGCTGCCGGCGAGGGAATCCGGCACCACCGCCGGAGTCGTCCCGCTGTTGAGGGGCTCGCAATCCACCAAGTCATCGGGCCCGCCCCGGCGATGGTTGCGATCCAAACCCTCCGTCTCCCAACTCGGCCCAGCGGAACCTCCGTACAGCCCTCTGGACGTGCAAGAGGCCGAGTCCGGTCCCCCGCGCCCCCCACAATCCCCCTCCGCGTCCACGAGCTCCAGCCCGATCATCAGCCCCCGCCCCCGCACATCCCCGATGCAGGGAAACTCCCGCGCCAGGGAGCAGAGTTGGGTGATCATGCGGGAGCCGAGGGTGGCCGCCCGCTCGGCGAGGTGGTTTTCTCGGACGTAGGCCAGGGTGGCCGTGCCTGCGGCCATGGCGAGTTGGTTGCCGCGGAAGGTGCCAGCGTGGGCGCCCGGTTCCCAGACGTCGAGGTCCTCGCGGTAGACGACCACGGCAAGGGGGAGGCTGCCGCCGATGGCCTTGGAGAGGACCATCACATCGGGGGTGATGCCACTGTGCTCCACCGCCCAGAAGGCACCGGTCCGTCCGACCCCCGTCTGGACCTCGTCGGCGATCAGCGGGATGGAGCGGGCCGAGGTGATCGTTCGCATGCGCCGCATCCACTCGTCCGGCGCGGGGATCACCCCGCCCTCGCCCTGGACGGGTTCCAGGATCATCCCCGCGGGATGGCGCACCCCCGACTTGGGGTCGTCGATGACGGATTCGGTCCAGTGTGCGGCGAGTTCGGCGCCGCGGGGCCCGCCGACGCCGAAGGGGCAGCGGTAGTCCTGGGGATAGGGAAGGCGGGTGACTCGTACGTCCGAGGCGTCTCCGGATGCTTCGAGGGCTCCGGCGGTCATGCCGTGGTAGGCGCCGGTGAAGGCCAGCAGTCCGGTGCGGCCGGTCGCGGTGCGGACGAGCTTCAGCGCTGCCTCCACCGCGTCGGTGCCCGCCGGCCCGCAGAACTGCACGCGCGCATGGTCGGCGAGGCCACGCGGCAGGGTGTGGAACAACTCGGTGACGAAGGCGTCCTTGACGGGGGTCGCCAGGTCGAGGACGTGCAGCGGGGCGCCCGAGTCGAGCACTTTACGGATGGCCTCCAGCACCACGGGGTGGTTGTGGCCGAGGGCGAGCGTCCCGGCTCCGGAGAGGCAGTCGAGGTAGCGGCGGCCGTCGGCACCCTCGATGGTCAGCCCCCGGGCCCGGACGGGGACGATCGGCAGGGCACGCGCATAGGTGCGCGCCGCCGACTCGCGTGCCGACTGCCGCCGCAGGATCCCCTCGTGCGCGGCCCGGCCGGTCGCGGACACCTCACCGGCAGCAGGCCGCCCAAGGGTTCCCTCGGGCGCACTCCCGCCGCATGCAGACTCGGCCACGACTCCCTGTCCTCCCACCGGGGAACCGCACACGGACAGCAGAACCCCCACCGGTACCAACCCCCCACCGCTCACCGGGTTACGGGTTGCCTCAAGATCCTTTCCGTGACGGAACCGTTGCCGTTCCGTCGGGAGTCCCCCACAGCGAGCGCATAGTGTGTGGTGCCGTTCCAGGAAGCCGTGAAGGCACGTGGGATCACCTGCTTCGAGCGTGGGTTCACGGCCGCGGCACCCGATTTGTTCAGTTCATCCCAGGGGGAGTCAGCGCATGCGATCCATGAGGCCGTCCGTCACCGTTCGCCGGGAGAGGGGTGGCCGCCGTAGAACCTCCCCCGTTCTGGCCGCCGTTGCCCTCGCATCGGCGCTGGCACTCACCGCCACCGCCTGCAACTCGGGCGACGACAAGGCCGGCGGCCAGGCCTCTGCCTCCGCCTCCGCGAGTGACACCGGCAGCGGCGACGGCAAGATCAAGATCCCGGACGACATCAAGAACAAGCTCAAAGAGCACGGTTTCGACATCGACAAGTGGAAGCACGGCGCCTGGAAGAACTGGAACAAGGACGACTGGCTGCGCGAGGCCGACGAGTTCATCAACCCGATCATCAAGGGGCTGTGGAACCCGGACCGGATGCGGAAGGCCAACGACCCGGACAAGGGCGTCGACGAGAACGACCTCTCCGGTGACCAGGGCGTGACCGACCCCACGCCGGCGCCCGTGGACGCGAAGGCCGTGGCGCCTACGTACCACGCCAACGCGGCGGCGTCCGGAAAGGTGTTCTTCGACTCCCCCGAGGGCACGATGGTCTGCTCGGCGACGGTCGTGGAGGACCCGGCCCACCCCGGCAAGTCGAACCTCGTGTGGACGGCGGGCCACTGCGTGCATGCCGGCAGGAAGGGCGGCTGGTACCGCAACATCGCGTTCGTGCCGTCGTACAACAACGCGGGCAGGTCGGCCGCCCAGCTGCAGAACGCCACCAGGGAGGAGGCGGCTCCGTACGGCGTCTGGTGGGGCGACTGGGCGCAGACCTCTCAGCAGTGGATCGAGAAGGGCGGCGAGACGGGCGGTGACGGTGCCTCTTACGACTACGCCGTCATCCATGTGACGCCGGAGAAGGGTGGCAACGGCAAGTCACTGGAGGAGACGGTCGGTTCGGCACTGCCTGTCGACTTCAACGCTCCGGCCGTGCCGAAGGTTTCCAGCATCACCGCGACCGGTTACCCGGCAGCCCCGCCGTTCGACGGCCAGAGGATGTTCCAGTGCACCGACAGGCCGGGACGGCTGTCGATCAACGCCTCGGACCCGACGATGTACCGCATCGGCTGCACCATGACGGGCGGTTCGTCCGGCGGCGGCTGGGTCGCGACGGGCTCGGACGGCAAGCCGGCGCTGGTGTCCAACACCTCGATCGGCCCGGTGACTTCGGGCTGGCTGGCCGGACCTCGGCTGGGTGCTGTGGCCAAGGGTGTCTACGACTCGGTGAGCAAGAAGTTCGCCGGTCAGTAGAGCTGCTCGTGCTGAAGGCCCGCCCCCTCGGTGAGGGGGCGGGCCTTTGGTGACGCTCGATTCGGCGGTGATCCGGCCTGCGGCTCAGACCGCCGGGGCCGGGACATACGGCGCGAGGTCCGCCGCCAGCTCCTCGTGCACCCGCACCTTGAGGAGCGTGCCCTCCGGGGTGTGCTCCTCGGAGATCACCTCGCCCTCGTCGTGCGCGCGGGCGACCAGCTTGCCGTGGGTGTACGGCACCAGCGCCTCGATCTCGACGGACGGCCTGGGCAGCTCGTTGTCGATGAGCGCGAGCAGTTCCTGGATGCCCTTCCCGGTGCGGGCCGACACGGCGATGGAGCGCTTCTCGATCCGCAGGAGCCGCTGAAGGGTCAGCGGGTCGGCCGCGTCCGCCTTGTTGATCACGACGATCTCGGGAACGTCGGTGGCGCCGACGTCCCTGATCACCTCGCGCACCGCGGCCAGCTGCTCCTCCGGCGCCGGGTGCGAGCCGTCGACCACGTGCAGGATCAGGTCGGACTCGCCGACCTCCTCCATGGTGGAGCGGAACGCCTCGACCAGGTGGTGCGGCAGGTGCCGGACAAAGCCGACCGTGTCGGCCAGCGTGTACAGGCGACCGCTCGGGGTCTCGGCCCGGCGGACGGTCGGGTCCAGGGTCGCGAACAGGGCGTTCTCGACCAGGACACCGGCTCCGGTCAGGCGGTTGAGCAGCGAGGACTTGCCGGCGTTGGTGTAGCCCGCGATGGCGACGGACGGCACCTTGTTGCGCTTGCGCTCCTGGCGCTTGATCTCGCGGCCGGTCTTCATCTCCGCGATCTCCCGGCGCATCTTCGCCATCTTCTCGCGGATCCGTCGCCGGTCCGTCTCGATCTTGGTCTCACCGGGACCACGGGTGGCGAGGCCGCCGCCCTTGCCGCCGCCCATCTGCCGGGACAGCGACTGACCCCAGCCGCGCAGCCTCGGCAGCATGTACTGCATCTGCGCGAGCGCGACCTGCGCCTTGCCCTCTCGGGACTTGGCGTGCTGGGCGAAGATGTCGAGGATCAGGGCCGTACGGTCGATGACCTTGACCTTGACGACGTCTTCGAGGTGGATGAGCTGGCCGGGGCTGAGCTCACCGTCGCAGATGACGGTGTCGGCTCCGGTTTCGAGGACGATGTCGCGCAGCTCGTAGGCCTTGCCGGAGCCGATGTAGGTGGCCGCGTCGGGCTTGTCGCGGCGCTGGATCACGCCGTCGAGCACGAGCGCGCCCGCTGTCTCCGCGAGGGCGGCGAGCTCCGCGAGGGAGTTCTCCGAGTCCTGCACGGTCCCCGTGGTCCAGACGCCGACGAGCACGACACGCTCCAGGCGGAGCTGGCGGTACTCGACCTCGGTGACGTCCTCGAGCTCGGTGGAGAGGCCCGCCACACGGCGCAGGGCCGCGCGCTCGGAGCGGTCGAACTGGTCGCCGTCCCGCTCTCCGTCGATCTCGTGGCTCCAGGCGACGTCCTCTTCCATCAGGGCATCGGCCCGAAGACGCTCGGGGTAGGTGTGCGCGAAGCGCTCAGTGTCCTGGGAAGGGGATGAAGAGGAGGTCATTGGATCCTTACGTCGATGGAGATTCCGTTACGGCGATCGCGTGAGCGGTCACTGTGGTCAACGTACGAGTACCCCGGGAGATTCCCCGCGACCCGTGCCGCCGACCCGAAGATGGTCGCACGGCACGGCCCGTCCGGTCATCGCCTTATTTCGCGGCCTTCACGGCCTGGGCGCCGGGTGCGGCGGGCTTCCAGTCCGGGTGGCCGGGCATCGGCGGGGTCTTCTTGCCGTACAGCCAGCCTTCGAAGAAGCCGCTCAGGTCGCGCCCGGAGATCCGGGAGGCGAGCCGTTCGAAGTCGGCGGTGGTGGCCGTGCCGTCGCGGTGGAGGCTCACCCAGGACCTTTCCAGACGCTCGAAGGCGGGCCGGCCGATCTCCTGGCGCAGGGCGTAGAGCACGAGCGCGGCACCGTCGTAGACGTTGGGCCGGAAGATGCTGATCTTCTGGCCGGGGTCGGGCGCCTTGGGGGCGGCTGGCGGGCCACCGGCGGCTCGCCAGCCGTCGGAGGCGGCGTACGCGGCCTTCATGCGCTTCTCCATGGGCTTGTGTCCCACCTCCTCCGCGTACAGCGCCTCGTACCACGTGGCGTGCCCTTCGTTGAGCCACAGGTCGGACCAGGTCCGCGGGCTGACGCTGTCGCCGAACCACTGGTGGGACAGCTCGTGCACCATGATCGACTCGACGTACCACTGGGGGTAGGTGTGGCCGGTGAACAGCTCGCTCTCGAAGAGAGAGAGCGTCTGGGTCTCGAGTTCGAAGCCGGTGGACGCCTGTGCCATGAGCAGGCCGTACGTCTCGAAGGGGTAGTGGCCGACCTTGCCCTCCATCCAGGCGATCTGGTCGGGGGTCTTGGCGAGCCACGGTTCGAGATCCTTGACGTCCTTGGTGGGCACGACGTCGCGCATGGGCAGGTGGTGCGGCCCGGTGCGGTGCAGCACGGTGGAGCGGCCGACGGACACCTGGGTGAGCTCGGTGGCCATGGGGTGCCGGGTGCGATACGTCCAGGTGGTCGACTTGGGGCCGCGCTCCACGCCGGTCGGCATGCCGTTGGCCACGGCTGTGTAGTCGTTGGGGGCGGTGATCCGGATGGTGAACAGCGCCTTGTCGGAGGGGTGGTCGTTGCAGGGGAACACCAGGTGCGCGGCGTCGGCCTGGTTGGCCATGGCGAGCCCGTCCTCGGTGCGCACCCAGCCGCCGTCCTGGTCCTTGGCGGCCACGGGGTCGCTGGTGTGCCGCACGGTGATCCGCGTCCAGGTGCCCCGGGGCAGCGGCCTGGCGGGCGTGATCACGAGATCGTCGCCCGCACTGGCGAAGCCGGCCGGCTCACCGTTGACCTGGACCGATTCGACCTTGCCGTGTGCGAAGTCGAGGTTCAGCCGGTCCAGGTCCGCGGTCGTCGACGCGTTGATCGTGGTGACGGCCTGGAGGGGCTTGCTGTTGGTGCCGGGATAGGTGAACGAGAGGTCGTAGGACTGCACGTCGTAGCCGGGGTTGCCGAGGTCCGGGTAGAGGCGGTCGCCGATGCCCAGGGGAGTCGGGGGCGAGCTCGCGGCCAGGAGGCAGACGGAGACGGCGGAGGCGAGCAGTGCGGTCGCCTTCAGGCGGCCGGCGGGGCGGCGGAACCGAGCCGCGGTGCCGGGACGCGGGCCGTCGGGTCGTGGGGCCTGGGAGCGCGGGGTGAGCAGCATGGATCACGGCTATCAGCGCACACGTGCCGGACGGCGACGACTCGCGTTCGGCCCACCCGAACGGGTAGGTCGGGTGCAGGTGTGCGGCTCAGGCGCCGTGGGGCGCGCGCCCCGGGCGCTCACCCGCCCGGCGTCTGCGCCCGGCTCACGTCGTAGACCCCCGGCACATTGCGCATCGCCCGCATCAGGGCGGGCAGGTGAGCCGCGTCCGGAAGTTGGAGGGTGTACGTGTGGCGGACGCGCTGCTGGGTGGGAGGTTCGACCGTCGCGGACACGATCTCGGCGCCTTCGAGGGCCATGGCCTCCGTCAGATCCGCCAGCAGATGGGGGCGGACGAACGATTCGGCGAGCAGCGTGACCCGGCACTCGGTGGTGTCCCCCCAGCGCACGTCGACCTCCGCACGCCCCCCACTCTTCATGCGCTCCACGGCGGCGCACTCGACACGGTGGACGGTGACCACACCGCCCCGCACGGCGAAGCCGGTGACCTCGTCGGGCGGTACGGGTGTGCAGCAGCCGGCGAGGCGTACGGTCGCGCCGGGCTGGTCGACCGTGATGTCGGCGGTGGTGGGACGTGAGTTCAGTCCCTCCGCCGCGGGCCGGAGGGCGACCGAGGGCTCCTCGTCGGTCTCCTGTGCCCTCTCCTGTGCTGCCTCCTGCGCCTCCTCGTGCGTCGGATGGGCCGCCAGCCAGCGCTGGATGGCGATACGGGCGGCAGGCGTGTGGGCGTGCTCCAGCCACTCCCTGGAGGGCTCGGAGGCCGGGTCCTGGCCCATGAGGAGCTGGACGGTGTCGCCGTCCCGCAGAACGGTGCTCAGCGTCGCCAGGCGCCCGTTGACGCGGGCGCCGATGCACGCGTGCGCGTCCTCGCCGTACTGGGCGTACGCGGCGTCCACGCAGGTGGCGCCCTCGGGCAGCCCGAGTGTGCCGCCGTCGGGCCGGAAGACGGTGATCTCACGGTCCTGGGCGAGGTCCTCGCGGAGGGTGGACCAGAACGTGTCCGGGTCGGGGGCGGCCTCCTGCCAGTCGAGGAGGCGGGAGAGCCAGCCCGGGCGGGTGGGGTCGACGCGCTCGCCGTCGGCCGGAGCGTTCTCCTCAGGAGGCGGGGCGTAGGGATTGCCGAGCGCGACGACGCCGGCCTCGGCGACCTTGTGCATCTGGTGGGTGCGGATGAGGACTTCGGCGACCTGGCCGTCCGCGCGGGCGACCGCGGTGTGCAGGGACTGGTACAGGTTGAACTTGGGGACGGCGATGAAGTCCTTGAACTCCGAGACCACGGGCGTCATACAGGTGTGCAGTTCGCCGAGGACGCCGTAACAGTCCGCGTCCTCGTTCACCAGCACCAGCAGCCGGCCGAAGTCGCAGCCGCGCAGCTGGCCGCGCTTGCGGGCGACGCGGTGCACGGAGACGAAGTGCCGTGGCCGGATGACGACTTCGGCCGGGATGTCGGCCTCGCGCAGCACACTTCGTACCTCGTCGGCGATCTCGGCGAGCGGGTCGTCGGCGCGGGAGGCGTTGTCGACGATCAACTCCCGTGTGTGCTCGTACTCTTCGGGATGGAGGATCGCGAAGACCAGGTCCTCCAGTTCGGTCTTCAGCGCCTGGACGCCGAGCCGCTCGGCGAGCGGGATGAGGACGTCGCGGGTGACCTTGGCGATGCGGGCCTGTTTCTCGGGGCGCATGACGCCGAGGGTGCGCATGTTGTGCAGCCGGTCGGCGAGTTTGATCGACATCACGCGGACGTCACTGCCGGTGGCGACGAGCATCTTGCGGAAGGTCTCGGGCTCGGCGGCGGCGCCGTAGTCGACCTTCTCCAGTTTCGTCACGCCGTCGACGAGATAGCGGACCTCCGAACCGAACTCCTCGCCGACCTGATCGAGGGTCACGTCCGTGTCCTCGACGGTGTCGTGGAGCAGAGAGGCCGTCAAGGTCGTGGTCTCCGCGCCGAGTTCGGCGAGGATCAGCGTCACCGCGAGCGGGTGCGTGATGTACGGCTCGCCGCTCTTGCGCATCTGGCCGCGGTGCGAGGACTCGGCCAGCACGTAGGCGCGGCGCAGGGGTTCGAGGTCGGCGCTCGGGTAGTGGGCGCGGTGGGCGTCGACGACATGGCTGATGGCGCTGGGCAGCCGGTCACGGGTGGCGGGGCCGAGCAGGGCGGCACGGCCGAGGCGGCGCAGGTCGATCCGCGCCCGCCAGCGCGCCGCCGGGCCCGTCATCGGACCTGGCGTCGCGGGATTCGTCGCCTCCGCACTCATGGGCACCTCCGGCTGCGTGGACCGGCGGACGGGGTGCCCCATGGCGGACACGGCTCAGGGGATGGCAACGGTCCCCCGTCCGGGCCGGTGCTTGATGCTACCGAGCCCATCACGTGCGGCTGACCGCCTCTCGCCGAGCGTGAAACGGATCACCCATTCGAGCGAAGGTCTGTAGGTTTACGGTTTCGCGCCACGCGACAGGGGACGGCCCGTGATTTCGAACGCGCGGTCGTCGCCCCGGGGCAACTCCCGTGCACCACCTGGCACACAGGCCTCGGATCCCAAGCCGCCATCCCGTTCAGCGAACGAATGTTTCCAGCCACTCGGAGTCGATCTCGCCCTCGGCGACGATCACTGCGGGGCCGGTCATCTCGATCTCGCCGTCGGGCTGTTCGGTGATGACCAGGGTCCCGCCGGGCACGTCGACGGTGTAGGTCACCGGGCTCCCGGTGACGGCAGGGTCGGCGCCGTCGCGGCGGGCGGCGGCCACGGCGACGGCGCACGCGCCCGTGCCGCACGAGCGGGTCTCGCCGGCGCCGCGCTCGTACACGCGCAGCGCGACGTGCCGGGGGCCGCGGTCGACCACGAACTCCACGTTCACGCCGTCCGGGTACGCGGAGGCCGGGCTGAAGGGCGGCGGCTCGTACAGGTTTCCGGCGTGCGCGAGGTCGTCGACGAACGCGACCGCATGGGGGTTGCCCATGTTCACGTTCCGCGCGGGCCAGCTGCGCTCACCCACGGTCACCGTGACGTCCCCTTCGGGGAGGCGCGCCCTGCCCATGCCGACCGTGATGTCGCCCGCGGCGGAGCCGCTGTCGGATGCGGTCTTTGCGATGTGCACGCTCTTCACGCCCCCGCGTGTGGCCACCGCGAGGTCGCCCTCGGCGACGTGCCCGGCGCGCTGGAGGTAGTGCGCGAACACCCGCACGCCGTTGCCGCACATCTCCGCGATCGAGCCGTCGCCGTTGCGGTAGTCCATGAACCACTCGGCCTCGGCCGCCATGTGCTGCGCCTCGGGGTGCGCGGCGGACCGCACCACGTGCAGCAGGCCGTCACCACCGATGCCCGCCCGGCGGTCGCACAGGGCGGCGACGGCGGCCGGGGGCAGGTCGATGGAGTTCTCGGGGTCCGGCACGATCACGAAGTCGTTCTCCGTGCCGTGGCCCTTGAGGAAGGCGATCCGCGTGCGCGTGCTCATTCCTCGATCGTAAGGGACCCCTCCGCTGGGAGTGACAGACGGATGGGGTGGTGAGTGCGTGCGGGCCGGCGGGCTGGTCTCGCCCACGCGGCGGAGCCGCACAGCGACACAGCCCCGCGCCCCTCACAGGGGACGCTTCAGCGGAGCCTTGCCACGCGCCAGACTGCCAGCACGACCACCGCGGCCACTACGACCACGTACGCCAGGACGACCCGCCAGTCGGGTCTGCGCCCGGAGCCCCTCGGTGGGAGCCCGGGGCCCGTGTAGCCCACCCGTCGGGCGGCCATCATGCCCCAGCCGGCCGCGCAGGAGCAGATCAGCAGTCCCAGCATGGCGATGACGGCGCCGCTGTCGCCGAAGTCGAAGGCGAGCGGGAAGGCGAACATCAGGGAGCCGACCGCGGCGAGGGCGACGATGGGGGCGAGCTGCCAGATGCGCAGTCGGCGCTGCGGGCGCAGTTCGACCTCGACCTCGGGGCCACCGGCGAACATCTCGTCCGGCTCGGGGCCGTCGGCCGTCACTCCGCCCTGCGTGTCGTCGGGCCCGTCGGGGCTCAGACGGTTCTCGTCCTGCTCCGATTCACCGCTCTCGACGGTGAGGGGCTCGGTGCCTTGTGCAGTGTCGCGAGGGCCGGCCTCCATCGCCACGCGCCCTCCCAACTAGGACTCCACTTGGTCGATCGAAGCTCGATGATGGCACGGCGCCGGATGCCGGAACGGCGGCCGGAGCGTCCCGATGCCATGACGTGATCAGGCTGTAACCGGTCGTTCGACCAACGCCAGTGCGCGCTGCGGAAGTTCTGTGAGATCCGCCGCAGCCCCGCTCAGCCAGTGCACACGGGGGTCGCGCCGGAACCAGGAATCCTGTCGGCGCGCGAAGCGCTTGGTGGCGCGCACGGTCTCGGCCCGCGCCTCCTCCTCGGTGCACTCCCCGGCCAGCGCCGCGAGCACCTGCTGATAGCCGAGAGCACGGGCTGCCGTACGGCCCTCGCGCAGGCCCTGCGCCTCCAGCGCACGCACCTCGTCCACGAGCCCGGCCTCCCACATCCGGTCGACCCTGCGTGCGATGCGCTCGTCGAGTTCGGGACGGGCCACGTCGACGCCGATCTGGACGGTGTCGTAGACCGAGTCATGACCGGGCAGATTGGCGGTGAAGGGCTGACCGGTGATCTCGATCACTTCGAGGGCCCGGACGATACGGCGGCCGTTACTGGGCAGGATCGCCTGCGCCGCCTCCGGGTCCGCGGCGGCGAGTCTGGCGTGCAGCGCGCCCGAGCCGCGCAGTGCGAGCTCCTCCTCCAGCCGGGCTCTGACCTCGGGGTCGGTGCCGGGGAACTCCAGGTTGTCGACGGCACCGCGGACGTACAGGCCGGAGCCGCCGACCAGGATCGGCCAGCGGCCTTCGGCGAGCAGGCCGTCGATCTTGTCGCGGGCGAGCTTCTGGTACTCGGCGACCGACGCCGTGACCGTCACGTCCCAGATGTCGAGGAGGTGGTGCGGAATGCCGCCGCGCTCCTCGGGCGTCAGTTTGGCGGTGCCGATGTCCATCCCACGGTAGAGCTGCATGGAGTCGGCGTTGACGACCTCGCCTCCGAGCTGCCGGGCGAGGAAAACGCCCAGATCGGACTTTCCGGCCGCGGTCGGTCCGACGACGGCGATGACTCGGGGGGCGGGGGGTGCGCTGCTCACCGCACCAGTCTCGCAAACCCCGAGGGCACTCCTCGAACGAGTTACGTGACGGCACGGGAGCCGGGTCGTTGCCCGTTGCGAGGCTCTCGCCGCCGGTTTCGGGGGGCGGCGACCCGGGCGGCGCAAACGGACGCACCGGACGACGCGGGATTTCGCCCGCACGAGTAACGTATGGAGTGGATATGGGCGTTTTCGCACGACTTCTGCGGAGGTCGAAGGCTACGGAGGAGGCGTCAACCGCCGAGGCTCAGGCCGACACACCGACGGCCGAGCCCACGACGGAGGAGGCGGCAGAGGCGAAGGGGCCGGCCGAGGCCGAGGAGCCGACCGAGGGCGAACCGGAGGCGACGGAGGCCGCCGAGTCCGCTTCCGGCGAGGCCGTCGAGATCCCCAAGCAGCAGTCCGCCGAGGAAGCGGCCGACAGGGACGCCGGCGAGGACGCCCGCACGTAACCGCCCCTGGCCCGAGTGAGCCGCGGGGGCGCGCCGAGCCCGGGAACGACAGAAGGTGGACGATGGGTCTCCTGAACAACCTCAGGGCCAAGCTCAACCCGGCCAAGGACAAGGTCTCCGGCCTCGCGCAGCAGCACGGGGACAAGATCACGCACGGTCTCGACAAGGCCGCGAAGGTCGTCGACGAGAAGACCAAGGGCAAGTACAGCGACAAGATCCATACCGGGACGGGCAAGGCCAAGGGCGCCATGGACCGACTCGCGCACAGGAACGGCGCGGGGGCAGGTGGTGGCACGACCGCACCGCCCTCCCCGCCGCCCACTTCCTGAACGGCACGGCACACCGACGGACGGCCGCGGAGCCCGAGGGCTCCCGGCCGTCCGCCGTTTGCTCCCGCGCCTCTACGACCAGGTCGCGACCATGTAGCCCACGCCGTACGGCGCGTCCTCGTACAGCAGCGCGCCCGCGAGGTCCGTGCCCTCGGCCGCGCCCGCAAGGACCTGCCAGGGGGCCCGGCCCGATGCCTTCAGCTCGGATGCCAGCTCGATGTCCAGGGCCTTGAGGGCCGCCACGTCCGCCGCTCCCAGCGCACGCGCGACCTCCGCGTCGAAGGGCCCCGCGCGCTCGTCGAGGTAACCGGGGGCCTTGAGCGTGCGGCAGGCACTGGCGTCGCCCATGACCAGCAGCGCCACCCGCTCGGCCCCGGCGGCGATGTCCCTCCCGGTTTGAATACACCGCTCGGCCGCCAGAGGTTCCCCCACAGCGAGTCCCTCGATCGGGGCAGCGGACCAGCCGGTGCGCTGCAGCAGCCATGCGGCCACCGCCAACGAGGGCGGAAGCAACCGCTCCGAGGCCGCTGAAGCCGGGACTTCGGCCTCGGCGTGCCCGGCCCTGCCGAGCCGTACGTCCACGTCGACGCCGAACCCGCGGAAGGAGCCATGCGTGCCTTCGGGATAGGTGACTTGGCCGCTCTGCTCTGTGGGGCCGACGACGACGAGCCGGTCGGGACGAGCGGCGGCGAGCACACCGACCGCGTCCGTGCACGCGGCACGCGCGACGTCCATCTCGGTGGCGGCACCCGCGGCAACCTCGGGCACGAGCAGTGGCGGACAGGGACAGACCGCGGCGGCGACAAGCATGATCGGCAGGGTAGCCCCGCCGCCCGGCGGCGGACACCGCGCCGAGCGGAGCGGTCAGTCGCAGCCGCAGCCGCTCCCCGTCGCCACCGGCAGCGGCTCCGGGACGCCGATCTTCGGCAGACCCAGCAGGACCCCCGTTGGCTTCGCCGCCTCTGCCGCGTTGCGCTTCTCCCAGGCGTCGCCCGCGCGGGTGCGGCGCACGTCGAGGACGGCTCCCTCGGCGAGCAGGTGGTGCGGGGCGGCGTACGTTATCTCGACCGTGACCACGTCGCCGGGCCGCACCTCCTGCTCGGGCTTGGTGAAGTGGACCAGGCGGTTGTCCGGGGCGCGGCCGGAGAGGCGGTGGGTGGCGCCGTCCTTGCGGCCCTCGCCCTCGGCGACCATCAGCTCCAGGGTGCGGCCGACCTGCTTCTTGTTCTCCTCCCAGGAGATCTCCTCCTGGAGGGCGACGAGACGCTCGTAACGCGCCTGGACGACCTCCTTCGGGATCTGGTTCTCCATGGTCGCGGCCGGGGTGCCGGGGCGCTTGGAGTACTGGAAGGTGAAGGCCTGCGCGAACCGCGCCTCACGGACCACGTGCAGGGTCTGCTCGAAGTCGTCCTCCGTCTCGCCGGGGAAGCCCACAATGATGTCGGTGGTGATCGCCGCGTGCGGGATGGCGGCCCGTACCTTCTCGATGATCCCGAGGTAGCGCTCCTGCCGGTACGAGCGGCGCATCGCCTTCAGGACCGTGTCCGAGCCGGACTGCAGCGGCATGTGCAGCTGCGGCATCACGTTCGGGGTCTCGGCCATCGCCGCGATCACGTCGTCGGTGAAGTCGCGCGGGTGCGGGGAGGTGAAGCGGACGCGCTCCAGGCCCTCGATCTGCCCGCAGGCCCGCAGCAGCTTGCTGAAGGCCTCGCGGTCGCCGATGTCGGAGCCGTACGCGTTGACGTTCTGCCCGAGCAGGGTGATCTCGGAGACGCCCTCGGCGACCAGAGCCTCGATCTCGGCGAGGATGTCGCCGGTACGCCGGTCCTTCTCCTTGCCGCGCAGGGCCGGGACGATGCAGAAGGTGCAGGTGTTGTTGCAGCCGACGGAGATCGACACCCACGCCGCGTACGCGCTCTCGCGGCGCGTCGGCAGCGTGGAGGGGAACGCCTCAAGGGACTCGGCGATCTCGACCTGGGCCTCTTCCTGGACGCGCGCGCGTTCCAGCAGCACCGGGAGCTTGCCGATGTTGTGCGTGCCGAAGACGACGTCCACCCAGGGCGCCTTCTTCACGATGGTGTCCTGGTCCTTCTGCGCGAGACAGCCGCCGACCGCGATCTGCATGCCGGGCCGCGAGGCCTTCTTCGGCGCGAGGCGGCCGAGGTTGCCGTACAGCCGGTTGTCGGCGTTCTCGCGGACGGCGCAGGTGTTGAAGACGACGACGTCGGCGTCGCCGTCGGAGCCCTCGGGCGCGCGCACGTACCCGGCCTCTTCGAGCAGCCCGGACAATCGCTCGGAATCGTGGACGTTCATCTGGCACCCGTAGGTGCGCACTTCGTAGGTCTTCACGCCCACTGCCTGGCTCCGGTCGATGCTGCTCATGTGACAAGGGTAGGCGGTGCCGGGAGTGCCTCCCGCCGTCCTGTGGACAACCGGGGGCTCAGGGCTCGATGAGGCCCGCGCGGATCGCGTGGCGGGTGAGTTCCAGGCGGTCGCGCACGCCCAGCTTGTGCAGGAGGTTCGCGCGGTGGCGCTCGACCGTCTGCGTGCTGATGAAGAGCAGTTCGCCGATCTCCTTCGAGGTGTGGCCCTCGGCGACCGGTTTGAGGATCTCCTCCTCGCGCTCGGTGACCGGCCGCGCGGGCAGGTCGTCGCCCCGGCTCAGGCGGTCCATGTAGGAGCGCACGAGGGCCCGCTCCGCTCCCGGGTACACGAACGGCTCGTCGCGCACCGCCGCCCGGCAGGCGCCGACCGGGTCGCGGTCGGCGGCGGACTTGAGGACGTAGCCGCCGGCTCCGGCCCTGAGGGCCTCGAAGAAGTACTCCTCGTTGTCGTACATGGTGAGCATGAGGATGCGCAGGCCGGGCAGGCGGCGGGAGAGTTCACGGGCCGCCTGGAGGCCCGTCATCCGGGGCATGGCGGTGTCCAGGACGGCCAGATCGACGTCACGCGCGCGTGCCGGCTCGGCCTCCTCCGCCCCGTCCCCGGCCTCGGCGACCACGGTCAGATCGGGCTCGCCGTCCAGGATGAGCCGCACGCCCTGGCGTACGAGCGCATGGTCGTCGGCACAGGACCTTCGGCCGTACTGCCGCGAGGCCTCATGTGCCGTCCGGCGCCCACCCCTGTCGGCGCAGTACCGCTGAGACGTCCGGGGCCTCGTAGTGGTCGCCCTTGAGGACCTTGCCGTCGGCGCGGCGGGTGACCAGGCCGTCGGGGCCCAGCTTGGTCATGTTGGAGCGGTGGATCTCCGCGATCACCGCGTCCAGGTCGATGCCGTGGACGAGGGCGGTGCCGTAGGCCACGTAGACGACGTCGGCCAGTTCGTGGGCGAGCTTGTCGAGCGGGCCCGTGACCGAGACCTCGGCGACCTCCGCGGCCTCCTCCGCGAGCAGTTCTCCGCGGTGGGCGGCCAGCGAGGGCGCGACCTCGGTGGGCGTACTGCGGACCTCGAGCCCGACGGCGAGGTGGAATTGGCGAACCAGGTCGGCGGGCGATGAACTCATACGGCGACTGTATCGACCGCCACTGACAACGCCCGGTCGTGATCCCGTTGTGACCCCGCCCCGGTCAGCAGCCCTGGTCAGCACCGCGTTCCGGCTGGCAGGATCCCTGCCATGTCCAAGATGTTCCCCCGGATCGGCAGACGCCGGGCCCTGCAGGGCGCGGCTGCCGGCTTCGTCGCCTTCGGGTTGCTGCTGTGGTGGCTGCTGCCCCTGGGCGAGGCCCCTCCGAGCGGAACGATCACGATCAGCACGGGTACGCCGGCCGGCGTGTACCAGCAGTACGGCAAGCTGCTGCGCACCGCGCTCGACAAGGACATGCCGGACCTGAAGGTGAAGCTGCTGACCAGCGACGGCTCCCAGGAGAACGTCAGACGCGTGGCGACCGGCAAGGCCGACTTCACCATCGCCGCGGCCGACGCGGTGGAGACGTACGAGCTCGCCCGCCACAACCCCGGCGCGGACCAGCTGCGCGGTGTCGCCCGCCTGTACGACGACTACGTACAGCTGGTCGTCCCGCGGGACTCGGCCATCGAGTCCGTCGAGGACCTCAAGGGCAAGCGGGTGGCCATCGGGCCGCCCAGCTCAGGTGTGCGGCTGATCGCCGACCGGGTGCTCAACGCGGCCGGCATCGACGCGGCGAAGGACATCACGCCGTTCGCCGACGGCATCGACACCGGGCCGGACCGGCTGAAGCACGGCAAGATCGATGCGTTCTTCTGGTCGGGCGGGCTGCCCACGGAGGGGCTGCAGAAGCTCGCCCACACCTTCACCTTCCGGTTCGTGCCGATCACGCCCCGCCTCGTCGCCGACCTGCACGGCCAGGACCGTGCCACCCGCTACTACCGCGCCACGAACATGCCGGAGTCCGCCTACCCCAGCATCCAGGGAGGGGTCGCCGTGCCCACGCTGGCCGTTTCCAACCTGCTGATGACGCGCAAGGACATGGACCCGCGGCTCACCGAGTGGATGACTCGCACCGTGATCAGGAGCCGCGACGGCATCGGCACGAGGGTCCACTCCGCTCAGCTCGTCGACCTGCGCACCGCGATCTACACCGACCCGCTGGCCCTGCACGAGGGCGCCCGGCGCTACTACCGCTCCGTCAAGCCGTAGTACCGCCGTCAGACCGCGGGGCTGTTCCTCGGCACGGACACCGTCACCGTCAGCCCGTGCGGCTGGTGATGGCCGTACGAGATCGAGCCGCCGCCCGCGGCGAGCAGCGTGCGCGAGATGGACAGGCCTAGACCGGAGCCCTTGATGTTCTGGTGGCGGCCGCTGCGCCAGAAGCGGTCGCCGACTCGGGCGAGTTCCTCGTCGGTCAGACCAGGACCGTTGTCGGTGACCACGACCGACGAGGTGTCACCGTCGGCCGCGACCGTGACCTCGACGCACTCGTCCTTGGGCGTGAACTTGACCGCGTTGTCGATCACCGCGTCCAGCGCGCTGGAGAGCGTGACCGGATCGGCCCAGGCGGTGGTCGGCGGGCAATTCCCCACCAGCCGTACCCCCTTGGCCTGGGCGGTCGGCGTCCAGGCCGCGACGCGCTCGGCGGTCAGCGCCCCGATGTCGGTGATCCGCAGGTCGGCCTCGGTGTGCTCGGCCAGGGCCAGGTCGAGCAGGTCGTCGAGGACCTCCGCGAGGCGCTTGCCCTCGGTGCGGACCGATGCGATCTCCTCATTGTCCTCCGGCAGTTCGAGAGCGAGCAGTTCGATACGCAGCAGCAGCGCCGCAAGGGGGTTGCGCAACTGGTGCGAGGCGTCGGCGACGAAGGCGCGCTGCTGCTCCAGCACGTCCTCGACATTGTCCGCCATCTCGTTGAACGAGCGGGCCAGGCGCCGGAGTTCCGGAGGACCGCCGGCAGCCGCCACCCGGGACTTCAGACGGCCGCTCGCGATCGCGTGCGTGGTGGCGTCCAGCACCCGTACCGGCCTGAGCACCCAGCCGGTCAGCCGCAAAGCGGCGCCGACGGCCAGCAGCATCGCAGCGATCTCGCCCGCACCAATGACCAGCCAGCCGTGCAGGATCCGCGAACGCAGCGCCCCGGTGGGCGAGTCGGTGACCACGACCGCCACGACATCGCCGTCCCGGATGACCGGTGAGGCGACGACCAGACGGTTGCGCTGCCAGGGCCACACCTGCTTGGGGTCGTGGCTGCGGCGGCTGAGCAGCGCCTCGGCAAAGGCATCGCGCACCTCGCCCTGGTCGGGGAGGTAGAAGTCCTGCGGCGCCTGGGCCATGGGGATGTCGGTGCGGCAGAACACCCCTGCCCGGATGCCGTAGACGCCGTAATAGCTCGCGAGTTCACTGCTCAGAGTCTTGAGCCGCTCGTCCATGGACGTGCGCGTGGGACTGCACGCGTCGGTGACGAACTGAGCGAGGGACGCGAAGCGCGCCGTGTCGTCGATCCGGTCGACGACGACCTTCTGCTGCTGGGCGGAGGCCACGCTCACGGCGAGCGGGACGCCGAGCGCGAGCAGCACGGCCGCCATCAGGACGATCAGCAGCGGAAGAAGACGAGTACGCACCCGTGCACGCTACGAGGACGGGGCGACAAGCCGGTAACCGACGCCGCGTACGGTCTCGATCAGGGCAGGCATGCGCAGCTTGGCGCGCAGGGACGCGACGTGCACCTCCAGGGTGCGTCCGGTCCCCTCCCAGCTGGTGCGCCACACCTCGCTGATGATCTGCTCCCGGCGGAAGACGACCCCGGGGCGCTGCGCGAGGAGGGCGAGGAGATCGAACTCCTTGCGGGTCAGTTGGACGACCGAACCGTCCACGCTGACCTGCCGGGTGGGCAGCTCGATGAGCATGGACCCGAGGCGCAGCTGGTGGTCGCCGCCCGCCCCGGCGTCCTCGTGGACGCTGCGCCGGCTGACGGCGTGGATACGGGCGAGCAGTTCCCCGGTGTCGTACGGCTTCACCACGTAGTCGTCGGCGCCGAGGTTGAGGCCGTGGATGCGGGAGCGGACGTCGGAGCGCGCGGTGACCATGATCACCGGAGTGCTGGTGCGCTTGCGGATCTTGCCGCAGACCTCGTAGCCGTCCTGGTCGGGCAGGCCCAGGTCGAGCAGGACGACGCCGAAGCCGTCGCCCTCCGGAACGAGCGCCTGGAGAGCTTCCTCGCCGCTACGCGCGTGCGTGACGTCGAAACCGTGCCGCGCCAGAACCGCAGAAAGAGCGGCGGCGACATGGTTGTCGTCCTCGACGAGGAGCAGTCTCATCCGGGCCTCCTTCGGTTCATCGGCCGTACGATCAGGATGGGTACAAAACGCCTGGCACGCGCGCGCGTGCACCAAGCGTGCACCAAGGCAGTCACGCTGATGGACGAGTACGCCGTCAAGTGGGTTCCGGTTGCGGACCGCTTTAGTTACCCGGCCGATACGCGGCCCGCGGGCAAGTACCGCGAAGTGCTACGACACGTGTCCGATTGCTATCGGATCGTGATGCTCAGATTCCCCTCAGATGTAATGACGCTGGTGGAACGGGGTTACTACTGTCCTCCGAAACCGAGGAGGACGGAGCCCGATAGCGATGACCGAAGTATCGGTGGCCAAGGAAGATGTGGCCGCGACCGGCGAACTGGTCGTCCTGAAGAGCGTCAACAAGCACTTCGGCGCGTTGCACGTACTCCAGGACATCGACCTGACGATCGCCCGCGGCGAGGTCGTCGTGGTCATCGGGCCCTCCGGGTCCGGTAAGTCCACCCTGTGCCGCACCATCAACCGCCTGGAGACAGTCGACTCGGGCTCGATCACGATCGACGGCAAGGCGCTGCCCCAGGAGGGCAAGGAGCTGGCCCGGCTGCGCGCCGACGTGGGGATGGTCTTCCAGTCCTTCAACCTCTTCGCGCACAAGACCGTGCTCGAGAACGTGATGCTGGGCCAGATCAAGGTCCGCAAGGCCGACAAGAAGAAGGCCGAGGAGAAGGCCCGGGCTCTGCTCGACCGGGTGGGCGTGGCCACTCAGGCGGACAAGTACCCCGCACAGCTCTCCGGCGGCCAGCAGCAGCGCGTCGCCATCGCGCGGGCGCTGGCCATGGACCCGAAGGTCATGCTCTTCGACGAGCCGACGTCGGCCCTCGACCCGGAGATGATCAACGAGGTCCTCGAGGTCATGCAGCAGCTCGCCCGCGACGGCATGACCATGATCGTCGTCACCCATGAGATGGGCTTCGCACGATCGGCTGCAAACCGTGTGGTCTTCATGGCGGACGGCCGGATCGTCGAGGAGGCTGCGCCCGACCAGTTCTTCAGCAATCCGCGCAGCGACCGCGCCAAGGACTTCCTGTCGAAGATCCTCCACCACTGACGGTCCGCCCCGCCTCGCCCTCGCCGGCTCTCCTCATCTCTGCCGGCGCTCCTCTCTTCACCAGCCAAAGGATGTTCACCATGAAGCTCCGCAAGGTCACCGCCGCTTCGGCCGCCGTGCTCGCCCTCGCCGTGGCGGCTACGGCTTGTGGTTCCAGCAACAACGACAGCGGTTCCTCCGGTGGCGGCAAGAAGATCAAGATCGGCATCAAGTACGACCAGCCCGGCCTGGGCCTGAAGGAGCCGAACGGTTCCTTCTCCGGCTTCGACGTGGACGTGGCAACGTACGTGGCGGGCAAGCTCGGCTACAAGCCCAGCCAGATCCAGTTCGTCGAGACCAAGAGTGCCGACCGTGAGAACGCACTGTCCCGCGGCGACGTGAAGTTCATCGTGGCCTCGTACTCGATCACCGACGAGCGCAAGCAGAAGGTCGACTTCGCCGGCCCCTACTTCCTGGCCCACCAGGACCTGCTGGTCAAGAAGGACTCGACGATCAGCAAGGGCACGGACCTCAACGGCAAGAAGCTGTGCTCCGTGACCGGCTCCACCTCGGCGCAGAACGTCCAGAAGAAGATCGCCCCCAAGGCCAACCTCAAGGAGAACAGCGGCTACTCGGAGTGCGTCGCCAGCCTCCAGAGCGGTGCGGTGGACGCGCTGACCACGGACGACTCGATCCTCGCGGGCTACGCCGCGCAGGCCCAGTACAAGGGCCAGTTCAAGCTCCTCGGGCTCAAGCTCAGCAACGAGAACTACGGCATCGGTGTGAAGAAGGGTGACACCGCGACCGTCAACAAGATCAACGACGCTCTGAAGAGCATGGTCAGCGACGGCACCTGGAAGAAGGACGTCGAGAAGAACTTCGGCCCGGCCAACTACAAGTACGAGCCCGCGCCGCAGATCGGCCAGATCGTCAAGTAAGGCAAGGGCTGCAGCCCAGGGTTCCTCGGGCGCGCCGCCGCCAACCGCGATCACGGCGGCGGCGCGCCAACGCCCCCTCGTACGCCACACACCCGGAAGCGCGGGAGATCGTGTTCGACTTTCTTCATGGTTATGACGTCCTGGGGGCGTTCTGGATGACGGTGAAACTCACCGCCCTCTCCGCCCTCGGCTCCCTGATCTGGGGCACCCTGCTGGCCGCGATGCGGGTCAGCCCGGTCCCGCTGATGCGCGGGTTCGGCACCGCCTACGTCAACATCGTCCGGAACATCCCCCTGACGGTCATCATCGTCTTCAACTCGCTCGGCCTCGCCGACATCTTCGGCGTGACGCTGGGCGCTTCCGACTTCAAGGTGCAGGGCTTCAGGCTGGCGGTCCTCGGTTTCGTCGCCTACACCTCGGCCTTCGTCTGCGAGGCGCTGCGCTCCGGCATCAACACTGTCCCGCTGGGACAGGCGGAGGCGGCCCGCGCCATCGGGCTGAGCTTTGGCCAGACCCTCCGCCTGATCGTGCTGCCACAGGCGTTCCGTGCGGTCATCGGTCCGCTGGCCAACGTGCTGATCGCTTTGACCAAGAACACCACCGTGGCGGCCGCGATCGGCGTGGCCGAGGCCGCCGCTCTCATGAAGACGATGATCGAGAACGAGGCCCAGACGCTGCTCATCGGCGCGGTCTTCGCCTTCGGCTTCGTGGTTCTGACCCTTCCCACCGGCCTCATCCTCGGCTGGCTGGGCAAGCGACTGGCGGTGAAGCGATGACCTCCGTCCTCTACGACGCCCCCGGCCCCCGGGCCAAGCGGCGCAACGTCCTTCTGTCGGTGGTCTTCGTCCTCCTGCTCGCCCTGCTGGTGTGGTGGGTCTGGCGGACGCTGGACGACAAGGGCCAGCTGAAGTGGGCACTGTGGCAGCCGTTCACCACGTCCGAGGCGTGGACGACGTATCTCCTGCCGGGCCTCGGCGACACCCTGAAGGCCGCCGCCCTCTCCATGGTCATCGCCCTCCCGCTGGGCGCCTTCTTCGGCATCGCGCGCATGTCGGACCACCGGTGGGTGCGGGTGCCCGCCGCAGTCGTGGTCGAGTTCTTCCGCTCGATCCCTGTGCTCCTGCTGATGCTGTTCGCGAATGAGTTCTTCGCACGCTCCACGAACGTGACCACCGAGGACCGGCCCCTGTACGCGGTCGTCACCGGCCTGGTGCTCTACAACGCCTCGGTCCTCGCCGAAATCGTCCGGGCCGGCATCCTGGCGCTCCCCAAGGGGCAGACGGAAGCCGCGTACGCGATCGGTCTGCGCAAGGGCCAGACGATGACCAGCATCCTGCTCCCGCAGGCGGTGACGGCCATGCTGCCCGCCATCGTCAGCCAGCTGGTGGTCATCGTGAAGGACACCGCGCTGGGCGGCGTGATGATCGGCTACTCGGAGCTGCTCAGCGCACGCAGCACGTTCGCGGCCAACTACGCCAACGTCATCCAGAGCTTCATCGGAGTGGCAGTCATCTTCATCGTGGTCAACTTCCTCCTCACCAGCTTCGCGAGCTGGCTGGAAGGCAGGCTCCGGCGCAGCAAGAAGAGCACGGGCGCGGTCCTCGGCGAGGACGCGGTGGAGGTCAATCCGGCCGCGGTGGGCGGCAGCTTCGGTACCGGTGCCTCCGACGGAGGCGGCATCTTCTGACGAGCAGTCACGTCGCCTGCGTGACAGAGGGAGGCAGTGGCATGATCGCCACTGCCTCCGTCGCTTGACGCAAACCCCGCCAATGGGTTGCATACGTTCTGTGATCGTGCACCCTGCTCCAACTTCCTGTTCACATACGTCCGTCAGGACGCCGCCACGAGCAGGGGGCGCCGCGCCGTGGACCCGGTGATCATCGTCGGCGCGGGACCCGTCGGGCTCACGCTCGCCCTGGCACTGGCCCGCCAGGAAGTGCCCTGCGTCGTGCTGGACGAGGGCCCGGGCAAGGAGGAGCCGCGCCCCGCGCGGACCGTCGTCCTGCGCGAGGACACCGCCACCCTGATGGAGCGGCTGAGCGGACAGCCGCTCGCGCAGGAGGGAGCCCATTGGGCCGGATGGCGGTCGATGCGGCGCAAGCAGGTGATGCGCGAGGTCACGTTCGGCGGCGACGAACCCGCCCCGCTGCACATCGCCCAGCACGTCCTGACCGGCGCCCTGCGCGCCGCCCTGGCCACCGAGCCGCTCGTCGAGGTCGCCGTGGACAGCCGCCTCGACACCGTCGAACAGGAGGCCTCCGGGGTCACCGCCCACACCCGCGGCCCCAGGGGCACCTGGTGGCGCGGCAGTTACCTGGTCGGCTGCGACGGCCCGCGCTCCACCGTGCGCAAGCTCCAGGACATCCGCTTCCCGGGCCGTACGGCGGTGGAGCGACACGCCGTGGCCGCGCTGCGCACGGAACTTCCGTGGGCGGACGAAGCGTTGCTCCACCGGATGCCGCCGTGGCGGACGTCCGGGCCCTCGGCCGGGGAGGTGACCGCCCGCCCCCTCCCGGACGGCGTGTGGCGCCTGGACTGGCTGCTGCCGCCGGGCAAGGACCTGGTCACACCCGAGCTGCTGCTGGCCCGCATCCGGGAGACCCTGGCCGGCTGGACCGGGGGCCCGACACCGCCGTACGAACTCCTCGACACCGGAGTCCACACGGTCCACCACCGGCTCGCCCGCCGCTGGCGGGTCCGCCGGGTCTTCCTCGCCGGGGACGCGGCGCACCTGCTCGGCGCGCTGGGCGCGCAGGGACTCGACGAGGGGCTCAGGGACGCCGACAACCTGGCCTGGAAGCTGGCGCTCGCCTGGCACCACGGGCCGCACGAGGCTCTGCTCGACAGCTACCAGGCGGAACGACGCGCGGTCGTCGCGGGTCGGCTGCGCGCAGCCGACCAGGCCCTGCCGCTGCTGCGCGGCGGCGGAGGGCTGCGCGCCTACGTGCCCGGCTCGGCCCGCGGCCACGACGCGCTGCTCACGGACGGTCACCTGGGGCGCGGAACATTCGGCGCGGTGGGGGCGTACGCCGCCTCCCCGCTCGCTCCCCGGAACCTCGAAGCCGAGGTCCCCGTGGCCACGGCGCCGGGCGAGCCGGTCACCGATGTGCGGGTCACCGCGGAGGACGGCACTTTCGTACAGCTGCGGGACCGGCTCGGGCGCGGAGTCCTGCTGGTGGTGCTGATCGCACCGGGCACGGCGGTGTGGGACCGCAAGCACTGGATGACCGCGGGGATCATGCCCCGACTGGCGGCCGCGGTGGCCGCGCTGCCGCACCCCGCCGAACTGCTGGTCGCGGAGAGCTACCCCGGCGCGGCGGCCCACACCGTATTGCTGGTACGCCCGGACGGCCACCTGGTCGCGGCCCTGGGCGGAGTACGGCCGGCCGAGCTGTACTCGGCGGCGGAGGCGACGCTGGGAGGACCGGCGAAGGCGGAGGCCACGGCCGGCTCACCCTCGAAGTGACCGTACTCACCGTCACCCTGTGGTCCACATTGTGACGGTGAGTTGACCGCTCTGGACCGTCAATGGTGTACTCCGGTACGTGACCGACACCTATGTGCGCCTGTGGCGGAGGGTCCATATGGACCTCGTCCGCTATGCGGGCTGCGTGTGTCGTCCGTCCTGCTGAATTCGCATTCCCTCTCCCCGCGCGCGCCTTCCAGTGCTGCTGCGCGCCCCCGCGAACGCTTCTTCAGGACGGTGCCACGTGTCTGTCTCCCCTTCTGCCCCTCCCTCTGCCGTCGCAGCCGCCCAGGTTCCGACACAGGCGGACCTCCTCGACTTCGTACGGCGTACGGCCGCCGACGCGGAGCTGATCGCCTCCCTCCCGCTCGACCCCGAGGGCCGCACCTGGGTGCGTCTGGAGGGGCCCGGCGGCAGCGAGGCCTGGCTGATCGGCTGGCCGCCCGGCACAGGCACCGGCTGGCACGACCACGCCGAGTCCGTCGGCGCCTTCGTGACGGCGTCCGGGGAGCTCAAGGAGAACTCGCTCGCCGCCCGGCTGCCCGCCGACGGCTGGAAGACCCTGGAACTCACCGACGGCGTGGACCGGGAGCGGCAGCTACCGGCCGGCAAGGGGCGCGCTTTCGGTCGCCACCATGTCCACGAGGTGCTCAACGAGTCCACCGACCAACACGCGGTCTCCGTCCACGCCTACTACCCGCCCCTGCCGCAGATCCGCCGCTACAGCCGCGTGGGCCAGGTCCTGCGCCTGGAGCAGGTCGAGCGCCCGGAGGACTGGCAGTGAGCGGCGACGGGCCGGTCGGCGGGCAAGCGGGCGGCGCGGGTGAACAGCCCGTCGGCATCGACGAGTTGCTGGAGCGGGTGCGCGGTGGCTACGAGCGGATCGAGCCGAAGGAGGCTTACGACGCTGCTCGCGCCGGCGACGCACTCCTGGTCGACATCCGATACGCCGCCCTGCGCGAGCGGGACGGTCTGATCCCGGGCGCCCTCGTCGTCGAGCGCAACGAGCTGGAGTGGCGCCTCGACCCGCAGGGCAGCCACCGCGTGCCCGAGGCCACGAGTCACGAGGTGCGGGTCGTGGTGATCTGCAACGAGGGTTATGCGTCGAGCCTCGCGGCAGCCTCTCTGCACGGTTTGGGGCTGGGACGGGCCACGGACCTGGTCGGCGGGTTCCAGGCGTGGAAGGCGGCGGGGCTGCCGGTGACGTCGTAGGCGGTCGGCGATGGCGCTGCTCCGACGCCGGTACTCCGAAGCCGTGCGGCATGGCTTCGATGCGGACGACGACAGCACCGGCAAGGAGTCACCGAACCGCCGGGTTCGACGGTCACGCCGTACTGAGCGCGGTCCGCATCCCTGCGGCCGCACCTCTTTGACTCCTGCCCCGTCAGAACCCCTCGTCCCCGAGGAACTCCGTGTCCTCCCCCTCCTCCTCCAGCGCCTGCCGGACCACCCGCAGCGCCATGCCCTCGGAGTAGCCCTTGCGGGCGAGCATGCCCGCGAGGCGGCGCAGGCGCTTGTCGCGGTCGAGGCCGCGTGTGGAGCGCAGCTTGCGGGCGACGAGTTCGCGCGCGGTCTTCTCTTCCTGCTCCGAGTCGAGCTGGGAGACGGCCGCGTCGATCAGCGTGGAGTCGACGCCCTTGGTCCGCAGCTCCTGGGCCAGTGCCCGCCGGGCGAGCCCCCGGCCGTGGTGCCGGGACTCCACCCAGGCGTCCGCGAACGCGCTGTCGTTGATCAGCCCGACTTCCTCGAACCGCGACAGCACCTCCTCGGCGGCCTCGTCCGGGATCTCCCGCTTGCGCAGGGCGTCGGCGAGTTGCTTGCGGGTGCGCGGGGTCCCGGTGAGCAGGCGCAGGCAGATCGCCCGTGCCCGCTCCACCGGGTCCCCTGAGGACTCTTCCTGCTCGGCCCTCGACGAGGAGGCGGAGCCCCCGTCCTCATCGGACGGCTCGCCGCGGCGCCGCTGTGGGCGCCCGCGGGAGCCGCCCGCCCCACGGGCCCGGCCGCCACGGCGCGAACCGCCACCGGACGAGCCGAAGTCGTCCGGTCCCCCGTGGTCCGGCCGCTCGCTGCCGCCCGGCTCGTCGCCGTACGACCCCCCGGTGCCGTACGCCGTCGTGCCGCGTGACCTCGCGCGGTCGTGTCCTCCCTGCGCGCCGTGCCCCGCATCGGCCCCGTACGCATCGCCGTCCGGCTCGGCAAGAGCCGCGTCGCCTCTCCCGTCCCGCCCTCGCGGAAGGTTCGGGTAGGCGTCGTACTCGGCCCAGTCCGTTCGCCGTGTCATACGTCAGCTCTTGGCAGCCGGAGCCTTGGTCTTGGCTGTCTTGGCCGCAGGAGCAGGCACCGCCTTCGCGGCCTCGTCGGCGGTGGCGGAGACGGCGGCGTCCGCGCCCGGCTCAGCGGTGGGCTCCTCCGGACGCACGCCGACGCCCAGCTTCTCCTTGATCTTCTTCTCGATCTCGTTGGCCAGGTCGGGGTTGTCCTTCAGGAAGTTGCGCGCGTTCTCCTTGCCCTGGCCGAGCTGGTCGCCCTCGTACGTGTACCAGGCGCCGGCCTTGCGGACGAAGCCGTGCTCCACGCCCATGTCGATCAGGCCGCCCTCGCGGCTGATGCCCTGGCCGTAGAGGATGTCGAACTCGGCCTGCTTGAAGGGCGGGGCGACCTTGTTCTTGACGACCTTGCAGCGGGTGCGGTTGCCGACCGCCTCGGTGCCGTCCTTCAGGGTCTCGATGCGGCGGATGTCGATGCGCACCGAGGCGTAGAACTTCAGCGCCCGGCCACCGGTCGTGGTCTCCGGGGAGCCGAACATCACGCCGATCTTCTCGCGGAGCTGGTTGATGAAGATCGCGGTGGTCTTGGACTGGTTGAGCGCGCTGGTGATCTTCCGCAGGGCCTGGCTCATCAGACGGGCCTGGAGACCGACGTGGCTGTCGCCCATCTCGCCCTCGATCTCCGCGCGTGGGACGAGCGCGGCGACGGAGTCGATGACGATGAGGTCGAGGGCGCCGGAGCGGACCAGCATGTCCACGATCTCCAGCGCCTGCTCGCCGTTGTCCGGCTGGGAGAGGATCAGGTTGTCGATGTCGACGCCGAGCTTCTTCGCGTACTCGGGGTCGAGGGCGTGCTCCGCGTCCACGAAGGCGACCTGGCCGCCGGCCTTCTGCGCGTTCGCCACCGCGTGCAGGGTCAGGGTCGTCTTGCCGGAGGACTCCGGGCCGTACACCTCCACGACACGGCCACGCGGCAGGCCGCCGACGCCGAGGGCGACGTCGAGTGCGGTCGACCCGGTGGGGATGACCTCGATGGGCTCGTTCGGCCGCTCGCCGAGGCGCATCACGGCGCCCTTGCCGAACTGCCGTTCAATCTGTGCGAGCGCGGCGTCGAGCGCCTTCTCGCGGTCGGTTCCTGCCATGGGTTCCACCCGGTTTGCTTGAGTCGATCGCTTCACGTCAAAGACGCTAACGCCTGCCACTGACAATGCGCCCCGACGCCCGTCCGGCCTGTGGATAACTCGGGTGCATCTCCGTCAAAACCACGGCGAATCACCCGCCGAGAGCCTCGCCGGAGCCTCCATAAGAATGGATGTTCGATTTTTGTGTCAAGCGCACCATGCGACACCTCCGACCCTACGTCCGCGGTCCGACAGCGGGCCGGACTGCGAGCCGTACGGCCGCTGTTCGTGCCTGCGTCCGGTCCGGCTACTCCGCGGGGCGTACGGCGGGTGTCTTCGGCGGGACGACGACCGGAGGCGGCGCTCTCGCGAGGCTGACGGCATGGAGACCACGAAGCTCACCCGGGAGGGCGGCGGGGTGGAACGTCCCCCTGTCGTCGCGGCCATGGCGGGGGACCGCCCGGCGGAGCGCCTCTGCCACACCGTCGGACTTCTTCTGATCGTCGCCGGACTCGTGCACCTGGTGGTGTTCGCCGTCGATGGCGGCCCCTGGGACGGCCCCGTCTCCTGGCGCAAGCCCGTCACCTTCGGGCTGTCCTTCGGGGCGACGCTGATCGCGGTGACCTGGGTGACGTCGTATCTGCACATCGGTTCGCGGCTGCGCGCTCTGCTGCTCGTCGTGTTCGCCGCCGACTGCGTCCTGGAGGTCGGCGGTATCACTCTTCAGGCCTGGCGCAGGGTGCCCTCGCACCTCGACATGGAGACACCGTTCGACACCGCGGTGTCAATGACGCTCGCGGTGGGCGGTGGTGTCCTCGTGGTACTGCTCACCGTTTTCGCCGTCGCGTCGTTCCGGCACCGGCCCGCAGGTCCCGCGGGGATGGCACTCGCGGTGCGTTCCGGCTTCGCGATCCTGCTCGTCGCGCTCGCTTCGGGTGCCGCGATGATCGCGCGCGGTGTGGTGCTCACCCGGACCGGTCACCAGGAGGCGGCCTACCACTCGACGGCGCCGCTCAAGCCGCTGCACGGGGTCAGCCTGCATGCGGTGCTCGTCCTGCCGGTGCTGGCGCGGCTGCTGTCCGCCACGTCCTGGAGCGAGCCGGTCCGGCGGCGGATCGTGGCGGCGGCGACCGGTTGCTACGGGGCTGCCGTCATCGGCGCCGGGATGTGGGCCGTCCTCACGTATTGAGCCGTGTGTGCCCGCCCATCGGGCCGTGCCTCAGGAGGACCCCTCTCCGGCTTCCACCGCTTCGTCCTGTGCCACCCCCGGCCGCCGTATCCACAACTGCCTCGCGCGCGTGAGCAGACCCGGCCCCGATCCCCCTCTCCGGTGGCCGTGGACACGAGGGTCGTCGGTGACGGCGTACCGCTTCACGTACGCCCCCAGGAACGCCTGCAGCGTGGCGACCGCGGGGATGGCGATCAGCGCGCCGACGGCGCCGAGGAGCGCGGTGCCGGCGATGACCGAACCGAAGGCGACGGCGGGGTGGATGTCGACGGTCTTCGCGGTCAGCTTGGGCTGCAGCATGTAGTTCTCGAACTGCTGGTAGACCACGACGAAGATCAGCACCCACAGCGCGTACCAGGGATCGACGGTGAAGGCGATCAGCATGGGCAGGGCGCCCGCGAGGTAGGTGCCGATGGTCGGGATGAACTGGGAGACCAGGCCCACCCAGACGCCGAGCACGGGCGCGTAGGGCACACCCAGGATCTGCAGCAGGATGTAGTGCGCTATGCCGGAGATGAGCGCCATCAGGCCGCGCGAGTAGATGTAGCCGCCGGTCTTGTCGACGGCGATCTCCCATGCACGCAGCACCTCGGCCTGACGCGCGGGCGGCAGGACGGAGCAGATCGCGCGGCGCAGCCGCGGGCCGTCCGCGGCGAAGTAGAACGAGAACAGCGCGATCGTCAGCAGCTGGAAGAGACCGCCGAGGACCTGGGCGGACACGTCCAGCACACCGGTGGCGCTGTTCTGCACGTAGTTGCGCAGCCAGTTGGAGCGGAGCAGGCCCTCCTGGACGTCGACGCGTCTGAGCTCGGTGTGGAAGTGCGTGTTGACCCAGTTGATGACGGAGTCGAGGTAGTTCGGGAACTCCTCGACGATCTTGATGATCTGGCCCGCGAGCATGGAGCCGAGCAGGGTGACGAAGCCCGCCGCCATGATCATTACGGCGAGGAAGACGAAGCCCGTGGCCAGCCCCCTGCGTATGCCGCGCGAGGCCATCCAGCTCACCGCGGGCTCGATGGCCAGAGCCAGGAAGAACGCGATGAGGATGTTGATCAGCAGGCCGGTGAGCTGATGGAAGGCCCAAGTGCCCAGCTGGAAGGCCGCATAGAGGGCGAGGACGAGCACCACGGCGCGCGGCAGCCAGCGCGGCATGCGGACGTTCGGCCCGGCGGCGTCGGCGGGGGGCCTGCCGGGCGGCGTCGTGCCGAGCGGGGATGCGTGCTGGGCCGTCTGCCCGGCCTCGTCAGTGGGTGCCACGGATCAAGTCTCGCCCACTGGTCTGACAATCAACTACAGTCCTGCGATCTTCGTGACCGATCAGTGCTTCTCCCTCGGCACGTCCATGACGGTGCAGACCACGCGCCACACGTCCTTGGCATCCCAGCCGGCGTCCAGCGCCCCGTGCACCGTGCGACCGCCGAGCTCCGTCATCACATGGTCGCGTGCGAAGGTGTCGGCGTATCCCGGACCGAAGTGATCCGCCATCCGCTGCCAGAAGACCGTCAACCGCATGACTCCAGTATCCCGCCCCTGAGGGTGGGCCTGAGCCGGGACCCCTTGCCGAGACCGCTTTCCGCCCTACGGTCTGACGCATGTCCGAAACAGGAGCTTCCCCACTCCCTGCCTCGCCCCCGGCTCGCTCCCCGCTCTTCCGCGCGGAGCAGTTCGTCTGGCTCACCGCGCGCGTGCTGGAACAGCACCTCTTCGCGTACCACTTCCTGAACGGGGGCGCCGACCCGGTGGAGACCGCGCTGGACGCGTACCGCAACGAGGACGGCGGGTACGGGCACGCGCTGGAGCCCGATCTGCGCGGCCCGGTCAGCCAGCCGCTGCACACTGTGCACGCGCTGCGTGTTCTGGATGCCATCGGGCGCTGTGGCGGTCAGCGGGTGGAGCGCGTGTGCCGCTATCTGACAGCCGTGTCCACGGCGGACGGTGCCCTGCCGTCGATCAGTCCCAGCCAGCGCGGCTATCCGGCGGCCCCTTTCATGCCGATCGTGGACGACCCGCCCAGCGAGCTCCTCACCACGGGCCCGGTGGTGGGCCTGCTGCACCGCAACGAGGTGTGGCACGCCTGGCTGTTCAGGGCCACGGACTTCTGCTGGCATGCGGTCGAGTCGCTGGAGAAGTCCCACCCTCACGAGATCGAGGCCGCCGTGGCCTTCCTGGACTCCGCTCCCGATCGCCCGCGCGCGGAGGCGGCTGCCGACCGCCTCGGCCGCCTGGTGCGCGAACACCGGCTCGCGGCTCTGGAGCCCGACCGCCTCGACGCATACCCGGTCGCCCTCGGCTACGCGCCTGGTGAGCACCACTTCCCGCACGACTACGCGAAGACGCCGAGCTCTCTGGCGCGCGCGTGGTTCACGGATGCGGAGATGACGCGCTCCCTCGACTTCCTCGCGGACGCGCAGCACGAGGACGGGGGCTGGCCCGTCCGCCGGCACCGGTGGGCACCGGGCACCGCCCTGGAGGCTCGCCCCATGGCGACGATCGAGGCGCTGCACACCCTCAGGGCGCACGGGCGTCCCATCGGCTGACCCGGACGCCGTCACCCGCCCATGGCGCGCACTCCGGCGGTCACGACGACGGCCGCCGCCACGACGAGCAGGAACGGCGCGCGCAGGATCAGCGCCACGGCGGCTGCGGCGAGCCCTGCCACCCGCGCGTCGAGGACCAGGGCGTGCCCGTCGGCGAAGGTCTGCTGGGCCGTGAGGGCGGCGAGCAGGGCCACCGGCAACAGTGCGGCCAGACGCCTGACGAGCGGCTTCTCGAGCACCCCCGCGGGTACGAGCAGTCCGGCGAGCTTGACGGCGTAACAGCCGAGGGCGGTCGCGCCGATCGCGATCCAGGTGTTCAACGGTCTTCCTCTGGTACGTCGTTCTCGTGTGCTTCCTTGGGTGTCGCGCCCCGGCGGCGGCCCTCCAGGCAGAGAACAGTGGGCGCTGCCAGCGCGGCCACCAGGACGGGCACTCCGGCGGGCAGCACCGGCAGCAGACCGAGCCCCAGAAGGACGGCGAGGCCGGCCACCGCCCGCTCGGTGGTGGTCTTGAGCATCGGCGCGAGCAGAGCGAGGAAGACGGCCGGCCCGGCGGCGTCCAGACCCCATGCGTCGGTGTCCCCGATGGCGTCGGCACCAAGTGCGCCGAGGAAAGTGGTGAGGTTCCACAGCAGGTACAGACTGAGCCCGGTGACGGCGAACCCGATGCGTGTGCCCCGCCGCGTGGGCTGTGCCAGCGCGACCGCGGTGGTCTCGTCGATGACCCAGTGGGCGGCGAACGGGCGCACCGCGCGCGGGAGAGCAAGCAACTGGGACAGACGGAGCCCGTAGAAGGCGTTGCGCACCCCCAGGAAGAAGGCGCCCGCCGCTGCCGTGAGCGGGTTGCCGCCGGCCGCGAGCGCCCCCACGAGGGCGAACTGGGATGCACCGGTGAACACCAGGAGGCTGAGGGCGCAGGTCTGCAGCAGCGTGAGCCCGCTGCCGGCCGAGGTCACCCCGAAGGCGAAGCCGGACAGTCCTACGGCGACGCCGACTCCGAGCGCATCCCGAACGACGGCGGAGTCCGCCTTCCCTCCGCCTTCCGGACGTATACCTGCGAGAGCTGTCTCTTCTGCCACGCGCCCGACGGTAGAAGCAGTCACGCTCGCGCGTCTTGTACGTTCTTGCGCTCACGCCGGTACGCCCCAGGGGGCACACCGACGATCCGTGTGAAGTGCCGGTTCAGGTGCGGCTGATCGGTGAACCCGACGGCGACGGCAGCTTCCGCGGGCGTCGTACCGGCGTCCAGCAGCCGCCGCGCCCGCCGTACCCGCGCGTCCGTGAGCCAGGTATGCGGCGGCATCCCGTAGGCGTCCCGGAAGGCCCGCAACAGAGCGAACGGACCGGTGCCGAGATCGGCCGCAAGTCTCTCCAGGCTCGGAGGCTCGGCCAGCCGCTCCTCCAGCACGGCACGCGCGCGTGCCGCGATCCGGGCACCCGCCGTCCGCACCTCCCGCTGCGGCAACGGCCCGCCGTTGAGCCGCAGCAGCCTCGTCACCGCGACCCGCAGCAGCGTGTCGGCGGCCAGGGCATTGCCTTCCTCCGCGGCACGCAGCACCTGATGCACGAGTCCCACGGTGTACGGATCGTCGAGCACCGGACTGACGAACCCGGGCGTCCCCCGAATGAACGCGGTCTCGGCCGCGATCTCGGCCACCACCTCCGGCGACGGATACACGGCCCCGTACCGCCACCCCTCGGGCACACCGGCCCGCCCCGTGTGCGGGGTGTCCGGATTGACCAGCGCGAGCGCCCCCGCCCCCGCGTACTGATCGGCCCCACGATGGTGAAAGACCTCGACCCCGTCGGCGATGCCGGCGATGACGAAGTTCTCGTGCGTATGCCGCACGAACTCCTTGCGGATGTACCGGGCCCGCAGCAGATCGACCCCGGGCAACTCGGCGTACTGCCAGTGCCGAGCCAATTCCTTCCCCGACCCCGCCATACCCCCATTCTCCGCCGACCCGACAAAAACAGCCCCCACGCCCGCACTCCCACCCAACCCCCACCCCACGCACCCGCAGCCGCCGACGCACGGGAGCGGGTCGCGGCGGTGGGGCGCAGCCCGCCGCTTACGTGGCACCACCACCGGCCCGCTCAGGCACCAGGCGGACGAACAGCGGGCGGCGGGCCGGCCGCACCGCCGCGACCCCGACCCACCACGGACAGAATCGCGCCCGGCCCCAGCCCAGCGCACGCGAACCCGCAGGCCAGAGCCATTGTCAGTGGCCGGGTGCAGGATGGACGCATGGTCAGCTCCGCACACCGAGCCCTGGACGGCTTCTCCCCCGCGACCCGCGGCTGGTTCACGGGGGCCTTCTCCGCGCCCACCGCGGCCCAGGCGGGCGCGTGGCAGGCCATCAGAGAGGGCTCGGACGTGCTGGTGGTCGCCCCCACCGGCTCCGGCAAGACCCTGGCCGCGTTCCTCGCCGCCCTGGACCAGCTGGCCTCGACACCGCCGCCCGCAGACCCCAGGAAACGCTGCCGCGTCCTGTACGTGTCGCCGCTCAAGGCCCTCGCGGTCGACGTCGAACGCAACCTCCGCAGCCCTCTGACCGGTATCCGCCAGGAATCCGTGCGCCGGGGCCTGCCCGAGCCCGAGGTGAAGGTGGGCATCCGCTCGGGCGACACCCCGGCCGCCGAGCGGCGCGCCCTGTCCACCCGCCCCCCGGACATCCTGATCACCACTCCGGAGTCCCTGTTCCTGATGCTGACGTCGGCCACGCGCGACGCGCTGACCGGCATCGAGACGGTGATCCTCGACGAGGTGCACGCGGTGGCGGGCACCAAGCGCGGCGCGCATCTCGCGCTCTCCCTGGAGCGACTGGACGAGATCCTGCCGAAGCCGGCCCGCCGCATCGGCCTCTCGGCCACGGTCCGCCCGGTCGACGAGGTCGCGCGGTACCTCTCGCCGCGCCGCAAGGTGGAGATCGTCCAGCCGAAGTCGGGCAAGGAGTTCGACCTCTCGGTCGTCGTCCCGGTCGAGGACCTGGGAGAGCTGGGCGGCTCCCCGGTCGCCGACGGGTCGGAGGGCACGGAGCGCCCGTCGATCTGGCCGCATGTCGAGGAGCGGATCGCCGACCTCGTCCAGGCCCACCGCTCCACGATCGTGTTCGCCAACTCCCGTCGCCTCGCGGAGCGCCTGTGCAACAGGCTCAATGAGATCGCGTACGAGCGGGCCACGGGCGAGCCCCTGGACGAGCACCACGCCCCGGCCGAGCTCATGGGCGGCTCCGGAGCGGCGCAGGGTGCACCGCCCGTCATCGCGCGTGCCCATCACGGCTCGGTCTCCAAGGAGCAGCGCGCCCTGGTAGAGGAGGACCTCAAGGCGGGCCGCCTGCCCGCCGTGGTCGCCACCTCCAGCCTCGAACTCGGCATCGACATGGGCGCGGTGGACCTCGTCGTCCAAGTGGAGTCCCCGCCGTCCGTCGCCTCCGGCCTGCAGCGGGTGGGCCGCGCGGGACACCAGGTGGGCGCGGTCTCCACCGGCGTGGTCTTCCCCAAGTACCGCGGCGACCTCGTCCAGGCGGCGGTGGTCACCGAGCGCATGCGCACCGGCTCCATCGAATCCCTCAAGGTCCCCGCCAACCCCCTGGACGTCCTGGCACAGCAGCTGGTGGCGATGACCGCCCTGGACACCTGGCAGGTCGACGACCTGCTCGCCACGGTTCGCCGGGCCGCACCCTTCGCCTCGCTCCCGGAGTCGGCGTTCACGGCGGTCCTCGACATGCTCGCGGGCCGCTATCCGTCCGA
Source organism: Streptomyces sp. NPDC001604 (assembly GCF_042893475.1). Classification (NCBI taxonomy): domain Bacteria; kingdom Bacillati; phylum Actinomycetota; class Actinomycetes; order Kitasatosporales; family Streptomycetaceae; genus Streptomyces; species Streptomyces sp. NPDC001604. The sequence goes on along the minus strand of NZ_JBIAUY010000022.1, from coordinate 23,554 downwards.
CGCGTTCGCCGAGCTGCGCCCGCGCGTGGTGTGGGACCGCGTCACCGGCACGGTCACCGGCCGCCCCGGCGCTCAGCGCCTCGCCGTCACCTCCGGCGGCACCATCCCCGACCGCGGGCTGTTCGGGGTCTTCCTCGCCGGAGCCGACCCCAAGAAGGGCGGCGGCCGGGTCGGCGAGCTCGACGAGGAGATGGTCTACGAGTCACGCGTGGGCGATGTCTTCACGCTCGGCACCAGCTCCTGGCGCATCGAGGACATCACCCGTGACCGCGTCCTGGTCTCCCCCGCTCCGGGCGTACCGGGCCGGCTCCCCTTCTGGAAGGGCGACCAGCTCGGCCGCCCGCTCGAACTGGGCCGCGCGGTCGGTCAGTTCCTGCGCGAGGTCGGCTCGCTGCCCAAGGAGGACGCCCGGCTGCGTCTCCTCGCGGCAGGCCTGGACGCCTGGGCCGCGGACAACGTGCTGTCCTACCTGGACGAGCAACGCGAGGCCTGCGGCCATGTCCCGGACGACCGCACCATCGTCGTGGAGCGCTTCCGCGACGAGCTCGGCGACTGGCGGGTCGTCGTCCACTCCCCGTTCGGCGCCCAGGTGCACGCGCCGTGGGCACTCGCCCTCGGCGCCAAGCTCTCCGAGCGGTACGGCATGGACGCCCAGGTCATGCACGCCGACGACGGCATCGTGCTGCGCCTCCCGGACGCCGACCTCATGGGCCTGGACCTGCTCGACCAGGAGCCGATGAAGGCGGGCACGGAGTACGACGCAGACCAGGCACCCGTCGGCGCCGCGGACGTCGTCTTCGACAAGGGCGAGGTCGACCAGGTGGTCACCGACCAGGTGGGCAGCTCCGCCCTGTTCGCGTCCCGTTTCCGCGAGTGCGCGGCCCGCGCGCTGCTGCTGCCGCGCCGCAACCCGGGCAAGCGCACCCCGTTGTGGCAGCAGCGCCAGCGCGCCTCCCAACTGCTCCAGGTGGCCAGCGAGTTCGGCTCGTTCCCGATCGTCCTGGAAGCAGTCCGCGAGTGCCTCCAGGACGTCTTCGACGTCCCCGGCCTCGTCGAGCTGATGGGCGACCTGGAGTCCCGCAAGGTACGCCTGGTCGAGGTCACCACCTCCGAGCCCTCCCCCTTCGCCCGCTCCCTCCTCTTCGGATACGTCGCCCAGTTCCTCTACGAGGGGGACTCGCCGCTCGCCGAGCGTCGCGCCGCCGCGCTCTCCCTGGACTCGCGGCTGCTGGCCGAGCTGCTGGGCCAGGCGGAGCTGCGCGAGCTGCTCGACGCCGAGGTGCTGACCGAGCTGGAGCGGGAGCTCCAGTGGCTCACCGAGGACCGGCGCGTCAAGGACGCCGAGGGTGTCGCCGACCTGCTGCGCCTGCTCGGCCCGTTGACCGACGCGGAGCTGGCCGAGCGCGGCGCCGAGCCGCAGTGGGCGCAGGAGCTGGCCCGCGCCCGCCGCGCGATCAAGGTCCGCATCGCGGGCGCGGACCACTGGGCGGCGATCGAGGACGCGGGCCGCCTGCGCGACGCCCTCGGCACTGCCCTGCCGGTCGGCGTCCCGGAGGCTTTCACGGAGCCGGTGAAGGACCCTCTCGGCGACCTCCTCGCCCGCTACGCCCGCACTCACGGCCCCTTCACATCGGCCACCGCGGCGGCCCGCTTCGGCCTGGGCGCGGCCGTCACGGAAGGCGCCCTGCAGCGCCTCGCGGCGAACGGCCGTGTCGTGCAGGGCGAGTTCCATCCGGCGGGCATCGGCCAGGAGTGGTGCGACGCGGCAGTGCTGCGCCGACTGCGCCGCCGTTCCCTGGCCGCGCTGCGGCACGAGCTGGAACCGGTGGCACCGGCCGCGCTCGCCCAGTTCCTGCCGCAGTGGCAGCACATCGGCAAGGGGCACGGCCTGCGCGGTGTCGACGGACTGGTGCGTGCCGTAGAGCAGCTGCAGGGCGCGTCCGTGCCTGCCTCGGCCCTGGAGAAGCTGGTGCTGCCGTCGCGCGTCGTCAACTACACGCCCGCGATGCTCGACGAGCTCACCGCCGCCGGAGAGGTCGTCTGGGCCGGCGCAGGCGCACTTCCCGGCAAGGACGGCTGGGTCTCCCTCTATCTGGCGGACGCTGCTCCCCTGCTCCAGCCCCCGCCACATCCGCTGGAACTGACCGCGCTCCACCAGTCCGTGCTGGACGCCCTCTCCGGGGGCTACGGCCTGTTCTTCCGCCAGATCGCCGACCAGGTCCGAGCGACCACCCACCCCGACGTCACCGATCCCCAACTCGCCGACACCGTCTGGGACCTGGCCTGGTCCGGACGCCTCACGAACGACACACTGGCCCCCATGCGCTCCCTGCTGGGCTCGGGCCGCACCGCGGGCTCCACGGCCCACCGCGCCAAGCGCAGCGTCCCCCGGGGGCGTTACGGCTCCCTGACGGCCGCGGCCCGCCCCGCCTCCCGCAGCGGCCCACCGACCGTCGCCGGCCGCTGGTCCCTGCTCCCGGCACGTGAGGCCGACCCGACGGTGCGCGCGCACGCCGTCGCCCGCACCCTCCTCGACCGGCACGGCGTGGTCACCCGGGGCGCCGTCTCCGCGGAAGGCATCGAGGGCGGCTTCTCGGCGACGTACCGCATCCTGTCCGCCTTCGAGGAGAGCGGCCAGGCACGGCGCGGCTATGTGGTCGAGGGGCTCGGCGCGGCCCAGTTCGCGATGGACGGCGCGGTGGACCGCCTGCGCGCGGTGTCCAACGCCCGCGACCGCGGTGAAGCCCTGCCGCAGCCGTCGGCCGAGGCCACGCCGAGCGGCTACTCCGCCGGTCCCTTCGGCTCGTCCCACGCCTTCACCGCGCCCGGCGACCCGAGCGCCGGAACGCCCCACGGCCACACATCCCACAGCTCCGACGATCCCGACACCTTCGACTGGACGGCCGGCTTCGACTCGGGGGGCGGCGCCGCCCGGAGCGGGGGCCGGCCCGAGTTCGACATCACCGGCTTCGAGGACGACTTCGGTCTCCCGCCCGCCCGCGCCTCACGGGACGAATACGTCTCGCCCCGCGACTTCGCGTCCCCAGGCGCAGGCGGCCCCCGAAGCGGTCCCGGAGCGCCAGCCGTCTCGTACGGCTCCGCTTTCCCCGATCGGCGCCCCCGTCCCACTCCCGACTCCCGAGCCGTCGTCCTCGCCGCAGCCGATCCGGCGAACGCGTACGGCGCGGCGCTGCCCTGGCCGGAGCCCCCGACCGGCGCGGGGCACAAGCCGGGGCGAAAGGCGGGTTCGCTGGTGGTCCTCGTCGACGGTGAGCTGACGCTCTACATGGAGCGCGGCGGCAAGACGCTGCTGGCCTGGCCCGCCGACCCGGAAGGCACGGCCACCGAGGATCCCCGTCTGCAGGCAGCGGCGCAGGCTCTGGCCGCAGCCGCCCGGGCGGGCTCCCTCGGCACGGTCACGGTGGAGCGGGTCAACGGCGCCTCGGCCCTGACGTCCCCCATCGGCACTCTCCTGGAAGGAGCAGGCTTCATCGCGACCCCGCGGGGCCTGCGGCTGCGGGCATGACCGCGAGGCCCCCGCTCTCCGGGCCCGCGAGCGCCCGCCCGTGACACCCTTGACCCATGCCCGAAGGAGACACGGTCTGGCAGACGGCGAGGCGCCTGCACGACGCCCTCGCCGGCAAGGTGCTGACCCGTAGCGACTTCCGGGTGCCCAAGTACGCCACGACCGACCTCACGGGCCGCATCGTCCTGGACGTCACCCCGCGCGGCAAACACCTCCTGACGCGTATCGAGGGCGGCCTGACGCTCCACTCCCATCTGAGGATGGACGGCTCCTGGAAGGTGTACGCGAACGGCATGCGCTGGACCGGCGGCGGCCCGTCCCACCAGATCCGCGTGATCCTGGGCAACGCCGACCGCACAGCAGTCGGCTACCGCCTCCCCGTCCTCGACCTCCTGCGCACCGCCGACGAACAGCGCGCCGTCGGGCATCTCGGCCCCGACCTCCTCGGCCCGGACTGGGACCCGCAGCAGGCGCTGGCCAATCTGCTGGCCGACCCCGCCCGCCCCCTCGGCGAAGCCCTTCTGGACCAGCGCAACCTCGCCGGCATCGGCAATGTCTACAAGAGCGAGCTCTGCTTCCTGCTCGGCGCCACCCCCTGGCTCCCCATCGGCGCGCTGCCCGCCGACCGCGCGGCGAAGCTGCCCGCGCTCGCCAAGAAGCTCCTGGAGGCCAACCGCGACCGGCCGGTCCGCACCACGACGGGCCGCCGCGGCCAGGACCTGTTCGTGTACGGCCGTGCACCCCGCCCCTGTCTGCGCTGTCACACCTCCGTCCGCGTGGCCGACCAGGGCGACGGCTCCCGCGAACGCCCCACCTACTGGTGCCCGAACTGCCAGACGGGACCTGCACCGAGTACCGCACCGCCCCGCGGAACTCCACGCCGTACGACTAATTGACGACCCGTCAGAAACCCTCGTACCGTCCCTTCATGCCCGTCAAGGCGTACGAACTCACCGGACGCACCGCATTCGTCACCGGAGCGGCCGGCGGCATCGGCCGCGCCTCGGCCGTGCTGCTCGCCGAGGCCGGCGCCACGGTCCACTGCGCCGACCGCGACGCGCAGGGCCTGCACGAGACGGCGACCCTGATCAAGGACGGCGGCGGCACCGCCCGCGTCCACCACCTCGACGTCACCGACCGGGGGCAGCTCAGACAGGCCGTCGAGGCCTGCGAGCGCCTGGACGTGATGGCCGCGATCGCCGGGATCATGCACAGCAGCCCGGTCCTGGAGACCCGGGACGAGGACCTCGACCGGGTGCTGAGCGTGAACTTCAAGGGCGTGCTGTACGCCTGCCAGGAGGCCGCCCGTCTGATGCTGGACCGGCAGACCGGCGGCAGCATCATCACCATGGCCTCCAGCGCCGTCGACACCGGCCGTCCCGGCCTGCTCTGCTACGGCGCGGCCAAAGCTGCCGTCGTCCAGCTGACGAAGACCCTGGCGAACGAGGTCGGCCGGCACGGCATCCGGGTCAACGCGGTCGCCCCCGGCTGGATCCGCACCCCCATGACCGACCGCCATGAAGCCGGGGCACAGGCGCAGACCGAGGCGCTGATGGCCCGGATGTCACCGCTGGGCCGGGTCGGCGAACCGGATGACGTCGCTCACACCGTGCTGTATCTGGCGTCCGACGCCTCGTCGTTCACGACGGGCCAGATCCTGCGTCCGAACGGCGGGGTGGCGATGCCGTGGTGACGCGGGCCGTCCGCCAGGCCACCCGCCACCGCCCTGCTCCCACGGCGCCCGTCGCCCCCGTCTTCGGCACACAGTGCACCGGCAGCAGACCCAGCCCCCAGCCCCCGGCGGCGACCGCCCCCTCCAGCACGCCGGCCCCGGGCGCAAACGCAAGCCGCAGCACCGCCCACCACCACAGCACCCCGAGCCCGAGAAACGCCCCCCAGCGGACTGTCGGCCGTGCCATGGACGCCACCTCCGGCCCCGAAGCTAGACCGCCGCCTTCACCCCCGGAAAGGGCGCACCGACGGCACATGGGCGCAACGCATCGCAGGCATCCACCATGACCGCCCCGGACCACACCGGCAAACGGACCGTACAGCCGTTCGACCCTCCGACAACACGAAAACCCCGACCGCACCTCCCCAGTTCTCCCTGGAGAAGCCCCGGCCGGGGCCTTGCACGTGCACGTCGGCTCAAGCCACGCGCGTGAACGTCACGCGGCGACCACGTCCACCGCCTCGGCGGGCGCCTTGATGGTCACCCGTTCCGGTGGCACACCGGTCACCGACACGGAACCCAGCATCGGACGAACCGGTGCGGGCACAGGCTCGGTGGCCGCAGCAGACTGGGCCAGCTCGGCGAGGGCGAGCTCGTCGCTCACTTCTCGCATGAGCTCGGACATCCGTACGTCCAGCGCGTCGCAGATGGCGGAGAGCAGTTCGGAGGAAGCCTCCTTCTGCCCCCGCTCCACCTCGGAGAGATAGCCGAGTGAGACTCGGGCGGACGAGGAGACTTCGCGCAGAGTACGGCCCTGGCGCTGGCGCTGCCGACGCAGCACGTCACCCAGCAGGCGACGGAGCAGAATCATCGGTGGCTCCCTCCTCGGACCGCGTAGCCGCATCCTTCACGCCCCACCGTACCGCCTCGCGCTGCGGCCGTGCGGGGAGCGATGTCGTGTTCACTCAGGGCTGCAAACATCAAAACCCCCCGTTCTGTTCCGTATCCTGTGCCAGCTCATTCCCGGACTGTTCGTTCGCAAGCTCCTTCAGGAGCAGTGCGAGTACGCTCCGTACACTCTCCATACGAATTTCCGCGCGGTCGCCGTTCAACCGCAGGGCCTCGACTTTTCCGCCACCGGCGGAACCGGAATCCGCTCCGAAGGGGCCGTCCACGGCCACGAAAACCGTCCCGACGGGCTTCCCGTCCTGCGGTTCCGGGCCCGCGACACCGGTCGTCGCGATGCCCCAGTCGGCGCCCAGCGCCTTGCGTACGCCGGCCGCCATCTGGGCCGCGACCTGCGGGTCCACCGCTCCGCGCTGTGCCAGCAGGGTGTCGTCGACGCCCAGGATCTCGTGCTTCAACTCGGTGGCGTAGGCGGTCACCGAACCGCGGAACGCCTTGGACGCTCCTGGGGCAGCTGTGATTTCCGCCGCAACCAGCCCGCCCGTGAGCGACTCGGCGACCGCGAGGGTCTCGCCCCTCACCGTCAGTAGTCGTACGACGTCGGCGGCCGGAGAATTCACGCTTCCGTCTCCTCCAACGCGGCCTTGCGCTCGGCGATTCCCTGCCTGCGCAGCACAATGGCCTGTCTTACATAGTCGAGTCCGGTCACCACGGTCAGCACGACCGCCGCCGCCATCACCCAGAACCGCAGGGTGGCCAGCCAGCCCGTGAGCGCCAGGACATACATCCCCACGGCCACGCCCTGGATGAGCGTCTTCAGCTTGCCGCCCCGGCTCGCCGGGATGACGCCGTACCGGATGACGATGAAACGCAGCAGCGTGATCCCCAGTTCCCGGCCCAGGATGACGATCGTCACCCACCACGGCAGGTCGCCCAGCGAGGAGAGACAGATCAGCGCCGCCCCCATGATCGCCTTGTCGGCGATGGGATCGGCGATCTTACCGAAGTCGGTGACGAGGTCGTACGTGCGCGCCAGATGACCGTCGAAGAGGTCGGTGATCATGGCGATGGCGAAGGCGGCCCAGGCGAAAGAGCGCCACGCCGGGTCGTATCCGCCGTTGGCCAGCATCAGGGCGACGAAGCCGGGCACGAGGAGCAGCCGGAGCATGGTCAGCAGGTTGGCGACGTTCCAGACGCTGGCCTGGTTGACTGCCGCGGCGGCCAGCTTTCCGCCCCTCGGGGACTTCGCCCCGGTCTGCCGGTCGGAGGCGGCGGGGCCGGCCGGCGAGGAATCCGCCGGGGAGGAGCCGTTGGCCGCCGATGCCGGTACTCCGGTCATCTGCCCGCCTCCTCACTACACCCGAGCGAGCCCGTCAGCGGCTCGGCCACCAGGTCGACACCTTCCGTACCGACCACCTTCGCCTCGACCATACGGCCGACGCTCAGACCTTCGCCGCTCGTGAGCAGCACCTGGCCGTCCGTCTCCGGCGCCTGGTGCGCCCCGCGGCCGTACACGCCGTCCTCGTCCACGGACTCCACGAGCACGTGCACGGTCTCACCCACGCGCTCCTCGGCCCGCTGCGAGACCAGTTCCTCGGCCAGCCGGGAGACACGGGCCAGCCGCTCCGCGACGACGTCCTCGGGCAGCTTGTTCTCGTACGTCGCCGCCTCCGTGCCCTCCTCGTCGGAGTAGCCGAAGACGCCGATGGCATCCAGCCGCGCGCCGTTCAGGAACCGCTCCAGCTCGGCCAGGTCGTCCGCGCTCTCGCCCGGGAAGCCCACGATGAAGTTGGAGCGCACGCCCGCCTGGGGGGCCTTGCTCCGGATGGTGTCGAGCAGCTCCAGGAAGCGGTCGGTGTCGCCGAAGCGGCGCATCGCCCGCAGCACGCCGGGGGCGGAGTGCTGGAAGGACAGGTCGAAGTACGGGGCGACCTTCGGCGTCGAGGTCAGGACGTCGATCAGCCCGGGACGCATCTCGGCCGGCTGGAGATAGCTCACACGCACGCGCTCCAGGCCGTCGACCTCGGCGAGCTCCGGCAGAAGTGACTCCAGCAGGCGGATGTCGCCGAGGTCCTTGCCGTACGAGGTGTTGTTCTCGGAGACCAGCATGATCTCCTTGACGCCCTGCTCGGCCAGCCACCGGGTCTCGTTCAGCACGTCGCTCGGGCGGCGGGAGATGAACGAGCCTCGGAAGGACGGGATGGCGCAGAAGGAGCAACGGCGGTCGCAGCCGGAGGCGAGCTTCACCGAGGCGACCGGTGCGCCGTCCAGCCGGCGGCGCAGGGGCGCACGGGGGCCGGAGGCGGGCGCCAGTCCGTCCGGGAGATCCGCCGGGCCGTGCCCGGGCAGCGCGACCTCGGCTGCGGACTCCTGGCGCTCCGCGGGGCTGATCGGCAGCAGCTTGCGCCGGTCCCGCGGGGTGTGGGAGGCGTGGATGCCGCCGTTCAGGATGGTCTGCAGTCGGTCGGAGATGTCCGCGTAGTCGTCGAAGCCGAGTACGCCGTCGGCCTCGGGGAGGGCCTCGGCGAGCTCCTTGCCGTACCGCTCGGCCATGCAGCCCACCGCCACGACGGCCTGGGTTCTGCTGTGGCCCTTGAGGTCGTTGGCTTCCAGGAGGGCGTCGACGGAGTCCTTCTTGGCGGCCTCGACGAAGCCACAGGTGTTGACGACGGCGACGTCCGCTTCCGCGGCGTCCTCCACGAGGTCCCAGCCGTCCGCCTCCAAGCGGCCTGCGAGCTCCTCCGAGTCCACCTCGTTACGGGCGCAGCCAAGGGTGACGAGTGCGACGGTACGGCGTTCAGGCATGCGCTCAAGACTACTTCGTCTCACTGACAGCCCACGTCGACGGGGTTGGCCGATCTTGGCCAACCCCGTATGTGCCCTGCCCCGCCGTCGGCCGACCGTCAGCCGGCCTGTGGGTCACCCTTCGTGTACGTGAGGCGCTCCACCGCGCCGGACTGGAAGTTGTCGTCGATCTTCTTGCCGTTGACGTAGAGCTGGATCGCGCCCGCGTCGCCGAGGACGAGGTTGATCTTCTCGCTGTCCTGGAAGGTCTTGGAGTCGCCCTGCTTGAGGAGCCCGTCGAAGAGCAGCCGGCCGTTGTGGTCCTTGGCCGAGATCCAGCTGCGGCCGTTGGCGGCGCTGACCTGGACGGTCACCTTGTCCTGGGGCGCGGCCGCGATGGCGCTGTCCGAGGGGTTGGACTTCGGGATGTCGGACTTGCTGCTCTTGGGCGTGGGCGAGGCCGACTTGCTCGTCGAGGGCGTGGATCCCTCGGCGACCTGGGTCTTCGCGCCGCTGTCGTCGCCGCCCTTGAACGCGGTGAAGCCGACGAAGCCGACCACGGCGACGATCGCGGCGACCATGGCAGCGGTCCAGTTCGGTCCGCGCCGCTCGGGGCGGATGCGTTCCGCTTCGAAGAGGGGGGCCGCGGGGGTCGGCGCGGGGCGGCCGCCGTGCTGGGCGTCGTACTGCGCGAGCAGCGGGGCCGGATCGAGGTGGACAGCCTTGGCCAGGGTCCGGATGTGGCCCCGGGCGTAGACGTCGCCGCCGCAGGGGGCGAAGTCGTCGGCCTCGATGGCGTGCACGATGGCGATGCGGACCCGGGTGGCGTTGGTGACGTCGTCGACGGTCAACCCGGCCGCGATTCGCGCCTGCCGGAGGGCATGGCCGATGGAGCGGTGGGCTTCCGCGCGATCGTCTTCGAACGGACGCTCGTCTTCAGGGGAGTTGCCGATGGACACGGGGGCGCCTTTCGAGCGTTTAAGCCACCTGTGCTGGAGGTTCAGTCTATGGGGGGTGCGAAAGGGTGGGGCAACCGGGCGGTCGGACTTTGTAGCCCATCGGAATGGCCGGACACGCCGATGGTGGGGTGCGCGATTGTCGCTTCCCTCAACTTGACGTACGTGGACGGGAAACGGTTGCTCAATGATCCCTTACGGGTGAGTCACGATCGGACATCGGTGGCCCTCCCGCGCGAGCCTCTTTCTCAAGCCTCCCCGCGGATCACCGCGAGCACGCCGTCCAGCTCGTCAGCCTTCACAAGAACGTCACGAGCTTTCGACCCTTCGCTCGGTCCGACGATGCCCCTGGACTCCATGAGGTCCATGAGCCGCCCGGCCTTGGCGAAGCCGACACGCAGTTTGCGCTGGAGCATGGACGTCGACCCGAACTGCGTGGAGACCACCAGCTCGGCGGCCTGGCACAGCAGGTCGAGGTCGTCGCCGATCTCCTCGTCGATCTCCTTCTTCTGCTTGGTGCCCACGGTGACGTCGTCCCGGAAGACGGGCGCCATCTGGTCCTTGCAGTGCTGGACGATCGCCGCGACCTCCTCCTCGGTCACGAAGGCGCCCTGCATACGGGTCGGCTTGCTCGCACCCATCGGCAGGAACAGCCCGTCGCCCTTGCCGATCAGCTTCTCGGCACCGGGCTGGTCGAGGATGACGCGGCTGTCGGCGAGCGAGGAGGTGGCGAACGCGAGCCGCGAGGGCACGTTCGCCTTGATCAGGCCGGTGACGACGTCGACCGAGGGCCGCTGCGTGGCGAGCACCAGGTGGATGCCCGCCGCGCGCGCGAGCTGTGTGATGCGCACGATCGCGTCCTCGACGTCCCGCGGCGCGACCATCATCAGGTCGGCGAGCTCGTCGACGATCACCAGCAGATACGGATACGGCTGCAGCTCCCGCTCGCTGCCCTCGGGCAGCTTGACCTTGCCGTTGCGGACGGCCTCGTTGAAGTCGTCGATGTGCCGGAATCCGTACGCGGCCAGGTCGTCGTACCTGAGGTCCATCTCCCGTACGACCCACTGGAGCGCCTCGGCGGCCCGCTTCGGGTTGGTGATGATCGGCGTGATCAGGTGCGGGATGCCCTCGTAAGCGGTGAGCTCGACCCGCTTGGGGTCGACGAGGACCATACGGACGTCCTCGGGAGTCGCGCGGACCATGATCGACGTGATCAGGCAGTTGATGCACGACGATTTACCGGAACCGGTGGCTCCGGCCACGAGGACGTGCGGCATCTTCGCAAGGTTGGCCATCACATAGCCGCCCTCGACGTCCTTGCCGAGCGCGACCAGCATCGGATGGTCGTCCTCGGCCGCCGCCGCCAGGCGCAGCACGTCTCCGAGGTTGACCATCTCGCGGTCGGTGTTCGGGATTTCGATGCCGACCGCGGACTTCCCGGGGATCGGGCTGATGATCCGCACGTCCGGACTGGCGACGGCGTACGCGATGTTCTTGGTCAGCGCGGTGATCCGCTCGACCTTCACCGCGGGGCCGAGCTCGACCTCGTAGCGCGTGACCGTCGGCCCGCGGGTGAAACCGGTGACGGCGGCGTCCACCTTGAACTCGGTGAAGACGTTGGTGAGCGACGCGACCACGGCGTCGTTGGCGGCGCTGCGCGCCTTGCCGGGGCCGCCGCGCGTGAGGAGGTCGAGGGAGGGCAGCGAGTAGGTGATGTCACCGGAGAGCTGAAGCTGCTCGGCGCGCGCGGGCAGGTCGCTCGGCGCCTCCGGGGCGGGCTTGGTGAGGTCGGCGACCTCGACCTTCAGCTTCTCCTGCTTGGGGCGCGCGGCCGGCACGGCCTTCGCTGCCGGCGCGGGCGTCGGTGTGCTCTCCTCGCGGTCCCCGACGCTCACCCCCTGGGTGAGGTCGGCGACGATCGGCGAGGGCGGCATACCGTGCAGGACGGCGCCGTCGAGCGCGGCGGCCGCGGCCGCCGCGACGTCCACGGCGTCCATGGGGCGCTGCATGTCGGGCTGTGGGACCGCCGACCTGCGCGGGCGGCCACGGCGCCGCGAGAGGGCCTCCTGCTCCGCTCCGTCGGGGTCGTACGACTCGGGGGCCGGACCACGCCTGCGCGTGCGTGCGGGCAGCGCCTCGCGCCACTGGTCGTCGTAACGCTGATCGTCATCGGTGAACTCGTCCTCCTCCGGATCGTGGAGGACGCCGAGCTTCACTCCGAGCAGCCGCAGCCGCTGCGGAATGGCGTTGACGGGAGTCGCCGTGACGACGAGCAGACCGAAGATCGTCAGCAGCACGAGCAGAGGTACGGCGAGGACGTCGCCCATCGTGTACGTCAGCGGGGTCGCCGCCGCCCAGCCGATGAGGCCGCCGGCGTCCCTTATCGCCTGCATGCCGTCGCTGCGGGCGGGCGCCCCACAGGCGATGTGGACCTGGCCGAGCACACCGATGGCGAGCGCGGACAGGCCGATCACGATGCGGCCGTTGGCCTCGGGCTGCTCGGGGTGGCGGATGAAGCGCACGGCGATGACCGCGAGCAGTATCGGCACGAGCAGGTCGAGGCGGCCGAAGGAGCCGGTCACCAGGATCTCGACCAGGTCGCCGACGGGCCCGCGCAGATCGGCCCAGGTGCCCGCGGCCACGATGAGCGCGATGGCGAGCAGCAGCAGGGCGACACCGTCCTTGCGGTGGGCCGGGTCGAGGTTCTTGGCGCCGTTCCCTATGCCGCGGAAGACGGCGCCGACGGCGTGCGCGACGCCGAGCCAGAGGGCGCGGACGAGCTTGTAGACACCCCCGGTCGGATTCGGCGCAGGCTTCGGCGGCGGCGCCGACTTCTTCGCCGCGGCTTTCCTGGCCGGGGCCTTCTTCGCCGGGGCCTTTTTCACAGCGGCCTTCTTCGCCGGAGCCGCCGCCTTCTTCGCAGGCTGCTTCTTGGCAGCGGAGGGACGTGAGGCCATAGAGGTGAGGTTACCGGTGGAGGCGACAGCGGACACGTGTGCCCACTGCTTCACCCGTTCGTGTCGCCCTGAGGCGGGCGCGGAACTGACGCGTCCTCATGGACAACTGGTCCGCGCCCGGAAGTCAGTTCTGCGAGGACACCGAGGACGCGCTTCCGGCGCCCGGCTCCAAGGCGTCCAGCGCCCGCCGCAACCCTGTGAGTTTGCGTTCGAGATGGGCCGCGGTGGCCACGGCCGCCGCATCCGCCGAATCGTCGTCGAGCTGCTTCGACAGCGCCTCGGCCTGCTCCTCGACCGCCGCGAGCCGCGCCGACAGCTCGGCGAGCAGGCTGGCGGGCTCCTTGGCCTCGCCCGCCGCGGTCTTGCCGCCGCCGCCCTCCAACTGGAGCCGCAGCAGCGCCGCCTGCTCCCGCAGCTGGCAGTTCTTCATGTACAGCTCGACGAAGACCGAGACCTTCGCGCGCAGCACCCACGGGTCGAACGGCTTGGAGATGTAGTCCACCGCGCCGGCCGCATACCCACGGAAGGTGTGGTGCGGGCCGTGGTTGATCGCGGTGAGGAAGATGATCGGGATGTCCCGGGTCCGCTCGCGCCGCTTGATGTGCGCGGCTGTTTCGAAACCGTCCATTCCCGGCATCTGGACGTCCAGCAGAATGACCGCGAAGTCGTCCGTGAGCAGTGCTTTGAGCGCTTCCTCCCCGGACGATGCCCGCACCAGCGTCTGATCGAGCGCGGAGAGGATGGCCTCCAGCGCAAGCAGATTCTCCGGCCGGTCATCGACCAGGAGGATCTTGGCCTTCTGCACCATGGCCCGCCCTCCTCGCCCCGGATGTGCACCGGGCGCCGCCCCTGGGGACGACTCCCTTTCGCCGCCCGTCCTTGTGCCGGTCATCGTAGCCGCACCCCGCCCGTCGCCACACCCTGTCACCGTGATGTCACTGTGCACGTAGCAGAAACGTAGCGGGAGACCAGAAGGTTCCCCGAATCCCGTACTTCTACACGGCTTCGGGCACACTGAGTCAGCAACTCCGCGTGAACATCGATGGTTCCCGTCACTCCCCCCGCATCCACTGCTCCATCACCGACAGCAGGTGATCGGGATCGACCGGCTTCGTCACGTAGTCGGAGGCACCCGATTCGATCGCCTTCTCCCGGTCGCCCTTCATCGCCTTCGCGGTCAGCGCGATGATCGGCAGGCCCGCGAACTGCGGCATCCTGCGGATCGCCGTGGTCGTCGCGTAGCCGTCCATCTCGGGCATCATGATGTCCATCAGGACGACTGCGACGTCGTCGTGCTGTTCCAGGACCTCGATGCCCTCACGGCCGTTCTCGGCGTACAGCACGGACAGCCCGTGCTGCTCGAGCACGCTGGTCAACGCGAAGACGTTACGGATGTCGTCGTCGACGATCAGCACCTTCTGGCCGCCGAACCGGATCCCGCGCTGCACCTGCGGCGCCTCGTCCTGCTCGGCTGCCGACCACTGCTCGTGGGTCGCCAGCCGCTGGTCGGCGTCGAGGCCGTGCCTGCGGCGGCGCCTGAAGAGCGCGGCGGCGCCGTTCTGCGTCTCCCGGTACGACTTCACCTCGGCCGGCGTCTCGATCTCCGCCTCGGACAGATGAGCGAGGTCCGAGGCGGCCACCAGGTCGCCGGCGTTCAAGGCGGGCAGGGCCTGCTGGTAGCCCTGCGGCGGCAGTTCGCTGGGGTGCAGCGGCAAATACAGCGTGAACGTCGAGCCGCGTCCCGGCTCGCTCTGCGCATGGATCTCACCGCCGAGCAGCTGCGCGATCTCCCGCGAGATCGACAGGCCCAAACCGGTACCGCCGTACTTGCGGCTCGTCGTGCCGTCCGCCTGCTTGAACGCCTCGAAGATCACGCGCATCTTGCTGGCGGCGATACCGATACCGGTGTCGGTCACCGAGAACGCGATCAGATCCGCGTCCGGATCGGTCATCGACCCGGCCTCCAGCAGCTGCTCCCGGATCGCCGCCGGCACCTCCCGGCCGGCCGGCCGGATGACCAGCTCCACGGCTCCGGAGTCGGTGAACTTCACCGCGTTGGACAGCAGGTTCCGCAGCACCTGCAGCAGCCGCTGTTCATCGGTGTGCAGTGTGGCAGGCAGCTCCGGCGACACCCGTACGGACAGGTCGAGGCCCTTCTCCGCGGTCAGCGGCCGGAAGGTGGCCTCCACGTAGTCGACGAGCTGCACGAGCGCGATACGCGTCGGGGAGACGTCCATCTTGCCCGCCTCGACCTTGGACAGGTCGAGGATGTCGTTGATCAGCTGAAGCAGGTCCGATCCGGCGCCGTGGATGGTCTCGGCGAACTCGACCTGCTTCGGGGTGAGGTTGGAGTCCGCGTTGTCGGCGAGCAACTTGGCCAGGATCAGCAGCGAGTTGAGCGGTGTGCGCAGCTCGTGCGACATGTTGGCGAGGAACTCGCTCTTGTAGCGCATCGACACGGCGAGTTGCTCGGCGCGCTCCTCGAGGACCTGCCGCGCCTCCTCGATCTCCGTGTTCTTGACCTCGATGTCGCGGTTCTGCTGGGCCAGCAGTTCGGCCTTCTCCTCCAGCTCGGCGTTGGACGCCTGGAGGGCCTTCTGCCGGTTCTCCAACTCGGCCGAGCGCTCACGGAGTTGCTCGGTCAGCTCCTGCGACTGCTTCAGCAGCTGCTCCGTCTTGGTGTTGACGGAGATCGTGTTGACGCTGGTCGCGATCATCTCGGCGATCTGGTTGAGGAAGTCCTTCTGGATCTGCGTGAAGGGATTGAAGGAGGCCAGCTCGATGACACCGAGCACCTTGCCCTCGAACAGCACCGGAAGGACGATCACTTGCGCGGGCGGCGCCTCGCCGAGGCCGGAGGAGATCTTCAGGTAGCCGCTGGGCGCGTTCTCCACGAGGATCGTGCGCTTCTCCTCGGCTGCCGTCCCGATCAGCGCCTCGCCCGGCCGGAACGACGTCGGCATGGAGCCCATCGAGTAGCCGTACGACCCCAGCATGCGCAGCTCGTACGCGTCCTCGCTCTCGGCGCTCAGGTCCTTGCCGTCCATGAGCGGCATCGCCACGAAGAATGCGCCGTGCTGGGCCGAGACCACAGGAGTCAGCTCGCTCATGATCAGGGAGGCCACGTCCTGCAGATCGCGGCGGCCCTGCATCAGCGCGGAGATACGGGCGAGGTTGCCCTTCAGCCAGTCCTGCTCCTTGTTGGCGATGGTGGTGTCACGCAGGTTGGCGATCATCTTGTTGATGTAGTCCTGGAGCTCCTGGATCTCGCCGGACGCGTCGACGTCGATCTTCAGGTTCAGGTCGCCGCGGGTCACCGCGGTCGCCACGCGCGCGATGGCGCGCACCTGCCGAGTAAGGTTTCCTGCCATTTCGTTCACGGACTCGGTGAGGTCGCGCCAGGTGCCGTCGACGTCACGCACGCGTGCCTGACCGCCGAGCTGTCCTTCCGTGCCCACCTCGCGGGCGACTCGGGTGACCTCCTCGGCGAAGGACGACAGCTGGTCGACCATCGTGTTGATCGTCGTCTTGAGCTCGAGGATCTCGCCGCGGGCGTCAATGTCGATCTTCTTGGTCAGGTCGCCCTTCGCGATGGCCGTGGTGACCATGGCGATGTTGCGCACCTGTCCGGTCAGGTTGGACGCCATGCCGTTCACCGAGTCGGTGAGGTCCTTCCAGGTGCCCGCAACTCCCGGCACATGCGCCTGACCGCCCAGGATGCCGTCCGTGCCCACCTCGCGGGCCACCTTCGTGACCTGATCGGCGAACGAACTGAGCGTCTTCACCATCGTGTTGAAGGTGTCAGCGAGCTGCTGCACCTCGCCGCGCGCCTCGATCGTCACCGTCCGTGTCAGGTCGCCGTTGGCGACGGCGGCCGCGACCTGGGAGATGTTCCGCACCTGCATGGTCAGGTTCTTGGCCATCAGGTTCACATTGCCGCTGAGGTCCTTCCAGATGCCCGTGACACCCGGTACGTGCGCCTGGCCGCCCAGGATGCCCTCGGTGCCCACCTCACGGGCCACCCGGGTCACCTGCTCGGCGAAACTGGACAGCTGGTCGACCATCGTGTTGACCGTCGTGACGAGCTCGAGAATCTCGCCCTTCGCGTCAACGGTGATCTTCTTGGACAGGTCGCCCTTGGCGACCGCGGTCGTGACCTCGGCGATGTTGCGCACCTGGATGGTCAGGTTGTTCGCCATGAAGTTCACGGACTGGGTGAGGTCCTTCCAGGTGCCGGAGACCCCCTGCACCTCGGCCTGACCGCCGAGCTGCCCCTCCGTACCCACCTCGCGGGCGACCCTGGTGACCTCCTCCGCGAACGACGACAGCTGGTCCACCATCGTGTTCAGGGTGTTCTTCAGCTCCAGGATCTCCCCGCGCGCGTCCACGGTGATCTTCTGGGACAGGTCACCTCGGGCGACCGCGGTGGCGACCTGGGCGATGTTGCGCACCTGGGCCGTCAGGTTTCCTGCCATTCCGTTCACGGAGTCGGTCAGGTCCCGCCACACGCCGGCCACGCCGGGCACCTGCGCCTGACCGCCGAGGCGGCCCTCCGTGCCCACCTCGCGGGCCACCCGGGTCACCTGGTCGGCGAATCCGGAGAGCTGGTCGACCATCGTGTTGATGGTGTTCTTCAGCTCCAGGATCTCCCCGCGCGCGTCCACGTCGATCTTCTGGGACAGGTCGCCCTGGGCGACCGCGGTCGTCACCTGGGCGATGTTGCGCACCTGGGCCGTCAGGTTGCCGGCCATGCCGTTGACGGAGTCGGTGAGCTCCTTCCACGTACCGGCCACACCCGGTACGACCGCCTGGCCGCCCAGCCGGCCCTCGGTCCCCACGTCACGGGCCATCCGCGTCACCTGGTCGGCGAAGGACGACAGCTGGTCCACCATCGTGTTCACGGTGTTCTTCAGCTGGAGCATCTCGCCGGAGACGTCCACGGTGACCTTCTGCGACAGATCGCCGTTGGCGACCGCCGTCGTCACCTGGGCGATGTTGCGCACCTGCCCGGTGAGGTTGCGGAACGCGGTGTTGACCGAGTCGGTCAGGTCCTTCCAGGTGCCGGCCGCGCCCGGCACCTGCGCCTGCCCGCCCAGCTCACCCTCGACACCGACCTCGCGCGCCACGCGCGTGACCTCGGAACCGAACGACGACAGCTGATCCACCATGCCGTTGACGGTGTTCTTCAGCTCGAGCATCTCGCCGGCCACGTCGACGGTGACCTTCTGGGAGAGGTCACCGTTGGCCACCGCCGTGGTGACAGCCGCGATGTCCCTCACCTGAATGGTCAGATTCCGGAACACCGTGTTGACGGAGTCCGTCAGGTCCTTCCACGTACCCGCCGCGCCCGGCACGTTCGCCTGGCCGCCGAGCTGTCCCGCGGCGCCGACCTCGTTGGCCACGCGCGTGACCTCGTCCGCGAAGATCCGCAGCGTCTCCGTCATCTGGTTGATCGTGTCCGCGAGCTGCGCGACCTCGCCGCGCGCCGACACGGTGACCTTCTGCGACAGGTCACCGTTGGCGACCGCCGTGGTGACCTGGGCGATTCCGCGCACCTGGGCCGTCAGGTTGCCGGCCATGAGGTTCACCGAATCGGTGAGGTCCTTCCACACGCCGGCCACGCCCGGCACCTGCGCCTGCCCGCCGAGCTCGCCCTCGGTGCCCACCTCGCGGGCGACTCGCGTCACCTCGGAGGAGAAGGACGACAGCTGGTCCACCATCGTGTTGACGGTGTTCTTCAGCTCCAGCATCTCGCCGGCGACATGAACGGTGACCTTCCGCGACAGATCGCCCTTGGCCACCGCGGTCGTCACCAGGGCGATGTCCCGCACCTGTGCCGTCAGCCGGTACGCCATGGTGTTGACGGAGTCCGTGAGGTCCTTCCACGAACCCGACATGCCACGCACGCGCGCCTGCCCGCCCAGCTTGCCTTCGGTGCCCACCTCGCTGGCCACGCGCGTGACCTCGTCGGTGAAGGTCGACAGCTGGTCGACAAGGTTGTTTACAGTCCGCCCGACCTTGAGGAACTCCCCGCGCAGCGGATGCCCGGTCCCGTCCGGCGCCTGCGTCCGCAGCTCCATACGGGGCGAGAGATCACCCTCCGCGACCGCGGACAGCACCCGGCCGACCTCGGAGACGGGCCGTACGAGGTCGTCCACGAGCGCGTTGGACGCCTCGATGGCAGCCACCCAGGAGCCTTCATACGCACCCGTCTCCAGCCGTTCGGTGAGCTTGCCCTCACGGCCCACCATGCGCCGTACCCGCGACAGCTCACCCGTCAGATGGAGATTCCGGTCGGCCACCTCGTTGAAGACCGCCGCGATCTCCGACATCACGCCGTCTCCGGACACCGTGAGCCGCTTGCGGAAGTTCCCGTCGCGCATCGCCACGAGAGCCGCCAGCAGCCTGTTCAGAGAAGCCGTGTCCACTGCGGTCGTCCCGCCGCGCGGTTTGCGCTGGTTGTTCAGGGACTGTCCGCCTTTCGCGCGCGTCTTCGTGCCCCGCGTCGCTGCGCCAGACTCCACTGTGTCCCTCCCGCAGGGGTCGACCGTTACTGCTGTGCTCCGGTACCACCGCTGGCCGTACCAGTTACTGCTGCCTGTCTCTGCCCGATGTACCAGGCCGCACCACGGGCTGCTGCCCACTGCACGCGGAAGCCACTCGGCCTGTCCGGACCTTCACAAGAAGCTTGCCCAGTGTTTCACCCTGCCTGAACCCGGCCATAACAGTTCGGCAGCTTCGCACATCGTCCGCACACCCTCTGGGCGGAAACACTGCAGACCGGCATCCGCATGGCCGTCGAAGGTAAGTAACCTTGCATGCGGCTGTCCAGCCGCGCCGGTCCGTCCGGCCTGGGCGGTGGCACGAGAACGAGCGGGCATCGGAGGGGCGGCCGCACACATGACCACCGGACTGATCCCGGGGGGACAGCCCCCGGACCCCCGGCCGACGGGCGGTCTGCCGCATCAGCGGCACGAGCCGGTCGGCCAGGCAGCCCTGCCCGTCGACAACCGGCCGAGGAGTTCTGTGATCACCGCGCGCGCGGCCGCCAGCTTCGAGCCCGTCGGACGATCGGTAGCGACCGCCCGCTCCTTCGTCCGCGACACCCTCCAGGGCTGGGGCTTCGCCGACATCGTCGACGACGCCGTGGTCCTCACCAGCGAGCTGGTCACCAACGCCGTCGTCCACGCGGGCACCTCCGCGGACGTCCTGTGTCTGCGCAGTGACGAAGGCGTACGGATCGAGGTGGCCGACCGGTACCCGGAGCGAGAGATCCCCCTCCAGGGTCACCCCGTCAACATGGGCAGCCCGGACCGCGAGGGCGGCCGCGGGCTCCAGCTGTGCGCCGCACTCGCGGGCCGCTGGGGTGTCGAGTACACGCCCACCCACAAACAGGTCTGGTTCCAGCTCGACCTCCCCGAACGCGCCGTGGGCACCCGCGCCGCCGGCCCGTCCCTCCCCGCCGACCTCCTCCCCCTCGCCGACGGGCGGGTCCGTGTCGCGGTCGTCCAGATCGACCGCAGCGGTTCCATCACTTCGTGGAACGAGGACGCAGAGGAACTCTTCGGTTACCCCGCCGAACAGGTGATCGGAAAGCCCCTTACCGATCTCGCCGCGTGGCCGCACACCCCCGGCACCAGCACCGGCATCGCCGAGGCCCTCCAGCTCTCCCGCTGGGAGGGCAGCTACGGCATAAGGGGCGCCAACGGTCGCGTCACCCCCGTGTACGCCTCCCACCTCCGCGTCCGCGACACGGACGGCGACCCGTCCACCGTCTGCCTCCTCGTCCGGGACCACGAGCGGGCCGTCCTGCAGACACCGCTGCGCATGCCGGCCTCCGACACGGCACCCGCCGCCGACGGCCAGAACACCGACCCCTTCGAGGTCTTCATCGGCTCGCCGGCCCCGGACGACCTCGACGGCCTCCTCCAGCGCACGGTGGAACGTGCCCGCGACATGCTCGACGCCGACTCCGCCTTCCTGCTGCTCGCGACCGACGACGAGACCGAGCTGGAGGTCCGCGCCTCCACCGGCCTGCCCTCCGCCCGACAGCGCTTCGCGCGCGTGCCCGTAGAGGCGGGCCCCGGCCGATACGGCTCCGCCCGCATGCCGGCCGTCCACGACGACCTCACGGCCGTACCCGGCGCCGTCCCGCTCCTGAGCGGCACCGGCATGCGCTCGGTCGTCACGGTCCCCCTGAAGGTCGAGGGCCGCCTCACCGGCTCCCTCGGCGTGGCGGCCGAGAGCCCCGGCAGATACTCGAACGAAGAGGCCCTGCGCCTCCAATTCGCCGCCGACCGCATCGCGTTGGCCGTCGAATCGGCCCGCCTCGGCGAACTGGAACGCCTGCGCCGAGGCTCACTCAGCTTCCTGGTCGAGGCCTCCGACCTCTTGGCGGGCACCCTGGACCGCGACCAGACCCTGGCCCTGATGGCCCAGATGACGGTCCCCACCCTCGCCACCTGGTGTGCCGTCTACACGATCGCCGACCAGGCCTCCGAGCCGTATCTGTCGTACGTCCTGCACGAGGACGAGGAACTCATCGACGGCATCAAGTCGCTGCTGTCCAAGGTCCCGCCGCCCGATCCGGTACCGACCCCGGGCGCCCGCGTCTGGTCCGCCCCCGGTGAGGTCGCCCACCGGGCGGCCCTGCGCAGCTCCATGCGGAGCCTGGGCCTGAGCGGCGGCCCGACCCACCAGATCGCCTCGGGCATCGGCCCCACGCTCGCCACCGCCTCCGCGGTCGGCGGCGAAACCGTCGTACTCCCCCTGGTGGCGCGCAACCGAGTCATCGGCATGCTGACCCTCGGCAAACCCACCGACGAACACTTCCGCCAGGAAATCCTCGAACTGGCCGAGGACCTGAGCCGACGAGCCGCCCTGGCCCTCGACAACGCCCGCCTGTACTCCGAGCGCACGGCCATCAGCCAGTCCCTCCAGCGCAGCCTGCTGCCCCCGGAACTCCCGGAGATCGACGGCGTGGAGGTCGAGGTCATCTACCGCGCAGCCGGCGAGGGCAACGAGGTCGGCGGCGACTTCTACGACCTCTTCCCGATCAGCGACGGCGCCTACGGCTTCGCCATCGGCGACGTCTGCGGTACGGGCCCCAACGCGGCGGCGGTCACGGGCCTCGCCCGGCACGCGCTCCGCCTCCTGGCCCGCGAGGGCCTCAGCGGCCCTGCGGTCCTGGAGCGACTGAACTCGGCCATTCTCGACGAGGGCGCCCGCAGCCGCTTCCTGACCCTCCTCTACGGCGAGCTACGGCCGCAGGAGGACGGCAGCGCCGAGCTGAAGGTGGTCTGCGCCGGCCACCCCCTCCCGCTCCGTCTGCGCCAGGACGGCACGGTCGAACCGGCCGCCGAACCCCAGCCGCTCCTGGGCGTCATGGAGGACCTGGAGCTCTACGAGCAGACGGTCACCCTCGACCCGGGCGACGTCCTCCTGTGCGTCACGGACGGCGTCACCGAACGCCGTGAAGGCACCCGCATGCTCGGCGACGACGGCCTCACCGACGTCCTGACCACCTGCACGGGCCTGACGGCCGGTGCGGTTGCCGCCCGCATCATGCGCGCCGTGGAACGCTTCGCATCCGACGCCCCGTCCGACGACATGGCGATCCTGGCAATGCGGGTCCCGGGCCTGCACAAGGACTGAGGGACCAGGGACCCGCGAGCACCGAAAAAGGCCCCGCCCAATTGGGCGGGGCCTTTCGTCTGGAGCCCCCAAACGGAATCGAACCGTTGACCTTCTCCTTACCATGGAGACGCTCTGCCGACTGAGCTATAGGGGCCTGTCACCTTGAGGAGTTTTCCCCGCGGCAACGGAATAGATCATACCCCGAACAGACACGTGCTCCCAACCATGTCGTGCAGTGCCGACCGCCGCTCAGAAAGCAGGCTGAAGCAATCCGCCCAGTGCATTGCACGCGCCCACGATCCGCTGCATGTCCCGCTTGGTCAACGCGGCGTCCACAGGCAGTGCGAGGGTCTCGTCGGCGGCCCGCTCGGTCTCCGGCAAGGACACGCACCGGCGGAATTCCGGCAGTCGGTGCACAGGCGTCTTCACCGGCACCCGGCACTCAACTCCCCTGGCACGCACGGCCCGAGCGAAGGCATCCCGATCCGGCCGCCCGTTCCCCGGCACCCGCACCACGTACTGCTGATAGGTGTGCCCGTCACCACCGTCGGGCGTCCGCACACCCCTCAACTTGGCGTCGAGATAGGCGGCCCGCTCCCTGCGCTGGGCGACTTCGTCGTACGGCACCTCCGACTCCCCGTGCTCCAGCACCAGAAGCCCGTGCCGCTGCCCCACACCGTGCAGTCGCGCGATGTCGGCCGGCCGACCGAAGCGGTGTACGACAACGACCGCCGCCGTCCGCGGAGTTACGGCTGCTTCGACAGCGGCCGGGTCGAGGCAGTACGTCAGCGGATCTATGTCGGCGAACACCGGCAGCGCGCCGGCGAGGGCGACGGCCCCGGCGACCTCGGAGTTCCCGAAGGCCGGCACGACAACCTCGTCACCGACTCCGACGCCGGCGGCCCTGAGCATTGCAGCAGTACCCATGCTTCGGATGGTTGTTGCGGAACGTGAACTTCAAGTGACGGAGAACAAAAAAGGGTTGGACCCCGAACCGAAGTTCAGGATCCAACCCTTTGAATAATTGTTCGGCGGCGTCCTACTCTCCCACAGGGTCCCCCCTGCAGTACCATCGGCGCTGTAAGGCTTAGCTTCCGGGTTCGGAATGTAACCGGGC
>NZ_JBIAUY010000021.1:0-190182 GCF_042893475.1 Streptomyces sp. NPDC001604 | reverse complement strand
GCGGCCACACCTGCGTAGCCATCAGCGGCATCCACTGATCAGCCATACCTGGTCCTCCCGGACCTCCAACATTCTGAGGGTCCACTGATGCCGAAGCATCGTTCCCTCGCCGCCCAGGAGCGCACCTACGGGGCGCCGTCCACGGTCCTGCGGCGTGCCCTGCTGGGCGGCCTCATCCTGGCCGTCCTGCTGACCGTCGCCGGGCTCCTCGCGTATCTGACCCGCGCGGACAGCCCCGCCTCAGCCAAGCCCACGCCGACTCCGGCGTCCACGCAGCCCGCTGCTTCGCCAGAGGCAACTCCAGGTGGACCTACGGCAGTTGCGGCACCGCCCAAGACGAGCGATCCGATCGTCTTCGCCAAGGCGGCCACCAAGGTGCTGTGGACGTACGACACCCGTTCCTTCTCCCGTGCCGAGCACGTCGCCGGGCTGAAGCGGTGGATGACCGGCGAGAAGAAGTACGCCGACTGGGAGTCCGTCTCCGACCAAATTCCCAGTCCGGTGCTGTGGTCGCGGATGCACGACAACCGCCAGCATGCGACCGCGAAGATCGGCGAGGGCCACTTCCCGCAGGCGTTCAAGACCGCCCTGGCACAGGACCCCGGCGCGATCACCAAGGCGTACGTCTACGCCGTCACGGTCACCGGCAAGCAGTCCATCGCCTGGAAGGGCTCCGGGGCCGGAGCCGAGTCCCGCTCCACGACGCTCGCCGTCCAGTGCCGCCCCGACACGGCCTGTGCCCTGGTCGGCGTGCTGCCGAGCGTCGCGCCTTGATCGCCCCCGACATTCTCGAAAGGAGGTGCCCTCATGGGGGCTTGTGACCTTCCCCTGATGAGCACGGTGTGCGACACCGTCGGCGGCGTCGTCGGTTCGACCGGCGAGGCGATCACCGATGGCATCGGCGCCTGGATCGCCAAGTCGATGGGCGAGCTGGCGCAGTCCGCCGCGGACCTCGCCTCAACGGCCGTCGACAAGACCACGGCCGTCGATCTCAACGCCGAGTGGTTCCGCAGCAACTACGAACTGCTGCTGCCCATCGGTCTCGTGCTGACCGTCGCCACGTTCTGTCTGCAGCTGATGCGCGCGGCCTGGCGCCGTGACGAGCGCGCCCTCGCGCAGGCGGTGACCGGGACGGTGGCGGGTGTCCTGTTCGCGTTCGCCGCGATCGCCTGCAGCACCATCGCGCTGACCGTGGTCGACGCGCTGTCCGCCGGGTTGTTCAAGGCGGCGAACACTTCGGTCGACGACGCCATCCGCCGCATCATCGAGGTCAACAACCTCGGCCCGATGTACACGATGGGCTGGACGATCCCCGCCATGGTCGGCCTGGGGTGTGCCATCGGCGCGTTCCTGTACTGGGCGGTGATGGTCGCCCGCAAGGTCGGCATCCTGGTCCTGGTGACGCTGGCGGTGTTCGCCGGCGCGGGCGGCGGCTGGGAAGTCGCGCGGCGCTGGCGGCGCGGGTGGATCGAGGCGACCGCGACTCTGATCGTCAGCAAGCTGCTGATGACGATCGTGTTCCTGCTGGGCGTCTCGGCCATGGGCAAGAGCGACGCCTCCGACGGGCTCGCCGCCCTGTCCGACTCCATGGCGGGCATCGTCGTCATGGTGCTGGTGATGCTGTGCCCTTATGCCACGTACAAGTTCGTGCACTGGGCGGCCGACGGCGGCGGCCAGGACGACCTGCACCGTACGGGCGTCGCCGGGGTCGCGGTGGCTGCCGGTGCGGCGAAGACCGCGGGCCAGCTCGCGATGCAGGCCGGCACCGGCATGCGGGCTCCGCAGGGGCCGTCGAAGGTTCCGGGCCAGGGCTCGGGCGGTGTCGTCTCCGGCATCGACCCGACCGGCGGATCCGCGGACGGCGACAAGCCGAAGCAGACCCATTTCCGCTTCGGCGAGGACCCCAACGCCGCTGGCGACAAGGGCCGAGCGCTGATCCGGCGGCCTCCCACCGATGGTGACCGCGGGCAGCCGCTGATCCAGCGTCCCGGCCAGGAGGCGGCGGCCGACGCGGCACCGGTCTCCTCCGGGCCGACGCCCCAGGGCGCCGCGGTGGCGCAGCCGCGCATCACGCACCTGGATCCGCCGGCACCCCGGCGTCCGGGGCCAGTGGGCGGACCTTCCCCGCAGGGCAGTGCGACGCCGCAGCGGTGGGTCTATCCCGAGCCGCCAGGTGGATCGGGCTCGTAGCCCTTGCCTGACGGGGCGGGCGGCAACGGTCGCCTCCAGCGCCGGCCGCCCCGTCTCCCCCTCTTTCTTCTTGCTCTCCACGTTCCAAGGACGGCTTCGCCATGTTCTCCGACACCCCTCAGCCTGACGGCCCGGCCACCGTGAAGTTCCCGCATCGCTCGCGACGCGGCGTGCTGCTCGGCCTGTCGGCTCCTCAGCTGATCGTCGTCACCTTCACCGGGCTGCTGCTGCTCGCGGTGCTGCTCACCGCCGGCGTCACCGGGGCGCTCAAGCTCATACCGCTCTGGGCGGTCATTCTGGCGGCGGTGTTCGTCCGCCATCGCGGACGCTCCCTTGCCGACTGGGCGCCCATCGCCACGGGGTACGCGCTGCGTCGTTTCCGGGGCCAGCTGGTCTGGCTCGCCCGGCCGTCCACTCGGCCGCGCCGCGAGGGCCTACTCCACCTCCCGGGCACGGCGGCGTCCCTGCGGGTGGTCACCGCCCCGCACGGCCGCTTCGGTGCGGTGCACGATCCGCACCACGGCACACTCACCGCGGTCGTCAAGGTCTCCTCGCGCGCCTTCGCTCTCCTTGACCCGGCCACCCAGGCCAGCAACGTGGCGGGCTGGGGGCGCACGCTGGCGGCTCTGTCGCGCACCGGGCACATCGCCCGGGTCCAGGTCCTGGAGCGCACGGTGCCCGACTCCGGTGACGCGCTCAACCGCTACTGGCACGAGCACGGCGACGAGGCGACCCACCTCGCCGGACCGATCTACCGCGACCTGCTGGCCGCTGCCGGCCCGGCCGCGGCCCCGCACGAGGCATACGTCGCGCTCGCCCTTGATCTCAAGGCCGCCCGCCGACTGATCAACCAGGCGGGCGGCGGGCTCACCGGTGGCTTCGCGGTCCTGGCCCAGCTCACCGCCACCTTCGACCAGGCCGCCCGCAACTCCGGGCTCACACCCGGTGGCTGGCTGAGCGCGTCCGAGATCGCCGCCGTGATCCGTACCGCGTACGACCCGAAGGCGTCGGCCGCTCTGGACCAGTGGTCCGATTCGGGCCGCGCGCAGGCCGAGCCTGCTGCCGCCGGCCCCGTCGTCCTGGTCGAGAAGGCCGACCGGATCCAGACCGACTCGGCCCACCACGCCACGTTCTGGATCGAGAACTGGCCCCGCATCGAGACCTCACCCGGCTTCCTGCACCAGCTGCTGTTCACCTCCGGGGTGCGCCGCACGCTCTCGCTGACCTACGAGCCCAAGGGCCTGGACTCCGCGCTCAAGGACGTGCAACGCCGCAAGGCCACCGTGATCGCGGACGCCGCCGAGCGGCAGCGCAAGGGACAGGTCGACTCCGAGGAGGACTCGGTCGAGTACGCCGACATCAAGCAGCGCGAGCGCCAGCTGATCTCCGGACACGCCGACGTCGCCCTCACCGGGCTGCTCACCGTGAGCGCCGACACCGACGAGCAGCTCAACGCGGCCTGCGCCGCGATCGAGACGGCCGCCGTCGCCGCCCTCGTCGACCTGCGCCTTCTGACCTGGCAGCAGGCCGAGGCCTTCACCAACGCCGCCCTGCCCCTCGCCCGCCCCTAGGCGCACCCGCACCACCCTCTCGCGCTCTACCGAAGGGCACCCCCATGCCGACCGAGCCCCTGCCCGAACTGGCTCCGGACTTCGTCCCGTTCGCCACCGCCGCGCTCGACTTCCACCAGGCGATCAATATGCCGGTCGCCCCCATCGCCGCAGGCCGTGCGGAACTCGACTCCCTGCACGCCCACATCGTCGCGCTGTACGGGCTCCTCGATGCCCACACCGCCCGCACCACCCCGGTGGCCAGGGCGGAGGGCGACCACCTGCGGGCATGCCGGATCCGGCTGTGGCAGGCAGCCGAACATCTCCACGCCGCCTTCCACGCCGCCCCGCACCCCAGCACCGGCCGCCTCCCCACCCGGGAGGCGTGCCGGGCCCGGCGGCCCGAGGGAGCTCCCGAACTCACCGTGTGCCAGCGCCACCTGGCCACCGCCACCCGCGTCCGCCGTGACCACACCCCGGCCGACCTGCGCGACCCCTTCACCGGCCTCACCCGCCACTGACCCTCAGGAGCACCACCCCCATGGCCCCTCGCACCACCCGCGCCAGCGCCAGCCCCCTGTTCGTCCCGCGCAAGAGCGACCGCCGCACGGCCCGCGCCGCCCGCCATCAGTTCGCCGCCGCCCGAGACCAGGCCCGCCACGCCGCGCGTCCCGCAGCCCGCCCGACCGCGCCCGGTCTCGACCCCGAGCTGCGGGCCACCTACCCGGCCGCCGGCCGCCCCGGCCCGGCCTCCGCCCGCGGCGGCCGTCTCAAGCTCCCCGCCCACCGGATGACGACGGCCACCGCCTCTGGCGCCTACCCCTTCCTCGCCGAGGGCGGCCTCGGCGCACAGGGCATCTACATCGGCCGCGACGTGCACGCCGAAGCAGCCTTCACGTACGACCCGTTCGCCCTGTACGGGCGCCTCGACGGCTTCACCAATCCCAACATCCTGCTGGCCGGGATCATCGGCATGGGCAAGTCTGCCCTGGCCAAGTCCCTCGCGGTGCGCGCCGTGGCCTTCGGCTACCGGATCTACGTGCCGTGCGACCCGAAGGGCGAGTGGACCGTCGTCGCCCAGGAGTTGGGTGGGCAGACCATCGCTCTGGGCCCCGGACTGCCAGGACGCCTGAACCCCCTCGACGCGCCCGCCCGGCCGTACGGCGTCAGCGAGGAGGACTGGACGAACGAGGTCCGCAAGCGGCGCCTGCTGCTGCTCGGCTCGCTTGCGAAGACGGTCCTGGGGCGCGAGCTGCATCCCATGGAGCACACCGCCCTTGACGTGGCGCTCGACCAGGTCGTCGCCTACGCCGAGGCCAACGGCACCACGCCGCTGCTGGGTGAGGTCGCCTACGTCCTCGGATCCCCCGAGCGCCTCGATGCCGCGCTCGGCGAGTTGTCCGGCCGCCTCGGGCATGCCGCCGAGGACCTCGCCCACGGGCTGCGCCGGCTCGTGCACGGCGACCTGGCCGGCATGTTCGACGCGCCGAGCACCGTGGCTTTCGACCCGAGCGCACCGATGCTGTCCATCGACCTGTCCCGCCTCGGCGGCGCCGGCGACGACACCGCGCTCGTCCTGGCGATGACCTGCGCCTCCGCCTGGATGGAGTCCGCACTCGCCAACCCCGCCGGAGGACGACGCTGGGTGATCTACGACGAGGCCTGGCGCGTCATGCGGCACGTCGCCCTGCTGGAACGGATGCAGAGCCAGTGGAAGCTCTCCCGCGGCCTGGGCATCGCGAACCTGATGGTCATCCACCGCCTCAGCGACCTGCTGGCCGCCGGCGACGCTGGCTCCCGCGGCCGGGCCCTGGCCGAGGGCCTGCTCACCGACTGCTCCACCCGGATCATCTACCGCCAAGAAACCGACCAACTCGCCTCAGCCGCTTCCCTGTTGGGGCTCACCGGCGTCGAGACGCAGGCAGTCGCCGCCCTCACCAAGGGGCGCGGCCTGTGGAAGGTGGCGGGCCGGTCGTTCATTACTCAACATCTTTTGCATCCGCGGGAGCGGGAGTTGTTCGACACGGATGCACGGATGGGCGCGATCGCTCGACCTTGATCAATCCCGCTGTTCGAGAGCCCGCACCCCATCCCGGCCTCCCAGTTTTCCCGCCCTGAGCGTTCCTAGGAAGTCCCCTTCATGTCTCAGCAGTACAAGATCCGCCGCGTGATACATCGGCTCGTTCAGCGTTACCTCCGCGCCACTGCGGCCAACGCTTCTGACGGCTACATCCCCCTGGCCACAGGCCCGTTCGGCGCCGTCGACGAATCCCGGCGGCTCGGCGCCGGGCAGGAATCGGGCTTTCGCCATGTCTGACGACTCGTAACGAAATAAGCGCGGCATTGCTGTGCAGCATCATGAGGCTTCGCGACCACCTGTGGCTCCCAGCTGCGCTGGGTACCCAGGGCGAAAATCCTGTGGCCCCGTAAGGCGTAGCTGGCAGACTGTCGAAGTGGACGATCAAGAATCTGACCTCGACACCGGAGCTGCTCAGGATACGGTCACCGCCGAGCGATCGATGATGGCTGACACGACGCGCGCAGCTCGCCGGATGTCGTTCAACGCTGATGCGCTGACCTATAAACGAGGCAGACCACGGTACCCGGACCCAGTCTTCGACCTGTTGGCAGAGCGCTGCGGGCTGCGGCCCGGTGCGCGGGTGCTCGAGATCGGTGCCGGTACGGGCCTGGCCACCGAGCCGCTGCTGGCGGCCGGCGCGCACGTGGTCGCGGTCGAGCCCGGCGAAAGCCTGGCCGCGATCCTCGTCGCCGATCACGCGTGTGACCGGCTGGAGGTCCTCGTCAGTGACTTCGAGGCTGTAGACCTGCCAGGCGGGTTCGACCTCGCGGCGGCGGCGACAGCGCTGCATTGGCTCGACCCGGCCACGTCGACCGCGAAGATCGCCCGGTTGGTGCGTCCCGGCGGCTGGCTGGCGGCGTGGTGGAACGACTTCGGCGACGTCAAGCGGCCGACGCTCTTCCGCGACCGGCTCGACGAGGTCTACCACGACCTGCTGCCCGCCGAGACCGGCTACCGGGACAGCCGCTCGCACGTCCTCGACACCGACCGGTGGCGCAGCCAGTTGACCACGGGCGGCTACTTCGACAACGTCTCTGTCGAGATCATCGAATGGGAGCAGATCCTGACCGCGCAGACCGCACGGGATCAGTGGTCCACGTTCCCGAACATCGCGGAACTCTCCGCGCCCGACCGCGAAGAGTTCCTCACTCGCCTCGGTTCGCTCGTCGACGAGCTCGGCGGCCAGGTCGCAGACCCGCGCCTAACGGTCACCTACACCGCTCAACGCGTCCAAGGTTCGCCGTGACCCGCATCCGCAGCGGTCCAGCAGAACACCATGACGAACGCGAAGACCTGTGGGCCACGGCGACACGAGTCACAGCGACAATTTCAGCCGTCGCCAGCAGATGAGGGCACAACCGAGGGTGACGAAGGCATGGTGGATGTCGTCGCGGATCTCCCAGCGGATGAGCAAGCGGCGAAACCAGTGCAGCAGCGCGATCGTGCCCTCCACGACCCACCGGTAGACGCCCAGGCCGGAGCCGTGTTCGATGCCGCGCCGGGCGATATTCGGGGTGATCTCAAACCTGCGCACCCGGTTGCGGTAAAGGTCGTGATCATAGCCGCGGTCGGCATACAGATGCCTGGGCCGCCGTAGCGGTTGGCCGCGCTTGCCGCGGATCGGCGGCACGGCCTCGATCAGCGGAATCAGTTGAGTCACGTCGTTACGGTTGCCGCCGGTGGTGATCGTGGCCAGCGGGATTCCGTGGGCCTCGACGATGACGTGGTGCTTGCTACCGGTCTTGCCTCGATCCACCGGGGACGGGCCGGTGGCCGGCCCACCCTTCATCGCCCGGATATGGCTGGAGTCGACGGCAGCCCTAGAGAGGTCGCGCATGTCGGCCGTCCGCAACTCGGCGAGCAGCAGCTCGTGCAGCCGTTGCCAGACTCCGGCCTCGTTCCAATCCCGAAGCCGTCTCCAGCACGTCATCCCCGAGCCGAAGCCCAGTTCCTGGGGCAGAGACCGCCACGGGATACCGGTGTGGAGGACAAACAGGATTCCGCAGAGCACCTGCCGATCATCCAAGTGCCGTCGGCCAGGGTGACGGTATCGGCGCTGGACCACGGGCACCAGCGGCTCGATCCGTGTCCACAGTCCGTCGTCGACCTCCCACGGCTTGCTCGCACGCTTCGTCTCGACCGACTCACACCCCCCATCCGGACGCGTCAACGGGAGCTGACACAGGATCATTCCCGACGCATCCCCGAGCTCATTTCGTTGCGAGTCGTAAGTAATGCTTGCGCTAGGTGGGCACTCACGGGAACGCTCAAGAAAATTGCGCTTTGCCCCAGACGGCCTGGTCGAAAGCGCTGCAGTTTTTCGCGATGGTGAACGTAGCCACGAGCTTGATTCGTAGCACGTCTTGCACCGGGACACGCATATGATAAGCAGGTCCAGCACTCATCTTTTTATCAAATACGGGCTTGCCGTCGGCATACACCTCAAATTCGACGGATAGATCGCGGGCGGAGTTCTCGTCGTCGAGTCCAACGTCGGCTGAGAACCATTTGAAGCCACTACCGACGCTGTATTCCCACTCATCGGGCTCCGCACTCTCCGAACAGCGGCTTTGATATTGGGCCACACTGTGGGGGAAAGATTCCTTGTTGATGGTTGCAGACGTCGAGTGTGAGCCAATTCCGCGATCAGATAGAGGCTTCGTCTCGCTCAAGTAGAGTGGTTCAACAGTATCGGCCGCCGCAGGGCTAGGCGTTACTGCATCACTGGAAGTAGCTTGCGAAGGAGTTCCGAAACTGGGTCTTGGCGGCGGGGTTGTGCTGGCTTTGGCCGTGTACGGCGCTCTGGTGATGCCGTCCGTGACTGAAGGCGATGCGCTCGATGCAGTGCTTCCTCCTCCGCCAGGCGCAATGATACCGAGCGCTATGAAAAGCCCGCCTACTAGAAACAGACATGCCACCGTCAGCAGCAGCTTTCGTCGATGCGCAGGCAAGTCCGATTCATCAATCGAAAAGGAGCCCGCACTGAGTTTTCCTTGCGTGACAACCACAAGGAGTAGGTAGACACCTGGAGCTGTGATGACGCCGCCTAGCGCGATGCATGCGGTAGCCGTTGAAGAATTCAAGAAGCACCCCCGGATCACGCCCTTCAGCGGGCGTCCCTCGTCCCCGGCTCCATGGTGGCACGCAGGGGTTGTAGCTGTCAGGAAGTTGTGACGCTCCGTGGTCTGCAACGGCGGAGGCTACATCCGTGGGTACGCGTGCCCTGCGGAGGCTCCTGACTGTCAGAGCCGCCCACTATCCTTGCCGGTGCCGTGTAAGGGAGGCTCACTGCTCCGCCAGGACTACCGAACCGGCTTCCTACGTCGGTGCTCACGGTCGGGTGGTCGCACATGTCCTTTGGCGAGGTTGACGCGGCGGGCAACATCTTCACGAAGGCTTGGTGGCTGCTTCAGTCGGGTTGGCGCTGGGGTAAGCGGACGGTAGAGGGTGACCACTACACCATTGCTCGGTGTAGTGGGATGGCGCGTGACTACGCCGATCGCTTTGTCGTGCGGGTTTGCGTTGCGCCGACTCGGGCTGTTAAGCCGATTGATCCCGTTGACCTGGCGGCTCGCGCCCAAGTAGTGGCGCGCGAAGTCTTCGGTGATCTGTCGTACGAGGTCGACTACTCCGGGGACGAGCAGGTGCGCTTCGTCGTCAAGGATGACGGTGAGTTCGGCTCCTTTAGCCGTCACCAACTCGATGTGTATGGTTCCGGCCTGCTCGATCTCAGCTGGGGGTTGCGCATGGCGGTGGTGGACATGGTGGCCGACCCGCTACCCCTGGCCGAGGTGGCGGCGGTCATCCAGCGTGTTCATGCGCTGGTGCGGGGGAGTGCGTACCGCAATCTATTCCGGAAGCGGTGGAGTGAGAAGCGCCGCCGGCGTGACTGGCGCATCGGAGTAAGTGGCAGCATCAGCACGATCAAGGGGCAAGTCGTGTGGGAGCGACTCGACGTACCTGGCTCCGACTCCTTCGCCCGAGCGTCCCGGCGGTACGCCAACTGTCCGCACATCGGCTTCGCTGCGGGGCGTCTTCTGTCGCGCAAGCAAGATGAAGCGCCGATTACCATCCTGCGGCCCGTGTTGGAAGAGTTGCTGATGCATGCCGGATACCTCGACGCGCGGGGGAGCGTCGCCGCGATTGTGGCGCACCATGAGTTGGACACTCCGCCGAGGCCAGCTCTGGCGTAGGCGCTACACAGAGCCGTGGGTTCCACCACAAACAGAAGCGCGCGCGGTCTCCTACGACGAAGGACTCAGAGAGTCCCACCAGGCCACAACAAGCGTACGGATGAAGGCTTCTCCTTCGGTGAGCTTCATCGTTCGCTTCGGGGAGGCTCCTGGGAGGCGAGCGTGCCGCGCTTCACTGCCACTCACATCCGGTCGATTCGCCGATCCTGTGAAAGCCGAGATGTCGGAGTCAGGTACCCACCCTTTGGCCCTGAGTGCCTTGTCGTTCCCTACGTTGTGTCGCACGATCTCGTACACCTTGTAGAGGTCAACCCATGTCATGGAGACGCTGGGTTTGCCAAGGATGCCGAGAACCTCTGCCACATCCGAGTGCGTCTTGATGAGTTCCATGTACAGCGGGCCCTGTGGCGGAGGCGGCGGCTGCTGCACTGGCGGCGACGATTGGTTGGCGAATTTCACTACAGCGACGTCGAATGCTTTGACGCGCTCCTCTGCCGTGCCCAGGACGGCGACATGGTGACGATTGCCGCTGTCGTCCGTGAACTGACCGGTGAGCGCTACGGGGCGGAATCGGCTATCCAGAGCCCGAGCAACACCAACTACTCGACGCAGGACAAGGGAGGCAGCCTCAAGAAGACGGCCGCCTTCGTTGATGAGTCCATCCAACTCGTCCGATGCAAGATAGTACCCATCACTCTCTTTGCTGACCCGCGGCTCACCATCCGCAAACAACTCACAAAGAGTATCGAGGTCGAACACGTGACCTTCGATCCGAGCTCTCACCGCCATGAGCGGCCCTCCTTGTGGCGTGCTATCTCCAAACTACTCCTGCTCGTCCAGCCATCCAATAATCGCCCGCCGACAAACCCGCTGGGCTTCGCTGGAAAGCCGGTACTCGTAAGACGGCTTCGGGGTGTGCCACCCAAAACCAACTTCTTCGTCGGCGGCGAGCAGTGATGTGCCATGGGTGAGGTCGGAGCGCTTGCCGTACAGCAGCTTTCGCGTCTTGCGCTCGTCCTCGTCGTGCTCGTCCCGCGTGGGGGCGTAGCGGTCGATGAAGCAGCGGAAGTACTTAGTTGGACCCGCAAGGGGAGTATTGCATTGCGGGCAGCGCTCCCGATGGTCGCCATACTTGAGCATGGCCTCAACGGCTTGGACCAGCGCTTGGAAATAGGCCGACTTGGAGATGTCCCAGACTTCTCGGGCATGGTGAAGCCAGTAGGCGGCGCGGAGAATGCGGGCCCGGTCGTCGTCACCAAGCCGCATAAAGGTGTCTAGCTTGCGCTCCAAGTCCTCCGGCAGTACCAACACGTCGTTGCCACGAATGCCGGTGGGTGGCTTCTCTACCATCTCGATGTCGGGAAGCTCGCCCTGGCCGGACAACTCCTCTGTGTACGCCTCGAAGCCGGGGATGAAGTAGCTCTCTTGCGCCCAGACTGAGCGCATGGCCCCGGGCGTAGTGTCCAACATCCAATGCTGGCGCGCGTTGATGGGCGGCACCGTAACACCCGGCACGACTAGAGAGAGAAACAGGGCGAGCTCTCGGGGCTCCTTGAGCGCGCGCAGGTTGCGCAGCTGCCAGTCAGAAGAGCCGTCGAACTTCACCTCAAAGATGATTGGGTGTTCACCTATCACCATCTGAGGTCGGGGCGCTTCATCCGGCGCGCGTCGGATCACGAGCTTATCCCGGTACCGCCAGTAGCCCTCGGTGGGCACGTGGGCGAACAGAGCAACACGATTAACGATGGGTACCGCCGGAGCAAGCAGTGTTGTCTTAACGCGCTCCTCGACTTGCCTAAAGACTTCATCAGTAAGGCTCGGCCCTGGGATGATGGCTCGCAATCCACCCATCCGGAAGTAGTGCAACGTCAGGGCAGGGGAGTCTGTGCCCGGAAAGTCGATCTGAAGCTCAGACGTAAATTGCGCTTGGGCCATGACGCCAGAGATAGCCCACGCCAACTCTTGCGGGTCGGCTGTACGCATCCCAAGCCGCCGCTCCACCTCCTGGTGGGTCAGTTTCATCATGGGCGGAGTGTACGTCTGTGCCCCATATGGGCACAACGGATTTGTTTATGGTCCTATCTATTGCGCCCTACGTGTCGAGGAAGTCCCACTCATCGCCGAGCACCCAGCGGAGCGCCGACAGTTTCCCGTTGACCATTCCCCCACTCAAAGTCGGAGTAGGGATCGAGGTTCTCCTTGCCGTACTTGGCTTCCATGTCTCGGCAGGCAGCACGCATCTGCTTAATGACCTCAAGGGAAAAGCTCTTGTCCCCAGCTGCTAGCCGCTCCTCAAGCACAACCTTCCGGTTGTACCAAACACGGTCGAAGAACTCCTGCTCCGCCTCGATGATTTCGGTTTCTTTGCGACGCTTCGAGCGAAGGTGTCGCATGATGAACTCGTCGCGGCCCTCTAGAAGGCGCTCCAAATTCGGACGCTCTCAATAGCGGACACGAAACGGGGGACGGTTGTTGGGTTCGTACGACTTCAAGAAATCCTTGCAGGGATTCGATAGGTAGTTACTCGCAATGACGAGCGCCACGTCTGCGCGCTCTTCGAGCCGAGCGCGGCCGACCGGTCAGGTCGCAGCAGTCCGCTCAGGTCCAGGCCGCCCGCGCCCGGTCGCCGCATACGGCTGGCCAGAGCGCCGCGACGACAGCGGTGTCCGCCACTGCGGCGCCGCCCGGTCTCCTCTCGCACGACCGCGTGCGCCGATCGCGCTAGCTGTACTCGGTCATGACTTTGGTGACAGTCGGCTGATCGGTGGCTGGCCGCCGAGCGCGGTGTGTCGGCGGCCAGTGTTGTAGAAGTGCAGCCAGGGCGCGAGTGCGTCGGCGCGTTCGGTGTTGCTGGCAAAGACCTGGTGGTAGGCCCACTCGGCTTGCAGGGTCCGGTTGAAGCGTTCGACCTTGCCGTTGGTCCAGGGGCAGTGGGGCCGGGTGAACTTCTGCTTGGCGCCCAGGGCTTGGCAGGCGTCGCGGAATGCGCCGGAGGTGCGGTAGTTCCTGGCGTTGTCGGTCATCACGCGCTCGATGCGGGCGATGCCGTGGCCGGCGAAGAACGCGGCCGCACGGGTGAGGAAGGCCGCGCAGGTGGTGCCCTTCTCGTCGGCCAGGATCTCGGCGTAGGCCAGGCGGGAGTGGTCGTCCACGGCAGCGTGCACGTAGTCGTAGCCGATGCCCCGGCCCCGGACGTCCTCGCTGCGGCCGTGGGCCCGCCAGCCACCGCCGTCGGGGATCTTCCCGAGCTTCTTGACGTCCAGGTGGACCAGGCCGCCGGGCTGGTGGTACTCGTAGCGTGCGGTGCTGGTGCGCACCGCCCGGATCACCTGCCCGGTCAGCGGGTCACACGCCGCCAGCGGCGGCATGCGGTGACGGCGCAGAATCCGGCTCACCGTGCGGGCCGCAACACCGGTGGCCTCGGCGATCTGCTCCGGCCCCCGGCGCAGGCGTCGGCGGGCTTCAAGGACGCGGTCCTCGACTTCGGGCGGCGTGCGGTTGGGGCAGGTGCGGGGGCGGCTGGAGCGGTCGTGCAGCCCCGGCCAGCCTTCGGCCCGGTAGCGGTTGACCCAGCGATGAGCGCATTGCCGGGAGACTCCCAGCTCCTTCGCGACGTGCGCGACCGGACGCCGGTCGAAGACAACGCGACGCACCAGCAGGCATCTGCCGTGAAAGGTCAGCCGGGCATTAGCGTGGGCCACCAGGACCTCCGAGGTGAGTGAAGACGGCAATCTCCACTACGCCCGGAGGTCCCTCCATGATCAACAACCGGTAGCGGGCGTGTCACCAACCTCCCGGCCGAGTACAGCTAGCGCATATTTCCCGGCCCCGCCAAATCCGTCTTCGGGCCACATCCTCGTCCTCCGCATGGCCCCGACCTCTGCGAGGTGCACCTCTCGTGGCGGAAATACGCCCGCACATCACCGTCGCCCACCACGCCCAGTACGGCGTCGTGGCCGCGATGTCGCACGACAACCACGTCGCCGATCACATGCTGCGCCGGGTCGGCTTCGAGCAGCTGCCCGGCAGCCGCCTGTACGCCCTGACCGAGCCAGACCGTGACCTGACACGGCGCGGAGAGCAGGCGGTCCAGTCATTGCGTGCCGCGCAGTACAACGTCACGTCCGACGCCGTGTACGACCTCAAGCCCGTCACCCGGCCCAACCCTGGCCAAGGTCTCTTCGACGGGCAGCCGACCACCCCCGTCCCGGAGATCCTCGGCGCCGGGGAGGCGGTCTCCGCCCCCGCGCTCGACGCCGACATCCGGGCCGCCCGGATCGTCGTGCACGACCAGGTCCGCGATCCCGACGGCACGTTGCGCGCGGTCGGCACCGACATCCGCACCGGCGAGGGCGTACTGCTGCACGGCGAGGGCGATCTGCGGTACGTCGAGACGCGGCTGGACAGCACGGCCCTCGCGTTCGACGCGTTCTCCTACATCCGCGGCAACGGACGTCCCGATCCGACTCCCGCGACCTCGCAGCGCCGGGTCCAGGCCGCCACCGCCATCTCCCCGGCCCGCGCGAGCACGTCGGTGCCGCAGCGGCCCGACGTCACGGTCGCCTTCCGCCCGGCCCAGGCTCCTCGGCACCGGGCCCGCGCCCGCTAGGTCATCCGAACCCGAAGGAAGTCTTCAGCATGAAACTGCAACTCGAGCCCGACGTCGCCTTCGGCGTCCACCCGGAGTTCGGTGTGGTCGCCGCCGTATCGGACGATCACCCGTTCCTCGACGAGGTACTGCGCAAGCACCAATTCCGCCACAGCAGCGCTCTCGATCTCTACACGCTGGCCGATGACACCCCGCACAACGCGGCGGTGCGGGCCGTGGCTCGTGCCAGCCGCGAGTTCCAGGACGTCGGTCTATCGGTCGCCGCCGATCCCCGCATCATGCTGCCGCCGCCGATCCCGACGCCGGACGGGGTGCCCGCACGCCAGACACTGCCGGGGCAGTCGCTGACCGCCCTGACCGGGGAACTGCACGAGCTGCGCCGCTCGGCCGATGTCGCTGACGTCCTGGAGCAGATCCTCGAAGAACACCACGGCGTTGTCGGGGACTTGGAGGAGTTCATCGACACGGCCGCCGCCTGGTGCGACCGGCTGGGCACCGCCAACGGCCGCGAGCTGGGCCAGCACCTGCGCACCATCGCCCACCACATCGCCTTCCTCGGCGACCAACTCGTCGCCGCCCAGCTCGACCTGGCGGTCATGCCGGACGTGACCCCGGAAAGTGCCCCGGCCCTGGCCGACGTACCGCTGCTGCCCCGGTACGAGCTCCCGTCGGTCACGCACACCGCCCGCGCCCGCGCCGCTCTCTCCTCCTCCCCGAACCGCCCGGCCGCACAGTCCACTTCGCCGGACGAAGCGGCCCGTTCACCGGCTGCCCCGTCCAGCCCCCGTCGTACGCGCTGACCTTCCTCTCGATCCCCCGAAGGAGTCCGGCTCATGGCCGTCAAGAAGATCTGGACCATCAACCACACCTGCGGAGACACCACGCAGGTCGATCTCTCCGACCGTCCGGCCGACCGGCGTGCCGGCTACGCCCGCTGGCTCGCCGAGCGCGACTGCACCGACTGTTGGCGCGCCGCCCAGGGCGAGGACACCGAGTCCAAGGCAGAGTGGCTGGCGAAGAAGCGCGCCGCGGAGCAGGCCGAAGCCGAGGAGTGGTCGACGCGGTACCGGATGCCTCCTCTGGAGGGCACCGACCGCGCCATCGCCTGGGGCACCCGCTGCCGCCACCAGCTCATGGCCGCCGCGTACACCGCCCTCGTCGTCGAGGGCACCACCGGCGAGGCGGAGTGGGCCGCCGTCGAGGATGCGGCGCGGCCGCTGACGCGTGCCGGGTGGTGGCTGGATCAGCGCGACGCCGACCCCGGTGATCTGCCCGAGCTGCTGGCCGCCGCCACTGCGGGCGACCGGCCCACCGAGAACCCTCACTTCTGACCCGCCCGCGGAGGCCTCCATGTCCACCACGCCCGATGTCGTCATCACTCGCGAGCCGGACGGCAACGTCATCGCCGAGGGCGGAGACAAGCTGGCTGTCACCCTCCTCAAGCGTGCCGGGTTCGTCATCGAGACCACGCCGCGTTCCTTCTGGTACCGCCTCCCCTGGGACATGGGCGAGAAGCGCGAGAACCAGATGGCCAGCTATGCCGCCCGGATGCTCACAGCGGTCGGCTACCGGGTCGAACTCGATCCCGGGCTGGACGTCACCGGGATCGCCACGCCCACCGATCCCCTCGGCAGGCGCGTTTACGGGCAGCAGATCCTCTCCTTGACCGATCAGCTCAACGGAGCCGAGACGTACGCGGGGGCGGCCGACTTCGTCGAGCACGTCGTCGATCCGGACGACGGTGTCCTCGTCCGACTCAGCGAGTTCTTCGAGGCCGCCGCCGTACAAGCCAACGTCGCCGACACCGATGACGGCTGGGACTTGTCCCACATCTTCGAGGACGCCGCCGCCACCCTCACGTCTCTCGCCGAGGACGTGCGCGAAGCCGGCCAGCAGATGCAGAGCCTCGGGCCACCCCAGAAGCGGAGCTGGCAGGAAGGCGTCGCCAGCTACTACGCGACCGCCCCTCGCGCGGGCACCAGCGTCACGCCCGCCGCCGACGGGCCCTCCGCCACACCACCCACCACGCCCCGGCCGGGCCGGTCTCGCTGACCGTCCCCGCCTTCCGTCCAACTCTCCTGCCTACCGCCACAACCACCAGGAGTCCGCTCGTGATCGCCAGAGCAACGTGCCGCCCCGCCACCACCCGTAGGTCCGCACTCCCCTGGATCCCGCCTTGCCATCTCCGCGCACCAGCACGCCCTCGACCACCACCGGCACCGACTTCCTGCTCTACCTCCTGATCGGCATCGCCGGTCTCGGCATGGGGGGAGGCTCGTTGGCCTGGCTGTTCGGCAATCTCGCCAACACCCTGGTCGGCTCCGATCCGTGGGCCGCCTTCCAGCCGACCAACGCGCTCCTGCACCCTGAACTCGTCTGGCCGCATCTCGCCCGGCCCGCCGTCCTCACCGGCTGCTACCTGCTGCCCGCCGCCACGCTCACCGCAGTAGCCGTCCTCGGTGCCCGCCTGTGGCTGCGCGTTCGCCGCAACCCCAACGGGCTGGCCGATCGGCGCGACCTGGCCGACCTGCTGCCCAGGAAGATCGCCGCGAAGGCCATCGACCTGCGGCCCAGCCTGAAGGGCACCAAGCCCAAGGACATCGCCCCGGACGACCGCGGCGTACTGCTGGGCACGCTGAAGCCGGGGGCCACCGAGGTCCGCTCGTCCTGGGAGGACGTGCTCCTCGCGATCATGGCGCCCCGCTCCGGGAAGACCTCGGGACTGGCAATCCCCGCGATCCTGCGCGCCCCCGGCCCGGTGCTGCTGACCTCGAACAAAGCGGCACGCGACGCCTTCACGGCGACGCTCGACGAGCGCTCCCGGGTGGGCACGGTGTGGACCCTGGACCCGCAGCAGATCGCCCACGCCCCGCAGACCATGTGGTGGGACATCCTCGCCGACGCCCACGATCTCGCCGGGGCCCGGCGGCTGGCCGGACACTTCGTGACCGCCTCCGTGGACGAGTCCAGCGCAGGCGACTTCTGGTCCACCGCCGCCGCCAACACCCTCACCGCGCTGTTCCTCGCCGCGGCCCGCGACCGCCGGCCGATCACCGACGTGCTGGCCTGGCTCGCCTCGCCCGCCGACCGCACCCCCATCGACCTTCTCCAGGACGCCGGCCTCGACGGCGTCGCCGCCCAGCTCCAGGGCACCGTGGCCGGAGCCGTCGAGACCCGCGACGGCATCTTCGAGACCGCCCGGCAGTACGCCAGCTGCCTCCTCGACCCGGGCATCGCCGCCTGGGTCACTCCTCCAGGCGGCTTGGAGAAGGTCCGGGAGTTCCAGCCGGAGGTGTTCGCGACCAGCAAGGACACCCTGTTCCTGCTGTCGAAGGACGGCGGCGGCTCCGCCTCGGCGATCATCGCCGCAGCCGCCGACGCGGTGATGCGCGCGGCCGTCATCCAGGCCGAACGCGACGGCGGGCGCCTGGACGCACCGTTGCTCGCGATCCTCGACGAGGCCGCCAACGTCTGCAAGATCTCCGACCTTCCGGACCTCTACTCCCACCTCGGGTCCCGGGGCGTCATCCCGATCACGATCCTGCAGTCCTACCGCCAGGGCGTACGGGTCTGGGGCGAGGCCGGCATGGACGCCCTGTGGTCCGCCGCGACGATCAAGCTGGTCGGCTCCGGCATCGACGACGCCGACTTCGCGGACAAGCTCTCCCGCCTCGTCGGCGACCACGACGTGCGCACCGTCTCCGTGTCCACCAGCGAGTCGGGCAAGTCCACGTCGGTGTCGACGCGTCAGGAGCGGGTGCTGCCGGCCGACGCGATCCGGGCCCTGCCCAAGGGGTCCGCGCTGCTGCTGGCCACCGGCGTGCGTCCCGCCCTTCTGGATCTCAAGCCCTGGTATCGCGAGCCGGACGCCGGGCGGCTCGGCGCCGCCTCCGCCCAGGCGACCGCGGCCATCACCGAGCGGGCCTTGGCCAAGCAGCTGCACCGCGACGACTTCGGTCCGGCGGCATGACCACCCCGGCCCGGCGCGACGCGCGTACGAGACGCGGGGGAGTACGCCCCGCACCCTCGCCGAGCCGCTGCTCGGCCTCCCCTTCCTCTTGAGGTGCTCCCATGTCCCACCCCGTACCAACCTGGGCTTCCGTCCGCCCGTCCGAGCGGCTTGCCGGCACTCCGGCCGTACGCCGCGGCAGCGCATGGTGGCTGGTCACCCCGACCGGCGCCATGTCCGCCTCGGACCCCGTCTTCGCCGGTGAACTGGACCGCTTCGCCGCCGACATGGCCGCAGCCGACCGTGCCGTCGCGCAGCTGCGCGCCGAGCGCACGACCCCGCGGAAGGACCAGCGGTGAAGCCGCTCGTCCAGGCCGAGCAGGCGGTCCTGGGCGCGGTCTTCGTC
The DNA here is from genome assembly GCF_042893475.1 of Streptomyces sp. NPDC001604. NCBI lineage: Bacteria > Bacillati > Actinomycetota > Actinomycetes > Kitasatosporales > Streptomycetaceae > Streptomyces > Streptomyces sp. NPDC001604. Next base: position 171,205 of record NZ_JBIAUY010000021.1, on the reverse strand, counting down.
GACCCAGGCCAGCTCGACCGTCTCTCGCCCTGGCTGCGGCCCGAGCACTTCTACCGTCCGGCCCACGCCGCCCTCTACGCCGCAATGCTCAAGCTCCACGCCGACGGCCACCCGGCCACAACGGTGAAGCACGGAGACCCGATCCCGCTGTCCTGGGTGACGGACACCGTGCAGGAGGCGAGCACCCGGACCCGTGGACTGACCGCGTCGTACGCCCACTCCTTGATATCCGCCTGTCCGCGCCCCACCCATGCGCCCGTCTACGGGCGGATGGTCCTGGAAGGCGCCATCCACCGCAGCGTCACCCAGCACGCCATCCGCCTCCACCAGGCCGCGCGTGCCGACGCCGTCCGCGGTGGAGTCGAGGAGACGGTCCACCACGCCCAGATCCTGTCCGAGGTGCTCGCCGATCTTGCTCACCGGTGGGGAACCGAGCCGCGCCCGATACCACCCCCGGAGCCGATCACGTCGCCCGCCCAGCAGCCGCAAGTCGTCGACGAACAGGTCCTCGCCGACGAGGAGTTCCTCCTCGGCTGCATCAGCGCCCGGCCCGAGCAGCTCCTCGACGTCGTCGACTGGCTGCGTCCGGGGGACTTCGCGGACATCGGCCATCAGCAGATCTACCGCGCTCTGGGCGCCCTGCACCACCGGGGCGAGCCCATCGACCAGCTGACCGCGCTGTGGGAGACCCAGCGCCGTGGTGCGCTGTCCGATGGGACCCTCGACGCCGAACGCGTCCTGCGCATCTGCGACCCGCTGTCCTTCTCCGGGGTGGCCGAGCACTTCGGCCAGCAGGTCGTCCAGGCCTCGCTCGTCCGCACGGCCGCCGCCGTCGCTCGGCAGGTACGCGCACTCGCCGACGACGAAGCCCTGGCCCCAGGCCGGCTGATCGGCTACGCCCTGCACGCTCTCGGTCCGCTGGACGACGTACGCCGCCGCTTGCACCGCACGCACGAAGCCGATCCCGAGCCGCGGCGGCCGACCAGTCGGCCGGGTGCGTCGCCGCCTGCCGCCCGCATCGAGGCGGCCCGAGCCCGCAGCCGCCCTACATCTGCCCCGGCCCCCTCGGCGCCGGTCGCGGCCTCGTGCACCGCGCTTCCCGACCGGCACAACCATCGGAGTCCGTCATGACCGACCACACCGGACGAGCGGGCCTGGAGAAGGACGAACTGTACGCGCTGGCTCGGGAGTTCGAGCAGCTCCGGACTGAAGTGGTCCAGTCATACACACACAGCTCCCTGCCCGACCTTGCCACCGCATCCCATCATCTCGGCGCACTGACGGGACTCGTGAAGGACCTGTCCGACGCGGTCCTCTTCCGCGCCACCGACAACGATCCGGGACTTGACTTCGGCCCGGTCATCGACGCCTACACCAGCGCGTCCGCCCCGGCGGGACGCGCCGTGAACAACTACACCGAAGCCTACGAACAGCTCGGATTCCTGCGCAGGCACGCAGAAGCACCACGCTCAGCGAATCTGCTCGACGCCCGCCAGTCCGCGTTCGACGTCGCGCAGGACCGGCTGGACCTCACCGTGGACTCGTTGCAGGAAACCTTCGTCACGCTGCGGCGTGCTGCCGACCGGATCGACGGCACTCCACCTCGTGTCCTCGCCGCGCTGAGCCGCTCGGCACGCCCAACGAACTCGATCTACCGCGTCCCCGCGACGCTCCCCGCAACCGCGCCAACCCGTCTCGCCTACATGCCGGTGTCCCGACATGCGCGCTGACTTCCCGACCGCGCCGCCCCAGCCGTCGATCGGGAGCCTGTGTTCCGGGTACGGCGGTCTGGATCTCGGCATCCAGGCGGTCCTCGGCGGAACGATCGCCTGGCATGCCGAGATCGATCCGGGAGCGGCCCGGACCCTGTCCCGGCACTGGCCGGCCGTGCCGAACCTCGGCGACATCACGGCCGTGAACTGGGCCGACGTCCCGGAGGTGTGCGTCCTGACGGCGGGGTTCCCCTGTCAAAGACGTCTCGGTCGCCGGCCGTCGCGCCGGACTGGCTGACGGCACCCGGTCCGGCCTGTGGTTGCACGTCGTCCGTGCCATCGAAGCCCTCAACCCCTAATCCTTGAGTAAGCAGTTCCGGTTCACCCCGTGGCGGGCGGTCCGGACTGTCTGGTGGCGGATGCCTGGGCTTCTCCTGGCCGGTGAGGCCTTCTGACAGAGCGGCACCGTCGCCGCGGTGGATTTCGCGGTGGTCACGTGGGCTCCGAGCGGATGCCTGCTCAAACCCCTGGTCCTCGAGGCCTTCAGGCAGAGTGGTGGCGCTCGGCGTCTTCGGGCCACCGCGAAACCCGCCGACGGGTACCAGACGTTGATCGTCGTGGTGTGAGCCCGCCGCACGGTGACCCCCTCGAACTCCGCGAGCCCTTCGAGCTCTGGCCAAGACCGGGACCCGCGCGGTGCGCTGGTGCCGCGAACGGCTAGTGAGATGGCGGACCGACGAGTCCTGGGATTAGGTCGCCGCGTGGCCCGCACAGGCCTGCCACCTGCGCAAACAACAGCTCCGAGGAGAACGACTTGAAGATCTTCTGCGGCATCGACTGGGCCGAGCACCACCACGATGTCGCCCTGGTCGACGACACGGGCACTCTGCTCGCCAAGCGCCGCATCACCGACGACGCGGTCGGCTACCGGATCCTGCTCGACGTACTCGCCGAGCACGGCGACACGCCGCAGGAGCCCATACCGGTCGCGATCGAGACGGGCCGCGGCCTGCTGGTCGCCGCCCTGCGGACCGGCAAGCGGCAGATCTTCGCCGTCAACCCTCTGGCCGCCGCCCGCTACCGCGACCGGCACGCAGTTTCCCGCAAGAAGTCCGACCCCGGCGACGCCCTCGTGCTCGCCAACATCCTGCGAACCGACATGGCCATGCACCGGCCGCTGCCCGCCGACAGCGAACTCGCCCAAGCGATCGCGGTCCTCGCCCGCGCCCAGCAGGACGCCGTCTGGAGCCGCCAGCAGCTGGCCAACCAGGTCCGCTCGCTGCTGCGCGAGTACTACCCGGCCGCCCTGGAGGCCTTCCAGACCAAGCAGTACGGCCTGACCCGCCCCGACGCCCGCGCCATCCTGACCGCCGCACCGACCCCCGGCACGGGAGCACGACTGACCCTGGCCCAGCTGCGGGCCGCCCTCAAACGCTCCGGGCGGCAACGCGGCATCGATGCCGAAGCCGAGCGGCTTCGGGCCGTCCTGCGGACCGAGCACGGCCGCCAGGCGTCGGCCGTCGAGGACGCCATGGGCATCCAACTCCTGGCTCTCCTGCGGCAGTTGGATGCCGCATGCGCCGCCGCCGACCAACTCGCCGAGGCCGTCGAAAGCCGCTTTCACGAGCACCCCGACGCGGAGATCTTGCTGAGCTTCCCCGGACTGGGCGTCCAACTCGCCGCCCGAGTCCTCGCCGAGATCGGCGACGACCGCACCCGGTTCGCCGACGCCCGCGCACTCAAGGCCTACGCCGGCTCCGCCCCGATCACCCGGGCCTCCGGCAAGAAGCACTACGTCGGCCGCCGGTTCGTCAAGAACAACCGGCTCATCAATGCCGGCTTCCTCTGGGCCTTCGCCGCACCCAACGCCTCTCCCGGAGCCAAGGCCCACTACCGGCGACGGCGCGACCACGGAGACTGGCACGCCCAAGCCCAGCGCCACCTGCTCAACCGCATGCTCGGCCAGCTCCACCACTGCCTCAAAACCCGGCAGCTCTTCAGCGAAGATCACGCCTTCACCTCCTCGCTGGCGATCGCGGCTTGACTTCCTGGACACGTGAGATGTCTGCCTGGTGGTGATCGAGAATGTCCGGGGGCTCCTCACCTCGCCCGCCGGTTCCCCTGGCGACGTGGAACTCTGCCCGTGGTGTCTGGGAGACACCGCAGGCCAGCCTGCTGTGCGCGCACTCGGTGCCGTACTCGGCTCCCTGGCCGACCTCGGGTTCGATGCGCGCTGGTGCGTGCTTCGCGCCGCTGACGTCGGAGCCCCACACCGCCGCGAGCGGATCTTCCTCGTCGCCTGGCCCTCCGGACGGATCACCGCTGCTCAAGACGCCGACCAGCAACCTGGGATCCAACGGGGGCAGCCAGCACCCGGCGAAACGCAAGCAGGGCGGCCACGGCCCGAACCTGGCGGACGAGATCGAGTGGCTCCTGCCCACCCCGAAGGCCTCGGACGGCACCAAGGGCTCACCCAACCAGCGCCACGGCAACGGGGACTTGACCCTGCCCTCGGCGGCACGCCTGCGCACCGCCCCGGATGCCACGTCCACACGCACGGCCGGACAGCGGAAAAGCACGTCGAGCAGGACTCCGCTCACGCAGTCGCTGCCGCTGTCCGAGCGTCCGTCGGCCACGGGGGACGGGCCGAGATCTGGGGGCCGTATGCCGCCGCGATCACCCGCTGGGAGCAGGCCACCCGTCCCGCGCCTCGGCCGACCGACGACGCCGGCCGCCTCAGCCCGCGGTTCGTGGAGTGGATGCAAGGCCTTGCGCCCGGCTGGGTGACGGGCACGCCGGGGCTGGGGCGCCCCGCCCAACTGACCGTTCTGGGCAACGGAGTTGTGCCCCAGCAGGCCGCCCGCGCCCTGCAGATCCTGGCCCCGCCCGGGACCGTGTGCCGCCATCGCGCGCCGCGCTGACCTGGGCCTTCTACACCCACTTTCCCGGCCGGGCCAAACCCCCGTTTCTCCGGAACCTCGTCACCCCACCCACCAGAACCTGCACCAGGGGTAGCCATGTCCGAACCCGCCCACGAGAGCGAACCGGTGCGCATACCGGACCACGACCTCGATGACCTCGTCGCCACGGTCGCCCGGCTCGTCGCCGAGAGCCGCAGGCAGGGCGAGACGCTCGCCCGGCTCACCGACGACCAGCCCGCCCCACAGGACGGCGAACCAGCCGATCCCGAGCGCCCTGAAAACCCTGCATCCGCCTCCGGCCCGACCGGAGGCAACACCAACGGCACCAAGGAGGACGCGCCAGCCTCAGTCTTCATCCTGGCGCTCGGCGCCCAGGCGTACGCCGTGGAACTGGCCGCGCTGACCAACTGGGTGCACAACCTGCTCCTGCCGGTCTACGGACGAGAGATCACCACCGGCCGCCCGTGGTGCCAGCAGTGGCAGGAGCACCCCGAGGCCGTGGCCCGGCTGCACGCCCTCTGGCTCGCCTGGCAGCAACTCACCGACGTCCAGGCCGGCCTCACCGGCCCCTCCACCTGGCACCGCGACCACCTCGACCCGGCACTACTCCAACTACGCACCCCAGATGGCCCGTTCGGCGCCTGCACCACCAGTGCGGCCCGACCCCACCACCGGCTGCTGGCCTCGCCCGAGCCCGCCGGAGCCTGAGATGGCCGACACCTACGAACCCCCTGCGCCGGACTACCGGCTCGACGGCTTCCAAGCCGCCACCGAGCAGATCGAGGACGACTTCTCCTCCGTCACGCTCTCGGACGACCTGTTCGTCCCCCTCACCGAGCACCACAGCGCCGACGGCCGCAACAGCTACCTGCTGCTGCACGACCGGTCCGCGATCTGGGACATCCCGGGGATGGCGGAGTACGTCACGCTGCACATCACCCGCGACGTCCAGCAGCGCACGTTCGACTTCGCCTCCGAGCGTCACCCGGTCGTTCCGCTGGCGCAGAACTGGCTGATCCGTCAGGGCTTCCCGCAGGAAGTCGTCAGGGGATCCCACCCCCACGGGCCCCGCCCTGCCGACGGACTCACGGCACATCTTGAGGACCTGCTCCGGGCCAACTCCGGCAACCGGTACGAGGTCCTCGACCACTACACCGACAACCCATGCTCCTTCGACGTCGGCGTCGAGGTCCGCACGCTCGTCTACGACAGCCATCCCGACTCCGCGGATGCGCCGTATCGCCTCTTCCTCGAAGAGACGACCAAGGACATGCGCTCCTACACCGTGCGGGAGGGCGCCTTCACCAGCGCCGAAGAGGCCGACACATGGATCATGGAGCGGGAGTCGCCGCTCCCCCTGGCACCCGCCCCACCGGGTTCCGTCGGCCGCAGGGCGGCAGCCGCCCGCGCTCGCTCCACGGTCACGGGCAACGGCCTCGCCATAGCTCCGGCACCCGTATCACCACCGCGTTCAGCGACCGGACCTGCCCCGACGCACTCCCGTGGACACGCGCCATGAGCCGCGCACGGTACGCCTTCGCCGCCCATCCCGAGGCCCTCGCCGACCTGCGCGCCGTCCCGGAGAACATCCGCGACCTGGCCCTGCTCGAACTACAGCACCTGGTCCACGGCAACGAACGCGGCGCCGCCCTCCAGCGCGAACTGGCGGGCTGCCACAAGGTCTACGTAGACCCGGAAACCCGCTGGCGGCTGGTCATCCAGTACCGGGACGCTCCCGCCTCCTCCCAGCACAAACGGGAGATCTACCTCCTCGCGGTCGGCGAGCGTCAGGACCAGGCCGCATACCGCACCGCAGCCCTGCGGCTGGAGCGCGAACGGGCGGCCACCGCCACGTCCCCACACGACCGGCGAGCCCAAGCCGCCAGGGCCCGCTCTCCTCAGCACCGCGGCGGGCAGCCGGTCGCCACTACCCAGCAGCCTGCGGCAACGACCACCGCCACGAACCGCGCCACACGGTCCCGCTGACGGCACTCAACCACCCTCCGGAGAACCCCACCGTGCCCGACCTCTCCACCACGCCCACCCGTCACACCGCACTCGTCGACCAGGCCGTCGGCCGCCTCTCACCGCGTTGGACCACCTGGGCCCTGCAGACCATCCAGCAACGCGGCCCCATGCGCCTGGCCGACATCAACTCCGCGCTGCCATGGGTCGGTGTCCACGCCATGGCCCAGATCGTGCGCCGCATGCAGACCAGCAACCTCCTGGACCGGCCTCAGGTCGGGGTATACGACCTCACACCGGTCGGCCGCGGCACTCACGACGTCCACCGTGCGCTCTCGGCCTGGCACCGTACCCACCTCGCTGACGACACGTCGTCGCTCGCGGAGGCTGAGCGCGTAGAGGACGCACTCGGCCGGCTGCGCGGGAAAGGCACAATCCCTCTCCTCCATGCTCTCGCGCAGTACGGCCCCCTTCCCAACGGTGCACTGCGAGACGAAGCCGCACTGGCCACCGGCTCCTTCCACTACCGCATCACGCAGCTCCAGACCGACCAGCTCATCACCCGGACCAGCCCCTTCTCCGGCCGCGGCTCTGAGTACACCCTGACGTCTGCGGCCCGCGGACTCACGCCGGTGTACGCCGAACTCGCGGAGTTCGCCCGCAAGGCACACCCAGCGGCAACTCCACCGGACCAGTACGGCGCGATAGCTCAGCAGGCCGTACGGGCGAGCGCGGCCGTACGCCGCAGTCCTGCGGCTTCCTCCGAACTCTTCTCACACGTCTCCGCCCCTCAGCCGCGTGTCCCTGCGTACGTCACTGCGCTCTCTCACCCGTCCCGGGCCAGGTGACTCAAGTGTCCGCAGTCAGATTCCGACACGCGACCGCGCCCAGGTGTCAGCACACGGGCGGCTCAGGCGCCCGTTCCCCACCTCTCGAAGGCCCTCTCATGCCCAGCCCAGATCCCTTCGCCCTCGACCCGAATTCGGATGTCCTGATCAGCCCCGGCTACCTCGCCGGTCCCGGCGACAGGCACAGCATCTTCAACACCCTTGATCGTGCACCTAGTTGGACCAAGACCGTCGCCTTCGGCACCGACACCTACTACACCAGCCCGTGCCAGCGCGTGCGCGTCGCCAACACCGTGGAGAGCTTCTACGGTGGGTGGACCATCTCCTACGCCGAGGACCCGCTCGGCGTCCCCGACTGGATCACCACGTTCGACCGGAACACGCCGAACGAGATCGTGGCCACGTTCACCAAGACCCTCGTCGACGGACTGCACAACAACTTCGCCGACTACCTCGGTGGTGGCCGGCACTACACCAGCACCAGCCCCGCGTCCCTGGCCGCGCGGCACCGGTGGGAGCCAGCACACGGCTCGCGGCCGTTCCGTATGGTCTCGCCCGACGGCCACGCCGCGTACCAGATGCGCGTCGGCTGGCTGCACGAGTACGACGAACTGCTCACGCCCGAGAAGTCGACGTGGCGCATGTCCGCCGGCCTCGACCCCGTGTACACGCCGAGCTGGCAGGCCTTCTTCAGCCGGTACACCCCGCAGCACCTCATCGCGGCCTCCACCGCCGTGTTCACGGGCCCCACCCCCGTGCCGCGCGCCCTGGACAACATTCCCGACCGCCACCGCCCACTGGTCTCGGTGACCCGCGCGGACACAGCCAAGCCCGATCCACGGGCCGAGGCGGCGCTGGCCCGCAGCGCCCACGCCCGGGCGATGCACACACCTCCGCCCCCGACCGCGCCCACCACGCTCGCCGCACACGTCGGTTCCCGACGGCAGCGTTAGCCTTCCCAGTCCGGGAGTCCCACCGTGCCAACACCTACCCTCAGGCAACTGCCCACGTGCACGAGAAAGCCGAGCCCGGCGAGCCGAGCGGCAATATGACGGCCGATTCCCTTGTTGGCACCGGTGACGAGTGCTGTGCGATCGTTCATGACGGCCACGGTCCTCCGGCCGGCGCACTGCTGCCAGGGACAACCTGTACCAGGCAGCCGGACGGCTGCAACCCGATGGCCTCAGGATCTCAGAACCGGTGAAGCCGAAGGAGGAAGCGGCATGGCGAGGCAGGAGCTGGCCCGTTTCCTGCGGGACCGCCGCGCGGGGCTGCGGCCCGACGACATGGGGCTGCCGGACGGGACGCCCCGCCGCAGCCGGGCCTGCGGCGCGAGGAACTGGCCGAGCTGGCCCATATGTCGGTCGACTACGTCTTACGCCTCGAACAGGCGCGCGGACCGAGACCGTCCGCCCGGATCCTGGACGGGCTGGCCGGGACGCTGCGGCTCAGCCCCGCCGAGCGCGACCGCCTCTTCCGGCTCGCGGGCTCGGCCGCGCCGCCGCCCGGCACTGGTCCCGTGCGCCGGGCCCGCCCGAACGTGGCCCGCATGCTGGAACGGCTGCCGGAGACCGCCGCGATCGTCACCGACGCGGCGTACGGAGTCGTCGCCTGGAACGCGCTCGCCCAGGAGCTGCTCGGCGGCGACCTCGGGCATGGGACGACGAACCTGGCCCGGCGCCGCTTCCTCGGCGCGGGGCGGATGTACGAGGGCTCCAGTGCCGAGGAGTTCGGGCACATCGTGGTGGCACGCCTGCGCCGGGCCGCCGATCGCTATCCGCACGACCCCTCCCTCGCCGCCCAGCTGGCCGAACTGCACACCCGCAGCGCGGAGTTCCGGCAGCTGTGGGAGCTCCGCCCCGTGCACGCACCCGGCCACCGAACCAAGACCGTCGACCACCCCTCCCACGGCCCGCTCCACCTCAACTGCGATGTCCTCCTCGTCCCCGAGGACGACCAGGAGGTGGTCCTGATCACGGCGGACCCGGGCACGCCGTCGGCGCGAGCACTGCGCGAACTGGGCCGGATCCCCTCGGAACCAGCCTGACGGCTCGTCAGGGACGGATCGAGATCGTGTAGTTGGCCATGCCGCGTGCCGAATCGACGAAGATCCGGAACGGGCCCGCCCATCTCGGGGTGATCGTGCAGAAGGCGTCACTGTCCGGTGCCGTGTCCCAGGCGACGAGGAGGCCGTTCTCGTCGTACACGCGGACGTCGAAGTCGACTGTGGACCGGTCCGGAAGGACATAGATGCTGTACGTGACGTACGCGCGCAGCATAACGTCGTAGTAATCGGAGCTCCCCGGCCAGACGCGTCCTGCCCCTACCAGTGGCATATCGCCATTCCCCCTGACGCCATCACGAATCGAAACCTCTCAGCAGGGCGGCCCGCTCTCGCTGCACCCAGTCCGTGGTGGGATCGAGCCCGAGCGACCGGTCGAAGTCGAGCAGAGCCTGCGCGTACTCGCCGAGCGCCTTGTACGCAAGTCCGCGGAACGCAAGCGCGATCGCGTGGTCCGGATCCAGCTCCAGCGAGCGGTCGAGGTCGTTCACAGCCTCCACGTAGTGCCCGAGCTCCAGATAGGAGGCGGCACGGTCGCGCAGCAGTACCGCCTCGTTCGCCTGCTGCTCGGCCACCTGATTGAGATCCCGCAGTGCCTCGCCGTAACGCGACGACGACCAGTACGCGTCTCCCTGGACAGGCCGTGCGGACAGGTCGTCGTACTCGATCTCATACGCCTCTCCCCAGTCGGGCCTCCCCTCGCCGCCTGACCGGTCCGGCATCGCGACGGGCGCGCTCGTGACGGACGGGCTGGTGACTGGTGGGCTGGCGACGGGCAGCATGGGCGTGAGATCGGGATCGAGGGCGAGGGCGCGGTTGAAGTCCTCCACGGCGGCGGTGTTGCGGCCGATGTCCTGGTAGGTGGAGCCTCGGGTGAGCAGCGCCTGCGCGTTGTCGGGTACCAGCTCCAGCGCCCGGTCGAGATCCCGCAGTGCCTCCTCGTAGCGCCCCAACTCCCGCCAGACGGCTCCCCTGGCGTGCAGAGCGATGGCGTTGTCAGGCTCCACCCTCAACAGGTGGGAAAGGTCTCGGAGTGCTTCGTCGTAGCGCTGGAGATCCCGATAGGCCGTTCCCCGGACGACCAGAGCCATCACGTCGTCGGGCTTCAGACGCAGTGCGAGGTCGAGGTCGCGGAGCGCCATGTCCGGTCGCCCTGCATTCCAGTGCGTCATGCCCCGGTCCGTCAGCGTGGACGCGTCGTCCGGTTGGAGCCGCAGTGCCTGGTCCAGATCGCGCAGGGCCTCGTCGTAATGCTCCAGCTCCCGATGGGTGGCTCCCCTTCCGTGCAGGGCAGAGGCGTTGTGCGGCTCCAGCCTCAGCAGCCGGTCGAGATCTCTCAGCGCCAGGCGGTACTGCCCGCGTTCCCAGTACGCGGCGCCTCGTTCGAGGAGCGCACCGGTGTGGTCCGGTTCCAGTACAAGGGCTCGGTCGAGGTCCCGAAGAGCCTCGTCTCCGTGACCGCACTCCGCTCTGACGGCGCCTCGGTCGACGAGAGCCTCCACATGGTCCGGCGCCAGTTCGAGTGCCTGGTCGAGATCGCGCAGGGCCTCCTCGTACTGGCCGCCTTCACGGTGCGCGGCCGCCCGGGCGATCAGTCCGGTCAAGCCGTTCGGGTCGGTCGGCTTGGGTTCACCACCGGCCCGGATCTCCGTCACCCCGCCAGGAGCCGGGTCGGTCTCGCCGCCCTTCGCGGCCTGCCCGGTTTCTGTGTCCGCATGACGCGGCTCTTCCCGGATTTTCGGGGCTTCGGCGGAGGCCTGCTTCTTCATCACGTCGAAGATCCGGCCGTCGGGTGCGCGTGAGAAGAGAACCGGAGTAGCCCACTCGAAATTGCTCACCTCGCTGAGAATCGCGCGGCGCCCTTCATACACCGCCGCATCCAGCGGGTACCCGTCAGCTATCGACTCATAGAACTCTCGGGCGAATTCGATGGCAGCGATGTCGGTGATGGCGAACTGCATGGCCACGACTGCAGGCAGACCCCGCTGGATGAGACTCTGCGCCGTTCCGGCGAACGGATCGCTCTCGTCGCCCCTGCCTCCTTCGCAGGCACTGAGCACCGCCAGCCTTACGCCGTTGTCGGAGAGCAGTCCGCCGATCTCCCCTCCGCTGACTTCGCGCTTCCGCCCCTGCCGGTCCTCCAGGAACAGAACACCGTCCTGCCAGTCCCGAAGATAGGCGCCATGCCCGATGAAATGGAACACGTGCGGCTTGGACCGGCGCAGAAACTGCTGCAGGTCGACCAGCGTCCCGCGCTCCAGTCGTTCGACACTGACCTGCCCGTCGGCCCGCAGGCCCGCGAGGGCACCGTTGATGTGCCGCCACTCCTGCTCCACATCCAGCTTCGGCAGCTCCGCCGGGCTCGAGATCATGACCAGCACGCGCAGCGGAGCCCGGACGGTGACCGGCTGCGGACGGTTGTCCAGTTCCAGATAGCGCACCAGGGGAGTCCGCACCGAGTGGGCGAAGAACCGGCTGTGTTCCGAGTCGTAGAGGAATTCCCAGGGAAGCTCGGCGATCTTCGCCGACGAGCCGAGCCGGAGCAGGAGGCGCAGACCCTCACCGGTGTGGTCGACCATGCGGAGACTGGTGTCCAAAGCGAATTTCAGGCGCCCCTGGAACAGGGCCTCATAGAGCCGGGTTCCGAAATCCTTCAGCGGCGCCAGCTCGGGATTTCCCGGACCACGCGTTGCCCCCATCCTAGGCCGACCTATTCTGAGCAGAAAATTCTCCAGCTCCAGTCCGGACGGCAGTTTGAAGTCCTTCTCGGATTCGTACTCACCGACGGGAGATCTCACCCGAGCCCGATACTTGTCGACCTTGGTGGGTTCGATAAGAATTTCGAAATCTTGATACGTGATCACGATGCGCAGCCCCCGCCTGCGAACGGCAGGCCATCAGTCACACGACCACAGCCGCCCTGCCGACAGCCGCATCATACTATCCCGGAGCAAAGCGCGAGCTGGCTAGTACTCGTCCGGAAAATTAACCCCTTCCCCGACAGATATCCGGTAGCAGATCTTCCCTTTGTCACCCTGAGGGAAGGGCGGGGATCACAGGGAATCGAGGGAAAAAAGGGAGTCAAAACACAGCGACCAAAGAGACCTCCATTCAACCTCCGCTGCCGTAGGGCCTCGTGAGGATCTCCAGGTTGTGGCCGTCGAGGTCGTCGAAGTACGCGCCCCAGCCGCCGTCGTTGTGGTTGATCTGGCCGGGTCGGCTGTGGCGCGGATCCTCCCAGTAGGTCAGGCCGGCGCCCCGGATGCGGGCGAAGATCGTATCGAAGTCCTCCTCGGACACGAGGAACGCGCAGTGCTGCGGGACGATCTCCCCGGGGTGTCCATGTAGTCAAGGGTCACGCCGTTCAAGTCGCCAAGGGATCAGCCGAGCGCAGAGACGGGGCCGGCATTGGCTCTCAAAGGGAACCGTCGGCCTCGGCGTCCACCAGTCGCGCCAGCTCCCCCATGCTCAGTTCGATCCGCCGTCCATCAGCCATCCGGGACCGCCCCACCGACGCCGCCTCGACGTCGTCGACAGCCTCGTCATGCGCGCGAATCTCCTCGCTACTCAAGCCCGCTCCTCCCCTTCTCTCCACCAGGCCGCTCAAACGACCGCTCCCGCACCAGCTGAGAGGACGGCCGTTTCATTCCGCATTGGACGGACACCAGCCGCTGTATCCGCGGCCAGTTCGCCCACGGCAGAGGCACACCGCGGGCAACGACTGGAGACACAGCCCAAGACCATGTCAACGTACGGGAGCCCGGAAAAACCGCAGGTCAACGAAGGGTTCTCTGTTCGTGACGCTCACCGCCACAACCACGTCCAGGCCTCTTGCAGAACTTCCTCCGCCCGCCCTCGCCAAGCGTGAGTGGCTTCTCGAATGCCACTGCGCCCGACCCGTGACCGATCTTCTCAAGGACCAGGGATGGGACGTCGTCACCGAACTGGACTGCAACGTCCACTGCTCCAGCCCCGACGGACGCGTGTACGTGGGCTTTCTCCCTGAAAGCCGGGCGACAGCACGCGGTGAGCTGTGGCACATCCACGTCACGGACAAGGACGACACCACAGGCTGGCGCCAGACCTTAGGTCCGGATACCCCGACACAGGTCGTCGCCGGGTTCCTCGCCGCACTGATCATCTTCCCCACCCGCTACTGCACCTGCGTGTGACACCCACTCCGCGCTCATCGCCCAGGAGACCGCCTTGACCCACAAGATCACCATTGGCCAACTGGTTCATCAGCTCCAGACCTTCGACCCCGACCTGCCCGTCTACCTCGCCATCAATCCGGACTGGCCTTACTCCCACCTCATCGGCCGCGTCGTGGAGATCACTGGATCGAACGGAGCCGTCTACATCTCTGAAAACGGCCAGGAGGGCGTGCTGCCGCCCGCCGTGCGCAACCAGCTGGACTGGGCCGACGTATGACGTGCCACCCGCGTACACGGCCCGCTGCGTCGCCGCTCAACTCCTCCAGCTCCTCCCAACACCTGCTCCTCAGGGACCTGATCCGTCACCCCATGCCAAGGTCGGTGCGCGGCGCACTCCTCCGCCGCGTACCGTCTCATCCCGCTCAACCGATTCACGCGGTGTGGATGACCGACCTGAAGACCGAGCGTCTCCATCCTGGCTCCGTCCTTCTCAGCTGGGAGCCCAGTCTCGGGGACGGAATGGATGTGACCGCTCACCTCCGTCTGGCCACGGCGGAGGTACTCCTCGCCAGGTGGCCGAACCTCCACGGCGACTGGACCGCCGTCGTACACCCCACCCTTCACGAGGTCATTGGCCTTCACACCGCGCTGTCCATCGCCACCGACGCGCTGCACCTCGCCAACCACCTGGCGACCCGCTGACGATCCATTCCGTTCGCCGCGACCTTCAAAGCACTGCCCCAAGATTGGGGCAGCGCTCGTGGCGTTGGGACATCGCAGTCCTGTCCCAGACAGCCGAGTGCCTTAATGCAAACCGCCGGTGCGTCCATGAGCGCGACTAAGGGCTGCCCTAAGGATCAAACGACCGTCGTGTGCGGCGCCGCTCGGCCTGGTCGAGCGGGGGTGAGCGGCGAGTGATTTCGCCGGACGAGTCTTGACCGCCCACCTCCCTCGGCGCCGCCCGGGTTTTGCCGTGTCCGGCTGCTCGCCACACAGCTGCTCGGATAAGCCTTCCGAGCCGGTTGCCGGGGTTTCCTGGCTACTCCATCAGAAGGTCCAGCAGGGTGACCACTGCGACACCGATCCCTATGGCCATGCCCAGCTCAGGGTTTCGGTCAGCCACAATGACGGTGATCGCGCCTGCCAGGAGCAGGACGGCCGTACGCACGCCGATCTGCCGGTCGTTATTCACCTCGCCCTCCCGACTCAGGGTCACCCGCCGGACTGGCCGAGCCGCGTGCCACCCGGGCCAGCTGTTGCCGAACTGCCGCCGCAGCGCGGGCCTTGTGGCGGGCTCTGAGACGGTTGATCTTGCGACCTACCCGCTTCCCCATGGCGACCGGATCAGCGGCGCCCGCGAGGAGAGCGGCCTCTTCCCAGGAAGCCACCCCTGGACAGGCGCGGGCCAGCATCACGACGCGTTCCTCGGGCTGCAGGGCGCGTAGCAAGGCGCCAAGCCGGGCGTCATCAGGCCCGTCGTAAGGTGAGGCGTCCTCCCAGCTCAAGCCGCCGGCCACCAGGTCGTAGAGGGTCCTGTCCTTCCCCGTGGGTGTGTCAAGCAGCAGAAGACGGGAGTCTCCCGTTTCACGCCGCCATAAGGGAGCGAGCTGCTTGTGAATGATCCGGGCTTCTGTTTCGAGACGATCCATGGCCGAACGGCTGCTGCCTGAGTCGTTCAGCAGCGGCTCTGTCCAGCTTCCCAGCAGGGCGGTGGACACCGCCTCATTCCATCGCTCCGAACGGTGCAGGCCCAGCACGAGCGAAGCAAGCTTGGCTACAGGCTCGGCCTTCCCCTGAATCGCCGCCTCACGAGCTTTCAGCGCCGTAATGGCGTCGAAGTGGACGCCGGCTACCGAAACGTCCCCATGGGCCCGGCCATCTGACGCCACGCGCATCCCGGCGACGAACTCGACCTCCAAGGTGATCTGCTTGAGATGTGATGCTGCCGCCGACCGCAGACTTGGCCAGTCCTTGAAGGGGCGGACCGCCACAATGCCATGAACACGTACGGCGTAGATCCCGACCTGCACCTTCACGAAGGCCAGGCTTTTCACCGCCTTCAATGCATCCGCACCAGGGAACGCGGTCGAAAGCATCTCGAGCAGCAGGTCTTCGGCGCACTCGACAACCTGCTCGTCCGAGAGATCGACGAGTGTGGTTCTGGCGGCAGCGAGATCGGCGAGTCCTTCTGCCAGGCGTGCGAGCACGTTGAGGTTGGATGAACAGAGCGTCCGCGGAGCCGGTGCCGACTCTGTGCGGGTCGGCACGCCATCCCGCCGGTGAGTACGGTTTTGACGCGGCCGAGGTGGTTCTTGAGGAGCATTCTTGCCAGACATGGGGTGCACTTTCCACCCGATGCGTAGAGACGCCTTCATCTATCGGCGGCGGCGCACCCCCTGGAGGGACAATAAACCTGACCGTCGATCGTGTGATGCTGGTCACATCCCGCGAGAGGCGGGTCCCCACGGACACGTCCACCGCGCCTCCCCTCCGGACGTCGGCCGGCCCATGACTGTCGGCGGGGCCTCCCGTCAGTGCGACACGCGGTACCCACTCGGCGTTGAATCCCGCTCTACGGCGACATCACGGTCGTGCAGCGCGCCCAGTTGGTTCGCGTAGGCGTCTCAGCCGTGCTCCCGACGCCACTGGCCGAACTGCAAGCGGGCCGCCGCGCGCCCGGTAACCATCGCGGAGCCGAGAGTGGCGTCTGATCCTACGGCCGCGCCTAGCAGCGCGGTTAGTCCAGCATCCATCGCCTCATCTGCTTACGGCCGGGCTTACCTGAGGTGCGATCAGAGGCGAGACCTGCGGCTCTCAGGTCACCTTATGAGTCCGAGCGCATGCGTCACCAGGCAGCGTCTACGGCGCTTGGTCGCAGGCCCTATTCGGGCCTGGGCTCGGTCAGATAGACGCCGGAGAGCGTGCCGTTGTAGCCCGCTGCCTGGGCCGCAGCCTCCAGGCTCGGGTAGTCCTGGCCTCCGACGTCGATCATCGCCTCGTAGTCCGCACCGGTCAGTTCGCGCTCGACCCACTGGTGTGCGCAGCGGCAGCGGATGCTGATCTCGTTGCGGTCGCAGATCACCATCCAGTCGCGCCGGGCGCCGCACTGCCGGCACATCACGAGGATCCCGGTGATGACGATTTCCTCGGGGTGGGTGGTGGCACGGAGACCGATGTCGCCGTCGCCGAGCTGCATCTCCTGCTGGAGCCGCAGCAGAGGGTCGTCGCCGAGGGCCGTCTCCGGCGCGACGGTTCTCTGAGGGGGGAGGCCTTCGGTGAGGATCTGCATTGTCTCCTTCTCCATAATCAACCAGCCCTAACAGGCCCTGGCGGTCGGTATCCATCTTTTTGTGCTGCTCAGCGCCTCGGTCCTCGGGAGCGAGGGGCGACATGGCGGGTCTCAGCGGTCGTCTCGGGCGCCTGTGGCGGGGTCGGGTGGGAGTGTGATTGCGCTGCCCTCCCGTTCCTACGGGCACGGGGCAGGTCCATGGTGGCGGGGAGGTTGCCGATGCGTCGCAGTCGCCAGACGAGGACGTCGGTGACGCTGTCCGCGGTGTCCAGTTCGCGCCATTCGATGGCTTGCTGGAGCAGGGCATCGGGGTCGTGTCCGGCGCGCTCGGCCTGGTCCAGGGTGGCGGCGAGGGCGTCCCAGCCGGGTTCGCGGCGGACGGACTCGGCCTGCTCGGGCAGGGCGGTTTCGAGGGTGCCGGCGTACCGCTCTCGTACGGGTTCGGGGAGACGACGGCCGTGCTCGCGCATCGCGTTCATGGGGGATGCGGCGGCTGATCGGTAGGCATTGCGCAGGTGTTGTGCGGCGCGTTGGGCGGCGACTGCTTGCTGAGCGTGGCCGCGGGCGGAGTGCCAGCGCACGGCGGCGATCGTGATGAGGACCATCGTGGCCAGGAGCATCGCGGTGGTGCCGCCGTCTTCGCCTTTGCCGAGGGCGTTGCCGGCGCGCATGATGCCGCGGGCGGCGGAGCGGATGGCTCGGTTGTCGGCGTGCTCGGCGCGGATGTGGGAGCGGGTGGCGCGTTCGAAGGCCCGAGCGGCCTCGGCGAGTTCCTTGCGGGTTGAGACCGGGGCGGTCTGGGCGAGTGCGTCGAGGAGTTCGCCGACGCCGGCCAGTTGGGCGGCGGAGTCCTCGTCGTCGTTCCCGTAGAGGATCACTGCCGCCCGTTCGGCGACCGGGGCTGCCTGGCGTCGGGCGCGTGCCGGGCCAGGTGCTCGTTCACCGGCATGGCCGGTAAGGGGTTCGTCGTCGGGTAGTCCGGAGTCGAGGCGCTGGCGGATCCTGGGCAGGGAGAGGTCCGGGGCGAGTTTCGAGCCGGAGAACCAGACCGGTTCACCGTCGCGGTTGCGGTCCCCGGGGAGGGCGACCTTGTATCCGAGGGTGTCGCCGGACGGGGCGATGCGCTGTTCGACCCGCAGGCCGGCCTCGGCGAGGCGGCGGAAGAACTCCTCCTCGCTGGCTGCTCCGGCCAGGGCGTGGCGGACGCTCTCCCGCAGGGTCTCGCGGGGTGTCTCGGTACGGCCGGTTCGTTCGGCTTTGGAGCGTTCGGCGCTGGTGGGGCGCTGGGCGGCGGTGCGGTCGCCGCCGTTGAGGATCTGCAGGCCGAACTCCTTCTCGATCTTGCGGCATTCGGCCTGGGCGCGGATGCCGTCCTCGTGACGGCGGGGGCTGCGTCCGTCTTCGCGCTTGAGGGTGGCGACGAGGTGAATGTGGTCATCGGCATGGCGTACGGCGATCCACCGGCAGGCGTTGTCGTCGCCGTATTCGGCGATTCCGGTGGCGTGGACGATGCGGCGGGCGACCTCGGCCCATTCGGCGTCGGTGAGGTGGCGGTCGCCGGGGGCGGTGCGGACGGGGCAGTGCCAGACGTGCCGGACCGGGCGCCGGTCCTTCGGGAGGGCGAGGACGGGGAGGTCGAGTCGGTCGGTGAGTTGCTTGAGCGTGGCGGACGGGTCGCGCCCGGGGTCGGGGGCGAGTTCGGGCATCCAGGCTGCGACGAGGTGCGGATCGGTGTGTTCTTCACGGCGGCCGGGGCCGTAGAGGTAGTTGAGGAGCCCGTACGTGCGGCTGCCGGTGGAGATGTCGGGGACCACCGTCAGCGCCGCGCGATCTCGGTCGCGGCGGTCTCGACCCGGTCCGCGGCCCGCAGGACACGGGCGACCGCGGCGTCCACGTACTCCACTTGACCTCCGGAGTTGAGGATGCGTGCCACCTGGTTGAGGTTGCCGCCGACACGGGCGAGCTGGGCGCTGGCGGCCATCAGCTCTTCGACCCGGCCGCGCTGGTCCAACAGCCAAGGCTGGGGACCTCCTTGAGCCTGGGCGACCGCGATCGCCGCGTCAGCGAGGAACCCGGCGGTCTTCAGACCGACAGCTTCGGCCGCGCGCTTCACCAGCGCGAGTTCGTCGGAGGTCAGACGGACGCTGCGGACTTGGTCACGGTGCACACGCTGGCGCAGGCGAGGGCGCGTACGCGGTGCGGCGGGCGGGGTCGGTTCCCCTCCTGGCTGCGATCCGCCCTCGGTCGCAGCCTCCGAGTCCGGCACCCCCTGGTGCCGGGCCTCCCCCGTCGCTCCCGGGGCGGGGGTAAGCCCTTCCGAAACTCCTCCGCGGCCCGTGGCCGCGGAGGAGTTTCGGAAGGTACAGCTTGCTCGGCTTCGTGCCGGGCAGTCACCTTGCTGCAGGTCAGAGGTTGTTTCGGGCGATGCGGAGCGAGTCATCGGGGCGTCTGGGCCTTCGTACGGCGCATGTCGCGGAGGACCTCGGTGACGAAGTCGAGCGCGAGGACCGGATGGTGCAGGGTGCGGGGCGTGCTGACGGGCGTTCGTTGGACGGTCCAGGTGCCGTCCGGGCCGGGTTCGGCGCGGTGCAGGTGGCCGTATCGCAGGAGCACGGTGATCCAGGCGTCGGCTTCGGCGGGGGTGGCCGGGGTGGTGCGCATCGTGGTGTCTCCGGTGCGTGGAGGGGGGCTGGTGGGGTGTGGGCGGGCGGCCCGGCTGTGGCCGTTGGCCGCCCGCTTGTCCGGGCAGGTCGGTCAGCCGGTCTTGGTGGCCGACTTTTGGCCGGTCTCGGCGCGGAGTTGTTGCATCAGGGCGGTCAGCCGGTCATTGGCCAGCGTTTTGCCCTGTCCGCGGATGGCATCGGCGACAACCCCGCGGGTGACCTTGCCCGCGTCGGCGACCGCCTGGCGGGCGATCGGCAGGAGGGTGTCCGCCGCCTCTGCGGTGTCCGAGCCGCCGTTGTCCGAGCTCTCCGAGGCGGTGTCCGGGCCGATCTCCGGCTCGGTGACCGAGGGGGCGGCAAGCCGCAGGCGGGTGACCGGGGCAGGTCTACTGACCGACTGTCTGCCCAGGTCATCGGCCTCTCCGCCGTTCGCCAGCTCCGCCTCCGGAGCCCTCGCCGGGTGTCCGGACGGCTCCTCCCGGTCAGCCGTTCGCGGCACGTTCGGACCGGAGGTGACCGCCGGACGGCCGTTCTCCGACCGGACGAGCGTGGCCGAGTGGCCAGAGGCGGCCGGAACCGGCCGGTGACCGTCCGCCGCGAGCGCGGTCTCCGGCCGGTCAGCGGCGATCCGGTCAGTGCGGACGGTGAAGGTGTCCGGGTGTCCGTGGTGACCGGCCTCTGTGACCCGGCGGGCGATGAGGATGTACAGGTGGACGGCTCCGGCCAGGGCGAGCGGGGCGAGGGTGGACAGGGCGCCGACGGTGACGTCGCCGAGCCGCAGTCCGCCGCCTCCGGGGTGCTGCTGGTTGAGGCGTACGGCGTGCAGGGCGTTGGCCCAGATGCTGGCGGCCGTCGCGGTGCCGAAGAGCGTCCACACGTACAGACGGGCTGCGAAGGAGGCGGTGCGCAGGACCAGGAGGGCGCGTACTCCGTAGGCGATGAAGCCGTCGATCACCAGGGGGAAGAGGAACGTGAGGGGTCCGCGGACGTGTATGGCGGTGGCCATCTGCTGCAGGGCGTCGTACGAGAGCGCGCACCCCGCGCCGCCAAGCGCGACGATCGCGGCTCGGTCCCATCCGGTGATCTGGGCCGGTGTTGGTGCACTGTGGCTCACGCGGCAGTCCCGAGGTCGCCGCGCGCGGGGGTCTCGGCTGCGGGTGTCTTGAGCTCCTTGGCGGAGCTGGCCTTGGGCTTCTTCTTCCCCTTGTTGGCCTTCTTCTTCTGGTCGACGGCGCGGTTGCGGATCTTCCGGCGGGTGCGTCGGTAGAGCTTCTCGGCGTGCTCCTCGGTGACCTTGAGCAGCCAGGCGAGTCGCTCGGCCGGCACCTCGGCGTGATAGGCGGCTATGACGACGGCGTCGCGCTCGGCCTGGGTGAGGTGGATGTCGCGGCCAGCGAGCACCTCGTTCACGCGGGCGTAGTCGAAGCGGCGGTGGAGGTTGCGGTGCAGGGGGTCGCGTTCCTCTTCGGTCATGCCGCCCCGGATGCCGTCGCGGTCACCGTTTTCGAGGGCGGCGTCCAGGCAGGTGGCGCGGACGGGGCACTGCGTGCACAGGGCCTTGGCGGCGCGGATGCGGTCCATCTCGTCCGGCTCGGGGAAGAAGATGTCCGGGTCGACCTGGTGGTGGGTCGTCGAGCGGCAGGCGGCACTGTCGTGCCAGGTGAGGTCGCCGAGGGTGCGCGGGGTCTGGTTCTCGGTGCTGTGCATGTGGGGGTCTCCGGTCGCCCCGGGCGCGTTTTGGGCAGGCGCGTCCCAGGGGGCGGTGCGTGAAGGAGGCGGAAGCGGTGGCAGCCGGTCGCGGCGGGGATCAGGCGGCGGGGATGCGGCGCCGCTGGGCTGCGAGGGCTCGTCTGCGGTCGGGGCCGTCGAGGATGACCTTGTCGCTCATCTCGGTCAGCCGGGAGGCGACCCGGTCGCCGATGTGCTGACGCAGGTCGGCCATGCCGAGGTTGGTGGTGATGAGCGTCGGGAGCATCTCGTTGTAGCGGCGGTTGACCAGCCGCATCGTGATCTCCTCGGTCCACTCGCTGTTCTTGGCCGCGCCGAGGTCGTCGATGATCAGCAGCGGGCAGCGGGCGAGGTCCATCAGCTCCCGCTCGCCGTCGTGGCCGGGGCGGGGTCGCAGTTCGGCGTAAAGGTCGGCGGCCGTGGTCGCCTTCCAGCGCAGCCGGACTCCGGCGATGAGCAGCGAGCGGATCGCACCGTACGCCTGGTGCGTCTTGCCGGTGCCCGTGGTGCCGACGATCAACAGCGAGCGGCCCTGCGCGATGCCTGGAGCCCCCTCGGGTCCGGGGCGGCCGGCCTCGGCGATCGCGCGGACCCAGGCGGCGACCGCCGGGTGGTCGGCGACGGCGGCCTGGTAGCGGGCCGGGATGCGCGCCTGTGCCGCCTGAAGGGCGGGGATCGGCTCGAAGGGGTCGGTGAGTTGGACGGCTGGGTCGATGCCCCGGGCGGTGAGGATGCCCGCCAGGCGGCGGGCGATGCCGCCGATGGGCTGGGCGTCGCGGTCGCGCATCACAGCTCCTCGGCGTAGGCGGCGGCAGGGTCGGTGGGGTTGGCCCAGGCCCGGTGACCGGGCACGTTAGGCCGGGATTCCGTCCGCACCAAACCGGCGGGGATGGCGTTCATGGCCTCGTGGACCAGGCTCGGCAGGGTGCTCGGGTGCAGTCCCTTCGCCCGGTGACGGGCAAGTCCGGCCCGGATGTGGTCGGGGGCGATGCCCTCCGCGAGGAGTTTGGCGGTCTCCCGTCCGAGGTGACCGAGTACGCCGCTGGGCGGGCGGTGGGTGCAGGCAGCCGCGTACTCGGCAATGAGCTGCTGAGTTGAGACGGTCTCCGGTGCGGGGGCGCCTGCGCTCCCCGAAGGAGAAGTAGTTCCTAGATCCAAGTTCCTAGGTCCTAGATCCGGACCGTGAGGGCTCGGCGAGGGCTCACTGAGTCCTCCGTGAGGGCTCCGTGAGGGCTCACTGAAGGCGCCTTGGCCTGGCTTTTCACGGTTCACGGAGGTCTCATGCGGACTGCGCGAGGGCTCGCTGAGCGCTCCGTGAGCCTTCACTGAGGCCTCAGTGACTGCTCCGTGAGTCTGCGGCGCGTCCTCATCGCGCTGCTCGACCTCGTGGGTCGGGCAGGCGGGGAAGCGGACGCCGCTCGGTCGGTTGACCCTCTGGTGCTGGCGCCAGGTGACGATGTGCAGGTACCGCTTGCCGTCGTCGCCCTCGTACCGGCAGATCAGGTGGGCGGCGGCGAGTTGGGTCAGGTCGTCCTCGACCTCCACGGGGCCGTGCTCCGGGCGCAGGGACCACAGCAGCCCGGCGAGAACAGCGGGTTGGTCGCGGAAACGACCGTGGTCGTCGGCCTGGGTGAGGAGGCCGAAGAAGGTTCGCTCGGCAGCGATGGAGACCTCGGCGAGGGACTCCGAGGCGAAGGCCTCCGGCTTGATCGTGCGGATTCGTGCCACGGTCAGCGGCCTCCGCCCCTGGCGGGACGTGCCTCGACCGCAGGTCGCAGGGTCCCCGTGGTCAGGTCGAGGTCGTGCGCCTCGTCCCAGTCCGCCTCAGGGTAGGCACGGATCACCCAGCGTGCGGTCACGCGCTGGGCCCGGTTGAGGGGTATGAGGTTCCCCTGCTCGTCGTACGCGCGGGTGTAGGGGCTAGGCCAGGTCTGGCAGGGCTGATGCTGCGAGACGCGGACGGTATGCGCGCCGGGCACCATGTCCGCGAGGAGAACGGCCAGACGGTGTTGGCGGGTACCGGCAGTGGGGTCGACGGTCTTGGCGGGCTGGACGTCGAGCGCCCTTCCGGCCCAGGACTCGGGCATGCCACAATTCCTTACTCGTAGGTGGGGTGGGTTGGCCGTTCTCGTCGAAAAGGTCAGCCGACCCGCCCCGGTTATGAATCCGCGCCCTCAGGGGTGGCGGTCCTGGCGCCCGGAAGCTGCTAACTTCTGGGCGCCGGTCTCATCTCCCGCTGAAAATCACGGACTTGACGTCTAGCGTGGCTCTCATTTCCTCCCTTGAGTGGGCTCCGGTTCGGCGGTTTCGCCGACGGACCAGCAACATATGCACACCGCTGCAAACACTCCAACGGATTGCAGGGTATGAGCCGATCCGACGCCAACTCGACATACATCGCTGAGGCGATGCGTCTCCGCCTCTCGCCGGCAGCGTTCCGCCCAGCGGCTACGAAGGCGTTGCATGGTGTTGAGGTGCAGGTGCTTGGCGGCAGCGCTGACGGCAGCGTCACTGAACTATGCTTCCGGGCCCATGGCTCGTCAGCCCCGAGCACCCCTGCGCAGGCGAACTAATTCCCAGCCGACGTGCGGCTCATGAATTCCCGCTCAGGTGCCGCTAACGGCACGTCAATGCGGGCCAGAGCCGCTGCATCAATCGCACGCCTGGCCCTAACGGCCATACAGCAGGCCGTCGTTTGAAGCAGGGGCATACGAAACTCCTCACGTGCCAGCCACTCCGCAAGTTCCGCGCACGGACACGGAGCAGCCGTGATGTGATCTCAGCGCCCCCGCGGAATAGCCGGAACACAGACCGCCTGGCGTTCGAGGAATGCGACCTCTCCGGCGCCGATTACGTCTTGGAAGCGCCCCGTGCGCACACGACGCGTGGAACCCTTGCGGGTCGACCTCCTCGGCATCAGCGCCGCTGGAGATCGGAAACGAAGACCGGACGAGCGTGCGACGCTCCCCGCTTTTCGCTAAGCTGAAGCTATCTCCACTCACATAAAAAGTCAACGCACCGAGGTTCCTTCGGTTTGCAGAAAAATGAGGTCCGATGCCCGCCCGCTACTTCGACAGAGGTCGTGTACGTGCCGTGCGGCGCGCTGCCGAGGTCGCTCAGGCCGACGTGGCGACGGCAGTCGGCGTCGCGGACTCGACAGTCGCCGGCTGGGAGACCGGGTTGGCGACTCCCGACCCGGAGAAGCTGCCCGCCCTGGCGAAGGCGCTCAAGCGGAATCTGGACGATCTCTTCCCTCGCACGGGACTCCCGGACCTGACCGATCTGCGCTGTGACGCCGGCTACTACCAGTACGAGACAGCCAAGTTGATCGGGACCAAAAGCGCGGGCCCCGTTGCAGGAGCCGAACGTGGTGAACGGCGGCTCAAGGACAAGTACGTCCCGGCCCTGGCCCAGGCCTACGGAGTGAGGGAGGAGGAGTTGCGGCGAGCCGAGGACCGGTCGATCGCCAAGGCACAGGGTGGTCAGGCCGAGGCCGAATCGGAGGCCACCGGGACTGCTCCGGCCTCCATGGGCCCTCCCGGCACGTTGGCGGAGAGGATCACCCTGCTCCTGGAGCGCTCGTATCCCGGAGACCAGGGCCCGCCGACGGACGAGGAGATCGCCGACGCGGTCAACACGCACGCCGGGGCACGGGTCATCTCCGCGGCAGGAGTTCTGGATCTGCGTACCGGCGCCGTTGAGACCGCATCGCCTGTCGTCCTTGAGGGCCTGGCTGAATTCCTCGGTGTATCGCCGATGTACTTCCAGCCGGATGACGCCGTGGCCCGCCAGGTCTACGAGGGCCTCCAGCTCCTGTCCGCATCGAGGAAGGGGACCGTGGGCCGAGTGAAGGGGCGCGGGATGGGCTCTCAGGGTCTGCCGACGAACGTCATGGAGTTCGTCAACAACCTGGTCACGGAGTTGGAAGAACGAGAGCCCGACGCAGACGAGTAGCGCCTGTCCGAAGCCCGAGAGCGAAGGCTTCGGACAGCATGCGGGTCAACTGCGCTGGGTCGGTTCTCTACGGTTCGTGGTGCTGGCCGCCAGCGACAACGGCGCGAATCGCTCGTAGCGCGTCGAGGTTTTCGAGCGGATCCCCTTCGATCACCAACAGGTCTGCTCGGAATCCCGGGGCGATCCGGCCTGTCGTCTCACCCAGGCCCAGCGCGTCGGCCGCGTCAGCAGTCGCCATGTCAATGATCTTGCTGCTCGGCAGGCCCAGGTGCGCGTAGAACGACAGGGCCGGCACCAGCCCGTCGAACCCCGCGCGTTGGACACCCGCGTCGGTTCCGGCGATGAGCCTGGCGCCGGCTTCCGCCATCTGCCGGACCAGATCGAACATGGCCGCCGCCCGCTCCTCGCCAAAGAAGCGAGGGAGCATCTGCCAGTGAGGGCTCACAGCCGGGCAGACTGCGATGCCGTCGTCGACGATTCTCTTCAGGACGTCCTGCCGGAGGTCGAAGCCGTCGCCCGTCATCCACGTGCAGTGCTCGATCGTGTCCACACCCGCTTCCACGGCCGCGGCGATGCCGTCCGCACCGTGCGCGTGCGCGGCCACCGGCACACCGACCTTGTGGGCCTCGTCCACCAAGGCCCGCAGCTCTTCCGGGGTGAACTGGCTCTCCCAGCTCTTCGGCCCGTCCTTGGTCAGACCGCCTCCGGTCACCATGGCCTTGATCACGCCAGCGCCTGCCGCCAGGTTGCGTCGTACGAGATCTCGGACCTGGTCCACGCCGGAGACCTCGCCTCCCAGGAAGTGGCAGTGCCCTCCTGGAGGGGTGGCCGGTGTACCCGCAGACACGATGCGGGGGCCGGACGTGCCTCCCTTGCAGACCTCCTCGGCCAGGCGAAGCGCCAGGCCATTTCGGTCTCCCAGGTCCCGGACCGTCGTGACCCCGCTGCGCAGGAGCTGCTCCGCGCGTCGGCGCATGTCCTCCAGCAGTGTCTCGTCGCTCGACTCGGCGAGGGTGGCCACTGGGTCACTGCCGCCGTCAAATACGAGATGCACGTGGGCGTCGATCAGTCCGGGCACGACCGTCGCGTTGGGAAACGCCAGGTGCTTCACGTCCGCGCCGACACGGTCAACGAGTTGTGCGCGCGGTCCGACTGCGGCGATCGTGTCGCCCTCGACGAGGACCGCGCCGTCCTCCAGGTATGTCCCGGAGCCGGTCAGGACCCGGCTGGCGGTGATCAGCATCTCGTTACTTCTCCCTCGTTCTTCCACAGTCATGC
Source organism: Streptomyces sp. NPDC001604 (assembly GCF_042893475.1). Lineage (NCBI taxonomy): Bacteria > Bacillati > Actinomycetota > Actinomycetes > Kitasatosporales > Streptomycetaceae > Streptomyces > Streptomyces sp. NPDC001604. The sequence continues at coordinate 144,631 of NZ_JBIAUY010000021.1, read as the reverse complement.
GGTCAGCCGGAGCGCTTCCGACACCGCGATCAGCTGTCGTACGTCCGCGTCCCGGTCGTCCTCCTTCGGCACCGCGAGCGGCACTGCCTGTCCCGGGGCAGGAGAGCCCTGCCGGATCGTGACTGCGGCACGCCGCAGCCGGCTCGCCAGTTCCGCCGGCTCCAGGCGGAGCAGGTCGGCGTCATCGTCCTCGTCCACCAGATACGGGCTGATGTCGACCAGGCCGTCCCGGCATTCCACTATCCGCCGGTGGTAACGGCGGTGCACGCCATGCGCCCGCCACCGGTCCCACAGCCCGCTGGAGGCCGGACGCAGTTCGTTCCCCGGGTAGACCTCGATCAGCAGTTGCCACAGCGGCGTCAGCCGACGGTGATCCCGCCGTCGGCGCAACCACAGGCGCATCGCCGTGATCCTGGCACGGACCCCCGAATAGGTGACGCCTGTGACGAAGAGCAGACTCGACACCACCAGCCCGGCCGCAACACTGTTCATGAGCCGGTCCGGAACGGCGCCGCCGGTCCATCGCACGGCGACGAAGACCGCACGGACGGCGCAGGCCACCGCCATCGCGCCGAGGCCGATCGCGGTCATCCACAGCCCCGTCGCGTGGGGGCGACCTGACATGCGGGCATAGCGGGCGGACCACCGTCCGGCAGCACCGAGGGCGTACATCAGATACAGGCCGGCGCCGGCGTAGAAGAAGGCGACCTGCGGGATCGTCATGTCCGCCGTGCTGAACGAGCCGGCGAGGGCCTCGTGCGGCACGCTCACCGCCGCCAGCATGATCGCCGTCGCGACCACCGACACGACCAGGGCCTCCCACCGGGCGCGACGGCGTGCTGCCTGCCCGTCGGCCGAGTACAGGTAGAAGCACATCAGGAAGTAGACCGTCCCCAGCAGCAGGACGTTCTGCGCCAGCTTTGCCGCGCCGTGCCCGGCCACGGTGTCGATGCCGGTTGCTCCCCCGGGCATGGCCACGGGATAGGACAGACCCGCGCACAGCAGCGACAAGGCGACCGACCGGGTCGGAGCGTCGTGCGGGGCGCGCGACCACAGATAGAGCCGCCAGATGACCGCGGCCGCGATGATCAGCAGGAGGGTCTCGCTCACGGACTACAGCCACCCTCGCCGGTCGCCCAGAGCGGACTGGACCCGACGTACCTCAGGGTCTTCCGACAGCGGGGGCAGTTCATCGAGCACCGATGACCACTCCAGGATGATCGTGGCCGCGAGTTCGACCGAGCACTCCTCCCGGTCTTCGTACGAGCAGCGGCGGGCGACCCGTCGGATCAGCTTGGGGTCGAGCACTGGGATGAGGGACGCCCAGCCCTCAACGAAGTCGTCAGGTGACTCCTCCGGCGCCTTGGCCTGGTCCTCCTCCCACTCGGCGACAAGGATGTGGAGGATCTCGTGGAGGATGATCTGTCGCTGGTGGAGCCGGGTCGTCTCCTGCTGGTAGAGGATGACGTCCATCTGCGGCGTATCGATCCACAACCCGGAGGGCCCCGGCTTCCCCAGCGGGAAAGGTCGCAGGACGATCGGGCGCCCGCGCCTCTCGCTGAGCGCCTTGACCAGTTCCTCCACGTCCAGAGGTGGGTGGATGCCGAGCGTGCGCAGTTCCTGCCGCAGCCGACGGTGGAGGTCGCGCTCCACGGTCCGCCTCTCAGCCATCCGCCAGCGCCCGAGCCTCCGGCGTGCCACCCTCTCCCGGGCAGGCACCGTAGGTTGCGAAGAGCGACGACTCTCTTCCGCAGACATTTGAGCAATCCCTTCGTACCGGCCGATCGGGGCCCTTGCTCGGGGCCAGGCGCCAGCCACCACGGGTCAACGATGTTCTGGCCCTCGGACCGCATATGGGGGTGGCGTCGGCGCCGAGACCAGCGCCGAAGGACGCACGCCTGCCTCAGAGATCGAGCCGCGAGGAACACGCGAGGGCTTCTGCGGACTCACTGGATCGCTAACGCGAACAGCTAAGCCACCGATAGGAAGCCCTTGCAAGAACAATCTCGGACCCTACGTGAAGTTCAGATGAGATCAAGGCCGGATTGCTACATCCCAGATGGCAGACGACGGGAGGTGGCCGCCCTCAACAAAACCCCACAAACCGACAATTTCATCTTTTGATCATGGTCGTGAGCTGCTGATTCACTTGCGTTCATATTGACCACCGCCGCGCCTCACGACGAGCACTTCCGTTATCTTTTCGAGATACCTAGAGGGATCTCAATCTGCATATTGAGCATCTATCGGTGCAATATGACGCCACCTCAGGCTCAGGCAGGTGTGTGTAAGGGGTCACTTCTGCGCGAATCTGTACATCACTCCGCGTTACGCTCCTGGGTATGCCTAGCGAGATATTCAGCCAGACCCCTGAACACTCAGCGTTCTGGAGCGAGTACCACTTGTGCACGCTGACCACGCTTCGCCCCGACGGAAGTCCACATGTAGTGCCCGTGGGCGTGACGCTCGACGCGAACAACGGAGTCGCCCGGGTTATCACACGCAAATCAAGTAAGAAGGTCGCCAACATCCAGGCGTCCCGCCCCGGCGAAGCCCGCGTGGCCGTCTGCCAGGTCGACGGTGGCCGCTGGGCCACCTTGGAAGGCACGGCCGAAGTGCTGACAGACGCGGAAGCGGTGGACGACGCCGTGACCCGCTACGCCGACCGTTACGGGCGGACTCCGGCTCCGGATCCGGAGCGCGTGGTCATCGAGATCACAATCGACCGGGCCATGGGCCTGGTGAACCTCACCCGGCCGAAGACTTCCTGAATGTCTACGAGCCGGGCGGCAACCGCATCGAGTTGTGCCTTCTCACCCGCCTCGTCCTCGCGCCCGACTGGCCGCTGATCACCTGGACCGAGGACGAGCGCAAGAAGGGGCAGGCCTGGGGCCTGAAGACCATCGAGTCGTTCCACGCGCACGGGACGCCGTCCGTCGCCTAGCCGGCGGGCGGACGGGACATTGGGCTCATGCGGGAGCCTGTACGGGGGCGGCTCGTCCGTGGGTCGTGCTGAGCCTCGCGGTCTCGCCGGACGCGAACCGGCGGGTGCCGGCGGTGCTGCGCTACCTGGGCGGATGAGCCGACGACGCCTGAAGAGGACTGCTGACCAGCGAAAACACCGAACCGCTCCTAAACTTGCAGCGGAAGCGAGCCCTCCAGTGGTGCGTCCTGGCGCGTCCGGTGCTGGAAGGCGGTGGCGCTCTATGTAGTACGTCGCGGTGAGGGCGGTGAGCCATCCTGGGCTGCTGCGCGAACGGAACGAGGACAGCCTCGTCGTCGGTGCCGGCGCTGCTGGTGGCGATTCCTGCCTCGCCCTGTGCGGTGCCCCCCCCGCGGTAGCGCTGCGTCCGGCCGGCAGGTTGCTGCTCCTGACCAGCCTGGCCGTCTCTTCCGCGACCCCCGGCTGACGTGGAGGCGAAGGGACTGTTCGGGCTGATCAGCACGCACCGCGACGGCTGGCGCATCACCGTCGCCGACCTGGCACGCCACAGCCGCGACGGCGAGGGGGCGGTCAAGAGCGGCCTCAAAGAGCTTGAACACCACGGCTTTGTGGTGCGAGTACGCACCCGCCAAGACGACGGCACCCTCGGCGGGGTCGTGTACGTCATCACCGACCAGCCGGATGTGCAGTCGTGCAGGTCGCATCCGGAGCCGGGTTTTCCACCAGTAGATGAGCCGACGTCGGCTGACCCGCCGCTCGCACCGGCTGCCGACGAGCTGCATCCCGGGATCCGCCTGCTGCTCGACATCGCAAACAGCCGCCCCGAGTTCCTGCTGACGGCAAGGCGCTGACTGACCAGGGTCGGGTGGTGACCGTGATGCTGGAGAGCGGCTGGAGTCCCGAACTGCTGCGCCACATCATCACCAGCAGGCCGCTCCCGCACCCGGTACGCGGTTGGCCCGTGCGCTGCGGCCGAGTGCGTCGGCTAACGGAGACCTTGCCCAGCGGAAATCGTCCTGTAATACCGACACCGTCTACTCGTATGCAACAGCGGTTCACTACAGGAAACATCTTCTACTGGGCAGGGAGGAACCCGTGCGGACCGATCCCGATCTCGCGGAGCTGGTTCATGCCGACAACACCGAGTTCGTTCTAGCGGTCTTCGTCGACCTGACCGGCAAGCCGTGCGCCAAGCTCGTCCCGGCCCAGGCCGTCGAGGAACTCCGCGACGAGGGCGTCGGGTTCGCCGGGTACGCGGCCGGTGCGCTCGGCCAGCAGCCCAGCGACCCCGACGTCATCGCCCGGCCCGACGCCCGCTCGTACACGCCCGTCCCCTTCGTCAAGCCCGGCCTCGCCCTCGTCCACTGCGACCCGTACGTGGAGGGCGAACCCTGGCCCTACGCCCCGCGCGTCATCCTGCGCAGGCTGCTGGAGCGGGCCGCGGAGCAGGGACTGTCGATGTCCGTCGGTGCCGAGGTCGAGTACTTCCTCGTCAACCGGGACGAGCACGGCGTACTCAGCGTCGCCGACGCCAAGGACAACGCCGCCCAACCCTGTTACGACGCCCGCGGGCTGACCCGTATGTACGACCACCTCACCTCCGTCTCCAGCGCCATGAACTCCCTCGGCTGGGGCAACTACGCCAATGACCACGAGGACGGCAACGGCCAGTTCGAGCAGAACTTCAAACACGCCGACGCCCTCACCACGGCCGATCGGGTCATCACCATGCGGTATCTGGTGTCGGTGCTGGCCGAACAGCGGGGCATGACTGCCACGTTCATGCCGAAGCCGTTCACCGACCGCACCGGCACGGGCATGCACCTGCACATGTCGCTGTGGCGGGGCGAGGAACCCACGTTCCCCGCCACCACCGACGAGCGCGGACTCGGCCTGTCCCCGCTCGCCTACTCCTTCGTCGCGGGCATCGTCGAGCACGCGCGGGCGCTGCAGGCCGTCATCGCACCGACGGTCAACTCCTACAAGCGCACCGGCGCGGTCTCCACCCGCTCTGGCGCCACCTGGTCGCCACGCGTTGCGAGTTACGGCGGCAACGACCGCACCCACTTCGTCCGCGTCCCCGACGGCAACCGCATCGAGCTGCGCGGCGGAGACGGCGCCGCCAACCCTTACCTCGCCGCTGCCGCCGCCCTCGCCGCCGGTCTCGACGGCATCGAGCGCGGCCTCGACCCGGGCGAACCGGGCGCGGCGGGCAAGGGCCCTGAACTCCCGCCCACCCTGCTGCACGCCGTCGAGGCTCTCCAGGCCGACGAGGTGATCAGCGGCGCCCTGGACGCGGCCGGGACCGGGGTGAGCCGGTACTTCGCCGACCTCAAGCGCGAGGAGTTCTTCGACTGGCACGCCACGGTCGGCCCCTGGGAGCTCGACCGTTATCTGACCGCCTTCTGACCGCCTCCGTCTTCCGGCCGCATTCCGAAGGGACTTGAGATGTGCGGAATCGTGGGGCTCCATCTTCGGGAGCCCTCACTCGAACCCCGGCTGGGCGAGCTGCTGGCCGCCATGCTGGGTCAGGTCGTCGAGCGTGGCCCCGACTCGGCGGGTGTCGCGGTCTACGGCGACCCGCGGTTGTCCCCGCCGGGACGCGAGGTCGTCTCCCTGCTCGGGGTCACCCCCGCCGAGGCGGAGGCCGCGCTGCCGGGTGCTGTCGCCGTCCAGGCCGACGCGACGACGGTCGTGCACGCGGACACGGACGTGCTCGCCACGGTGGCCGATGCGCTGCCGCACGCCACCGTCATCGGGTCCGGTATGGATATGGCTGTGCTCAAGGGCACTGGAAATCCGGTGGAGTTGGCGCAGTCCTTCGGGCTCGCGTTCGTCACCGGCTGGCAGGGGGTGGGGCACACGCGCATGGCCACCGAGTCGGCCGTGACGCCCGAAGGCGCCCACCCCTTCTCCGTCGGTCCCGGACAGTGCCTGGTGCACAACGGCTCCTTCGCCAACCACGCCACCATCCGCCGTGAACTGCGCGCCCAGGGCGTTGAGTTCGTCAGCGAGAACGACTCCGAGGTCGGCGCCCGCTTCGTCGCCCATCAGTTGGCACAGGGCGCCGACCTGGAGAAGGCGCTGCGGCTGCTGTGCGAGCGGTTCGACGGTTTCTACACGCTGCTGGTGTCCACCGGCGACTCCTTCGCGGTCGTCCGCGACGCCATCGCGTGCAAGCCGGCCCTGATCGCCGAGACCGACGCGTGGGTGGCGATGGCCTCCGAGTACCGGGCGCTGGACGTCCTCCCCGGCATCGAGAACGCCCGCATCTTCGAACCCGAGCCGGAAGAGGTGTACGTATGGCGACGCTGATCGACCTGGCCGAGACCCCGGTACGGGAGCTCAACCAGGCCCTGCACGACCCCGAGGTCACGTCCTGGCGTGTCCTCAACCCGCGCGGCGCGCACGCTGTGGCCTGCGGCATCCGGGACGATCTCGCCGTCGACATCGAGGGGCACGTCGGCTACTACTGCGCCGGCATGAACCAGCGCGCCACGGTGACCGTCCACGGCAACGCGGGCACCGGAGTCGCCGAGAACATGATGTCCGGCACGGTGCGCGTGCGCGGCAACGCGTCCCAGTCGGCCGGGGCCACCGCCCACGGCGGCCTCCTGGTGATCGACGGAGACGCCTCCGCCCGCTGCGGCATCTCCATGAAGGGCGTGGACATCGTCGTCGGCGGCAACGTCGGCCACATGAGCGCGTTCATGGGGCAGGCCGGGCGGTTGGTGGTCTGCGGCGACGCGGGCGACGCCCTCGGCGACTCGTTGTACGAGGCACGCCTCTACGTCCGCGGCACGGTCAAGTCTCTCGGTGCCGACTGCGTAGAGAAGGAGATGCGTCCCGAACACCTAGCGGAACTCGCCGAACTGCTGAAAGCGGCTGAGCGGGACGAGGACCCGGCGGACTTCCGCCGTTACGGTTCGGCCCGCGAGCTGTACCACTTCAAGGTCGACAACACGGCGTCGTACTAGTCGTTCTGAGGGAGTTCGAACAACCATGGACACCGCATCCCACGGTCTGCGTGAGTCGGCGACCTTCGACCGCGCCACCATTCATGCCATCCAGCGCGCCGCCGAGACCGGCATCTACGACATCCGTGGCTGGGGCGCGAAGCGGAGGCTTCCGCACTTCGATGATCTGTTGCTGCTCGGCGCCTCCATGTCCCGGTATCCGCTGGAGGGTTACCGCGAGCGCTGTGACACAGACGTCGTGCTCGGTACCCGGCACGCCAAGAACCCTCTGCGGCTCGCGACCCCCGTCACCATCGCCGGCATGAGCTTCGGTGCTCTGTCCGCCCAGGCCAAGGAGGCCCTCGGGCGCGGGGCCAGCGAGGTGGGCACGTCCACGACCACCGGTGACGGCGGTATGACGCCCGAGGAACGCGGCCACTCCAAGCACCTCGTCTATCAGTATCTGCCGTCGCGCTACGGCATGAACCCCGACGACCTGCGGGCGGCCGACGCCATCGAGGTCGTCCTCGGCCAGGGCGCCAAGCCCGGCGGCGGGGGCATGCTGCTTGGCCAGAAGATCACCGAACGGGTCGCGGGGATGCGGACGTTGCCTGTCGGTGTCGACCAGCGCAGCGCCTGCCGCCACCCCGACTGGACGGGCCCCGACGACCTCGCCATCAAGATCCTGGAGCTGCGCGAGATCACCGACTGGGAGAAGCCGATCTATGTGAAGGTCGGCGCGACCCGGACGTACTACGACGTGAAGCTCGCCGTGCATGCGGGCGCGGACGTCGTGGTCGTCGACGGTATGCAGGGCGGCACGGCCGCCACCCAGGACGTCTTCATCGAGCACGTCGGCATCCCCACCCTCGCCGCGCTGCCCCAAGCCGTGCGCGCCTTGCAGGAGTTGGGCGTGCACCGCGAAGTCCAGCTGATCGTTTCCGGCGGCATCCGGGGCGGCGCCGACATGGCCAAGGCCCTCGCGCTCGGCGCGGACGCGGTCGCCATTGGCACGGCGGCACTGATCGCGCTCGGGGACAACCACCCGAAGTACGACGCCGAGTACCGCGAACTCGGCTCCGCCGCAGGTTACTTCGACGACTACCAGGATGGCCGCGACCCGGCCGGCATCTCCACCCAGGACGAGGAACTCGCCGCCCGCCTCGACCCCGTCGACGCCGGTCGCCGGCTCGCCAACTTCCTGCGGGTGATGACCATGGAGGCGCAGACCCTCGCCCGCGCCTGCGGCAAGGGGCACCTGCTGAATCTTGAGCCCGAGGACCTGGTGGCGCTGACGATCGAGTCCGCCGCCATGGCCCGTGTCCCGCTCGCGGGCACGAACTGGATCCCCGGGGAGGGCCTGTGATCGCAGTCGTGGGTGCCGGTCTGATGGGTGCGGCCACCGCCTGGCAACTGGCCCGCCGCGGCCACGAGGTCACGCTGATCGAGGCGTACGACATCGGCCACAAGCGGGGGAGTTCGCACGGCAGCTCGCGGATCTTCCGACGGGCCTACGGCGAGAAGCTCTACGTGGACTTGACCGGGCAGGCATACGAGGAGTGGCGCGAGCTGGAGCGCGACAGCTCGACTCCCTTGCTGCGCATGACCGGTGGACTCGACTTCGGGGCGGGACGTGACCCGAAGGGCCTGGGACGGGTGCTCGGCGAGGCCGGAGTGGCGCACGAAGTCCTCTCCGCCGAGGACGCGTCGGAGCGCTGGCCGTACGTCCGCTTCGACGGACCGGTCCTCCACCACCCGGGCGCCGGGGTGATCGACGCCGACGAGACGGTCGCGGCGTGTCTGCGCAGGGCCATCGAGCACGGGGCGGACGCGTGGATCGGGGTGCGGGTGACCGGCTTCGAGGTGGGGGGGAAGGTGCTCCTGCGCATGGACGACGGCCGTGAACTGACCGCCGACACCGTGGTGATCGCCGCCGGAGCCTGGCTGCCCGAGCTTGGACTGCCGGTCCCGCTGCCGCTGTTGAAGGTGACCCAGCAGCAGGTCTTCCACTTCCGTCAGCGCGACCCCTCGGTGGTGTGGCCGACGCTGGTCTTCAAGGACGACATGATGCAGACGTACGGTCTGCCGTCGGGCGGCGACGGCGGCCCGCTGCCCGCCGTGAAGGTCGCCGAGCACGACCGGGGCACCCGCACCACCGCCAGTACCCGCACGGGTGTCGTCGACCCGTCATCGCGCACCCGCGTGAGCGACTTCGTCCGCGACCGGCTGCCCGGCCTCGACCCCGATCCGGTCGCGGAGGCGACCTGTCTGTACACCACCGCCCCGAAGGACGACTTCGTCCTCGACCGGCACGGCCCGCTGGTCATCGTCTCCCCGTGCTCCGGCCAGGGCGCCAAGTTCACCCCGCTCATCGGCGCGATGGCCGCCGATCTCGCCACCGGCCGTGCCGAGCCCCACGACCGCTTCCGCCTGAAGCCCACCGCGTAGGATGCGGCGGTGACCGATCAACCGGAACCCGCGGCGGACCTCGACGACAAGGCCCTGGAGCGCATCATCGCGGTCCGGGCCCGCGAGTACCGGCAGGCGGCCGGGCTGTCGGTCGGCGAGATGGCACAGCGGGTCGGCATCTCCAAGGCCATGCTGTCGAAGATCGAGAACGCCCAGACCGCGTGCAGCCTCACCACCCTCTCCCGGCTCGCGCGCGGTCTCGACGTCCCGGTCACCGCCCTTTTCCGCGGCATGGACGACGAACGCGAGGCCGTCTTCGTCCCCGCCGGGCACGGCGCCCGGATCGTCCGGCGCGGCACCAAGGTCGGCCACGAGTACGCCCAGCTCGGCTCGCTGCGCGGCGCGCACAAGCGGATGGACGCCCTGCTGGTCACGCTCACCGAACAGAGCGAGGTCTTCCCGCTCTTCCAGCACGCCGGCACCGAGCTCCTCTACATGCTGGAGGGCGAGATGGTCTACGGGCACGGCAAGTCCCGCTACACGCTGCGCCCCGGCGACGCCCTCCAGTTCGACGGCGAGGCCCCGCACGGCCCGGAGCGGCTGGTGGAGTTGCCGATCCGCTTCCTGACGGTGACGGCCTTCGGGGACAGCCCGCAGCACTGAAACCCGGCTTTAATCGGCCATGAGCGTGTCCTGTAACGCACCTTCGGTCTACTGCGGTGAAACGAAGTCTCCTGTAGCTGGACCTCTCCGCGGAGTGTGCGCATGGACACCGGAAGTACCGCTTGGATGCTCGCGAGCACGGCACTGGTCTGTCTGATGGTGCCCGGCCTCGCGCTCTTCTACGGCGGCATGGTTGCCGCCAAGAGCGTCCTCAACATGATCATGATGACCTTCGGGGCCGTGGCCCTCGTCGGCTGCATCTGGGTCGTCTACGGCTACTCGGCCTCCTTCGGCGACTCGATCGGCGGCGCCGGGATCCTCGGGGACGTCACCGAGTACTTCGGCCTCGGCGGCGTCATGAAGGACGACCCGAAGGCCGTCATCCCGCTCTCCGTCTTCGTCGCCTTCCAGGCCCTGTTCGCGGCTCTCACCGCCGCCCTGATCTGCGGCGCCATCTCGGACCGCATCAAGTTCGGCGCCTGGATGGCCTTCACCGGTATCTGGGTCACCCTCGTCTATCTGCCGGTCGCGCACTGGGTGTTCGCCTTCGACGGCAAGAACGTGACCGGCGGCTGGATCGTCAACAAGCTCGGCGCCATCGACTTCGCCGGCGGCACGGCCGTCCACATCAACTCCGGCGCCGCCGCCCTCGCCGTGATCCTCGTCCTCGGCAAGCGCATCGGCTGGCGCAAGGAGGGCGCCCAGGAACGGCCCCACAACCTCCCCCTGGTGATGCTCGGCGCGGGCCTGCTCTGGTTCGGCTGGTTCGGCTTCAACGGCGGCTCCGCCCTGACGTCCTCGAACGCCGCCTCGGTCGTCGTGCTGAACACCTTCACCGCCACCTGCTCCGCGATGCTCGGCTGGCTCCTCGTCGAGAAACTCCGCGACGGCCACCCCACCAGCCTCGGCGCCGCGTCCGGCGCGATCGCCGGACTCGTCGCCATCACCCCGTCCTGCGGCGCAGTCTCCCCGGTCGGCGCGCTCGTCCTCGGCGCCATCGGCGGCGGAGTGTGCGCCCTCGCCGTCGGCCTCAAGTACAAGTTCGGCTACGACGACTCCCTCGACGTCGTCGGCATCCACCTCGTCGGAGGCGTCACCGGCACCCTCCTGGTCGGCGTCCTCGCCACGTCGGACGCCCCCAACGGCGTCGACGGCCTCCTGTACGGTGGCGGTCTCTCCCTCCTCGGCAAGCAGGCCGTCGGCGCCTTCGCCGTACTCGCCTACTCCTTCGCCATCACCTGGCTCATCGCCAAGGCGCTCGACAAGACGATGGGCCTGCGGGTCCGCCCCGAGGCGGAGCGGGAGGGCGTCGACGTCCACCTGCACGCGGAGAGCGCCTACGACCTCACGCACACGCCGGCCCCCGCCCCCGCCCCGCAGCCTGCCGCTGCCGGGTGAGCCAGGCGCGGCCTCCGTCGTAGGACTGGGCACCAGGTGACCGGATGGCCCGACCCGTGCCCGGGGTGGTGGTAGTTGCCTGCCACACCCTGGGCGAGGGTGCTCCCGTCGAACTCGGCCAGGACACGCACCTTCGACGGGGCGGGGACGAAGGTTGCACCACTCGTCGCTGAAGGCCCAAGCCGACGGCAGCCCGCCGCCCGTACGGCCCGCCATGCGTACGATCCCCGGCCGCACGGGCCCGTGGTCGTAGAAGTTCGCCCCGCCCAACAGGCCATCGTGGCAAGGCCAGTTGGTACTCCCCGAAAGCGCTGCGGATGCCGACGAAGCCGGCGCCGTGCGTGGTCGTGTTGCCCGCGGGGCTGGCGAAGGCGACCGTCGTGCCGCGCTGGATGCTCCCGTACTGCGGTGCCACGGCATGTTGGGCCACCAGGTTCTCGGTGGCTCCGGGGCTCTGCGTCGTGCTGTTCCAGAAGTGGGTGGACCGGCGCCGGTGTTGGCCTCGCCGGGATAGAGGTCGGCGATCCGCCGTATCGTCAGGCACTGCAGATAGGCGACCTGGCAGTCCATGGTGGGCGACGGCCAGCGGAAGGCCCCGATCGCGGCCGACTGGTCGACGATGCCAAGCACGTTGCCGTGCTTGGCCTGCAGTTTCGTGCCGCAAGTGTCAGGTGCTCTCACATGCTCAGTGGTCGTTGATCGAGACGATCGTGGAGCGGCCAACGGGTTGGCCGCAGTGGGAGACCCGGCCCCGTGCCCGCCGTCGAAGGCCCTGGAAAAACGGCACCAAGAGCCGCTCACCAGGCTTGTCCTCACCCACGACGCCAAGTTCGACATCCCGCAGCTGGTGTGGGCCCTGCGTCTGCCCCTCGCGTACGTCGGGGCCATGGCGTCCCGCCGGACTCATGCGCGTGAAAGCCGACCGCGGGGTCGATAGCGGCCGACCTCGTTGCAGCCAGCCGACGCCCCGGGACGTCCGCTCAAGGCCGCCAGGGGTCGACCCACCGCCGCTCGCGTACGAGGCGCAGCGGCCAGGAGGGGGCGGGGCTCGGCCCGGCTGAGGGCGCTGAACGGCGCCGGGATGGGGTTCGCATGCGTGGGATCTTGTTCGGACGGCACGCCTCAGAACCGCGTTTCCGCAGGTAGGAGTGGTGTGCCGAGAGCTTCGCGGCGGACGTCTGCGCCGTCCACGCTTCACGAGGGCCCGCATCGATGACCGGACCGCCGTAGTCCTGTGCGTCGGCGCCATCGATGAGGCAGACGCACGGGAGCTGGGTATGCCGCTGCCGGGCCGCGGAGCTGCTCGCCGACCTCGCTGTGCAGCCGCCGAGCCTCCCACCCTGACGGCATCACATGCCATATGTCACTCCGAATTAACTTGGCACTCGAATGCCACATGGCACTTAGTGCCATAAGCTGAGCTCATCCGATCGAACCGTGAGTTCAGGAGACCCCTCACCGTGAGCAAGCCCACCCTTGCCGAGGCTTCCGTCCAGAAGCCGGCCCCAGCCGCCCCGGGCATTCGCCGACTGCGCGGCCATCCGTGGCTGTCGCTGCTGGCCGTCGCGCTCGGCGTGATGCTCGTCGCGCTGGACGGGACGATCGTCGCCATCGCCAGCCCGGCCATCCAGAAGGACCTGGACGCCTCACTGTCCGACATCCAGTGGGTGACCAACGCCTACCTGCTGGCCCTCGCGGTCAGCCTGATCACCGTCGGCAAGCTCGGCGACCGCTTCGGCCACACGAGGATCTTCCTGATGGGCGCGGTCGGCTTTGTCGCCTCCTCCGTCGGCATCGGCCTGACCACTGACATCAAGGTCATGATCGGCCTGCGCGTGGTGCAGGGTTTGTTCGGCGCGATGCTCCAGCCGACCGCGCTCGGCATCGTCCGCGCCACGTTCCCGCCCGAGAAGCTGAACTCCGCGATCGGCATCTGGGGCGCGGTGGTCGCCGCGTCCACCGCGGCCGGCCCGATCGTCGGCGGTCTGCTGGTCGAGCACGTCAACTGGGAGTCCTGCTTCTACATCAACGTGCCTGTCGGCATCGTCGCCGTCGCTATGGGTCTGCTGTTCCTGAAGGACACCGAGCGAGACCAGGACTCCAAGTCCTTCGACGTCCCTGGGATCGTGCTGCTGTCCGGTGCCCTGTTCCTGCTGGTGTGGGCCCTGATCAAGGCCCCCGACTACGGGTGGGGCGACGCGAAGACCCTTGGCTTCTTTGGCGCCACCCTGGTCGTGGGCCTGCTGTTCGTGCTGCGTGAGAGCCGCACGAAGGAGCCGCTTCTGCCGCTGCGCCTGTTCCGCTCCCTGCCCTTGTCGGCGGGCACCGTACTGATAGTCATGCTGGCGTTCTGCCTGTTCGGCGCCATGTTCTACATGACCTTCTACCTGCAGAACGTGCACGGCATGAGCGCCGTCGACGCCGGCGTGCGGATGCTCCCCCTGACGGGCCTGATGGTTGTCGGCTCACCGCTGGCCGGTGTGCTCATCAACCGGTTCGGTCCACGGCCGCCGATCGTCGTCGGCATGCTCGTGACGGCCGGAGCCCTGTTCGGTCTCGGCGGCCTCGACACCGGTTCGGGCGCCAACGACACCCTGGTGTGGTTCGGCATGCTGGGCCTCGGCCTGGCCCCGATCATGGTCGGCGCCACCGAGGTCATCGTCGGCCACGCCGAGGTCGAGCTGGCCGGTGTGGCCGGCGGTCTGCAGTCCACCGCCATGCAGGTCGGCGGAACCCTCGGCACCGCGGTCCTGGGCGCGGTGATGACCGCCAAGGTCAACGACGTCTTCACCGAACGCTGGTCGGACGCCCACCTGCCCCCGCTCCGCGGCGAGCAGCTCGCCCAGGCCAAGGAGGCGGTCTCCGTCGGCGTCGCCCCGGTCGCCCCCAAGACCCCGGCGCCCGTCGCCGAGGTCATCACGGACATCACGCACCACGCCTTCATGGACGGCATGAGTCTCGCGTTCGTCGTCGCCGGCGTCGTCGCCCTCGTGGGCGCTGCGATCGGTCTGCTGACCAAGCAGGGCCGCAAGGTCGAAGGCACGGCAGTGCACATCTGACGTCCTGCCAGGCGGGTTTAGCGGCCCGCCCCTAGACGCGGGGAGCGCACCGCCCGGTCTGAGCGGCGCCGGGCGGGTCTTCTTCTGGCGCTCCCCGTCCGGCCGGGGCCCTCGTGGGGACGGCGGGCCCCGGCCTCTCCTTGTGACCTGTGGCAGACTTCCCGCGGAAAGAGCGGAGGCAGGACGATATGACGACTGCGGCGAAGCCCGGTCTGCGGGAGCGCAAGAAGATGCGCACCCGGTATGCGATCATCTCGACCGCCGTGACCCTGTTCGTGGAACGCGGTTACGACGAGACCACCGTCGCCGAGATCGCCGAAGCCGCCGAGGTCGCTCCCCGCACCTTCTTCCGCTACTTCGCCACCAAGGACGAGGTCGCCCTGGCCCTGATCACCGAGGTGGACGAGGCTATCTTTCCCGCCCTGGAGGCACGCCCGGCCGAGGAGCCGCCGGTCACCGCGTTGGCCAATGCGGCCCGTACCGTCGTAGAGCAGCTGATGCAGGCGGACGACAGCACTGGGGAGCTGTGGACGCGCATCGTGTGGCTGCTGGAGTATTCCCCGCCGCTGCTGGCCGCCCACTACCAGCGTGCCCTTTCGATCGAGGACCGTCTCGCGCGCAAGCTCGCCGAGCGCGAGGGTGTCGACCCGGACATCGACCTGCGCCCCTTCCTCGCCGTCGGCGCCGTCGGCACGGCCCTGCGCGCGGCCCATCACCACTGGGCGGCTCTTCCTCAGGGCACGGCGGAGGATCTGGCTCGGCTGCGCGAGCACGCCCTGCAGATTTTGAACGAGCCCCTCGACCGCCACTGGGCAGAGGGCTGAGCCCGGAGCCGAGGCGCCAGGCGATGCCGCCGGGGTGACGGGAGCCTGCTGTGGTGCGATGCGACGAGCTCCTTGACGTCAGTGCGGAAAGCCGGTCGAAGACGTCCTGGGCGGCTTCCGTGTAACGGAGGCCGTAAGGGGGCGGAACTCCACACCTTGGCGTCCATCTCATCGAGTTCCGGGTACCGCACACGCAGTGTGTCCGCGAGATGGTCCTCCCGGACGACCGTGTGGAGGTTGACGGTCGCCATGAGGGTCTCGGGCTGCTCGATCACCGGAGCCGGGGCGGGGAAGAGGCCCCCCGTATACGCGACACCGGGTCACGACGGCCTCGGCATCGGCGGCACCTCGGCCTCAGGTTGCCCACGGTCTCGATCAGCTCCATGAGACGGGCGTTCGTCTGCTCCCAGATGTCGAGGATCACGGTTTCCTTCGACGGGAAGCCGCGCCCAAAGAACCGCTGAAGGCGCAGGGGGCAACAACACACCTGCCATGAGGGGCGCGGCCCGCGTGCAGTACTCCGCGCCCTCGATCGGTGATCGCCCCACAGGCCGGCACATCCTCCGCGAAGGGCAGAGCGTGGCTCCAGAGCCCAGTGGAGACGTGACGGGTTCGTTGCCGTCGATTTGCTTTACAGCCCCGAAATGTTGGATTAACTTCTAATGTTGGAAGTGGTTCCAACTTTTCGCGATCCCAACAAGGTGAGCGGTTGTTACGGAGGTCCGATGACCGACCGATTGAATGTGACGTTTCCTTCGGGGCCGGACGAGTGTCACGCCTGGCTGTACCTGCCCGAGGGCGGGGGTCGGCGTCCCGTGGTGGTCATGGCACACGGTCTCGGTGGGGTCCGCGAGATGCGGCTGGACGCCTACGCCGAGCGTTTCGCCGCTGCCGGCTACGCGTGCCTGGTGTTCGACTACCGGCACTTCGGGGCCAGCGGCGGTCAGCCGCGACAGCTCCTGAGCATCAGACGACAGCTCCAGGACTGGCGGGCCGCCGTGGCGTACGCGCGCTCCCGGCCGGAGACCGATCCCCGGCGCGTGGTGCTGTGGGGCACCTCTTTCGGCGGCGGCCATGTCCTGGCGACAGCCGCCCAGGACCCGGCCGTCGCCGCCGTCATCGCCCAGGGCCTGTTCACCGACGGTGTCGCCTCTGCCCTGGCGATGCGCCCGGACACCTCGGTGAAGGTGATGGCCCGCGCGGTCCGTGACGTGGTCGGCGCCCGCCTTGGGCGCCCTCCCGTCATGGTCGCGACGGCGGGGCCGCCCGGATCCGCCGCGTTGATGACCGCTGCGGACGCCGAGCCCGGCTACCTGGCCCTCGTGCCCGACGACGCGCTCTTCTCCAACCAGGTTGCGGCGCGGTTCGCCCTGGACATCCTTCGCTACCGGCCGGGCCGCCGGACCGCGAAGATCGCATGCCCGGTGCTGTTCTGCGTATGCGAGCACGACAGCGTGGCCCCCGCGCGGCCGACCCTGCGCCATGCCCGCAGGGCGCCGCGCGGCGAGATCCGCCTCTACCCCGACGGCCACTTCGACATCTACCTCGGCGAGCCCTTCGAACGCGTTGTCACGGACCAGCTCGCCTTCCTGGCGCGGCACGTCCCCATCGGCTCCGCACCTGGTGAAGCCCCGGGACCCACGACACTCTGAAAGAGGTACGAGATGCCCACCTACCCGATTGCGGGGAAGACCGTCTTCATCACCGGCGCCGCCGGAGGCATCGGTACGGCCACCGCCCGCACGCTGCACTCGCGCGGAGCCAACGTGGTCCTCGCCGACCGGGGCATCGACGCCACATCGGCCCTCGCCCGCGAGCTCGGCGGCGACCGGACACTGGCGCTGTCGGTGGATGTCACCGATCGCGCCGCACTGGCCGACGCGGTGGGCCGTACGGTCGACCGGTTCGGCGGCCTGGATGTCGTCTTCGCCAACGCGGGGATCGCGGCCGATCCGCCGGCGACGATCGCCACCATCGACCCGGCCATGTTCGAGCGCGTCGTCGAAGTGGACCTGCTGGGCGTCTGGCGCACCGTTCGCGCCGCACTGCCGCACGTTATCGCGGCGCGCGGGCACGTCCTGGTCACCGCTTCGGTGTACGCCTACTTCAACGGCATGACCAACGCCCCCTACGCCATGTCGAAGGCCGGCGTCGAGCAGTTCGGCCGCGCCCTGCGCGCCGAACTCGGCATCCACGGCGCCAGCGCCGGGGTGCTCTACCCCGGCTGGGTCCACACGCCCATCGCTGGAGCAGCATTCGGAAGCCACGACATCACCACCCGCATGCGTGAGATCGCCTTCCCGTCCCTGCTCGGCAAGGCCATCGCCCCCACGCGCGTCGCGGACGCCGTCGTCCGCGGCATCGAGAACCGGTCGGCCCGTGTCATGGTCCCCCGCAGATGGGTACCGTTTTCGGCCCTGCGCGGCGTCCTCAACCCCGTCACCGATCTCATCGCCGAACGTCACCCCGAACTGCGCCGACTCCTGCGCCGACTCGAGGAATCCGCCGACCCCGCAGGCAAGTCCCCGCAGACCAACTCACCGAGGTAGGCCGTCATGACCCGTTACGACCTGGCGGGGCGCACCGTAGCCCTCACCGGTTCCACCGGCGGCCTCGGCATCGCCCTGGCCAACGCCCTGCGCGAACGGGGTGCCAACCTCGCACTGCTCGACCTCGACGCCGAGGCGGCCCAGGCCCAGGCGGAGAAACTGGGGGGCGACACAGTCGCCCGGGGCTGGGCCGTGGACGTCCGTGATCTCGCCGGACTGCAGGCGGCCATGGACGAGGCCGCCGCGCACTTCGGGCGCCTTGATGTCGCCGTCGCCGGCGCGGGCATCGACACCATAGCCCCCCTGGCGACGATTGACCCTGCCGCCTACGAGCGGGTGATCGACATCAACCTCAACGGCGTCTGGCGCACCTTCCGGGCGGCTCTGCCCCACGTCGAGGCCGAACGCGGCTATCTCCTCGCGATCTCCTCCATGGCCGCCTTCGTGCACTCGCCGCTCCAGGTCTCCTACACCGCGAGCAAGGCCGGCGTGTGGGCGATGTGCGACAGCCTTCGCCTGGAGGTTCGCCACCTGGGGGTCGGTGTCGGCAGCGCCCACCCCACGTTCTTCCGCACTCCGATGATGGACGACGTGACCGCGGACCCGGCCGGGCACGCCCTCTGGAGCGGCAACTCCAAGGGGATTTGGAAGATGGTGCTGCTGGAGAAGGTCATCGCCGGCATCGTCCGCGGCATCGAGCGCCGCGCTGACCGCGTCGTCGTCCCCCGGTCCCTCACCCTGACCGCGAACGCTCCCGGTCTGTTCCGGCCGGTACTCGAACGTGTCGGCTTCCGCCCTCAGACGGTCCAACGCGCCCTCGGCCTCGCCTCGGCGTCAGGCTGGCACGACCCGGCGGCGCATGAGCGCCACCAGGCCGGTTCCCGCTGAATTCCAGGCTGAAGGAAGCGGCCCAGGGGTCGGCCGTTCGGGCACCTCGTAAAGTAGCGAAGACCATGACAACCAAGGTCACACGCACGACACGTCGGGCCGCCGCAACCCGTGCGGCCATCGTCGACGCCGCCGAGGAACTGCTGGCCTCCGGAGGCCCCGAGGCGGTCACCTTGGAAGGCATCGCCGAACGCGCGGATGTCGCCGTGCAGACGGTGTACAACCGGGTAGGCGGCCGCGCGGCCGTTCTCATCGCGGTTGCCGAGCGGGCACTCGAGGACAACCGGACCTACATGGACGACGCCTACGCTGCCCCGGGCACCCCCGTGGAACGCATCAGGGCCGCCTCGGCCGCGTACGTCCGCTTCGCCGCCGAGCGCCCGCACCAGTTCCGCCTGCTGGCCGAGCCGCCGGACGAACCCGCGGCCCTGGAACGGGTCGCCGCGCTCGTCGACGAGCAGAACGCCAAACTCGCCGCCGCCCTGGCCGACGGGGTGGCCGACGGCTCGCTCGCCGCCGACCTCGACCCCGTCACCACCGCCACCGCTCTGTGGGCTGCCATGAACGGCGTTCTCGGCCTCTCCTGGCGCGCGGACCGACTCCGCGCTGACGCCTCCCATGTGACGGAACTCGTCGCAGCTGTGGAAAGGGTGGTTCTCCGCGGGCTGCTCGCCCGCTGAAGTGCGTGCGGGGCCGCGTCACCGTACGGCGGCCGGCCTGGCTTCCGCCACGCTCGGATACCGCCGCCTGCGGATCGGTCCCCCTCCGGGTGGCGGTGTCACCCAGGCCGGAGCACGTCTGTGCACGCCGTACGGCACCGCCGAGGTGTCCTGGGCGCTATCCGGGCGTGAACCCACCGTGGAGGCCGTCGTCCCTCCGAACACCACGGCCGACGCCGTACTGCCGGACGGCAGGGCGTCATCGAGGTGGGCTCCGGAGCCGCGGCGAGACCACCGTACGGGTGCTCGCCGGAGTGATGCGCGACGGCGAGAAGTTCCTGACCGACCTGGAAGGGCGGGCTTTGAGTCGCTTCCTGCGGCGGCCTTCTCCGCGATCTCGGCGAGGACCTCGGAGGTGCTTGCATCGAGTCCGTCGGTGGACGGAGCAGGGCTCCTCACGGAACACCTCCCCAGCTCGACCTGATGGAGGAGTGGCGTGACACGTCCGGCGCGTGGCTGTCGGGGTGGGGGGTCAAGTTCGGCCTCCGCGGTGGTCCGGAAGCTCATTCGCGGGGGTCGTGGGCGCACAGCCCGTGCAGGAACATGTCGAGGAACTGCTCGCGGACACCGTACGCACTGACCCCGCGGAGCCGGGCAATGTGCGAGCTGTACCCCGCGATGGAACCGGTGAAGGTCTCGGCGGCCACGGAACGGTCGATGCCGGCGCGCAGTTCACCGCGGAGTTGCGCGTCCCGGAGGACGTCCTCGACGACGGCGAGGGGCTTGTCGATGCAGTCGCGCTGGAATCTCGCGTACAGCTCGGGATGGTCGGGCAGCTCGAAGGAGCAGCGGGCGGCGATGAGCCAGCGTGGGCTGTCGAGGGCGTCGGCGATGTCGTCGTAGAGGGCGTTGAGGTCACCGACGAGACTGCCGGTGCGGGGCGGGACGAGGTCGAGGGCGAGGGTGTTGAGCCCCGCGATGATGAGCTCGTCCCGCTCGGTCCAACGGCTGTAGAGGGTGCGCTTGGCGACCTTGGCGCGGGCGGCGACGTTGTTGATCCGGAAGCCAGCGACACCATGGTCGGAGAGTTCGTCGACGACGGCGCGGAGGATGCGGTCGTCGGCGGTGGTGTCGCGGGGGCGGCCCGGTTTGGCGGGGCCGGGTTCGGCCGGGACCGGCGACGCGATGGCTGCCATGACTGGCTCTCCCCTCATCCCGAGACGACCCACGGCTCAGGACCCGTGCCCCTATTATGCGACCGAAACGGTTTCGTATTCACCGCAGCCTAGGTTACCGTGAACACGTGCGAAACCGTTTCGCTCGAAGCTCGAACGAGGTGCCTCGGATGACAGCGACGGACCAGGCCACCACGCCACGCACGCGCCGCAGCCGCATCGCCCCGGAACGCGAGGAGGAGCTCTTCGCCGCCGTCCTCGACCTCCTCCGCGAGGTCGGTTACGAGGCCCTGACCATGGACGCGGTGGCGATCCGCACCCATTGCAGCAAGGCCACGCTCTACCGCCAGTGGTCGGGCAAGCCGGAACTGGTCGCCGAGGCACTGCGCCGGACCAAGGGCAAGGTCGTCGGCGACATCGACACAGGTTCCCTCGAAGGCGACCTGCGCGCGGTGATCGAACAGCTGGACGACGAGCAGCTCCGCAGAGAAGCCGCCCTGGTCCGCGGCCTGATGCACGCCGTCCACACCCACCCCGACCTCATGCGGGCCCTGCAGAACCTGATCGTCGACCCCGACCCCGCCGGCCTCGCGGCGATCCTCCGGCGAGCGGTGGCTCGGGGTGAGGTACGAGCGGACTGCCCGGCACTGCAGTACGTGCCGTACGTATTGATCGGTGCCTTGGTGGCCCGGCCACTGGTGGCCAACCGGCCACCGGACCGGGCGTTCCTGCTCCACTATCTGGACTCGGTGGTCATGCCGTCCCTGACTACCTGACCCTGAGAGGTAAACAGCAACCTGATACAGCACATCCGCGATCAAGCAGCATGATGCAGCAGTTGGGGATAGCTGCGCATCCAACGGAGGTGTGAGCGACCGCCTGGCCGTTCTCCGGGCGTTGGTTCACGGCAACGTGCGCCAGCTCGTCGCGGTGCATCGCCGGGTGCTGGCCGAGCTGGCGGAGCGGCGCCCCTGCTGCCCGGCGCGGCCGCGCCGGGCGTATATCGATGTCGACTCGTTGCAACGGCGGGTGTTGGGCGGCACGAAGCAGCGCGCGGCGTTCGGGCACGGCAAGATCGCGTCGAAGCCGCTGCTGCGCAGGCTGAACGTGTGCTGGCCGCCACTGTGTCCACGCCGCTGGCCGCGTGCCGCCGCAACGGGGAGTACTTCTCGGTCACCGTGCGGATGGGTCCCAAGGCCGAACAGGCGATCACCGGCATCGCTGACGACGCATGGACCGCGATCAACTACGCCAACGCCACCTACGACGATCCCACCGACACCTGGATTTCCGACCCGAGATCGCCGAAGTGCCCTACACCGCGTTCGACTCCAAGGCCGCACACCGCACCGAAGGCAGCATGAGCGTGCGGCGGGCGAAGCGGCTCAAACGCAAGGCCGCCGCGCAGGGCCAGGGCGAGCTGTTCGCCACCTACCGGTATCACGCGCTGTTCATCGACAGCCCGTTCCCACTCCTCCGCGCCGAGTCCGACCACCGCGGCCACGCCGTCGTTGAGCAGGTCTTGCTCGCGGTCACCGCCCACACGCTCACCCGAGCACTGGGTGCACTGGCCTCGGCTCGCCACGCGAAGGCCCGCGGCGCCACCATCCGCACCGAACTGATCGCCGTCGCCGCCAATCCCGCCCGCAGCGGACGCGACCAGATCACCCCGTCACGGGCGCCCGTGGTCACGCCCATGGCGGTTACCGCGATGCTGGGGGCTCTTGCTGCCAGCTTGTTCACAGCGATGGGGCGGACAGTGGGAACCGCGCTCCGGCTCGAGAGAGGTCTCTCACCGGTAGCGCGCCGCTCGTCCTCACCTACGCCGTGGTCCACTGCGAAGGGATCACGGCCGGTGCCGGCAGGAGCACATGGCGATGCCGGGACGGGTCGTGGGGCATTGTCGTAGTCGGCGTGATGTCAGGTGTGGTCGCAGTCACGGCAGATGCGGAGAGTGCTGTTTCCGCTGGCAAGTTGGCTGCGGTGGTACACGAGGAAGCAGGCCGTACAGACGAATTCGTCGTCCAGCGGCGGAAGTACCGGGATGGCCAGTTGCTCGCTGGAGAGGTCGGCGCCGGGCAGTTCGAGGCCCTCGGCGGCCTCGAACTCATCGATGTCGATGGCGGGAGCGGATGTGGGTGTGCTCCGGGCGTTGAGCTCCTCGAGGTTGTCGATGACGCCGTCATTGCGTGGGGCGTCGTAGTCCTTTGCCATGCCACCTTCTCTGTCTTGATGCTTACGGTGCCTGCGCATGTCTGTGGCGCATGCGCGATAGGAAGCGGACGGTGATACGTCAGGCGGGCTGGGCGGTGATCGTGCAGAGCCTCTTGGTGGCCCGGGTCAGGGCTACGTACAGGTCCCTTTCCCCGCCGGGGCGGGCTGTGATGATCTCCGCGGGGCTCATGACGACGACCCCGTCGAACTCCAGACCGCGCGCTTGGGACGCCGGCACGACGCGTGCGAGCTGCGCGATGCCCGCGGCCGTCAGTTCGTCCACCCTCGTGTCCGCGCAGATCACCCCGACCAGTTCTCCCGGGTGGGCGGTGTGCTGGGCACGAATCTCCTGGGCGACGGTGGCGACCAGCCCGTCCAAAGGTGCGGTCAGGGTGCGCGGAGCCTCACCACGTCGCAGCGACCGTGTCGGCGTCTGGTCCGGAGCGATCCGCGCGAGCAGGTCGCGCACACTGTCCAGGACTTCCTGGGTGGTGCGGTAACTGACGGTCAGGTTGTGGAGGTTGAACCGCAGGCCGACATGCGGACTCAATGCCTCCTTCCAATCGCGTGCTGTCGCGACCGGGCCGGCCTGGGCGAAGTCGCCCACGAGCGTCATCGCCCGTGCCGGGCAGCGGCGCACGATCATCCGCCACTGCATGGCGGTCAACTCCTGTGCCTCGTCGACGACGACGTGCCCATACGTCCGCTCCGGCGGCCCGTCGATCAGGCTCGCCGCCTCGTCCAGCAGTGGTACGTCGGCATCCGTCCACGGGGCGTCCGGACTGCGCAGCAGACCTGACCGCTCGTCCGCGGTCAGCCGGGGCAGATGCTCGGCGAGAGAGGCAGGGTCCGTCAGGAGAGCCCTCACGAGGTCGCCGGGTACCAGCCGCGGCCACAGCGCCTCCACTGCTCGGTCGACGGCGGCGTCGTCGAGGAGATCGGCCCGGACGGCGTCCGCGTCGAACTCGTCGGCCGGTCCCGGGGCGGGCGCGCCGTCGTGGCCGTGGCGCAGGTCGGCCGCTGTGAACCGGTCGAGGTTCCTGCCCGTCAGCTGGGCGACCTCGGCATCGATCTGCTCCAGGAGGTCGCCCATATTGCGTTCCAGCGCATCGGTGACGGCGTCGACCAGGAGCTCCTTGAACACCTGGCGTGCGGGGTTGTGCCCCAGCCCGGTCGCCACGGCGGCGTCGCGTGCCACGGCGACTCTCTCGCCCGAGAGGTGAACCACATCCTCTCCGACCCGCACAGCGAAGTCGCCGTCCGGAGCCTGGTGGACGCGCAGCAGAGAGGCCAGAGCGTCGGCGAGGACGGAGCTGCCCTTGATACGCGCCGCATCGAACGGCTCCACCGCGTCCGGGAACACTCCGGC
Source organism: Streptomyces sp. NPDC001604 (assembly GCF_042893475.1). NCBI lineage: Bacteria > Bacillati > Actinomycetota > Actinomycetes > Kitasatosporales > Streptomycetaceae > Streptomyces > Streptomyces sp. NPDC001604. Next base: position 120,524 of record NZ_JBIAUY010000021.1, on the reverse strand, counting down.
CAGTTCCTGGCAGGTCGCCAGGACGACGTCGTTCTCGCCGAGCGAGGGCAGGACCTGGGAGATGTAGTCGAGAAACCGCGAGTTCGGCCCGACCACCAGAACACCCTGCTCCGCGGCGCGCGGGAACGCGTACAGGACATACGCTGCCCGGTGCAGGGCGACCACCGTCTTCCCCGTGCCGGGCCCGCCTTGTACCACCGTCACCCCGCGGTGCGCGGAGCGAACGATCTCGTCCTGCTCGGCCTGCAGCGTCGCGACTGCCGCTTGCATCCGGCCCGTACGCCGTGCCGAAAGAGCGTCGGTCAACGGGCCGTCGCCCACTACGTCTTCGGCAGTCGGGGCGGAGTCGTCCAGCAGTTCGTCGCTCACTGCGACCACCGTGCGATCCTCCAGGCGCAGATGCCGACGCCGCCGCAGGTTCATCGGGTGAACCGGCGTCGCCTCGTAGAAAGGCCGCGCCGCGGTCGCACGCCAGTCCACGAGCAGGGGCAGGTCGTCGGCCTCCGTCTGCAGTCCGATCCGGCCGATACGCAGAGCGGTGCCGTCCGTCCAGTCAATGCGGCCAAAAACCAGCCCATTCTCGGCGCCCTCAAGCCGACCGATCTCCTTGGCCAGACGTGCAGCGGCGACCTCTCGCTCATATACCTCACCGGCACTCTCGGCCGGAGCCGTGAGTACATCCGCCCGGCGCGCCCGCGCCTCGGAGAGCCGCTCGGCGAGCAGTTCGTACAAGGCGGACACATGAGCTCGTTCCAATTCGACCTGACGCACAGCGAGGTCGTTGACCTGCGACAACAGGGGGCTCCTCTCGGCTCGAGCCACCACTATGCGGTCGAAATTATTCAAAAGTAAGTCTTGACTTACTTGGCTTGATCATCACCTACGGGAGGGGAATATGGATGACCTGGGGGAATGCGGATATGCGTTTGGCTCGGCTTACTCAATTTGCTTTAACGCCGCATGTGTGTCCCCAGATCGGTCGTGGACGGCTGAAGACGGCTGCTCACCCACCGCTGAATTCCGGCGGAACCTGCTGTGACATGTGACAAAGCCGCCGCGTTGCGGAGGCAGGCATCGGCTCACCGTGCGGGTGGGCACGAAGGCCACGTCGCGGGTTGGTCATCGACGGTGCTCCCCTTCGCCACGGTCCAAACGAGACGGCCGCGGCGACCGCCGCCCGGTCGAAGAGGAAGTGTCGGCGCAGGTTTGAGGGGCTGATGGGATTGCCGCCGCGTCCGAGGAGTCCCTGGGCGGCGAGGTGGGTGGAGAGTCGTTCGGGGGTGGGCTCGGCGCCGTGTCGGGACTGGTAGTTCATGCACTCCAGGTAATAGCGGTCGGTCAGGGCCAGACGGCCGCTTGGCCGGGATCCGCCGGGCGATGTTGAGCTGGCCGCCGATCTTGTCGTCGGCGTCGAACAACGTGACGTCGTGGCCGCGTTGGGCGGCCGTGACCGACACCGCCGGCCCGGCCGGACCTGCCCCGACCACGGCCAGGCGCTTGCGGCGGCGCGTCGGGGACAGCACCAGCTCTGTCTCGCGGCAAGCTCGCGGGTTGACCAGACAGGAGGTGATCTTTCCGCTGAAGCTGTGGTCCAGGCAGGCCTGGTTGCAGCCGATGCAGGTGTTGATCGTGTCTGGGCGTCCGGCGCGTGCCTTGGCGACGAAGTGGGGGTCGGCGAGGAACGGAAGGGCCATCGAGACCATGTCTGCTCGGCCTTCCGCCAGCAACTCCGCCGCGATCTCCGGGTGTTGATGCGGTTGCTGGGCACCAGGGGGACAAAAACGGATCCCTTCAGGCGCTCGGTGATCCACGAGTACGCGCCGCGGGGTACTGAGGTCGCGATGGTGGGGACGCGTGCCTCGTGCCAGCCGATCCCGGTATTGATGATCGTGGCGCCGGCCGCCTCGACCGCCTTGGCGAGCGTGACCACCTCGTCCAGGGTGCTGCCGTCGGGGACGAGATCGAGCATGGACAGGCGATAGATGAGGATGAAGTCGGGGCTGACACGTTCGCGTACGCGGCGGACGATCTCCAGGGGGAAGCGAACCCGGTTCTCGTAGCTGCCGCCCCAACGGTCGGTGCGGTGGTTGGGCGCCGGGGCGATGAACTCGTTGATCAGGTAGCCCTCGGATCCCATGATCTCGACGCCGTCATAGCCGGCTGCCCCGGTGAGCGCAGCCGCCAGGACGAACGCCTCGATCGTCTCCTCGATCTCATCATCGGTGAGCGCCTGCGGCACATAATTGTTGATCGGCGCCTGGCGGGCGCTGGGGCGACCAGGTCGGGGTGATGGGCATATCGGCCGGTGTGCAGGATCTGCATCGCGATCCGGCCACCCTCGCGGTGCACCGTCTCGGTGACGAGCGCGTGCTGCTCCGCCTCAGCCTCTGTGGTCATCTTGGCACCCGGCAGCGGGACATCGGCAGGGCTCCTGCCGCTGCGTCGTGCTGCGACATGTGAGCAGTTGTATGACCCCGGAGGATGTTATGCAATCAGTTGCAGAAGATCGCCGAAGTCTCGCGAATCCGGCTGTTCACCCCATTCACCAGCGGTTTCGCATCTGAACCGGGTCGCCGAAGCCGACCGACCCGGCAGAAGACAGGTAGGGGATCAGGTATGCCATCAGGTATCCCTACCCGTAGCCCTCGCAACGTGCCGAACTCAGAGTCGGTACATGACCGAAACACATGTCGACGCAGTCGTCGTGGGTGCCGGCTTCTCCGGCCTCTACGCCACCCACCGCCTCCGCAACCAGCAGGGCCTGTCGGTTCAGTCCTTCGAGGCGGCCTCGGGACCGGGCGGCGTCTGGCACTGGAACCGGTACCCCGGCGCGCGCTGCGACTTCGAGAGCATCTTCTACTCCTTCTCCTTCGACGAGGACCTGCAGCGTGAGTGGCGCTGGAAAGAGCGGTACGCCGCGCAGCCGGAGATCCTGGCCTACCTGGAGCATGTGGCCGACCGGTTCGACCTGCGCCGCAGCTACCGGTTCAGCACGCGCGTCACGTCTGCGGTCTGGGACGAAGCCGCTCAGCGCTGGGTTGTCGGTACGGACGACGGCGGCGTCACCATCGCGCGGTTCTTCATCAACGCGGCCGGCGCCTTCTCGGTGAACAAGCCGAACGACTTCCCGGGCCAGGAGACGTTCCGAGGCACGGTCGTCCACACCAGCCGGTGGCCGGCCGACGGCGTCGATCTGGCGGGCAAGCGTGTCGCCGTGATCGGCACCGGCTCGACCGGTATCCAGGTCATCCAGACGATCGCCCCGCAGGTCGCCGAACTGACCGTGTTCCAGCGGACCGCGAACTTCGCCTGTCCCCTTGGGAACCGTCCGCTCACCGATGAGGAGTTCGAGCAGGTCGTCGCCGACTACCCGAGGCTGCGGGAGGAGTCGCGCAACAGCCTGGCAGGCGCCGCGTTCCCGCGCGCCACGCGCTCCGCGATGGCAGACAGCCCCGAGGAACGCCGTAAGACGTACGACACGTACTACAACGGCGGCGGCTTCCGGATGCTCGCGTCCACCTACTTCGACCTGACCTTCAATCCGGCCGCCAACGAGACGGCGGCGGACTACATCCGGGACCGGATCCGGGAGCGGGTCAAGGACCCGAAGACCGCGGAACTGCTGACTCCGAAGGGGCACCCGTACGGTGCCAAGCGCGCCACGTTCGAGACGAACTACTTCGAGACGTTCAACTTGCCGCACGTGCGTCTCGTCGACGCCCGGACGACCGCGATCGAGCGGATCACCGAGAAGGGCATCGCCACCACGGCCGAGGAGTACGAGTTCGACGTGATCGTGCTCGCCACGGGCTTTGACGTGGGCGCGGGCGCCCTGATGCGGATGGGCGTGGTGGGCCGCGACGGCCTGAAACTGACCGACCACTGGGCGGACGGGCAGCGCGCGTACGTCGGAATGGCCAACCACGGCTTCCCGAACCTGTTCCACGTCAACGGTCCGCAGAGCGCGGCGGCCCTCTTCAACAACCCGACCGCCATCGAGGACAGTGTCGACTTCATCGCCGACCTCATCGCCTATACGGACGCGCACGGGCACCGGACGGCCGAGGTGACGGCTGCGGCCGAGGACCGGTACAACGACCTGGTCCTGGAGGTCGCCGAGGCGACCCTGTTCCCCAAGGCGGTCACCTGGTACATGGGCGACAACATTCCGGGCAAGCCGCGGAGGCCGATCTCCCTGTTCACCGGCGCGCCGATGTACCGCGCCATCTGCGCCGAGGTCCAGGCGACCGAGTACGCCGGCTTCTCGCTCGACGGGGACGAGCGAGCCCTGCCGAACACGATCAAAATCGACGGTGCGGCGGTCTTCCTCCTCGCCGGCCAGATGAACATGGGCGCCAAGCCGCTCGAGGAGTCCTCCCTGGAGGAGATCCGAGGCGCCATCGAGACCTTCAAGCACCTGCAGCTGCCGGTTCCCGAGGATGTCGGCATCACCGACACCCAGTACCCGACGGACGGTGGTGAGCGGACGGTGCGCCTGTACCGGCCGCCGGTCGAGGGCCCGCTGCCCGTGGTCGTCTTCCTCCATGGCGGCGGCTGGATCGCGGGCAGTCTCGATGCGTACGACGAGCCCTGCGCGTCCCTCGCCCGGCGCCTCGGCGCTCTCGTCGTGTCCCCGGACTACCGGCTCGCCCCCGAGCACCCGTTCCCGGCGGCGGTCGACGACACGATGGCGGCGCTGCGCTGGGCGGCGGAGAACATCGCCGAGTACGGCGGCGACCCGGAGCGGATCGCCGTCGGTGGCGAGAGCGCCGGTGCGAACCTGGCCGCAGTGGCCGCGCTCCGCGCCCGGGACGAGGGCGGACCGCGCCTTGCCGCCCAGGTCCTCGTCACTCCGCCCGCCGATTTCACCGCCGACACCGAGTCCCGCAAGACCTTCGCGCGCGGCCCGATCATCTCCACTGAGCTGGGCGCCCGCATGGCGGCCTGGTATCTCGGCGACCCTGCCAACGTGACCTCCCCGTGGGCTGCTCCAGCACGGGCGCGGGACCTGTCGAACCTGCCGCCCGCACTGGTGATCACCATGGAGATCGATCCGCTGCGCGACGAGGGGGAGGACTACGCGCGAGCGCTGACGGAAGCCGGTGTACCCACCGTCTGCCGGCGCCTCGACGGTCTGATCCACACCACGTTCGTGCTCTCCGGTGCGATTCCGCGCGCCGCCGAGATCCAGGACGCCATCCGCGACTTCCTCGCGCCGCTGCTGTCGGCCGAGGCCCGGACGGCGAAGGCCGCGGCCACCCTCGGCTGAACAGGCCCGTCGCTCACGGCACACGAGCCGTGAGCGACGGGTCCCAATGGCTTGCCCGGCGTCTGGCCGGGCCTGTGCCTCGCGCGGCATCGATGGCTTGATGCCCACGGCGCACCGCTTCTGACGCTCGCTCAACGCACGCCAGGGATACCAATCACCGTCCGGCATGCGATGACGGGGCACCACAACACGATCACCATGACGTAGATAGGAGAGGAAATCAGCATGACCGGAATTCTGGAGGGCAAGCGTGCACTGCTGACTGGCGCGCACCGGGGCCTCGGCCTGGCGGTCGCCGAAGCGTTCGTCGCCGCCGGCGCCCGCGTCGTGATCGCCGACATTGAGGGGGCCGACAAGGCAGCTGCGGAGATCGGCCACGACACCGTCGGCGTCACCTGCGACGTCCGCTCCAGTGACAGTGTGGCCGCGGCGGTCGCCGAGGCCACGCGTGCCCTGGGCGGACTCGACGTGCTGGTCAACAACGCCGGTGTCGAGTCCTTCGGTCCCCTCCACGAACTGACCGAGGACGAGTTCGACCGGATGTACTCGGTCAACCTGCGGGGGACATGGCTGGTCTACAAGCACGCGGTTCCCGCCCTGACGGACGGCGGCGGCGCGATCGTCAACATCGCCTCGCTGGCCGGCGTCGTCGGGCTCCCCCTGATCGGCGCCTACTCGGCGGTCAAGGCCGGTGTCGTGCGCATGACCGAGGTGATGGCGCTTGAGCTGCGCGACCTTGGAGTGCGCGCCAACGCGATCTGTCCCGGCGTCATCGAGACCCCCATGAGCGAGCGCCTTTTCACAGAGAGCGAGGCCGGAACGCAGCTGAAGGAGCTGTTCATCCAGGGGCAGGGACGGCTCGGCACACCTGGGGAAGTGGCCTCTGTGGCCACCTTCCTGGCCTCCGAGGGCGCCTCGTTCGTCAACGGCACCGCCACCGTGATCGACGGGGGGTGGAACGTGAAGCGAATGTGAGAGGGCTGATCTGCTCACCGCCGGCGCAGCCGTGCTCTCCGGCGGTGTCAGGCGCCGAGACTCTTGGCGAACCTGAAGGCGGCGACCCTCACTCATCGGACCGGGACGGCCCACGCCCCGGGTGAACCCGATGTTCACGTCATCACAGAGACGGCGGCCCGGCGGGCCGCCGCCGGGGCAGGGCCGAAGGCAGCGATCGCCGGTGTTCGCGAGAATTGATCAGAGCCACGAGGGTGTGTTCGGGTTGGACTCGCCTAAGATCTCTGCATGACTAGCGCCCAAACCCCTCAACGAGGAGGGAACCGGGTCGGTCCGTCTCTGAATCGCTTGATCGCGCGAAGGAGCGATCTCGACGTCGCACAGCGGACACTGTCGGAATCCAGGCTGCTGACCTTCGTCGGGGCGGGCGGTGTGGGTAAGACGCGGCTGGCCCTGGAATTGGCCTATCGAGCTCGCAACGGCTTCCCCGACGGCGCGTGGCTGGTCCGACTGGCCGATCTGAGCATCGGTGCAGGGGGCGCGGAGGTGGAGGCCGCGGTGGTCAGCGCCTTGGGCATCAACGATCAGTCCGCCACGCAGCCGCGTGAGAAGCTGCTGTCCTTCTTGAGCAACCGCAAACTGCTGCTGGTTCTGGATAACTGCGAGCACGTGCTGGATTGGGTGCGGGCGGTGGTGCCGGTCATGCTGCGCGAGGCTCCGCAGTTGCACGTGGTGGCCACGAGCCGGGAACCCCTCGGTGTCGAGGGGGAGGTGCTGCGGCCGGTGCTGCCACTGAGCGTCCCCGAAACTGCCACCCCGGCTGCGCAGCTGATCGCGGACGGGTCGGTGAGCCTGCTGGTGGAGCGGGCGCGTGCCGTCGATCCCGAGTTCGATGTCACCGAAGACAACGCTGAGGCCGTGGTCGAGCTGTGCCGACTGCTGGAAGGCATACCGCTGGCCATCGAGCTGGCAGCAGCGAAGCTGCGAGCGCTGACCGTCGAGCAGGTGGTGGAACGGTTCGGCCGACGACTGGCGTCGTTGACCGCGCCGGATGCCGAGTCCCGGTCGCGGCACGGATCACTGCGGGCGATGGTGGACTGGAGCTACCAGCTTTGCCCGCAGACCGCGCAGATCCTCTTGCGCCGTTTGTCGGTGTTTCCCGCAACCTTCGATCTTGAGCTCGCTGAAGAGGTCTGTGCTTTTGGCGAACTGCACCCCGACGACGTCTTTGATTCCATCGAGCGTCTCGTAGGGCAGTCGATCCTGCTGGCCGAGCGCGACGTCGGCACCATGCGGTACCGCCTGCTCGCTCCCGTCCGTGAGATCGCGGCCGAAAAAGCCGAACAGGCTGGCGAAGCGGACGAGTTGCGGCGCAGACATCGCGACGTGATGCTGCGCCGGGCCCAGCGGGTCCTCGACCAGTGGTGCGGTCCCCAGCAGGAAGCCCTGCTGGAGCGGATGCGCCTGGAGCACGCGGACCATGTCGCAGCGGTGCAGTGGAGCCTCTCCACTCCGGGGGAGGAACGAGCCGCTCTGCGCCTGATGGCACGGCTGCGCTACCACTGGCTGTCCGGAGGGTTCCTCGCCGACGGCCGGACGCGGATGGAGGCGGCGCTCGCCGCGGTCACCGCGCCGTCGCCGGAGCGGGCCGAGAGCGTGTGGGTGATGATCTGGATCGCGTTGCTCCAGGGGGACCACCACAGTGCCGGACGGTGGCTCAGCACACTTGCGGACCTCGCCGAGGAACTGGACGACCCCGGCGCGAAGCTGCGTGTCACCCACTGGGGGGCGCTGTGGGCGCTCTTCACCGGAGACGCCGACACCGCGGTGCAGGGCTTGCGGACCGCTGTCGACGGACACCGCGACCACGGTGATCGTGAGTTGGAACTCGCCGCTCGCTATATGCTCGCCACCGCGCTCGCCTGCGCCGGCCGGGCAGCCGAGGCCGTGGAGATCAGCCGCAGCACGGTGGCGTTGTGCGAGACGTACCCAGACAGGTCCGCCCGCGCCTTCTCCCTCTGGGCTGCGGGCCTGGCCGAGTGGACGTTGGGCCACCTGGAGGAGGCGGAGCGATCGGCCCGTGCGGCACTGCGAGTTCAGCTCTCGTCCGAATGGATCGGCGTCGCTCTGTGCACCGACCTGCTGGCTTGGGTGGCCTACGACCGTGGTGAGGCGGACCGCGCGGCCGCCCTGTGTGAGGCGGCACGGCGAGTGTGGTGTTCCCTCGGCACGTCGATCGCCGCATTCGGGCCGCAGCTGTCAGAGTTCGCGGAACGCCACTGCGCCCACCGGCCCGATCCGCCGAGTTACGGGGGTGGCGAGCCCTCCGTTCCTCTGTGGCGCCTGCGGGATGTGATCGATCTGGCCTTGGGCGCCGAGGGGAGTACGGCCGTGGCCCGGCGCGCCGATGCGACCGAGCCACTCACCAAGCGGGAGCTGGAGGTCGCCGCCCTGATCGAATCCGGCTTGTCCAACCGGGAGATCGCCCATCGGCTGGTGATCGCGAAGCGCACCGCCGACGGTCACGTCGAGCGGATCCTCGCCAAGCTCGGGTTCACCTCGCGGGCCCAGATCGCCGCGTGGATGGCCCGGCGACGCGCACAGTTCGCCGGGCGTACGGGCGGGATCGCATAGCGCCGACCGCACCTGGCTGCGACCGCTGTTCGCCCGTCAGACGTGAGGGCCTCCGAGCCGCCACAGCTGCTCGGAGGCCATCATCCGTTGTCCTCAGATGCTGGGTGCGGTGATCTCCCGCTTGAGGATCTTGCCGGTGGGCCCGGTCGGCAGCGAGTCGGCCAGCCACACGCGGCGCGGGTACTTGTACGCCGCCACCCGCTCCTTGACGAACTCCTGCAGCTCCTCCGGCGTGGCCTGCCCACCGGGGCGTAGTACGACCGCGGCGGCCACCTCCTCACCGAGCTTGTCGTCCGGCACACCCACGACGGCGGTCAGGGCGACGGCGGGATGCTCGTGCAGGACCTCTTCGATCTCGCGCGGATAGACGTTGTAGCCGCCCCGGATGATCAGGTCCTTCTTGCGGTCGACGATGTACAGGTCACCGTCCTCGTCCCGCCGGGCCATGTCACCGGTGCGAAACCAGCCGTCGGAGATGGCCGCCGCAGTCTCCTCGGGACGGTTCCAGTAGCCCTTCATCACGTTCGGGCCGCGCACGACCAGCTCGCCCACCTCGCCCGTGGCCACTTCCTGCCCGTCGGCGTCCAGCAGCCGTACCTCGACGTCACGGACGGGCGTCCCCACCGAGCCGGGCTTGCGCGGGCGGTCGGGGCGGCAGGCGGAGACGGCGGGGCTGGTCTCGGACAGGCCGTAGGCCTCCGACACCATGCAGCCGAAGTGGCGCTCGAAGCCGTGCAGGATCTCCACCGGCAGTGCGGCCCCGCCCGAGATGCACGTACGCAGGGCGGACACATCGACGTTCGCGGCAGCCGGGTGCTGCAGCAGCGCCGCGTACATGGTGGGGACGCCCTCGAACACGGTGGCGCCCTCGCGAGCGAGGATGTCGAGCACGGTCTCCGCGTCGAACCGGGGGACGAGCACGAGCAGAGCGCCACTCTTCACCGCGGCGTTGAGGGTGGAGGTCTGGCCGAAGATGTGGAAGAGGGGTAGGCAGCCCACCACCACGTCGTCCGAGCTCATCCTGGCCAGGTCGGTGACGATGATCTCGGTGTTGTGGCGCAGGTTCGCATGGGTCAGCGAGGCGCCCTTGGGGCGGCCGGTGGTACCGGAGGTGTAGAGCAGGACCGCGATGTCATCCCCGTCGACCGCGGCGACCTGTCGATCGGGCTCGTGCCGCCCGAGACGCTCGGCGAAGTCGGCGGGCTCGACGACCAGGTGCCGCACACCGGCGGTGGCAGCGCCCTTGTCGCCCTCACCCGGCGCCTCGTGCCACTCGAAGAGCAGCACGGCACCGCAGTCCCCCAGGTGGTAAGCGACCTCCCGCTCCTTGAGCAGCGGGTTCAGCGGCAGGACTATGCCGCCGGCGCGCAGGACGCCGTAGTAGAGGATGACGAACTCGGGTGAGCTGGGCAGCATCAGGGCGACCCGGTCGCCGGGCCGGACCCCCTCGGCGCGCAGCAGTGCGGCGGCTCGGGCGCTCGCCTCGTCCAGTTCCGCGTAGCTGATGGTCGCCGTTCCCAGCCGCAGCGCCGGGCGCTCGGGCTGTCGGGCGGCCGTCGCCACCAGGAACTCCGCGAGATTGGGCATGCCTGTCTCCTCTTGCGACTACGTGCATCGCGCGTCCCAGCGATGCTTGGCGGCATGCTGCCGCCCGTGATGAGGAGGGTCTATGGCAGCGCATACAGCCTCGCTGTGGACTGCTTGTTCCCAGGAACAAGGACACCGCCATAAGCTGCGGAGATGGACCTCTCCGCTGTCGCTTCGGTGCTGCAGGAGCGCCTTCACGAAATCAGTGAGGTGTTGGCGGTGCGCATTCGTGCCGAGGTTGATTCCTACGCCGATGATTCGGTTGTTCCCGGGGAATCGCTTCGATTTTCCCTAGAAAGCAATGCGCGCGTCGTCCTGGCGTATTTGGCCGAGGGCGGCGAGCCCGACGTACACCCGGCACGCGAGACCGGGCGGATCCGTGCCGAGCAAGGCGTCCCGTTGGCGGAAACCCTGCACGCCTACCGGACCGCGTTCGACTCCCTCTGGGCGCAGATCGTCGATGAGGCCCGGCAGTACCCCGAGATCGATCAGGCGCAGCTCGCAGCCGGGTCCTCGGAGATCTGGGTGTTGTTCGGCCGATACGCGGAGGTGCTCGCCACCGCATACCGGGAGACCTCCGCCGAGTTGAGTCGGCAGCGGGAGGCGAGACGTTCAGCAGTGGTCGAGGCCCTGTGCAGGGGTGACATCGCGGACCGTGTCGGCCTCGACGACGCGGCTCGCCATCTCGGGCTGCCCCAGGAGGGACCGTATGCGGTGGTGGTGGCCACGGGCCTCGGGGCGGGAGAGGAACCGTTGCCCGGTATCGAGGCGGCGTTGCGCGAGGCCCAAGTGTCCTCGGCCTGGCGGCTGCTGCCGGATCAGCAGATCGGCCTGCTGTCCCTCGCCCTGCCGGACGCCGAGACGCTGAGCCTGCGGACCCTGCGGCGGCGCCGCGCCCGGGTCGGGATCAGCCCTCTTTTCGACTCACTCAGCGACACCCCCCAGGCATTGCGCTTCGCACGGCTGGCGCTCACCGGGCTGCCCGGGGAGTCGGCGGGCGTGGCCCGCTTCGACGACTGTCCGCTGGCTATGGTCGTCGCGGCGGCGCCTGAGGAGGCGACCCGCCTGGTGCGCCTCGTCCTGGAACCCGTGCTCGCTCTGCCCTCGCGCGACCGGACGCGTCTCCTGGAGACTCTTGGCCACTGGTTCGCCGCGGGCGGTCGGGCGCCGGACGCTGCAGAGCGTATGTTCCTGCATCCGAACACCGTCCGTTACAGGCTGCGCCGGGTGGAGGAACTGATCGGTCGCCCCCTGTCCGATCCCCGCACCCTGGCCGATCTGGGGCTGGCGCTTGAGGCCTTGCGTGCCCTTCCTCGCTGATCAGCCTGTACGGGCCGGGAGCATCGAAGAGAAGGGGTCAAGCGCCCACCTATGCTCGCCAGCATGGAACTACGGCACATCCGGTACTTCGTCGCAGTTGCCGAGGAGTGCCACTTCGGGCGCGCCGCGGAGCGTCTGCGCATCGCGCAGCCTCCGCTGTCGCAGCAGATCAAACAGTTGGAGACCGAACTCGGGGTTCAACTGCTGACCCGGTCGACCCGCCGGGTCGAGCTCACACCCGCCGGTGCCCGGTTCCTGGAGCGGGCGCGCGGCATCCTCGCCGCGGTGGACGCCGCTGCGGACGAGGCGGGACGCGTCGCCGCGGGCCTGGTCGGCAAGCTGGCCATCGGTTTCACCGGTTCGGCGACGTACGAGCTGCTGCCGACGGTGGCTCGCGCGCTGCGCGAGGAGTTCCCGGGGATCGAGCTGGAGCTCAAGGGGGAGATGCTCACGCCGCGCCAGGTGGAAGCCCTGCACGACCGGTCCCTGGACATCGGCTTCCTGCGCCCCCCGGTGCGCGACCCCGGGCTGAACGTCCTGGTTTTTCGTCGGGAGCCGCTTATTGCCGTGCTGCCGGAGGGGCACGAACTCGCCGACCGGAAGAGCGTGCCGCTGGTCGAACTGCAGACCGAGCCATTCATCTGTTACCCCTCCCACAACCGATCGGTGGTATACGACGCCGTTTTCGATGCTTGCCAGCGGGCGGGCTTCCGGCCTTCGGCACTGCAGGAGGTGACCGAGACCTCGACGCTCGTTGCCTTCGTGGCCGCCGGACTCGGCGTCGCGCTGGTGCCCGCCTCGGTGCAGCACCTGCACATCACCGGGGTCACGTACCGGCCCCTCGCGGGCACGACCGAGGAGGTCGAGTTGGCCGTCGCCACCCGAGCCGGCGAGGACTCCGCGCTGCTCGCCCAGGTGATGCCTCGCCTGCGATGGCTGCTGGGCGGTGGCCGACCTGCCACGCGCTGACGGCCGCGGCCCCGCCCACCGCGGAGCGGTCGAGTGTGACGCGCCAGATATCAATCCATTAGTAATCGATATTTCACACGTCATTGCGGCTCTGTAACACTCGGAGCAACCGCAGGCCGCGGCAGTGGCGCACCGCCCGAGCGGCCCGGCGGACGTCAGCTCGGACCAAGGAGCGCGCGATGACGCCGTTCATGATTTCCGTGATGTCCCTGCTCGACGGGGCGCCACCGCCCGTGCCGGAGACCGAACCGAGCCAGGCCGGCCCGGTGGCGGTCGTCACCGACACGCAGGTCGTCGTCCGGTCCCTCGCCGAGCAGCTGGTCTCTGAGGCGAACGCGGTCCTCCGGGACCACGGCACCGCCTTCACCCTGGCGGACGAGACCGGTCCCGGGAGCCTGTCCTTCACCATCGGCTGCGGCGAAGCCGAAGCCCGGGTGGAGACCGCCGTCTCCGGCCGTACCGCCGTCGCCCGGCTCACCGCCGCCGGTCTCCCGGACGACGGACCGCGCCGCCTCACCAGCGAGGACGAGCTTCAGGCACTCCTGCTCGGCCTGATCGCCGCCTCCGTACGCCGCTGATACAACGCGGCAACCGTCCCTGATGCCGATGAAGCCCGTCAGGAGAAGCTCGTGCAATACGAACTGCGCTACCGGGTCCTCGAACCGAGGCGCCAGACCTACCAGAACGTGATCGACCGCCTCGGCGACCAGCCGGCGAGCCGCTATCTCGAAGCGACACTCGACGTCGAGCCGAGGGAGAACTTCCACTACCGGCCCACCTGGGCGCAGGACCGCGAGCTGTATGACGAGCGGTTCTCCGCCCTGCGGCTGACGGATCCGTACAGCTACACCGATCCGCGCCAGTACTACTACACGCCGTACGTGACCCAACGGGCCGCGCTGCACGACGAGTTCGGCAAGACGCTGGGCTACCTGGAGGCGCGCGACCTGCTCGCGAAGCTGCCCGAGGGGTGGCACACGGTCTTGACCTCGGTGGTCGTCCCGCTCAGGCACTACGAGTCCGGGGCCCAGCTGGTGAGCGTCTCCGGCGCCCGCTTCGCCTACGGCACATCCCTGGAGCAGTGCTGCACCTTCGCAGCGTTCGACCGGATCGGCAACGCGCAGATGCTCTCCCGGGCCGGGATCGCCGCCGCCGGCGGCACCGCCGAGGCGCTCAAGGAGGCCAAGCGGCAATGGCTTGAGGGCGAGCACCTCCAGCCACTGCGCCGCCTGACCGAGGAGATCATGGTCGTCGAGGACTGGGCGGAGGGCCTGCTGGCCGTCGACCTCGTCGACTCACTCATCTACCCGCTGCTGTACCAGCACCTCGACGAGACCGCGCTGCTCGGCGGGGCCGGCGCGTACAGCCTGGTCGCACAGCACCTGGCCACGTGGTTCGCCGACCAGCGCCGGTGGCTGGACGCGCTGCTCACCTGCTGGGCGAACGACCCGGAACGCGGCGAGGACAACCGCGCAGCACTGACCCGGATCGCCGCCACCTGGTCCGACCGGGCACACGACGCGGTCGCGGCCCTCACCGAATCGATCGACCGGACGCTCCCGCAGGCGGCCAGCACCACTGTGCTCGGCGACCTCGCCGGCGCCCACGCCACCGCATGGACCAAGACCACCGGAGGCGCCGCATGAGCACCGGAACACTGCGCCAGGTCGGCATCGACCTCCAGGAGTCCGAGGAGAATCGGGCCTTGATCGAGGCGATCAAGGACGACAACCCCGAACTGACCCTCCGTCACCTTCCCGGCCTCGTCAAGCTGCAGGCGGCGGGCCGGATCGTCATCAACCGCGAAAGCGTCGAGAGCCGCCTCGGGCGGGAGTGGGAGACCGGCGAGTTCCAGCTGGCCATCGTCTCCTACACCGGCAACTTCTCCGAGTGGGACGACGACCAGATCGTCGTGAGTTGGGAGCACTGACATGAGCGTGCCCACGAAGAAGGCCGCCTCGAAGCCGGCCCGCAAGCTGCCGCTCAAGGAGCGCTATGCGCTGCTTACCCGCGACCTGGACTGGGAGCCGGGCTACGTCGACCGTGAGCAGCTCTTTCCGCACACCCGCTACGAGGGCATCAAGATCCACGACTGGGACGGCTGGCAGGATCCCTTCCGGCTGACGGTGGACGCCTACTACAAGTACCAGGCCGAGAAGGACAAGCGGCTGTACGCCGTGCTGGACGGCTTCGCGCAGAGCCAGGGGCACCTGTCGCTGTCGGACGCCAGCTACCTGAACGCCATCAAGCTGTTCATCCAGGGCGTCACGCCCCTGGAGTATGCGGCACACCGGCACTTCGCCTACCTGGCCCGCCACCTGGAGGGCCCGGCCCCCCGGTTCGCGGCGCTGTGCCAGAGCGTGGACGAACTGCGCCACTGCCAGACGCAGATCCACACCATCAGCAACTACAACAAGTACTACGGCGGCTTCCACAGCTGGTCGAAGATGCACGACCGGGTCTGGTACCTGTCGGTGACCAAGTCCCTCTTCGACGACGCGATGACCGCCGGGCCGTTCGAGTTCCTCATCTCCATCTCGTTCAGCTTCGAGTACCTGCTGACGAACCTCCTGTTCGTGCCGTTCATGAGCGGCGCCAGCTTCAACGGCGACATGCCCACCATGTCGTTCGGCTTCTCCGCCCAGTCCGACGAAAGCCGGCACATGACCCTGGGCCTGGAGGCCATCAAGTTCCTGCTGGAGCAGGACGAGGGCAACGTGCCGATCATCCAGGACTGGATCGACAAGTGGTTCTGGCGGGCGTACCGGATGTCCGCGCTGGTCGCGGCAATGATGGACTACATGCTTCCCAAGCCGGTGATGAGCTGGCGCGAGGCATTCGAGCTGTACTTCGAGGAGCAGATGCTCGGCGGGCTCTTCCCCGACCTGGAGTACTACGGCATCCAGCCGCCCCGGCACGTGAGCGCTGCGATCGCCGAGAAGGACCACCTCTCGCACCAGGTCTACAAGATCCTGCACAACTTCTCGTTCGCCGCCGCCTTCACCACCAAGACGCCCGACGAGGCCCACATGGCGTGGCTGGCGGAGCAGTACCCGGACTCCTTCAACCAGTCCTACCGGCCGGTGTGGGAGAAGCACCGCAAGATCGAGGCCGACGGCGGCCGGGTGTTCTTCCAGGGACTGCCGCAGCTGTGCCAGGTCTGCCAGGTACCGATGGCCTTCACCGAGCCCGGAAATCCGGCCCAGATCTCCTTCCGGCGCAGCACCTTCCGCGACGAGACCTTCCACACCTGCAGCGACGGCTGCCAGTGGATCTTCGAACGGGAGCCGGAGAAGTACGTCCAGGCCTGGCTCCCCGTCCACCAGATCTACCAGGGCAACTGTGGCGGCCCCACCATTCCCGAAGTGCTCGCTTGGTACGGCATCCAGGAGGGTGACAACGGCGAGTACACGGGTTCCCCCGACCAGCTCGCCTGGGCCGCATGGCACAGCGACGGCGACGGCAAGGCGGTGTGAGATGACGGTCAAGGCGCTGTACGACTACGAGTTCCCGTCGGCCGACCGAGCCGAGGTGTTCGGCGACGACCAGCTGGTCTACGTGCACTGGCGGGGCAACCCGCTGTTCTGCTCGGCCGCCTGCTTCCGGGTGCCGAAGACCATGACGTTCGCGGCGTTCGTCACCTCGACGGTGCACGGCTGGGCCGCGTCCGATCCCGACTTCGACCCGGACTCGGTCACCGAGTGGCGGCTGTTCGACGAACCGCTCTCCGGCGGGCAGGACAAGTCGCTCGCGGATCTCGGCATCGGACACAAGGCGCTGCTCAGCTTCGCGGCCTGAGCGGCCACCGCAATCACCCGCGGGTGCGGGCGCCGGCTGGCCCGTAGCCCCTCCCGCACCCGCGGGTCCGGCAAGGGAGAACCGCAGTGACCACTCACACCGTCCGCATCGAGCCGCTCGGCGCGGAGATCGAGTGCCGTGAGGACCAGACGGTGCTGGATGCCGCTCTGCGTGAGGGCATCTGGCTGCCGCACGCGTGCACGCACGGCACCTGCGGAACCTGCAAGGCACAGATCCTCGAGGGCGACGCCGACCTCGGTGACGCCTCTCCGTACGCGCTGCTGGAGAGCGAGCGGGAGGAGGGTTGCGCACTGCTGTGCGTGGCCTGCCCCCGAAGCGACCTCGTCGTCGAGGGCGAGGTGGACGTCGAGGAGGGCGTGGACATCCATCCGGTGCGGGACCGGGCGGGTCAGGTGGCCGTCGTCGAGGACATCGCCCCGGACGTGCGGCGGGTCGTCATCACGCTGGACGAGCCGCTGGCATTCAACCCGGGACAGTACGTCCTGCTGGACGTGCCCGGCGGCGAGCAGCGGCCGTACTCCATCGCCAGCAGCCCCGCCGACGGCGGTCGTATCGAACTGCACATCAAGCGTTCCGAGGACGGGTTGTGCACCGACGGCTGGATCTTCAAGAGCCTGGCGGCGGGGGAGCGGGTGACACTGTCCGGCCCCTACGGCCAGTTCTCCTTCCGGCCGTTGCGCGAGGAACCCGTCTTGTTGCTGGCCGGCGGCACTGGTCTCGCCCCGATGGTGTCGATGCTCCGGCACCTGGTCGAGACCGGCATCGAGCGCGAGGTCGTGCTCTACCACGGCGTCGCCACCCAGGACGACCTCTACGACGCGGAGTGGTTCGAGACACTTCAGGCGGAGCACGACTGGTTCACCTACCGTCCCGCGCTCTCCCGTGACAGCTGGCGGGGCCGCAGTGGGCGTGTCCCCGCCCTGCTGGCCGAGGACTACCCCCGCGCCTCCGGCCACGTGGCCTACGTCTGCGGCAGTCCGGCAATGGTCGCCGACACGATGAAGGCCCTGATGAAGGCGCGCCTCTTCCCACGTGACATCTACCGGGAGGACTTCTTCGACACGGCCGACCGCGCTGCCGGCACGCACGTCGTGCGCAGTCCGCTCATCCGCCGATAAGGACCAGACAGACGTGAAGATCACCAGGATCGAGACGATCCCGTTCGCCATCCCCTACCGCAAGGCGCTGCGCTTCGCGAGCGGAGAGGTGGGCACGGCCGAGCACGTACTCGTCCGCGTCCACACCGAGGACGGGATCACCGGCACGGCGGAGGCGCCACCCCGCCCCTTCACCTACGGCGAGACCCAGGCGTCGATCATCGCCGTGATCGACACCGTCTTCGCCCCGCAGATCCTGGGCGAGTCCGCGCTGCGCCGCGAGGCGATCTGGGCCCGGCTGGCCAGGACGGTCGGCAACCCCACCGCCAAAGCCGCCCTCGACATGGCCCTGTGGGACGTCATAGGCCAGTCGCTGGGCGTGTCGGTGACCGAGCTCCTCGGCGGGTTCACCGACCGGATGCGGGTCGCCCACATGGTCGGCTTCGCCCCGGCAGCCGAGATGGTGGCCGAGGCCGAGAAACTGCGTGCCGAGTACGGCATCACCGCCTTCAAGGTGAAGGTCGGGCGCCGCCCCTACCGGGACGACGTCGAGGCCACCCGCGCCCTGCGGGAAGCCCTCGGCCAGGACGTGGAGCTTTACATCGACGGCAACCGGGGCTGGACCGCGGCCGAATCGGCCCGCGCCCTGCGCGAGCTGGAGGACGTGGGTCTCACCTTCGCCGAGGAGCTGTGCCCGGCCGACGACGTCCTCGCCCGGCGCTGGCTCGCCGAGCACAGCAGCATCCCGCTGTACGCCGACGAGAGCGCCACCCGGCCCGCCGAGGTCACCCGCGAACTCCTCGCCGGGGCGGCGCACGGGGTGAGCGTGAAGACGGCACGCACGGGCTTCACCCAGTCCCAGCGCATCGTCCACCAGTGCGAGGGCCTGGGCGTCGACGTGGTGATGGGCAACCAGATCGACGGCCAGATCGGCTCCCTGTGCAGCGCCGCGTTCGGAGCCGCCTTCCAGACCACCGCGCGGCGCCCCGCGGAACTGTCCAACTTCCTCGACATGACCGACGACCTGCTCGCCGAGCCACTGCGCATCGAGAACGGCACGCTCCGCGTACGCCCGGCCGCCGGCCTCGGCATCGAGATCGACGACCACAAGCTGAAGCACTACCGCCAGGACACCTGACCCTTCCACCCGCTCGAAGGAGAGCCGGACATGACCGACGTCACCACACAGCAGAGCACGGAGCAGAAGGCCACCGCCGCTGCCTCGGGAGCCTCGGCGACCGAGCGTTTCCAGGCCAAGGAGCGCAGCGAGGCCGCCAGCAGCAAGGAGCGGGTCAGCACGCTCGCCTCGGAGGTCCTGGCCGCGGTACACGACGTGATCCGCCGTCACAAGGTCACCTACGCCGAGTACGACGCCCTCAAGGCCTGGCTGATCCAGGTCGGCCTCGACGGCGAGTGGCCGCTCTTCCTCGACGTGTGGGTGGAGCACGTGGTCGAGGAGGTCAACAACGAGGTCCGCCCCGGCAGCAAGGGCACCATCGAAGGGCCGTACTACGTGCCGGGCGCCCCAGCCCTGTCCGCGGACGCCACCCTGCCCATGCGTGAGGGCGAGAGCGGTACCCCCCTCGTCTTCCAGGGCCAGGTGCGCAGCGCCGACGGCACCCCGCTGCCCGGCGCCCTGGTCGACATCTGGCAGGCCGACGCCGACGGCCTGTACGCGCAGTTCGCGCCGAACCTCCCGGAGTGGAACCTGCGCGGCAAGGTCACCGCCGACGAGAAGGGCACCTTCCGCATCCGCACCGTCGAGCCGGCCCCCTACCAGATTCCGACGGACGGCTCCTGCGGCCAGCTGATCGCCGCCGCCGGCTGGCACGCGTGGCGCCCCGCCCACCTCCACCTCAAGGTCAGCGCACCCGGCCACCAGACGCTCACCACCCAGCTGTACTTCCGCGGCGGCGAGCACGTCACCGACGACATCGCCTCCGCCGTCAAGCCCGAGCTGGTACTCGACCCCGCCCCGGCGGCGGACGGCAACGGGCACGAGGTCCACTACGACCTCGAGCTCGCGCCAGAGCAGTGAAGGACCGGAGGAAACGCGATGCTGTTCGCGGTGCGCATGGGCGTGGAGATTCCGCGGGACCTCGACCCCGAGGTCCGCGCGGACCTGGTGGCCCAGGAGAAGGCCTACTGCCAGGAGCTGCAGAAGTCCGGTGAGTGGGTGCACATCTGGCGGTGCGTCGGCCAGTACGCCAACATCAGCATCTTCGACGTCGCCGACAACGAGGCGCTGCACCGGATCCTCTGGAACCTGCCGCTCTTCCCCTACATGAGCGTCGAGGTCACGCCTCTGGCCCGGCACCCGTCCGACCTCGCGGCCGGCGAGGAAGCGGCCTGATGGACAAGACGGTGGCCACCGCCCACGAGGCGGTGGCCGACATACCGGAGGGTGCCTCGCTGGCGGTGGGCGGGTTCGGGCTCAGCGGTGTGCCGAATGTGCTCATCCAGGCGTTGTACGAGCGCGGGGTGAGCGGGCTGAGCGCGGTGTCGAACAACTGCGGCGCCCTGGAATCCGGTCTCGCGGTCCTGCTGGCCGCGGGCCGGATCGCCCGGGTGACCGGCTCCTGCATCGGCGCCAACAAGGAGTTCGCCCGCCAGTACCTGGCCGGGGAGCTGGAGGTGGAACTGATCCCCCAGGGCACGCCGGCAGAGCGGCTGCGTGCCGGGGGCGCCGGGGTCCCCGCCTTCTACACCCCGGCCGGGGTGGGCACGCCGGTCGCCGAGGGCGGGCTGCCCCGCACTACTTCGGACTTGCCCCAGTCGAGGCTGTCAACCGCGCCCTGACCAAGGCCGGCAAGGCCCTCGCCGACCTCGACGTCCTGGAACTCAACGAAGCCTACGCCGCCCAGGTCCTCGGCTGCCTCGCCGAATGGCCCGAGTTCGACCCGGCGGTCCTCAACCCGCAGGGCGGCGCCATCGCCCTCGGCCACCCTCTCGGCGCCTCTGGCGCCCGCCTCGCCGGCACCGTCGCCCACCAGCTCGCCCGCCGGGGCAGGGGCACCGGCATCGCGACCCTCTGCATTGGCGTGGGCCAGGGCCTCGCCCTCCTCCTCGAACGCTGAGAACCTCCACAGGAGCCGCAGTGAAACGCCGCCCTCTGCTGCATCACCGGGTGCTCGGTCCCATCGACGCGCCGCTGCTCGTCCTGGGACCCTCGCTCGGCACGTCGACGACCGTATGGGACCCCCATGTGGCGGTGCTTGCCGCGAGCCACCGCGTGGTGTGCTACGACCTTCCAGGGCACGGCGGCTCGCCGAGCGATCTCGTCCGGGATCACAAGCCCGGCCGTACGACAGTCGGCGACCTTGCCCACATGGTCCTGGACCTCGTCGCCCACCACGGCCGGGACCGGTTCCACTACGCCGGCATCTCGCTCGGCGGCGGTGTGGGGGTGCACCTCGCACTGCATCAGCCGGACCACATCGCCTCGCTGGCGCTGGTCTGTTCCTCGGCGTACTTCGGCCCGCCGCAGTTCTGGCAGGAGCGCGCCGCTCTCGTACGACGCGAGGGAACCGGCGCCCTGCTCGAGGCCATGCCCGGCCGCTGGTTCGCAGATCCCGGCACAGCCGCGACCTCCCTCGGGAAGACGTTCCTGCAGGACCTCGCTACCGCCGACCCGATCGGCTACGCCGCCTGCTGCGACGCCCTCGCCGCCTACGACGTTCGGCGCGACCTGAGAAGGATCACCGCCCCTACGCTCGTGCTTGGTGGCTCCCAGGACACCGCCACACCCCTGCCACATGCCAGGGAACTCGCCGAGGGGATTTCCGGGGCGAAGTTGGGCACGGTGGATACAGGTCATCTCGCCGTGGAAGAGCCACAGGCCGTCGGGGCGGCGTTGCTGGCCCATCTCCGAATGGCGGGCGGTGCGGAGGACGCCGACCGGAGCTCGTAGAGTGGCTGTGTGTCACAAGGAAACGCCGTGGTCGCGCGCAATGTGCGCCTTCTCAGGGACCAGCGCGGCCTGTCCCTGGCCGAGTTGGCCCGCCGGGCGGGGCTGGCCAAGCAGACACTGTCGAATCTGGAGCAGGGCACGGGCAACCCCACGGTCGACACCCTGTTCTCCATCGCCACGGCCCTCGGCGTGCCGGTGACCCGGCTGGTCGCCGAGCAGGAACAGGTCATCACCGTGCAGCGGGGCGACGAGGTTGTCTGGGAGCAGCACGGAAGGTACGAGTCGCGGTCGCTCGACCACATCTACGGCTCAGGTGTCATCGAGAACTACGTGGTGCGCATCGGCCGGCACAGCAACGGTGCGGACATGCCGTCCGAACCGCACCCGGTGGGCACGCTGGAGCACCTCTACGTCATCAGCGGCAAGGTACGAGTGGGGCCTGTCGACAGCCCGCTGGAGCTTGACGAGGGGGATTTCGCGCGCTATCCGGGCGACCGGCGCCACGTGTACGAGTCACTGGCGGACGAGAGCCTGGTGCACATCGTGGTGAGCGTGCCGCGCGTCCAGCCTGGCACCGGCGGTACGAACCTGGCGCGGACCCACGGGAACGAAAGACGCTGAGCTTCGCCGCACCTGCTGTGCCGCATCTCGGCACAACCGACGTGAGCGTCCGGGCATATACCGTGGTGCTCTTGGGCGCACGCCTGGCTGGCCACCGTTCCCCGCGTCCCTTTGCTGCGGTGAGGGCGCGTGCCGCCTCTAAGGCCACGCGGCGCAGGGCCGGGGCGTATCGGGACGGCTCGAAGCGGTGGTGGGCGCCAGCAACCGAGAGCGCCGCCACCGGACGTCCAGAGGGACCCATGATCGGCACTGCGACGCAGGTCAGACCGGGGGCGGCTTCCTGCCGGTCGTACGCGATGCCGTCCTGGCGGATGCGCCGCAGCTCCTCCCGGAACCGTCGCGGGTCGGCGAGGGTGTACTCGGTGCGGGCCGGGAGGTCGGCCGACACGGCAGCCTCGGCCGCGTCGTGGTCGAAGGCCAGCAGGG
Source organism: Streptomyces sp. NPDC001604 (assembly GCF_042893475.1). NCBI lineage: Bacteria > Bacillati > Actinomycetota > Actinomycetes > Kitasatosporales > Streptomycetaceae > Streptomyces > Streptomyces sp. NPDC001604. The sequence continues at coordinate 97,918 of NZ_JBIAUY010000021.1, read as the reverse complement.
CCTTGCCGACGCCGGTGCAGTACGCGGGCAGCCGGAGGCCGATCTTGGAGGGGGAGCGGGCGGCCCGGTGGCCGTGGAGCAGCAGCTGCTCGCGGAGCAGTACTGGGTCGCACCGTACACTCGCTCGCCCATGCTGAAGAGCTCGCTGCCCAGTCGGTAGTTGCTGCCGACCCGCTCGACGAGATCGTTGCGCTGGAGGATGCCCAGCAGACGGAAGGCGGTCGACTTGGTCAGCTGCGAGCGGCGGGCCAGTTCGCTGACGCCGATCTCGCCGTCCATCGAGGCGAGGGACTTCAGAAGAACCAACGCCTTGTCGACTGCGGTCTGCTGGCCGTCGGTCGGCGCGCCGTGTGGTGCGTGTGCGGCGGTGTCAGCGTGGCGCGGACGCACGGCGGCGTCCGGCGCTGATCCGGATGCGCTGTGCCGCCTTTCGGCACGTGTTCTCGCCGCGGTAGGCGCCGACCCGCAATGCTGGCGCCAGCCGCCGGTGGACGTCGGGGGCGACATCACCGCTGACCACGCCTGGCAAGGACAGCGGTGAACTTGGACGGGATCAGGCCACTCCGCTGGACCCGGCCCGTCCGTGAGGCGACCTCGGTGCCGCGCACACCGGGGTCGCCGTCCAGGTGGGTGGCCTGTTGGCTCTCGTGCGAGGGTCAAGCCGCAGACAGATTGTCGAGCCTTGAGGGGGCCGCCTGCCGGCTTGCTGTGGCCGCGTTGACCGCGCGTGCCGCTTCGTAGGCCACGCGTCGCAGAGCCGGCGCGAACCGGGCGGGCTCGAAACGGCGGTCGGCGCTCGCGACGGAGAAGGCGGCCACGGGTCGCCCGGCCGAACCCATGATCGGTACGGCGACGCAGGTGAGGCCGGGAACGGCTTCCTGGCGGTCGTAGGCGACGCCGTCCCGGCGGATGCGGCGCAGCTCGGACCGGAAACGGTCGGGATCGGTGCAGGTGTACTCAGTGCGTGCCGCGAGTCCGTCGGCGATCGCGGCCTCGATGGTGTCGTGGTCGAAGGCGAGGAGGGCCTTGCCGACGCCGGTGCAGTAGGCGGGCAGGCGGGCGCCGATCCGGGAGGGGGAGCGGGTCGCTCGGTGGCCCTGGATCTTGTTGACGTACACGATGTCGGTGTCGTGCAGCACGGCCAGGTGCACGGTCTCGTGGGTCATCTCGTACAGGTCCGCCAGATGCGGCATCAGGCACTCCTGCAAGAGCGGGGGATTGGGGCCGTAGACCCGTACGCCGATGTCGAAGAGCTGGGATCCCAGCCGGTAGTTGCTGCCAACACGTTCCACGAGGTCGTTGCGTTGGAGGATGCCTAGCAGTCGGAAGGTGGTCGACTTGGTCAGCCGTGTCCGCCGGGCCAGCTCGCTCACGCCGATTTCCCCGTCCAGTTCGGCGAGGGACTTCAGGAGGAAGAGCGCCTTGTCGACCGCGGTCTGCTGGTCGGGCTCGCCGGTCGCCGTGGCTGAGGGCTGCGCGGAAGGCGGGGAGGGGAGTGGCATGGCGGGCTCCGATGGGGATCCAGGATGGCCATTAAAATGGACGCACGTCCAGCTTAATCGGTCATTTCATCGTTGTAAAACACCGGGGACCCCGCTCGCCTCTGTGTGACGGATCCGATCGTCACCCCGTGCCGTATCTCGGCACGGTGGCTGGGCACAGCGGCCCGGAGCAGCGTCTGCTGTGGCCATGCAGCGACACGCCACCGTGGCGCCGACCGCCGTCCTCGCCGCCCCGGCTTCCCCCGACGCACAGCTCGTCGAGGAGCTGGCGGCGGTGCTGCGGCGTGCCGAGGCCTGGGGGCACCTCCGGGCCGAAGGCTGGGGGAGGATTCCCGTCGCACCACTCACTGAGGAGTACGAGGACCTGGACCTGGCCGGCGCCTACGCCGTGCAGGAGGCCAACGTACGGATCCGTCTCGCGGCGGGCGAGCACCTGGTCGGACGCAAGGTGGGCCTCACGTCCTTGCCGATGCGCGAGCAACTCGGCCTGCCCGAAGCGAGCTTCGGGACCCTGTCCCAGTCGATGGTGATCCCGGACGGCGGCATCATCGACACGCGGGAGCTCATCACCCCGCGAGCCGAGGCAGAGGTCGGTCTGGTCCTCGGCCGGCGGCTGTCCGGACCCCGCGTGACGGACGCGGAGGTCCGGGCGGCCGTCTCCCAGGTGGCGCTGGCCGTGGAGATCATCGGCAGCCGCATCGCCGACTGGCGCGTCTCCCAGGCCGACACCATCGCCTACCACGCCTCCTCGGCGCGCGTCGCCGTCGGCCGTCCCGTCGACGCCACGGACGACCTGCTCAACCGGGCTCCGGGACGAGTGCGTCGGGCTGTACGCCGACGGGGAGCGCGTCGCGCTCGGCCTGGGGGCCGAAGTCCTCGGCGATCCGCTTCGGGCCGTGGCCTGGCTGGCCCGGACGCTCCACACGCACGGCAGCCCTCTCCACCCGGGCGAGCTGCTGCTTACCGGGTCTGTGCACGCCAGCGTCCCACTGACACCGGGCTCTCGGCTCGCCGTGCGGTCCGGCACCGGCCGCCTGCCCGAACTGACCGTCACCGTCCGATGAACCACCAGCAAGGAAGCGGGGGAGCCGCCATGCCACCGCGTGAACCGGAGCGCTCCGACCCTTCGGGTGTGCACCTGAACGCATGCCGAACCACCAGCCCACGAGGGCGGCGCAGCACGCGCCCGATCCGGCCCGAGGAGGCCCAGCGATGACAACCACGCCCGCCCGGCTGGGGGCACCTCCCGCCCGAAGGGTGGGGGAGGACCGCCTGGCTCGCGTACCCGAGCCGGCCGTCGACGTCAGCCCTTACTTCGACCTCGACCGCGGTCTGGTCGACCGCACGATCTTCAGCGACCAGGCCGTCTACCGGCAGGAGCTGCGTCGCGTTTTCGCGCCCAGCTGGCTGTTCCTCGCGCACGAGAGCCAGTTCACGAAGCCCGGTGACTTCTTCACCGCCTACATGGGCGAGGACCCGGTCATCGTCACCATGGGCAAGGACCGGAAACTGCGTGCCTTCCTCAACGCCTGCCGCCACCGCGGCATGCGGGTATGCCGCGCCGACGCGGGGGCGACGAAGGCGTTCACGTGCAGCTACCACGGCTGGTCCTACGACACCTCCGGGAAGCTGATCAACGTCCCCAACGGAGGGGACTACCCCGCCCACTTCGAGCAGGACCAGTGGGGACTGATCGAGGTCGCGCAACTCGACACGTACAAGGGACTCGTCTTCGCGACCTGGAACCCCGAGGCCCCGCCCCTGGGGGATGCGCTCGGCGGACTGGCCTGGTACCTGGACGCGATGCTCGACCACGACCCGGAGGGCACCGAGGCCGTCGGCGGGGTGCACAAGTGGGTGCTGGAGGGCAACTGGAAGCTCGCCGCCGAGCAGTTCGCCTCCGACTGGTACCACGTCAACATCTCGCACGCCTCCGCGCTGATGGTCATGTCACCCACCGGCAAGGGACCCAAGACGGACATCGTGCAGACGCCGGGCCGGCAGTACACCGACTCGCTGGGGCACGGGCACGGCTTTCCGACCCACCCCAAGAGCCGTTTCGACGACCGTGTCGTACACGAGTGGACCGACTACGAGGCGCTGCGCGAACGGCTCGGTGACGCCCGGGTCGAGGGACCGATGACCACCGGGCACGGCACCGTCTTCCCGAACTTCTCCTACCTGCCGGTCAACGGCTCCATCCGCGTGTGGCACCCCAAGGGCCCGGACAAGATGGAGGTCTGGGCCTGGACCATCGTCGACAAGTCGATGCCGGACGAGGTCAAGAACGCCCAACGCATCTACAACCTGCGCACGTTCGGGCCGAGCGGCATCTTCGAGCAGGACGACGGCGAGAACTGGAGCGAGTGCCAGGCCACCGCGCACGGCTTCGTGGCCGGCTCCATGACGCTCAACTACCAGATGGGACTGGGGCTTCAGTCCGAGGACGGCGTCCACCCCGGCACCACCGGCCGCCTCTACAGCGACGGCGCCGCCCGCGGCTTCTACGCCCGCTGGCGCGACTTGATGAACACGCCCGCCTGGCACGAGAAGAACACCGAGAAGAACCCCGAGGACACCCCATGAGCACCACCGGCACCGGCATCCGTGTCGCCGCCGTCGGCGACATCGAGGAGGGCGAGGCGCTGAAGGTGCCCGCCGAGACCACGGGCCACACCGACGCCATCGCCGTCTTCCACGAGGCCGGCGCCTACTACGCCCTCGACGACACCTGCACCCACGGCCAGGCATCGCTCGCCGACGGCTGGATCGAGAACGGCGAGGTCGAGTGCCCGCTGCACAGCGCCCGCTTCTGCCTAAAGTCCGGCGAACCGCAGTGCATGCCCGCCACCCTCGCCCAGCGCACCCACCGGGTTGAGGTACGCGAGGGTGAGGTCTGGCTGCACCCCGGCGAGGAGGCCGACGCATGAGCGCGCCACGGCGTATCGCCGTCGTCGGCGCGGGCCTGGCCGCCGTCTCGACCTGTGACGCGCTGCGCGCCCAGGGCTACGACGGCGAGCTCGTGCTGTACTCCGCCGAGCGCGGGCTGCCCTACGACCGCCCGCCACTCAGCAAGGACGTCCTGCTCGGCAAGTCCCGCCGCGAGAACATCCTGCTGCGGCCCGACCAGTGGTACGACGAGCAGGGCATCGAACTCCGCGACGGCGCCCCGGTCCGGGCGATCCGCCCGCACGAGGGCGGACTGGAGCTGGCCGACGGCGAGCTTGCCGCAGCCGACCGGATCGTGCTGGCCACCGGCGGCACCGCGCGCCCCCTGCCGGTCCCGGGCGGCGACGACCCGGCCGTACACCTGCTGCGCACCTGGGAGGACGCCGAACGGCTGCGGGAGCGGCTGCTGCCGGGCGCCCGGGTGGTCGTGGTCGGGGCGGGGCTCATCGGTGCGGAGACCGCGGCCGTCGCCCACGCCCTGGGCTGCCGCGTCACCCTCATCGACCCGCTACCGGTGCCACTGTCCGCAGCGGTCGGGGACGACATCGCGAACGCACTGCATCGGAGGCACTCCGCCGAAGGCATCGGCGTCCTGACCGCCGGCGTCGAATGCATCGAGCGCCGTCCAGGCAACCTTGGAGTCCTGCTGCACCTCACCGGCTACGGGGCGCCCGTGCTCGCCGACACCGTGGTGGTCGGCATCGGCATGCGTCCGGCCACGGAACTGGCCGAGGACGCGGGGCTGAACGTCGACAACGGTGTGGTCGTCCACCCCGGTCAGCGCACCTCCCACCCCAATGTCCTCGCCGTCGGCGACGTCGCCCGCCCCGAGGGGCACAAGGTCCGTCATGAGCACTGGGAGGCCGCCCAGCGCGACGGCGAGGCCGCCGCCCACGCCATCCTCGGCCGCCCCCTGCCGCCCTTCGGCGCTTCTTGGTTCTGGTCCGACCGGCACGGCTCCCGGCTGGAGGCGGTCGGCACCATGGCGGACGCCGAGCGCACCGTGCTGCGCGGGGCTCCCGACGACGGCGCCTTCACCGTCTTCGGGCTGCTGGGCGACCGGCTGGTGGCCGCGGCCGCCATCGACCGACCACGCGACATCAAGGCCGCCCGGCGGATCGTCGATCGCGGTGTCGCTGTCGACGCGGCCGTCCTGTCCGACGAGAGTGCGGATCTGCGCACGCTGCTCAAGCGCTGAACCGCCACGTGCCGCCTTGTGGCACACGCGCTCCCCGAACCGCCCCCTCCGCGCTGGAATGGCACCATCCGGCGCGGCCCGCAGGAGGACCCCCGATGAGCATCCACCCCCCGGAGACCCCCCGGACGACCGCACCCGCCGTCGACGAGGACATGCGGCTCCACTTCGAGGTACAGCGCTTGTACGCCCTCGAGGCACAGCTGCTCGACCAGCACCGCTACGCCGACTGGCTGGAACTGTTCACCGACGACCTGCACTATTGGGCGCCGGTACGCACCAACCGCCTGCGGCGCCAGCAGGCCCTGGCCGACGGCGCCCCGGGCGAGGTCGCGATCTTCGACGAGACCAAGGCGAGCCTGGCCTGGCGCATCCGCCGGTTCGACTCGGGCATGGCCTGGGCCGAGGACCCGCCGTCGCGGACCCGGCATCTGATCACCAACATCCTGGTCTGGCCGGCCGACGAGCCCGGCGAGTACGTCGCCGAGTCGTCGTTCCTCTGCTACCGCAACCGCCTGGAACGTGAGGTCGACCTCTACGCCGGCGGCCGTACCGACCAGCTGCGCCGCGACCCGGACGACGGACGGCTGCTGATCGCGCGCCGCACCATCCTGATCGACCAGAACGTCCTGCTCGCCAAGAACATCAGCACCTTCCTGTAAGCCCTTGTGAACCGGAGCCCGCTCGTGACCACTGAACAGACCACAGAGGTGAAGCTCGTCGAGCACACCGCGCAGACCACGCTCGGCCGCATCGCGGTCAGCGAGGCCGGCGAGGGCCCGGTGTTGGTGATGCTGCACGGCGGCGGCCCCGGCGCGAGCGCGGTGGCCAACTACCGCCAGAACCTCCCCGCGCTCACCGAGCACTTCCGCGTGATCCTGCCCGACCAGCCCGGCTTCGGCGGCAGTTACCGCCCCACCGAGGCCGACCTCGACGCCCGCAGCATCACCGAGATCACCGTCGACGCCCTGCTGCAGACCCTGGACGCCCTCGGCATCGACCGCTTCCACCTGCTCGGCAACAGCCTCGGTGGGGCCGCCGCCATCGCCACCGCACTCGAAGTACCCGACCGGGTCGAGAAGTTGGTTCTGATGGCGCCGGGAGGAGGCTGGCTGCCCTTCGGACCGACCCCGACCGAGGGCCAGAAGGCCATGTTCCGCTACTACAACGGCGAGGGCCCCACCCTGAAGAAGATGCGGGACTTCATCGGCGTGATGACCGCCGAGCCGGGGCGCTGGACCGACACCGCGCAGGCCCGCTACGAGGCGTCCCTCGACGAGTCCCACATCGCCTTCTACCACGCCTACAACGCCGCTTTCGCCAAGCGGCACGGCATGGACCCGCTGTGGCAGCGCGTTCACAAGATCAAGGCGCCCACCCTCCTGCTGTGGGGCCGCGACGACCGCACCATCACTCTCGACGGCGCCCAGCTCATGCTCAAGCAGATCCGCGACGTCCAGCTGCACGTCTTCGGCGGCTGCGGCCACTGGGTCCAGCTGGAGCGGCAGGCCGAGTTCGAGCGCCTGGTCACCGACTTCCTCGGGGAGCACTGAATCATGGGTTGGCTGGAGGGCGAAGTCGCCCTGATCACCGGCGGGGGCTCCGGCATCGGTCGTGCCGTCGCCCTGCGCTACCTCGCCGAAGGCGCGAGCGTCGCCGTTCTCGGCCGTGGGGCCGCGCAGTTGCAGGAAGTCGTCGCCGCGGCGGGCGACCTCTCCGACCGGGTGCTGCCCCTCACCGGCGACGTACGCTCCCCGGACGATCTGCACAGGGCGGTGGACGCGACCGTCGAGAGGTTCGGCAAGCTGGACATCCTCGTCCCCAACGCCGGGATCTGGGACTACCACCGCAGCGTCACCAAGCTCGACGGCAAGGAGCTGTCCGAGGCGTTCGACGAGGTCTTCGGCATCAACGTCAAGGGCTATGTCCTCGCCGTCGAGGCGGCCTGGCGGGAACTCGTCGCCACGCGCGGCAGCATCGTGATGACGCTGTCCAACGCCTCATTCCACACCGACGGTGGCGGCCCTCTGTACACCGCCAGCAAACACGCCTGCCTCGGCCTGCTCCGGCAGTTCGCCTACGAGCTGGCGCCGAAGGTCCGGGTCAACGGCGTCGCCACCGGCGGCATGCGCACCAAGCTGCGCGGCCCGCAGAGCCTGGGCCTTCAGGACCGCACGCTGGCCGCGTCGTTCGCCAAGAACGAGGCGTCCGGACAGGAACAGCAACCGCTCATCCCGCTGTACGACTCCAGCGTCGAGCCGGAGGACTTCACCGGCCCGTACGTCCTGCTCGCCTCCCGCGCCAACAGCGGCACCGTCACCGGCGCCGTGATCCCCGCCGACGGCGGCATCGCCGTCCGCGGATTCCGTTCCCCGGCCGGTGGCGCCGGCCTCTGAACCGTCTCCTCTTCTCACTTCCGCACGACAGCCATCGAAGGAGCCGCCGCATGGCCGCCGTCGACATCAGCCCCGCCGCGGCACTGCACCGCAGAGCCCAGTACCCCACCGCCTGCGCACTCGTCTACGAGGGCCATGAGATCTCTGCCGCCCGACTCAGCCACAGGACGGCCGAGTTGGCCGCCGGGCTGGCCGAACGTGGACTGCGGCGCGGCGACCGGGTCGCCTACCTCGGCCTCAACAGCGTGACCTTCTTCGAGACGCTGCTGGCCGCGGCCCACCTAGGGGCGGTCTTCGTGCCGGTCAACTTCCGGCTCGCGGCCGAGGAGGTGCGCCACATCCTCAGCGACAGCGGTGCGCACACCCTGGTCGTCGAGGAGGGCCATCGCGCACTCGTCGAGTCGGTGATGAGCGACATACCCGCCCGCTTCCACGTGCTGGTCGACACAGATCCGCGATGCCCCGCGGCCACCGCGCCCCCCGCCGTCTGGACACCGCTCTCGGAGCTGCTCGGAGCCGACCGACGTGGCACGGAGCCGGTGGCCCTGTACGACGACGACCTGGCGGCGCTCATGTACACGTCCGGCACGACCGGCCGACCCAAGGGTGTCATGCTCACCCACGGCAACCTCTGGTGGAATGCGGTCAACGTCGAAAGTGTCGTGGACACCCGCCCGGACGACGTGAACCTCGCCGTCGCACCGCTCTTCCACATCGGCGGCCTCAACGCCCTCACCCTGCGCACCCTCGTGCGCGGCGGCACCGTCGTCGTGCGCCGCGGCTTCGACCCCGCCCAGTGCCTGGAGGACCTCGTCCAGCACCGCGTGACGACCCTGTTCGCGGTCCCCGCGATGTACGGCGCCCTGACCCGCGTGCCCGGCTTCGCCGCGGCCGACCTCTCCGCCCTGCGATCCGCGATCGTCGCGGGCGCCCCCGTCCCGCCCCAGCTGATCAGGAACTACGAAGAACGCGGCATCCTGCTCCAGCAGGCGTGGGGGCTGACCGAGACCGCGCCCTTCGCCAGCTACCTCCCGGCCGGGCTCACGGCGGAGAAGGCCGGATCGGCCGGCGCACCCATGCCGTACACGGAGATCCGCATCGTCGACCCGGTCACCGGGGTGGGCGTGCAGGACGCGGACACGCGCGGGGAGATCTGCGTGCGCGGCCCGAATGTCACGCCCGGCTACTGGAACAACCCCGAGGCCACCCGTGCCGCCTTCGACGACGCGGGCTGGTTCCACAGCGGCGACATCGCGCATCGGGACAAGGACGGCTTCTACTACATCGTCGACCGCCTCAAGGACATGATCATCAGCGGCGGGGAGAACGTGTACCCGGCCGAGGTCGAGCGCGTTCTCGCCGCTTACCCGGGTGTCCTGGAGGCGGCCGTCATCGGCGTCCCGCATCCGAAGTGGGGCGAGACCGTGCTCGCCGTGCTGACCTGCGAGCCCGGGACCACGCCCACACTGGAGGAGGTGCGCGCCTTCACCGGCGGGCACCTGGCCCGCTACAAGCTGCCCACCCAGGTGCTGATCGCCGAACAACTGCCCCGCAACGCCAGCGGCAAGCTGGTCAAGTCCGAACTGCGGAGCTGGGTCGAGAACCAGCGCCCCGCAGAGACACCGTGAGCCGGCCATGAACATCCACACCGCCGTCGTACCGGCACCGCCCGAACCCGTCCTGGGTACCGACTGGACGCTGCGCCCGCTCGACGAGCCCGCCACGGTGACCCCGCAGACGGCGCGCACGTATGCCGTCACCGAGGCCCAGGGCGGCCCGACGCTGCTCCTGCGCGTCCACCGCGTCGCCCACCACCCGCTGCACAGCTGCTATCCGTACGGCACCCACGACCTTGCCCTGGGCCTGGTCCTCCCCTACCAGGGGCCGTCCGGCCCGGCGCTTGCCGCGAAACTGCTGCGCGCCCTCGTCCCCGCACTCTTCCTCGCCGACCCCCGCTGCCGCCGCATCGTCGCCGCACCGGACGAGAGCGACACCGTCACCCAGGCCGCCCTTGAGGCGGGCGGACTCCTCCGGGTCACCGAGGCCGACCTGCCCGACGCCAGCGTGGTCCTGTTCGCCGCCGAACCGCCGGACCTCGCCGACATGTCCACCGCCCTCGACGACATGCCCCACTGACCACCGCCTCACCGCGTGGAGGGGTGGAGAGGAGCAAGCTCGGCCCAGATGGTCTTGCCGGTGCAGGTGTAGCGCGTACCCCATCTTCGGGTGAGCTCGGCGACCATGAACAGGCCGCGGCCGCCCTCGTCGAACACCCGGGCGCGGCGGAGGTGCGGACTGGTGCTGCTGGCGTCGGAGACTTCGCAGATCAGTGCCTCGTCCTTGATCAGCCTGAGGCGGATCGGGCCGCTGGCGTACCGGATGGCGTTCGTCACCAGCTCGCTGATGACCAGTTCCGTGACGAACGCGGTTTCCTCCAGGCCCCATGCGGCCAGCCGGTCGCAGGCGCGGCGGCGGGTCTCGGCGACGACCGCGGGATCGACGGGAACGTCCCAGGAGGCGACGCGGTCCTCGCCGAAGAGGCGGGTGCGGACCAGGAGCAGGGCGATGTCGTCGGTGCGCGCTTCGGGGCTCAGGGTGCCCAGGACGGTGTCGCACAGCGCTGCGAGCGAGGATGCGGGCCGGGCCAGAGCGTGGCGCAGGGCGTCGAGTCCCTCGTCGAGGTCGCGATCGCCGGCCGAGAGGAGGCCGTCGGTGAACAGGGCGAGCAGGCTTCCTTCGGGCACGGTGACCTCGGCCGCCTCGAAGGGCAGGCTGCCCAGACCCAGAGGCGGGCCGGCAGGCAGGTCGAGGACCGTGCCGGTGCCGTCCGGGTGCACCAGGATCGGCGGGGGATGGCCGGCCCGGGCAAGGGAGCAGATACCGGAGAGGGGGTCGTAGACCGCGTACAGGCAACTGGCTCCGATGGCGCCGGGGATCTCACCGGTGGCGACGGTGTCGTCCTCGGTGTGGGTGACGATGTCGTCGAGGTGGGTGAGAAGCTCGTCGGGCGGGAGGTCGATGTCGGCGAGGGTGCGCACCGCCGTACGCAGGCGGCCCATGGTGGCTGAGGCGTTGATGCCGTGGCCGACGACATCGCCGACGACCAGACCGACGCGGCCGCCGGGCAGCGGGATCACGTCGTACCAATCGCCGCCCGCCTGCGTGCCGCCGCCCGCAGGGAGATAACGGGAAGCCGTCTCCACGGCAGGAAGCGTGGTCGGGCCGTGCGGCAGCAGGTTGCGTTGCAGCGCCAGCGAGATGCCGCGTTCGCGGGTGAATCGGCGGGCGTTGTCCAGGCAGACCGCGGCCCGCGCGACCAGGTCCTCGGTGACGGCCAGATCGTCAGGGCCGAATGGCTCGCGAGGTGAGCATCTGGCGAACATGGCTGCTCCGAGGGTGGTGCCACGGGCGCGGATGGGTACGGCGATCAGCGAATGCACTCCGCGCGCGCGGGCCTGCGCCGCCTGGACAGGGTCGTCGGCGAACCAGCGGACGACCTGGGAGTCGTTGACGTGGTGCCGTTGCGCCCGGCCGCTGGCCAGACACCGGGCGATCGGCGAAGAATCAACATGGTTGCTGATCTCATCCGTGGCCGGATGCTCTCCGGACGTCGCGGACGCCACCCTGTATGCCGCCCGGCGCAGCGGGACGGGACCGGACAGGACAGGTGGGGGCACATCGCCCTGGAAGACGGGGTCGAGCAGGTCCACGCTGACGAGGTCGGCGAAGCGGGGTACGGCGACCTCGGTGAGCTCGCGTGCGGTGCCCACCACGTCCAGGCTGGCGCCGATGTGGGTCCGGGCCTCACTCACGAGGGCCAGCCGCTCCCGGGACTCGTACTGCTGGGAGTAGTCGTACGCCGACAGACCCACCCCATGCACCTGGCTGGCTTCGTCCCTGAGCGGGAAGATGTCGAGAGCCCAGGCGTGCGCCTTCGGCTCGCCCGGAAGCCTCGCGAAGGGCTCGGTGAATTCGGGCTTCCCGGTCTGAAGAACCCGGCGGATCCGCTGCTCGACTTCCTCGTATGCGGGGCCCTGAAGGATCTCGGCCATGAACCGGCCGCGGAAGTCGTGCTCGGAGAGGCCCGTCGCCTGCTTCGTCACCTCGTTGCCGAACAGTATGCGTCCCTCGCGGTCATAGATGGAAAGGGAGAGGGGCTGCTCCTGGAACATCCATCGCATGAGTGAGCACTCGTCCGGGGAGTCCGTCCTGGGTACGGCAATCACCAGGTACCCGGTCGGCCGCTTGTCGGACGGCAGCGGATAGAGGCGCACCTGGGCATCCGACAGCCTGCCGTCCCGGTGCCTCAGCACTGCCCAGTCAGCGGTGAACAGATCGGCCAGAGGCTTGCCGATGACCTCTTCGGGGGCATGGCCCCACAGCGTCTGGGCGCCGCTGCTCCAATGGGTCACCCGGCCGTCCGGGTCCGTGACCGCGATGGCCGCGGCCGTGCCGAGGAAGGACCCTGTCGACGCCGGAGGGAGTCGGCCGGGCGGCTCGTCGGACGTCATTGTCGTGTCCTTGGTGGCCTTGTTGTCGTGCCCTAGCGGCCTTGTTGCCGGACTTGCTGACCATGTTCACGATCCCCCTGAGGGTGGCAGGTTTCAAGCCGGGCGGCCACGCCGCGCGCTGGTCGGCGTGCCGGGCGTCCGAGGGGAGTGCAGGGGGCGGGGCACGGGCCGCCGTCCGGCAGGAGCCCGGACGTGTGCTGCACCGTGGCACACGGGCTAGGTCCGGCCTCCGGGTGCGGGTGACCGTGGCTGCGTGCTTGCAGCAACCGCCATCTCCCAGAGCGCCGCCGACCCGCTGTCCGGGCTGGTGCTGCGCGACGTACCGGTACCTCACCCGAAGCCCGGCTGGTCCCGGGTACGGGTCGTGGCCTCTTCCCTGAACATGCACGACCTGTGGACGCTGCGGGGCGTGGGCCATCCCCCGGAGCGCCTTCCCATCGTGCTCGGCTGCGACGCGGCCGGATACGACGAGGACGGCAACGAGGTCATCGTGCATCCGGTGCTTGGCGACCCGGACGCGGGCGGGGGCGACGAGACGCTCGACCCGAATCGTGCGCTGCTGTCCGAACAGCACGACGGGGCCTTCGCCGAGTACCTGACCGTGCCCACCCGCAACCTGGTGCCGAAGCCCGCGTGGCTGTCCTTCGACGAGGCGGCCTGCCTGCCGGTCGCCTGGGGCACCGCCTACCGCATGCTCTTCACCCAGGCCCGGATCACCGCCGGCGACCGGGTGCTCGTACAGGGCGCGGGCGGCGGGGTCGCCTCCGCCGCCATCCGGCTCGCGGTGGCCGCCGGGGCCGTCGTCTACGCCACCAGCCGCAGCGAGGCCAAGCGTGCCGAGGCCCTCACCTGGGGGGTGCGCGCCGCGCTGGCCCCCGGTGAGCGGCTGCCCGAGCGGGTGGACGTCGTGATCGAGACGGTCGGCGAGGCGACCTGGTCCCATTCGCTGAAGTCGCTGCGGCGAGGCGGCACGGTCGTGATCGCGGGAGCGACGAGCGGCGCCAACCCGCCCGCGGACCTGGCCCGCATCTTCTACCTCCAGGGACGTGTCCTTGGCTCCACCGGCTGCACCCGTGGCGAGCTCGTCGCGCTGCTCCGGCTGATGGAGGCCACCGGAGTCCGCCCTGTGATCGACCGCACCCTGCCCCTCACGGACATCCACAAGGGCTTCCAGCTCATGATCGACGGCGGTCTGACCGGGAAGCTCGTCATCCACCCGTCGGCCCCGCAGAGTTAAGGACCCTCTCCCATGACCGCAGCTGTCGTCGGGCTCTCGCACTCGCCCCTGATCGGCAGGAACGACCCCGAGCCCGAGGTTCTGGCCCGCGTCGACGAGGCCGTCGAGAGCGCCAGGGCCTTCGTCCGTCGCTTCGACCCGGAGCTCGTCGTCCTCTACGCGCCCGACCACTACAACGGCTTCTTCTACAAGGAGATGCCCCCGTTCTGCCTGGCCACCGAGGCCCACGCGGTGGGCGACTTCGGTTCCCAGGGCGGGCCGCTGTCGGTCGACACCGACACCGCCAAGACGCTGGCCAAGGGGGTGCTCGACCGCGGCATCGATCTCACCGTCTCGGCCCGGATGACCGTGGACCACGGCTTCGCGCAGCCCCTGGAGGTGCTCTTCGGCGGTATCGACCGCGTGCCGGTGGTGCCCGTCTTCGTCAACGGCGTGGCGACCCCGCTCGGCCCGGTCAGCCGTATCCGCGCACTCGGCACCGCGGTCGGTCAGGCCGCGGCCGACCTGGACAAGCGGGTGCTGTTCGTCGCCTCCGGTGGTCTGTCCCACGATCCGCCGGTGCCGGTGCTCGACGGCGCACCGCCCCGGGTCGCCGACGCGCTCATCGAGGGAAACCCGCCCACCCCGGAGCAGCGTGCGAAGGGCGAGGAGCGGGTCGTCCAGGCCGGCCGCGACTACGCCGCCGGGTCGACGAAGATGATCCCGATCAACCCCGCCTGGGACAACCTCCTCCTCGACCACCTGGAGCGCGGCGACCTCGCGGAGTTCGACTCCTGGACCGTCGACGACATGGCCGCACAGGGCGGCGGCTCCGCCCACGAGGTCCGCACCTGGATCGCGGCGTACGCCTCCCTCGCGGCCACCGGCAAGTACGAGATGACGTCCCGCTTCTACGAGGCCATCCCCGCCTGGATCGCCGGATTCGCCGTGACCACGGCGGAAGGGCGGTGACCGGCATGGCAGTCACACCCGTCGAACTGGCGGCCGCCCGGCTCGCCGCCGCATTCGCCGAGGGACGGCCCGTGGCCCCGGTACGCGATCTGCTCGGTACCCAGGACGTCGACGCCGCGTACGCCGTACAGCAGGAACTCACCCGCAGCAGAGTGGACAGCGGTGCGGTCGTCGTCGGCCGCAAGATCGGCCTGACCTCCCCGGCCGTCCAGCGCCAACTCGGCGTCGACCAGCCTGACTTCGGGGTGCTCTTCGCCGACATGGACGTCTCCGCCGAGGCCGAGGTCCCCTCCGGCAGGCTGCTGCAGCCCAAGGCCGAGGCGGAGATCGCCTTCGTCCTCAAGGAGGACCTGGCCGACGGCGACCTGGACCCGGCGCAGGTGCGCGCTGCGGTCGACTACGCCGTGGCCGCGCTGGAGATCGTCGACAGCCGTATCGCCGACTGGGACATCTCCCTCACCGACACGGTCGCCGACAACGCCTCCAGCGGACTGTTCGTGCTGGCGGAACGCCGCCTCACGCTGGACGAGTTCGAGCCCCGCGAGACCGTGATGCGGCTGTACGCCGACGACGTCCTCGTCTCCGAGGGCAACGGCGCCGCCTGCCTCGGCGACCCCCTGAACGCGCTGGCCTGGCTCGCCCGGACGGCCCGTGACCTGGGTGACCCGTTGCGCGCCGGACAAGTCGTCCTCTCCGGCGCGCTGGGCCCGATGGTCCCGGCCCCGCCCGGCACCCGGATCCGCGCCGAGATCAGCTCGCTCGGCGAGGTCACCGCCGCATTCTCCGAGAAGAGGGACGCATGACTTCCCCCAAGACGTCGAAGACCAAGGTCGCCATCATCGGGTCGGGCAACATCGGCACCGACCTGATGATCAAGATCCTCCGCCTGTCGGACACCCTCGAAGTGGCCGCCATGGTGGGCATCGACCCGGAGTCCGACGGCCTCGCCCGCGCCGCCCGACTGAAGGTCCCGACGACCCACGAGGGCGTCGAGGGCCTGATCGCACTGCCGGACTTCGACGACATCGAAATCGTCTTCGACGCGACCTCGGCCAGGGCCCACCTGGCCAACGCCCACCGGCTCGCACCCTTCGGAAAGCGGCTCATCGACCTCACCCCCGCCGCCATCGGCCCGTTCGTCGTCCCGCCCGTCAACCTCGACGAGCACCTGGCGGCCGGCGCGGACAACCTCAACATGGTCACCTGCGGCGGCCAGGCCACCATCCCCATGGTCGCGGCCGTCTCCGCGGTGACCGACGTCCACTATGCGGAGATCGTCGCCTCCATCGCCTCCAAGTCGGCGGGGCCGGGCACGCGCGCCAACATCGACGAGTTCACCGAGACCACCTCCCACGCCATCGAGAGCGTCGGCGGAGCGGCCCGCGGCAAGGCGGTCATCGTCCTCAACCCCGCCGAACCCCCGCTGATCATGCGAGACACCGTCTTCTGCCTCATCGGGGACGCGGACCACGACGCCATCCGAGCCTCCGTCAAGGAGATGGCCGAGCGGGTCGCCCAGTACGTGCCGGGCTACCGCCTCAAGCAGGAGGTGCAGTTCACCCCGATCGCGGAAGGCGAGCCCGTGCACACCCTGCTCCCCGAGGGCGCGGGCCCGGTGACCACCCGTGTCTCGGTGTTCCTTGAAGTCGAGGGCGCCGCCCACTACCTGCCCGCCTACGCCGGAAACCTCGACATCATGACCTCGGCCGCCCTGCGCACCGCCGAGTCGATCGCCCGACACAGCACCACCGTCACCGCGGAGGCCTGCCGATGACTCACCGGCTCTACATACAGGACGTGACCCTGCGGGACGGCATGCACGCCATCCGGCACCGCATCGATCCTGCCGACGTGGGCCGCATCGCGGCCGCCCTCGACGCAGCCGGCGTCGACGCCATCGAGGTCGCCCACGGCGACGGACTCGCCGGCGGCTCCCTCAACTACGGCCCGGGCAGCCACACCGACTGGGAGTGGATCGAGGCCGCGGCGGACGCGATCGACAACGCCGTCCTCACCACCCTCCTCCTGCCCGGCATCGGCACCATCGCCGAACTGGAGCGCGCCTACGCCCTCGG
Organism: Streptomyces sp. NPDC001604; assembly: GCF_042893475.1. NCBI lineage: Bacteria > Bacillati > Actinomycetota > Actinomycetes > Kitasatosporales > Streptomycetaceae > Streptomyces > Streptomyces sp. NPDC001604. The sequence goes on along the minus strand of NZ_JBIAUY010000021.1, from coordinate 81,102 downwards.
CGTCCGCTCGGTGCGCATCGCCACCCACTGCACCGAGGCCGACATCTCGGCCCAGCACATCGCCAAGGCGCGCGAGCTGGGCATGGACGTCTCGGGCTTCCTGATGATGAGCCACATGGCCGAGGCGCCCCAACTCGCCGCGCAGGCAAAGCTCATGGAGTCCTACGGCGCCCAGTGCGTCTACGTCACCGACTCCGGCGGCCGCCTCACCCTGGACGGTGTACGCGAACGGGTCCGCGCCTACCGCGACGTACTCGACGAGAGCACGCAGATCGGCATCCACGCGCACGAGAACCTCTCCCTGTCGGTCGCCAACAGTGTCGTCGCCGTCGAGGAGGGCGTCACCCGCGTCGACGCCTCCCTGGCCGGACAAGGAGCGGGTGCCGGAAACTGCCCCATCGAGGCGTTCATCGCCGTGGCGAACATCCAGGGCTGGAAGCACGGCTGCGACCTGTTCGACCTCCAGGACGCCGCCGACGACCTGGTCCGCCCCCTGCGCGACCGCCCCGTGCAAGTCGACCGCGAGACGCTCACCCTCGGCTACGGCGGCGTCTACTCCTCCTTCCTGCGCCACGCGGAGATCGCCGCCGAGCGCTACGGCGTCGACGCCCGAACCCTCCTGCTGGAAGTCGGCCGGCGCGGCCTGGTCGGAGGCCAGGAGGACATGATCGTGGACATCGCACTCGACTTGATGTCCAACCCGGCCACCAGGCCCGTGAACTGACACGGAGGTCCATCAGGCCGGCGTTGCGGTCGCTGTGCACGGCCAGTTCAACCAGCGGGGACCGGGTGCGAAAGGCGCGCACGACGCGGGCAGCAGGGATGCGGCGATGGCGGGGAAGGTGCCGATTTGCAGGCCCGCCGCAACGCCACGCAGTCCGCGCGCTCGGCGGCGGTGATCTGAAACGCCTCGCACATCGTGGTCGCCCGGAGGGCTGGGATCTCGACTGAAGCCGTTGTCGTCGCCGTTCCGCGATCCTTACAACCTGGCGATCCAATCCGTCACGACGCGCAGGGCGTCGGCGTTGTTTTTCTCAATGATCATCCCGTGGCCGTTGCCGTGCACGCCGTGGTCGGCGAGGCGCACCAGCGCGACGTCGCAGCCTGCCTGCTCGAGGAACGCGACGAGGTGGCCGTCGAAGTGCACGAACGGCGACGCGGGCGCGCTGACGACCGCAATCGGGAAACGGCTGAGGTTGGCAAGCCTGCGCGCCGGCTCCTCCTGGAGGGTCATCGGGATCCCGCCGTCCGCGGGCGGCTCGTGCGTCACCAGCCGCAACTCGTCGGCACTCACCGCCGGTGGGTCGAAGGTAAACGGGGCGGAGGCGATGCCCCACGTCAGGTCGAGGCCGGCCTCCGGCATCTTGAGGAACGGCGGGCCGAGGACCTCGAGGGCGACGAAGGCCTTGACGAGGTGCGGCCGCGCGTCGGCGGCCAGGAACGCGCCTGGACCGCCCGCCGAGTGCGCGACGATGACGGCTGGGCCAATGCGGTCGAGCAACGCGGCCAGCCGCGCCTGCTCGAGGGAGTGCATCTCGGGTTGGTTGGCGAGCACCGGGCCGCTCGAGGCCAGCCACTGGTCGGACAGAGGATCGTCGAGCTTGCGGGCACCCGGCCACTGCGTATGCAGGTGCGCGGTCGGATGCGAGCCGGGACCCTCGGTCGGCGGCACGAAGATCGGCTCCAGGAACTCAGTCCCAAGGACCGGGCTCATCGGCCCGAGAACGTCCGGGTGGTGCGGCGACCGTCCGTGGCCCGGCCGATCGACGACGTATACGGCGTAGCCCTGATCAACCAGGAGCGGGGCCCAGCCCGGCCGGCCGTCGGGCGTCGTCAGGTAGTCGAGCCCCTGACCGCCGCCTCCATGCACGAGCACCAGCGGCACCGGGAAGCGTCTTTCTTCCGGCTCGTACCACTCGACGTACATCGGCCCGCGCAGCACGGTTCCCAGCGGTCCCTCGACCCGCTCGCCGCCGACCCAGAACGACCCGCGGCGACCAGACGCCGTCCAGCCGTGATCCTCACCCATGTTGTTCCTCCCGAGCACTGCGTCCCTGTGTGCGAGATCGGTGGCTACCCGACTCTGTACGTCAGGCTACCTGACACTCTACCGTGACCGGCATGACGACAACCGGAAACATCGACACCATCACCGACAGCGAGCTTCAGGCGGCCCGAGAGCGCTACCGCGTCGAACGGGACAAGCGACTGCGGCCTGATGCCAACGACCAGTACATCGAGGTCACTGGTGAGTACGAGAGCTACGTCGCTGACCCCTACGTCGAGCCCGGCTTCACCCGCGACCCCGTCGTTCGCGATGTCCAGGTCCTGATCATGGGGGCGGGGTTCAGCGGGCTGCTCGCCGCAGCGCGTCTGCGCGACGCCGGCATCGATGACTTCGCCATCATCGAGAAGGCCGGCGACGTCGGCGGCACCTGGTACTGGAATCGCTATCCGGGCGCGCAGTGCGACATCGAGAGCTACATCTACCTCCCCCTTCTGGAGGAAACGGGCTACCTCCCGATCGAGAAGTACAGCCGCGCGCCCGAGATCCGACAGCACGCCATCCGGATCGCCCAGTTCTACGACCTCTACCCCCGGCTGCTGTTCCAGACCGAGCTCCGCGAACTCCGCTGGGATCCCACCGACTCGCGCTGGCACGCGAGCACCGACCGTGACGATCGCATCAGCGCCCGTTACGTCATCCTCTCCAACGGGCCGGTGAACCGCCCGAAGCTGCCCGGCATCCCGGGAATCACCACCTTCACCGGCCACACGTTCCACACCAGCCGCTGGGACTACGCCTACACCGGGGGCGATGAGGGCGGAGGCCTCGAAGGCCTCGCCGACAAGCGCGTCGCCGTCATCGGCACCGGCGCCACCGCCATCCAGTGCGTGCCCCACCTCGGCCGCTACGCAGAGCACCTGTACGTCGTCCAGCGGACTCCGTCCGCCGTGGACGTCCGGGGCAATCGGCCCACCGATCCCGAGTGGGCGGCCACGCTCAAGCCCGGTTGGCAGCGCGAGCGGATGCGCAACTTCAACGCGCTCGTCAACCCAGCCTCCCTCTTTCTCGGGTCCGCTCCGAGCGAGGACCTCGTCGCCGACGGCTGGACCTCCCTGTTGGGCAGCACCATGTCGGCGAGCCTCGAGGCCGCGCAGTCCGGTGCCACCGGCGACGACGTCGGTGTCGCCTACGAACGCGCCGACCTCGCCCACATGAACCGGATCCGCCGACGCGTCGACGAGATCGTCGACGACCCTGACACGGCAGAGAAGCTCAAGGCCTGGTACCGGACGTTCTGCAAGCGCCCGACCTTCAACGACGACTACCTGCCCACCTTCAACCGACCCAACGTCACCCTTCTGGACACCGAGGGCCGAGGCGTCGAGCGCGTCACCGAGCAGGGGATCGTCGTCAACGGCGTCGAGTACGAGGTCGACTGCATCATCTTCGCCACGGGGTTCGAGATCGGCACCAACTACACCCGCCGATTCGGGTTCGAGATCATCGGACGAGACGGCGCCACGCTCTCGGCGCACTGGGCCCAGGGGCCGCGCACCCTCCACGGCTACTACAGCGACGGCTTCCCGAACTGCTTCTTCACCGGCCTCAACCAGAACGCCTTCACCCCGAACTTCTGCCACATCCTCGACGAGCAGGTCGAGCACATCACCAGCGTCTTGCTCGAGGCCGAGCGCCGAGGCAGTCACAGCGTCGAGCCCACCGCCGACGCCGTTGAGGGCTGGGTCCAGGAGATCGCCGCGACCCAAATGCCCTTCACCACCGAGCTCCAAACCACATGCACCCCGGGCTACTACAACGGCGAAGGCGCCACTGGGAAGGGGAAAGGGCTCCTCGAAGGGCTCTACGGGTTCGGGTCCGACGCCTACTTCGAAGTCGTCCGCACGTGGCGCGAGAACGGCATGCCCGGTCTCGCCTTCGCCCGACGCGACACGGAGGTGAGTCCAAATGCCGACTGAGCTTCCGCCCAGTCCCCGCACACCAGCCTTCGTGCAGATGCTTGCCGGCTGCTGCGTCCCAACCCGTACATGTCGCGCTGCCGGCGCAAGCACGGCACGACGTTCTCGCTGCGGATCCTCACGCAGTCGCCGATCGTCGTCCTCAGCGGCCGGCACCGAGGCCGGTCACCACGGCATCGGCCTGCTCGTCGTCGAGCGCGGCATGGAGGGTTTCGGGCGCGGCCGCAACCTCGACAAGATCGGGCTGCACGCCCAGGACACCTACCCGAATGTTCGTCGACGACCGCGTGCGTAAGCACGTCGCCGGCCGGCTCGACGCCGTCGGGGCCTCGCAGGCGAAGTACTGGGCCACCGAGCTGCAGAACAAGCTGGTCAACCAGGGCGTCCAGCTGCACGGCGGCTACGGCTACATGCTCGAGTACCGCCTCGGCCGGGCCTACCTCGACGGCCGGATCTCCACCCTCCACGGCGGCACTACCGAGATCCAGAAGGAGATCATCGGCCGCTCGCTCGGCCTCTGAGCCGGCCCCCACCGCTATTCGGAAGGAACACGATGGACTTCAACCTGCCCGAGACCGCGCTGGCCGTGCGGGACGGCGTACGCGCTGTCGCCGCCAGGTACGACCACGCCTACTGGTCGGAGTGCGAGGAGGCGCACCGTTTTCCCACCGAGGTGTTCACCGACCTCGGGAAGGGCGGCTGGTTCGGACTCAACATCCCCGAGGAGTACGGCGGCGGCGGCCAGGGCCTGCTCGAGGTCGCCGTCGCCAACGAGACCCTGTGCGCGTCCGGCGGCGGCGCCGGCACCTTCTTCTACGTGACGACACCCGGGTTCGGGGCGACCACGCTGGTGCGGCATGGCACCGAGGAGCAGAAGAGAGAGATCCTGCCCGGGATCGCCGCCGGCGACGTCCAGTTCTGCTTCGCGCTGACCGAGCCGGACGCCGGCAGCAACGCCATCGAGATCACGACCTCGGCCCGTCGAGAGGGGGACGACTTCCTGATCAAGGGTCAGAAGGTCTGGATCTCCAACGTCGAGAACGCCGACTGGATGGTCGCGGTGACCCGCACGATCCCGGCAGCCGAGGCGAAGCAACGCTACGCCGGCTTCACGCTGTTCCTCATCGACGTCAAGGAGGCGCTCGCCGCGGGCTCGCTGACCTACACGCCGATCCCCAAGATGGGGAGCAACATCCTCTACTCGAGCCAGGTGTTCTTCGACGACGTCCGCGTGCCCGCCCGCAATGTCATCGGCGAGCTCGACCACGGCTTCAAGGTGCTCTGGGACGTGCTCAACCCCGAGCGGATCCTCGCCGCCGCCGGCGGTGTCGGCACCGCCGACGCGGCACTCGCCTACGCCGTGCAGTACGCGACGGAGCGGGAGGTGTTCGGCCGGCCGATCGGCGCCAACCAGGGCCTCCAGTTCCCCCTCGCCCAGATCAAGGCGAAGGCGGAGCTCGGCCGGCTGATGACCTACAAGGCCGCCTGGCTCTTCGATCAGGGCCTGCCCTGCGGCAACGAGGCCAACGTCGCCAAGCTCACAGGCGCCCAGGTGGCGTGGGAGGCCGCCGACCAGGCCTTCCAGACGCTCGGCGGCATGGCGTACTCCAAGGAGTACCCGGTCGAGCGGTGGCTGCGTGATGCCCGCATCGGCAAGAACATCCCCGTTGCCGAGCAGCTCGTCCTCGCGCACATCGGCACGTCGATGCTGGGGCTGCCCAAGTCGTACTGACGCCCGCCCCTCGCCCTGTGGTCGGCGGCGGAGGGTGACCGCCCGGCGTGACCCTGTCGAACCTCGGCTCCTGTGCCATCGGAGCGAGGATCGACAGCGTCGCGTACCAGTACCGAACCCTCCTCATCCCCGCCGTTCAACGAACTCCCTCCAAGACACCGCCATCGCAGACGCCACCGTCAGACGGGACCCGAAAGGCGCCGAGGAGGCAATGCGGCGCCACCCTCGTGTCCGGGCCCGTCACATGGCAAACCTCTGCGACTCAGACGCCGACGAAGCCGCGGCGACGTGCTCAGCGTCGACCCCTCGCACAGAGTTTCTGCTAGCCTGAAACTGCTCTTGGTGGCCCCGTGATGCCAAACAGGAAGCAGGCCAGTGCGGATGAGTTTCAGGTGCTCTTAAACTGTCGCTCGTTCGCGACGCGATGGGAGGGCTTGACGGTGGCAACCGAGGGCGACGTCCTGCTGGTAGGCAGCTTGCCGTTCGACAGCGCGGTGGAGCTCGCCCGGCGATACCTGCCCGCCTTCGGCGTCGCGTCGGCGTGCGGCTTCGGCCGCGTCTCGCGCGAAGAGCTGCCGGCGATCCCGCAGGCCCATCGCGACTGCGCAGTCGAACTAGAGCGCGCCGAGGTAGCGCCAGGAGCGAGCGCATCATGAGCGCCGTCAGGGGAGTAGCGGCCGGTGCGAGCGGGGCGCTCCAGCACGATGAGCTCGCGAGCGACAGCACCCCGGCGACGGCCGAGCCAGGGATCTCGTATGCGATCGGGCGGCTGCAGACGCTCGTGTTCGCCGCCATCACTGAGCGCGTCGCCCCATACGGCCTGACCACCTTGCAGTTCACCTCACTCAGCGTGCTGAACCGCCACGGGACACCGCTCTCGAACTCGCAACTGGCGCGGCGCTCGTTCATGACGCCGCAGTCGATGCACGAGGTGATCAAGCGCCTCGAAGGCGAGGGCCTGATCAAGCGCGACCCGCACCCCGATCACGCCCGCAAGCTGCTCGCAACGCTGACTGCCAAGGGCCGTCGCGTCCTTGCCGAGTGCGAGGCCGCGGTGGCGGAGTGGGAGGAGGCGTTGCTCGAGGGGTTCAGCGAGGAGGAACGCGCGGCGTTCCTGAGAATGATCAAGTGCGCAGTCAATAACGTCCACGGCGGCTTCGAGGATCCGGGGCCGGCAGCGCAGGACCGCCGCTGATGCCGAACCTGCCGGTCTGAGAGAGCTTCGAACCGCTCAGCGCCGAGTTCCTCTGCGACCCGTTCGCAGTGATGCAGTTGCTTCCGCTCGACGACGAACCGGTGTTCTACGCGCTGTCGCTCATGCCTTGCGTGGGGACGGCCGGCGCTGGAAGTGGCCTTTACACCATGCGGAGCAGATGATCGCCTACTGCCGCTACGTAACTGCGCCAGTTCGTCGCGGCCAAACCGAACCAGCGGATGGACGATCTCGCGAGCGCCCTCCTCGGCATCCACGACGAGGACCTCAAGGCCCTGACGCAGGAAGAGGTCGCCTCGATCCTGTTCTCACTCAGCTTCGAGGAGCCCGCGCGGTGGCAGCAGCTGGTCGACTACCCGGATCTCATCCCCGGCGCTGTCGACGAGATCCTCCGGCGCGACCCATCCGTTTCCGTCTGGCGACGCGTCACCAAGGCGCCCGTGACGCCTGGAGGGGTGGATTTGCCCGTCGGAGCAAAGCTCTATCTCTGGCTGGCCGCTGCCGGCCGGGACGCGAGCGCCTTCCCAGACTCCGACCACTGCGAACCCGAGCGAGACAACTCCCGCCCCACCTTGGCCTTCAGGTGCGGGATCCACTTCTGTATCGGCTCCGCGCTTGGGCGGGCGGCTCGTGCCGGAGCAGGACATCCGCTACCACCCGAGCATCTCCTTCCGCGGGCCTCGGCGTCTCATGATCCTGACGTAGGCCTGGAGTATCAGGCTCCCTGATGTATTATTGTCAGGCGACCTTACACACAACGGGAAATGACGATGACCACGACCGGCACCGCAGGGACCGGCCTGCATACCGACGTCATGGGGCTCGCCGCCCACGCGGGCGAACCCGTTGCAGGAGACCCGAATCGACTCGAGGTGCCGCGATGAACATGTTGGACGGCGTGCTGCGCGACCTCGCCGAGGAGAGCGAGTGGCTCGACAGCTACGTGACCGGACTCCCCTCCCGCGCGTGGTTGACGGTCACGACCCCGGAAGGATGGACGGTGGCCCACCAAATCGGCCACCTGCACGACACCGACCTCCTCGCGCTCGCAGCGGTCGTCGATCCAGAAGCGTTCGCGAAGGAGGCCCGCGCCGCGAGCGACGACCCCGTGAAGCGCATCGACACGGGTGCCGACGAGCTGGCGCAACTGGGTCGTGACGAGCTGATGACTCGGTGGCGGGCCGGCCGTGCCTCGCTCGCCTCCGCGCTCGCGGATGCGGCTGAAGGGCGCAGGATCCCGTGGTTCGGGCCGTCCATGGGCGCTGCATCCATGGCCACGGCGCGCCTCATGGAGACCTGGGCTCATGGGCATGACGTCGTCGAAGCGACCGGCGGCACTGTTGTCCCCACTCCGCGGGCGCGTCACGTGTGCCACCTCGGCGTGCGCGCGCGTGACTTCGCTCACGCCTCGAGGGGCGAGCTGCCTCCCGAGGTGGACGTTCGCGTCGAGCTCACTGGTCCCGACGGCGACCTGTGGACGTGGGGCGACCCGTCGGCCACCGACCGCGTGACCGGACAAGGGCACGACTTCGCGCTGCTTGCCACCCGACGGCGGCACCTCGACGACGTCGATGTGCACGCCGAGGGCCCGACGGCGACTCACTGGCTCACGCTGGTTCAGGCCTTCGCTGGACCAGCGGGCAACGATCCGCTGCGACTGGCTGATCGGTACCCCTCCGACCGCGATACGGCCCCTGCTCTAAAGAGGGGCAGGATCCGCACCGCACGTGGCGCACGGGGGTCAGGCGACGGGTAGGACGATCACGCCCCTGCCGCGAACCTTGCCCTCATCCGGCCTGGCGGTGCACGGTCGCGAAGTCGCTGAGCGGTACGTGCCGCGCGATGTCGACCGTGAGGCTGCCGGAGTCGACCAGTGATGCGAGCTTCGAGACCACGACTGCGTCGGCGCGCATGAAGATCGTCTCGGCTCGGACGCCCCGGGCGAGACCAGATGCGCGCACGAGTCCGGACTCCGATCTGCGAAGGACCCACACCATGAACGCCCAGCTTCCGCGCACCCTCTTCGACGACGACCACAACGCCTTCCGGGCGGTCGTGCGAGAGTTCGTCGAAGGTGAAGTCGTCCCGCACTTGGACCGTTGGGCAGCCGACGGCAGCGTCGATCGGAAGTTCTACCAGGCAGCCGGTCGTGTCGGGCTGCTCGGCCCAGCCGTACCCGAGCCGTACGGTGGCGGCGGAGTCGACGATTTTCGGTACAGCATGGTCATCACCGAGGAACTGTGCCGCGTGGGCGCGAACGCCGTATCGATGAGCATCGGCGGCTTCAACGACCTCGTCGCGCCGTACCTGTGCGGTCTCGGCACTGAGGAGCAAAAGCGGCGCTGGCTGCCCCGAGCCTGCTCCGGAGAGCTGGTCACCGCGATCGCGATGTCCGAGCCCGGTGCGGGCAGCGACCTGCGGGCGATACGCACCTCTGCGACGCCCGACGGCGACCACTACCGTCTCACCGGCGCGAAGACCTTCATCAGCAACGGCATCCTCGCCGACCTGGTGGTCGTCGCCGCCAAGACCGGCCCCCCGCGCGACCGGGACGGGATCAGCCTGTTCGTCGTCGAAGGCGACATGCCCGGCTTCACCCGCGGCAGGAAACTTGCCAAGATCGGGCTGGACGCCCAAGACACCGCGGAGTTGTTCTTCGACGACGTACTCGTACCCCGCACCAACCTCCTCGGCGACGAAGGGCGCGGCCTGTCATACCTGATGCACAACCTGGCGACCGAGCGGATCAGCGTGACCGTCGCCGCCATGGCGTCCATGGAACGCACCTTGCACCACACGCTGGAGTACACCCGGCAGCGCCAAGCCTTCGGCCGCGCCGTGGCCGACTTCCAGCACAACCGGTTCGTCCTCGCCGAACTGGCCACCCAGATCCAGGTCGCCCGCGTCTTCGTCGACCGCTGCGTAACCGAGCTCGTCGCCGGCACCCTGACCCCAGAGACCGCGGCAATGGCGAAACTGTGGACCACGGAACTTCAGCAGACCGTGGTGCAGCGTTGCCTGCAGCTGTACGGAGGCTACGGGTACATGCGCGAGTACCCGATCGCCCGTGACTTTCTCGACGCCCGGGTCACCACTCTCTTCGCCGGCACGAGCGAAATCATGAAAGAGATCATCGCCCGATCATTGCCGTGATCACCTGTGGCGTGGAGACATCGCCTTTGAGGAGGCAATGGGGCGATGACGAGGAGCTGGCGCCCGCCATGAAGCAGGACCCCCTGCACGATGCCGGTGCAGACATCGGTACCGGAGCCGCCCCACCACCTGCTGGTCGTTGACGATGCGCTCGACTACACCGATCTCGCCGAGTCGGCGACGCGCACGGTCTTCATCTCCAAGGCAGCGGATGTCCCGGGGGGCCTGGAGGTCCTGCGGAGCGTCGACGGCCCGAGCGCCCAGAGCTACGCCTTGGAGCGACGGATGACCGACAGTCACCCACCAGAGCAGCAGTTCCGTCCCGCCTCGCCCACCGGGCGGGTCATGATTCAGAAGGAGTGCACCACGTGGATCTCTCAGGCAAGGTAGCGATCGTCACGGGAAGCGGCCGCGGCCTCGGACTCGCCTACGCCACGGAACTCGCCCGCTGCGGCGCCGCCGTCGTTGTCAACGACGTCGACGCAGATGTGGCCGAGGCCGCGGTCTCGACGATCGCCGACATCGGCGGTAAGGCCGTGGCGGAGGTCGTCCCTGTCGGCACGCAGGAAGCCGCGCAGGCACTCGTCGACCGCGCCGTCGCTGAGTTCGGTCGCCTCGACATCCTGGTCAACAACGCGGGAATCCTGCGCGATTCGACGCTCTGGAAGATGACCGACGAGGCGTTCGACGCGGTGATTACCACCCACGTCCGAGGGACCTTCACCTGCACCCGGGCTGCGGCGATTCGGCTGCGCGAACAGGGCGACGGTGGCCGGATCATCTGCATCGGCTCCCCGACCGGCCAGGTCGGCAACTTCGGCCAGACCAATTACGCCGCCGCAAAGGCCGGCATCGTGGGCATGGTGCGCACCTGGGCGATGGAGCTGGCTCGGGCGAACATCACCGTCAACGCCGTCGTCCCGGTCGCGGCCACCGCGATGACCGAGACCGTCCCGTTCGTCCAGCCCTACATCGAGGCCCTCAAGGAAGGCCGGGCGTTGCCGCGGTACGCACGCGAGCAGCTCGGCTTCGGCACCCCGGAGGACGCGGCCGGGCTGGTCGCCTTCCTGGCCTCGGACGCCGCCCGCGACATCACCGGGCAGGCCATCGGCATCGGCGGAGACCGGCTGTCCCTGTGGAGCCATCCGACTGAGGTCGTCGTCGAGTTCGCCGACGGCACCGGCTGGAGCGCCGACGACATCGCCGCAGCCTGGCCCGGGAAGTACGCCGCGGCACACCAGACCGTCGGCCAGCAGGTCGAGCCTTCGTCCGAAGGGCAGGCCCAGTGACTGCACAAGGGCCAGTTGCCGCCATGGATCTTGACGCTCTCACGGCTATCGACGTTCACGTTCATGTGCACGCCGACCTTCACGGCCACCACTCACTCGACGACGAGCTCAACGAGGCCGCCGCCAGGTACTTCAAGGGCGACCCCTACGACCCCACCGTGCACGACATCGCCGCCGACTACCGCGCACGGCAGATGGCAGCCGTGATCTTCAGCGTCGACGCCGAGGCGGCCACCGGTCATACAGCGCTCTCCAACGAGGAGATCGCCGAGGCAGCCGCCGAGCACCGCGACGTGCTCATCCCGTTCGGGTCCATCGACCCTGCCCGAGGCAAGGCCGGCATCCGCAGCGCCCGCCGGCTGGTCGAGGAGTACGGCGTGCGCGGGTTCAAGTTCCACCCGAGCCTCCAGGGGTTCCTCCCGAACGACCCAACGGTGTACCCGCTCTACGAAGAACTGGAGAGCCTCGGCGTACCCGCGCTGTTCCACACCGGTCAGACCGGCATCGGCTCGGGCCTCCCCGGGGGGCGCGGGATCAAGCTGCGCTACTCCGACCCGATGCTGCTCGACGACGTGGCCGCCGATTTCCCGGGACTGACCATCATCATGGCGCACCCCTCAGTGCCGTGGCAGGACGCGGCGATCTCGGTCGCCCAGCACAAGGCGAACGTCTACATCGACCTGTCCGGCTGGTCTCCCAAGTACTTCCCGCCCCAGCTCGTACACGCCATCAACCGTGCGCTGCAGAACAAGGTGCTCTTCGGATCCGATTACCCCCTCCTGCGCCCCGAGCGCTGGATGAAGGACTTCGACCAACTCGACATCCGCGCCGAGGTCAGGCCGCTGGTGATGAAGGAGAACGCCATGCGCGCGCTCGGGCTGCGCGGAGGCACAGGACCCGCCCGCCAGCAGCCCGGCGCGCTGACACGAGTTCACAACCAGGAGACAGCATGACAACCATCGTTTCGTTCGACGACCTGCAGGGCATGGAGGGCGCCGCCCTCGGCACCAGCAAATGGCTGGAGATCACGCAGGACCGCGTCAACACCTTCGCGGACGCCACCGACGACCATCAGTGGATCCACACCGACCCCGTGCGCGCGAGCGAGGGACCGTTCGGCGGGCCGATCGCCCACGGGTACCTGACCCTGTCACTGGTGATCCCGCTCTGGTCCGAAGTGCTCGAGGTGAGCGACGTGAGCACCAAGGTCAACTACGGGCTCAACAAGGTGCGCTTCCCGTCACCTGTTCCCGTCGGTGCTCGCATTCGCCTGACAGGCGCAGTTGCCCGGGTCGAGAAGGTGGGTGGGGAGGGTCTGCAGATCACCTCAGACGTCGTCATCGAGATAGAGGGTTCCGACAAGCCCGCCTGTGTCGCCCAGCTTGTGTTCAGGTTCTACCGCTGAGACATGTTCCTCAGAGAGGCCACAAGTCGTGACAATCTATCGAGGCCCGGCGGCGGACATCGAGATTCCGGACGTGACCCTCGTGGAGCACGTCCTCGGGAACGCACTGCAACGGGGCGACAAGGTGGCCTTGGTCGACGCCACCACTGGTCAACGCCTTACCTATCGCGAGCTCGCGGAAGGTGCGACCGCGGCCGCTCGCGGCCTCGCGAGCCGGGGGATGAGGCCCGGCGATGTGGTGGCGATCATGAGCCACAACCAGCCGCACTACGCCCTTGCCGTCTACTCGATCCTGGCGGCAGGCGGTGTGGTGACTCCCGTGAATCCGGCGCTGACGACCGGCGAGCTCGTCAAGCAGTTCGTCAGCGCAGGGGCCAAGGTCATCGTCAGTTCCGGTCAGGCTGCCGACAAAGCCGCGGAGGCCGCACACGAAGCTGGGATCCAGCATCATTTCGTGCTCGGCGACGGGCAGTTGGCCTCTCAGGGCGGACCAGGCGCTGCGCGCCCCTTCTCCGACCTCCTGATCGGTGAAGGTCCGCCGCCGCCTCTTGATCTCGACCCGGCCACGGCCCTCGCGGCGCTTCCCTTCTCAAGCGGGACTACCGGAGTGTCCAAGGGCGTGATGCTGACCCACCGGAACCTGGTCGCGAATCTGGAACAGGTCGGTGTCGGCTGGAAGGTCGAGGAGGCCGATGTCCTCTCGGCCGCGTTGCCGTTCTTCCACATCTACGGGTTCACGATCATCCTGAACGCTGCCCTCCGCGCCGGGGCCACCGTGGTGACCCTTGGGCGCTACAGCCTCACTTCCTATCTGCGGATGGTGCAGGACTTCAGGGTCACTCGCGCCCTCCTGGCACCGCCGATGGTCCTCGACCTGGCCACCGCGCGCGAGGTCGACGACTACGACCTCTCGTCCCTGAGGCTCGCCAGCTGCGGTGCGGCACCTCTGGACGTGGAAGTGACCCTGCGGGCGGAGCGCAGGATCGGCTGCCTCATCCGCCAGGGCTACGGGATGACCGAGGCGAGTCCGGGCACCCACCTCGTGCCCGACGATCTGTTCGAGACCACGCCGGCGGGATCGGTCGGGCTGTTGGTTCCCAACACGGAGGCTCGCCTCGTCGACCCCGTCAGCGGTCAGGACACTGGTCCTGGGGAGCGAGGGGAGTTGTGGGTCCGTGGTCCCCAGGTGATGGCCGGCTATTTGCACAATCCCGCCGCGACAGCCGAGACCGTTGTCGACGACGGCTGGCTGAGGACTGGTGACATCGTCCGGGTGGATGAGAACGGGGTGTTCTGGGTCGTCGACCGCCTCAAGGAGCTGATCAAGTACAAGGGATATCAGGTGGCTCCCGCAGAGCTTGAGTCGGTGGTGCTGACACATCCCGATGTGCTTGATGCCGCCGTGGTCGGCGTTCCGCACGCCGAGGGCGGAGAGGCGCCCAAGGCCTTCGTGGTCACCGCCCGGGCCCTTGATGCGTCCGAGCTCATGGCCTGGACGGCCGAGCGCGTTGCGCCCTACAAGAAGGTCCGGGAGATCGAGTTCATCGACGAGATTCCCAAGTCGCCGGCCGGAAAGATCCTCCGGCGGTTGCTCAGGAGTTGACCCTCATCGAGAACGGTCAGTACATCATGAAGGCACGCAGGCACCCGATCGGCCCGACCGGGTCCGTGGTCGCCCGTGCCCTTCAGCTGCCGGCCTGCTTGGAGCCCAAGCAGGTTTCCCTGTCCCTCAGCGACCTGGCCCGCTAAACAGGGATGCACTTATCCACGGCTCATCGCCTGATCGGCGAGCTGGCCGACTGGGGAGCCCTCGAGCGACAACCCGACGGCACCGTTGATGACGGACGGGGACCCGGCGTAGAAGGTGCTGTGGTACCGCATCGCCTGGCTGATCCGGTAGGAGATGAAGTCGAAGCGGGCACCCTCGGAAAAGGCCTGGACAAGGACGAGCAGGGCCCGCGCCTGGTCCTGACTGTTGCCCCTCGCCAGGTCGCTGATCGAACCCTGGATGGCACCCATGGTGATGCCGACGGTGCCGCGGTCGACCCCCGCGGCACGCTCCATGTCGTTGTAGTTGAACCAGTTCCTGTTCTGCCCGGCCTGCCCCTCATATGCAACGGGTCCGGTATCCAGCCGGACGTACTGGCGGGTCTGTTCGTTGAACCAGCCGGTCACGTACCCGTTACGCCCGTTGAAGATCAGAGTGATCGCGGTCTGACCCAACCGCAGGGTGAGGGGGAAGTAGTCGTTGTCGTTCTTTGTCATACGGATGCTTTGGTAGAGGTTTGAGCCGCCGCCCCGCTGGCGGAGGAAGTTGATGATGGCGTCGTACCTCGGCACCGGCACCGTCCACGCCTTCTGGACCTTCTAAACCCGGGGCGGCCGGGTGGCAGAGCTCCACACCGGACACCACAAGGAGCTCTGAAGCCGCGCTGATTCAGCCCGGTCGGCGGGACGATCGGCAGAACGATGCGGACGGGTTGGATGCATCGTCACACGCCGCATACCCGCCGCCCTGCGGACGGGAGTAGAACGGCAGCAGCAACGGGGCGACCAGTTCGCACAGGCTGTCAGGGGCCAACCGCTGCGACAGATCGACGTCCACAAGCGGCAATGAGACCTGTGCAACATGAAGTACGCAGGTCACGGGTGTGTGTGCGGGGCGAGCGGGGTATTCGCGCTGGTCGTCGGCGGGTGTCCATGGTGAAGATCGTCTGACCTGTCGGCCGGGGCCGTTGCCGGCTTCTGCTGCGCTGACCGCCGTGCCGCTCCTACGATCCGTGGCCGGGCCGGTACGCCGGGAGAGCGCGGGGAGGACGTGGAAATGCTGGAGCTGGAGCGGATTACCGCTCGCCCGAGTGAACTGGACGCGCTCGTCGAGGAGTTGGCCAAGCAGCTGGGGGAGGTCCAGGCCGAGCGGAAGGAGTTGGTGATCGCCGAGCGGGTCCTGAACCGGCTGGCCGATCAGGACCGGGTTGCGCAGGAGGCCGCGGCGGCCGTCGCCCCGACTGCGGTCCGGGTGGCGGAGCGGGCGGTTTTGCTGATCCCGCACCGCGGCGAGAATCCCGACGAGGCCGCGCTGCCCGCTGACTACTGCAAGATCCTGGCGATCGTGCGGGCTGCCGCCGGCCCGATGCAGGTCAAGGCCGTCGGCGAGGAGCTGGGCCTTGAGGTGACGATGCGTGGGAAGCTGGAACCGCTGCGGGCGAAGCTGACCAAGCTCGCTGACCGCGGCTGGCTGCACAAGCGTCCCGACGGCAGGTTCACCGCACGCTCGTAGGCGTAGGCAATGCGGGCGCCGACGGGGCGTAACTAGCGAGTCCTTGGCGGCAGTTGAGTTTAGGCGGGCGATGCCGTAGAAGAGCGCCTGCACCGCGTTGAGGCCCTTGTAGTGGGCGTGGACGGCGGTGACCATGTTCGTTTTCCGCGGCCTGCGGGTCGCGTTCGATCTGGTGTCCTCGTTCGGCCGGCGCCCGTCACCGGGATGGCCTGGCCCGCCATGCGCCACTCGTCGGCTGCCTCACCGAATACTGCCGACTGCGCGAGCTGACCTTGCACGCCGTGTTCACCGACCGCGAGCGGTCCGGACCGTGCGTTCACCGGTGGCCGCCCGGGGGGACTTTCTCACAGCCGGGTGTCATTTCCGTCTGTCGGACAGCTGTGAGCCGGCTGAGAGGCCACTGCTACGCACGACCGGTTTCTTGATGGCACCGGGGCGAACGGCCCCCGGGTGAAAGACCGGAACTAGCGAAGGAGACGTCTTGTCCTCCTCTCTTGACACAGCGTCCGCGTCCGACGCGGAACGCCGTACGAAGCGCCCCCGGCTCCGGGGCCGCCGCCGGATCCTGACCGTCGCGAGCATCGCGCTCGCCCTCCTGGGCGGCTCGGTTGCCGAGTCCGGCGCCGCGTTCGCGCAGCCGCCGTCGGCCCAATGCCCGGCAGCCTGCTACGCCGGCGCGCCCGCCGGCGTGCAGCAGGTGGACTGGGACGACGCGAACGAAGCGGCGACGTGGTGGGCCAACAACAACGTCGACCTCAACCAGTCCGTCAGGTCCGGCTGGTCGAGCTACTACCGCCTCGATGCGCACCCGGGAGGAGGATGGCCCGGCTCGTTCTGGGGCCGTAACTGGTACGGGTTTTACGAGCCCGGCATAGGACGTGACCAGTTCATCTACTACGGCGGCACGTTCAACGACAACGCCGGACTGGTCACCCAGGCCGAACTCAACCATGGCGTCTCGAGCAACGACGCCTGGCAGAGCTCGGCAGTCCAGGGGAACTCTCCCTACGTGGAGTACGACATCGACTACTACGGCTATGCGAAGGCGCCGCGTAACGCGAGGCGGCTCGTGCGCAACACAAGGACCGGCAACGTCTACGCCACGTTCGACCACTACCAGACGTTCTACTACCTGGGCAAATACTAGGCACGTGGAAGCCGACCGGGCCGGGGTGGTGTCACAGACAGGTGAATCCGTCCGTGACACCACCCCGGTGGTCATGAAGGAAATGAAGGGGACGATCGGATTGACCTCCAAGACTGCCTGGCTCCGCCCGTTGACGCAGGCGGCAGCCGACATCACGACACTGGGTACCGTGCGCGGCTCCCGTTGCCGTACCAGCCGGGACCTTTTCACCGAATGGGCGACCGAACTCGGCTTCCCGGACTATTTCGGCCGGAACTGGGACGCCTTCAGCGACTGTCTCGATGAAGCGGTGGCGAGAGCCTCCGACGAGAGTGCCTCCTCGGAGGGGGAAAGCGCGCCACTGGCGGTGATCGTCCAGGAGGCGGACGAGCTCCTCGCGGACGAGTCCGCGAGCGCACTGTGGGTCTTTCTGAACATCCTGGGCCAAACCGCCGGTAAAGACAGCTCAAGGCCCACGTTGTCACTGCTCCTGGACGGAACTCCGGACCGCCTGTCTCGGGTGACCGAACGCATGACGGAAGCAGGCTACCCACCGCTTCCGAGAGGGCATTTGTCTTAGACAGATCGCCCTGTAGGCCCCAATAGGCACCTCGCCAGGTAGGTGTGGTCTCGTCCGTGATGCGCTTGGCGAGGTCGTCGATCGAGGCTATTGGCCGAGGTGGCCGCCGACGTTCCCGCGCAGCAGGAGGTGCGCGGCTCCGTTGCCGTCCCAGGCACGGCCTGTTCATCGAACGAGCCCGCCGCGCCCCGCTTCCGGAGCACTTCGGGCACAGCTGGGACGCCTTCTACGACTGCCTCCGGGACACCGTGTCGCGAGCGGCCCCCAGCGCAGCCGCCACGATCGGGAGGCCCACCGCGCCGCTGACGGTCATCGTCCGGGAAGCCGGCGACCTCCTCGCCGACGAGCCGGACAACGCCCTCCCCCCCTCGTGCCCATCCTCGGCGACATCGCCGATGACGGCGGCGGCGAACCACACCTGCTGCTCGTCCTGGACGACACGCCTGACCGGCTGTCCCACCTGGAGCGGCGCATGGCGGCAGCAGGCTGCTGACGGCCGCCCCCCTCGGCTCAGGCGCGCAGCTTGTAGCCGAAACCACGGACCGTTTCGATGCGGTCGCGGCCGATCTTGCTACGCAGCCGCATCACCTGGACATCCACGACGTGCGTGTCGCCGGACCAGGCGCAGCCCCAGACCCGCTCCAGGAGGATGTCGCGGGTGAGGACCGTGCCGGGCGAAGCCGCGAACTCCCGCAGCAGCTTCAGCTCGGTGGTGGTCAGGTGGATGGGTTCCCCGTCCTTGTACACCTCCAGTGACTCGGGGCAGTACACCAGGTCGCCGAACCGGACCGCACAGGTGTCGGGCGGCTGGTCCCTGGGGACGGAGCGGCGCAGCAGGGCACGGACACGGGCGACCAGGAGCGATCCGTCGACCGGCCTGGCCAGGCAGTCGTCGGCGCCCGCCTCCAGACACGTCACCAGGTCCGCCGGGTCGTCGCGGTCCGCGATCAGCATGATGGGCACCGCGGACTCTGCGCGGATCCGCCCGGCCAGGCTCATCCCGTCCAGGCCGGGCAGCCGCTCGGCGAGCACGGCGACGTCCGGTGTCTGCTGACGGAACAGGGTGAGCCCCATCAGGCCGTCGGCGGCGCTACGTACCCGGTGGCCGCTCGCCTCCAGGATGCGCCGGGCGTTCTCCCTGGCCGTCGGGTCGCCGTCGACCAGCAGTACGTCGCATATGCGGGGTCCCTCGGCGGGTGACGGAGGCTCGGTGTCCGCGGCGGCAGGCGTGTGTCGGCGGCGCACAGTGCTCGGCGCAGTCTCCTTGACGTCGATGTCACCGTCGGCGTCGGTACCGGGATCACCCTCGGTGCCGATATCGCTTTCGGCACCGCGCTCACCGTCGGCGTCGGTGCCACTGCCGCTTTCGGTGCCGGTGTCGTGCGCGGTGTCCCTGCCGCCTTCGGGCCCGGCACCGGAATCCGTGTCGAGGGCGAGGGCGATGGCCCGGGCCGGGCTGTCGTGCCGGGCGCCTTCCGCGAGGGCCTTCTCGTATCCGGCCGGGCCGAGCGCGGAGATGACCGCTTCCTCGCAGCGGGCGCGGTGCCCGCTGGGTGTGTAGAAGGCGGCTCCGACGTCCCGGGTCAGGGCGTGCACGGCGCCCAGCAGCTGTGCCGCCCGTTCGTGGTCGCCTCGGGACGCGGTGATCCAGGCGAACACTTCCAGTGCCATCGAGGTCCCGGCGTAGTCGTTGAAGCCCCGCAGGATCTCCAGCGCGGACCGCGTCAGCGCCGTGCCCTCCTCCTCGTCGCCGCGTGCCCAGAGCACGTAGCCCAGCGCCCACTTCGCGTAGGACCCGTACAGACGCTCCCCGGATGCTTCCGCCAGCCGCACCGCGCGTTTGCCGGTCTCCTCCGCCGCGCGCGCGTCCCCGAGATGGAACTGCGTGACCGCCATCTGGAACAGCCACCGCAGCCCCTGCGGTGCTTCGCCCGCCGCCTCGTGAGCGGCCAGCGCCCCCTCGAAAAGACGCACGGCTTCCGCCGTCCGCCCCTGCAAGGCCGCCGACGCACCGCGATAGCCCTGGATGCACGTCCGGACCGACGGGTCGTCCAGCCGTTCGCCCAGCTCCTCGGCCTCGTCCAGCCACCGGCCGGCCGTCGCGAAATCTCCCTGCAGAATCGCCACCCAGGCGGCGACCCACAGCGCCCCGACCCGGACCGGGGTGGGTTCAGGTGCCGCCGCGAGAAGACGGTCGAACTGGCGGCGCCCCTCACCGAGGAACCCGTCGCAACACCAGTGGAAACGCAGCGCCGCGGCCAGGCGAAGCGCCTCCTGTGCGTCGGCGGAATCCGCGCCGCCGCGCTCCAGCGGGTGCGGTTGCGCCTTCTGGGGCTCTGCCGGGGCGGGCGCGGCCATGGCTGGGTGAAACCTCGTCCCGAGCTCCAGTGCCGCCCGGAAATTGCCGCGCTCGGCACGCATCCGGGTCAGAGCCGGTTCCTGGCCGGGGCCGAACCATTCGGAGGCGGTGCGCTCGGCGAGGGCGAGGAAGAAATCGCGGTGCCGCCGCAACAACCCCGGCTCTTCACCCGTCTCGGCCAGCCGGGCCCGGCCGTATGCGCGGATGGTTTCCAGCAGCCGGTAGCGGGGCAATCCTTCGCGTTCACAGGGCAGGACGACGGACTGGGACACCAGCCGGTCCAGGAGGTCCAGTACCTCATGCGCCGCGATGCCGTCCCCCGCGCACACGTACTCGGCCGCGTCCAGGCTGAAGCCGCCGCGGAAGGCCGAGAGCCGGTTCCACAGCAGTTGTTCGGCGGGGGTGCACAGCTCATAGCTCCACTCGATCAGCCCGCGCAACGTGCGCTGGCGTGGGAGCACGGTCCTGCAGCCGCCTGTGAGCAGAGCGAAGCGGTCCTCCAGACGCTCCACGACCTGGTCGACGGTCAGCGACCGCAGCCGCGTCGCGGCCAGTTCAATGGCCAGGGGCAGCCCGTCGAGGTCGGCGCACAGCCGGGCGGCCTCAGCCCGGTTGGCGTCGGTGACGCGGAAGTCCGGCCGGATGGCAGCGGCCCGCTCCTGCAGCAGTTCGACCGCCTCGTCCGGTATCGACAGCGCGGGGACGACGAAGACGTGCTCGCCCGTGACCCCCAGCGTCTGGCGGCTCGTCGCCAGGACACGCAGCTCCGGACAGGCCGACAGCAGCGCCTTCGCCAGCCCCGCCGACGCGTCGATCAGATGCTCGCAGTTGTCCAGCACGATCAGCGCCCGGTGGCGGGCCAGATGGTCCGCGAGCTGCTCAAGGGCGGGCCCGCCGCCGCGGTCCGGAACCCGCAGCGCACCCGCGGTCGCGACGGCCACCGCCGACGGGTCGCACACCGCGGTCAGGTCGACGATCCACACGCCGTCCGGGAACGCCTTCCTGGAGGCCGCGGCGGCCGCCAGCGCCAGCCGCGTCTTGCCCACGCCGCCCGCTCCGGTGAGCGTCACCAGCCGCCCCACGCCCACCAGACGGCGGATCTCGGCGACCTCGCGGTGCCTGCCGACGAAGCTGGTCAGGGGCGTGGGCAGATTACCCACCGCAGGGATGACAGCGGTCAAGAGGAGACCCCATCCATGGGCGTACCAATATGTTTAGAGGCTAGCCAAATACGTTCAGAGGTTAGCAAGAGGAGGGAGTGCCTTGAATGTGACTTTCCTGGCACAGCGGCCCGTGAGCCGGAAGCCCCGGACGACCGGGAGGGGGCGGAGCCTCATGGTTGCGAGCGCAGGGCCTTCCCCACTGGGCGGTCGGCCGTGGGCGCTCTCGCCCGGCTGTGGCAGACCAACGAACCCTGCCTCCACAGCGCCCGCGCCGACCGGAGTGAGTTCGGGTGCCGCCGCGAGAAGACGGTCGAACTGACGGCGCCATTCACCGAGGAACCGATCGGCGCACCAGTGGAAACGCAGCGCCGCCGCCATGCGAAGCCCGCGTGGGCGATGCCCACCCGGTGAATGCCTGAAATCGACCCCTGACCCGCGAAGACGTCTTCCACCGTCTTCCAGCGTCAGGGGTTGTTTTTCGTTCGTCTGCGGCCCGAGTGCGGCCCACGCGGCATCGCGGGGGCTGATCGCCGGAGAGGGGTTGCGGGGGCATTGCCGTCGATCCACCTGACCGCCTCTCAGAAGAGTGAAACATGGCCCCACACTTCGACGGACTCGACCAGATGGTCGATGTGGTCGACGTCCTGGAGTCGGCGCGAGAGTGTGAAGGAGCCCTCCCCGCCATCTATCGTTTCGTCGGCTCCAAGCACTTTCGCGAGAACGGCAGCCGCGTCATTGCCGGCTAGGTACAGCAGTATCGCGGCCGCCCAGAATCGAACCCCGTCTGACAACGCTCGATCCAGCGCCACCCGAACTAGTTTCGGTTCAAGATCTTGATCGAGTGTCAAGACATGAAAGACCGTCTGGCCGAACGTGCCGCGCTCGTCCCCGGCTTCGTCGATCTCGGCGAGCAAGGCGGCAAGATCCAAATCCGTCCAGCGAACCCCTGGTGCGGACTACGCGACTCACATTGTCAGGGATCCAGTTGTCTCTGGTCGCGAGCGCTCTGCACGTTGCTGCTGGCGTACGTCGCCGGTCGCAGCGGGTCGATGTCGGGCGCGTCGGCAGGCACCTCCGGTACGAGCCGGCCGCCGTCCGCGCATGGCTCGACGAACATCTGGCGGATCGCCATGGCCCACGTTGAACGGCGCGAGCGGCGGGGCAACAACGGCCGGGTCGTCAGGTCGTACCGCGTCCGATGGCGTGGTCCGGATGGCACGGAGCGCAACAAGAGCTTCAAGCGCAAGGTCGACGCAGACTGCTTCGCCGCCACGGTGTGCGCCGATCTCGTGCGGGGACAGTACGTCGATCCCGACGCGGGAAAGATCTTGTTCGTGACCTACGCCCGGAAGTGGCTCGCAGCTCAAACGTTCGACGAAGGGACCGGCGTCGCCGTCGAGCTGCGATTCCGACTGCACGCGTTCCCGGTGCGCCTTGGTGGCCCGTCGGCGGAGCAGCCCGAACTGGACGCTCACAGCAGTGACAGCGGTATCACCACAATGTTGCCATTCAATGGGATGGTGATGGTGACGCCAGTCACTTGCGCCCGACACTCTGCGCAAGGCCATCGCAGGCTCGCCGCCGACCGCTCGTGCGGTCGCATCGGCCGCTACGACTTTCGATCGTAAAGGCGAATCTATGACATGGCGCGCAACCCAGCCCACCACACTTTGTGAGGCGTTCCAGAGAATCGCTGTCATCGATCCCCACGCCGTTGCCGTGCGCAATGTCGGCGGCTCCCAGACCCTGACCTGGGGCGAGTACGCCCACCATGTCCGCCTCGTGGCGGCAGGCCTGGACAGCCTCGGCGTGGCGCGGGGTGACACAGTGGCTCTGATGATGTCCAACCGGATCGAGTTCTATCCGGTCGATGTCGGGGTACAGCACCTCGGCGCGACGTCGTTCTCCGTCTACAACACCTTGGCAGCCGAGCAGCTGGAGTACGTCCTCTCCAATGCCGGCAACAAGGTTGTCGTGTGCGAGCCACAGTACGTCGAGGTGATCCGCGCCTCCCGAGTCCCGATCGACCACCTCATCGTGCTCGACGAACCCGTCGACGGCGCGATCACCCTCGACGACCTGATGGCGCGCGGATCTGCCAACACCACCTTCGACTTCGAGGCGACCTGGCAGGCGGTGCAGCCCGACGACGTCGTCACGCTCATCTACACCTCAGGCACGACCGGCAACCCCAAGGGCGTCGAGATGACGCACTCCAACATCGCCTTCGAGTGCGCCGCGGTGACGTCCGTGCTCCCTGCCGAGTTCGGGGACCGGATCACGTCTTTCCTCCCGTCGGCGCACATCGCCGACCGGTTCAGCGCGCTCTACTTGCAGATGTGGGCTGGCATCCAGATCACCGTCGTACCCGACCCGCGCCAGATTGCCGCCGCCCTCCGCGACTGCCGGCCGACCATCTGGGGCGCCGTGCCGCGGGTGTGGGAGAAACTCAAGGCAGCCACCGAGAACATCGTCGCCACCGAGCCCGACGAACAACGCCGTCAAGACATGCAGTGGGCCTTTGCCGTCGCGTCCCGCAAGGCGCGGGCGGACCTCGCCGGCGAGCCGGTCTCCGACGAGTTGGCTGCGGAGTACGCCAAGGCCGACGCCGCCGTGCTGTCGTCGGTGCGGGCCAAACTCGGCTTCGATCAACTGAAGTGGGCTATCTCGGGGGCCGCTCCCATCCCGGCTGAGACGCTCGCGTTCTTCGGCGGTCTTGGGGTGCCGATCACCGAGATCTGGGGGATGTCGGAGCTCTCGTGCATCTGCAGCGTCGTGCCGCCGGCCGAGCACCGGCTCGGGACCATCGGCAAGATCGTCCCCGGCATGGAGGCCCGGATCGCCGACGACGGAGAGTTGCTGGTCCGCGGGCCGCTGGTGATGAAGGGCTATCGCAAGGAGCCCGCCAAGACCGCCGAGGCCTTCGACCCGGACGGATGGCTGACGACCGGCGACGTGGTGACGATGGACGGCGACGGCTACCTCACGATCATCGACCGCAAGAAGGAGCTGATCATCACCGAGGGCGGGAAGAACATCTCACCGGCCAACGTCGAGAACGTCATCAAGGCTGCCACGCCCCTGGCCGGCGTAGTCATCAGCATCGGCGACGCTCGCCCGTACATGACGGCCTTGGTCACCCTCGACGCCGAGGGTGCCGCCGCGTACGCCGCGCGCCGAGGTCTGCCGGACGCGTCGGCCAAGGCACTCGCCGAAGATCCCGAGGTCGTCGCCGCGATCCGCGCCGGCGTCTCTGCCGGTAACGCGAAACTGTCCCGGGTCGAGCAGATCAAACGGTTCCGGATCCTGCCCACCTTCTGGGAGCCGGGTGGCGGCGAGCTCACGCTCACCATGAAGCTGCGGCGGAAGCCGATCCTTCAAAAGTACGCCGCCGAGATCGCCGAGCTCTATTCCGCAACACCCGGCCCCGGAGTACTCGAACCGACGAGCTGAGGCGACCGCCCCAAGCTGAGCGGCCGCGACCTCGGCCTCTGACGTCCTCGGCCAGCCGAATGGGCGCTTTCGAAATGGAGTTCCGCATGTCCTATCCCCACCTTCTCGCACCCGTCGACCTTGGATTCACGTGTCTGCCGAACCGAGTACTGATGGGCTCCATGCACGTGGGGCTTGAGGAGGTCGAGCACGGCTTCGAGCGGATGGCGGCGTTCTACGCCGAGAGGGCCCGAGGGGGCGTCGGTCTGATCGTCACCGGGGGCATCGCGCCGAACGAAGCCGGGTTGCCGGTTGCAGGAGGCTCCAAGCTCACCACGGCCGACGAGATCAATCGACACCGCTTGATCACTGAGGCCGTCCACCAGGCTGGTGGACGGATCGCGATGCAGATCCTGCACGTTGGCAGGTACGGCCACCATCACGGCGTGGTCGCGCCCAGCCCGATCCAGGCGCCCATCAGCGACTACCTGCCCCGCGAACTCAGTTCCGCTGAGGTGGAGCAGACGATCGCGGACTTTGCGACCTGCGCCGCACTGGCCAAGCAGGCCGGGTACGACGGTGTTGAGATCATGGGCTCCGAGGGCTACCTGATCAATCAGTTCATCGTCCGGCGCACCAACCAGCGCACCGATGGGTGGGGCGGCAGCTACGAGAATCGAATGCGCTTCCCGGTCGAAGTCGTCCGCGCGGTGCGCGAGGCAGTCGGGCCCGAGTTCATCCTGATCTACCGACTGTCGATGCTGGACCTGGTCCCGGACGGGTCGACGTTTGACGAGGTCGTCACTCTGGCCAAGGCTGTCGAGTCGGCGGGAGCGACCATCATCAACACGGGAATCGGCTGGCACGAGGCCCGCATCCCGACAATCGCCACGTCGGTACCCCGCGCTGCGTACGCCTGGGTCACCAAGCGCCTCATGGGCGCCGTGGAGGTGCCACTGGTGACGAGCAACCGGATCAACACACCGGACAAGGCGGAGGAGCTGCTCGCCGGTGGATACGCCGACATGGTGTCCCTCGCCCGCCCGTTCCTGGCCGACCCGAACTTCGTCAGCAAGGCGGCCAACGGAAGCGCGCACACCATCAACACCTGCATCGGCTGTAACCAGGCCTGCCTCGACCACACCTTCGCCGGGAGGGTCACCTCTTGCCTGGTCAATCCTCGCGCGTGCCACGAGACGGAGATCGTTCTCGGGCCGACGCGGCGGACGAAGCGAGTCGCCGTGGTCGGCGCCGGCCCAGCGGGACTCGCCGCCGCAACGGCCGCAGCCGAGCGGGGCCACCAGGTGGAGTTGTACGACAGCGCCGATGTCATCGGCGGTCAGCTGAACGTGGCGCGCCAGGTACCTGGCAAGCAGGAGTTCGATGAGACCCTCCGCTATTTCCGGCACCGGATCGACGCCACTGGCGTCGCGCTCCGGCTGGGGGCGATGGTCTCCGCCACGGACCTGCTCGGCTACGACGAGGTCGTCCTCGCGACGGGAGTTCGTCCCAGAACGCCGGACATCGCGGGCATCGATCATCCGATGGTGTTGGGCTATCTCGACTTGCTGCGCGACAAGCAGCCCGTGGGTAGGAGAGTTGTGATTCTCGGCGCAGGTGGAATCGGCTTCGATGTGGCCGAGTACCTCACCGACAGCGGACGAGACCTCAGCACGAACGTCCCCGAGTTCCTGGCCCAGTGGGGAGTCGACCCCGACCAGCGAGACGCTGGTGGACTCAAGGCTCCGCTCCGGTCACCATCCCCTCGGTATGTCACGCTCATGCAGCGAAAGTCGACGAAGGTCGGTGCCGGGCTGGGCAAGACGACGGGCTGGATCCATCGCACCGAACTCAAGCACCGTGGCGTCGAAATGATCGCAGGAGTGACGTACGACCGCATCGACGACGAAGGCTTGCACTACCGCGTCGGTGACGAGAAGCAGGTGCTCGCGGTCGACAACGTCGTCTTGTGCACCGGCCAGGAGCCCAACCGGGACCTCCACGACCCCCTGCAGTCGGCCGGCATCCCGGTGCACCTCATCGGAGGAGCGGACATCGCGGCCGAGCTGGATGCCAAGCGCGCAATCGACCAGGGCACCCGGCTCGCGGCTGCTCTCTGACTCGAGGATGGAGATGTTGGCCTATTCCCCGACGATCCGCCACAGGTGCGGCCACTTGCCGGCGCGCTGCAGATCCTGTGCGTAGGTGTTCTCGCGCGCCACGATTTCGGCTCGCATCGCGGCGTCGAGGTCGTGGGGGAAGCGGACGTCCATCCGGGGCGTGGAAGAGCGTGTGTCTCCCGCTTCAGCGGTCGGTGCGGTAGCGGGCGAGCTTGCCGGGGTCGATCTCCACGCCCAGGCCCGCTTCGGGACGCACCGCGAGCTCACCCATGGATCTGGAGCGGCTCGGTGAGCAGGTCGTCGCTCTTGTTGAGGAAGTTGAGGAGCTTGCCGGCGCGCCGGGAGGTCAGCCGGCAGGCCGCGCCGAATACGACGGTGTCCGGGCCGCGGTTCTTCGGGGTGCGTCGATCGCCTGCGACAGGGGTGGCTGCGCCATGTGGAAGCGGTCGGCGGCGCGGCCCAAGTGACGTTCCTCGGCGACGGCGACGAAGTAGCGCAGGTGCCGCAGATCCATACGGCCACCATCTCAATCTGACCCGATATCGATACTTCACCCTATCGCTGATCGCGTCTACCGTCGTTGTCATGACGTCGCTGGCCAGTGCCTTTCTCTATGCCGCGGTGCGGACCCCGTTCGGCCGGTTCAACGGCGCCCTGGCGGGTGTGCGCCCCGACGATCTCGCCGCCGCGCTGATCGAGTCGCTGCTCGTGAAGACGCCGGGCCTCGACCCGGCCGCGGTCGAGGAGGTGGTGTGGGGTAACGCGAACGGTGCGGGGGAGGAGAAACGCAACGTCGGCCGGATGGCGGCGCTGCTGGCAGGGCTGCCGACCGGCGTGCCCGCGACCACGGTCGGAACCGACAGCGAGGACTCCTCCTCGTCAACACGGAGGATCCGGCCGCATCCCACAACGTTTGGTAGCGGTCGGCAATGCGCCGATCCAACCCAGAGGGTTGAGGTTCAAATCCCCGCGCTGCTCGCTGAGGCCCGTGGTCGTTCAGCGTCTCCCACCAACCAGCGTATTGCCCGGCTCCCCGCAGCCGATCGCCGACCACGTCCAGATGGCACCGAGAACGCGGGGCCGTGGACGGTTCGGTTACGCGGGGCCAGGTATGCCGGTGTGGCTGTATTCAGGTAGCTCGTGGAGGAGGGGCAAGTTGGCCAGATCTACCTCTGGGGAGTCGGTCCTGGAACGCGTCGTGCGCATCCTTGATGCGTTCGGGCCAGACACCCCGGCGCTGCAGGTCTCGCAGATCGCCACGCGAGCCAAGCTCCCACTTTCGACCGCCTCGCGCATGGTCGACGAGCTCATCGACCAGGGCTTGTTGCGGCGCGATGCCCACCGTCACGTGCGCATTGGTGTCCGCCTGTGGGAGCTCGGCCAGCGCGCCTCACCCACACTAGGGCTGCGCGAGGCAGCTCTGCCGTTCATGGAGGACCTGCACGCGGTCACCGGCCACCACGTTCAGATAGGTGTGCTGCAAAACGACGAGGTGCTCTTCATTGAACGACTGAGTGCACGCAGCTCGGTCATCAACTTCACCCGCATCGCCGGACGGCTCTCCCTCCACGCCTCCTCCTCCGGACTGGTCCTGCTTGCACACGCTGGGCGCACCCTGCAGGAGCGCATCCTGAACTCTCCGATGGAGCGCTTCACCGACGCGACCATCACCACCGAGGCAGCACTGCGTTCCGAACTGGCCCGCATCCGACACGATGGCTACGCATTCTGCCCCGGCTACCTCCACCCGGACGCCACCGGCGTCGCCGTCCCCATCCGGGACAGCAGAAACCGCGTCATCGCAGCGCTTTCGGTCGTCGTACCGAACGACGACGCCGCGCGTTCACACATCCCCGCGCTGCTCGCTGCGGCACGGGGAACCCACCGCCTCTTGGTCGGCCCGTCGGCGGAGCAGCCCAAACTGGACGATCACGAGCAGTGACAGCGGTCACCACGATGCTGCCATTCAATGGGATGGCGGTGGTGACGCCGGTCACCGGCGAGCGACAGTCTGCGCATGTCCATCGCACTCTCGCCCGGTCGTGCGGTCGCATCGACCGCTACGACGTTGGTCGTGGCCTCCAAACGCATCGTCGCCGACGGGGTCGCCCAGCTCACGCTGCGTGATCCCAACGGTGCGCGGCTGCCGGACTGGGCGCCCGGAGCGCACATCGACCTTGTGCTGACCGCGCCCGACGGCTCGCAGTACTCACGGCAGTACTCCTTGTGCGGCGACCGATGGGACGCCTCGACCTACCAAATCGCGGTCCTCCGTGAACCCGCCGGCCGCGGAGGCTCCGCGCTGGTTCACGACCACCTCGCCGAAGGAGACGTTGTTGGCGTCGGTGGCCCGCGCAACAACTTCGCCCTGGTTCCGGCCGACCGGTACCTCTTCATCGCGGGCGGCATCGGGATCACTCCCATCCTCCCGATGGTGGCTGCAGCTGAACGACTCGGTGCCGGCTGGAAGCTGCTCTACGGCGGACGTACGCGCGCTTCGATGGCGTACCTGCCCGAGCTCCAGACCTATGGAGATCGGGTCCAGGTGTGCCCGCAAGACGAGTTCGGCCTGCTGGACCTGGCCGCTGCACTCACGGACTTCGAACACGGCACCGGCAAGGTGTACTGCTGCGGGCCCGCGCCCCTCCTGGATGCGCTGGCCGCGGCGACGCAAGAGTGGCCGGCCGGAGCAGTGCGAACCGAGCGCTTCGTACCGAAAGAACAGGACGCTCCGGCGCGTACGACCCCGTTCGTCGTCGACCTCGCCAGGACAGGCGGATCTGTGACGGTCGAGCCCGATGTGTCGATTCTCGACGCCCTCGACCGTCACGGAGTGAACGTTCTGTCCTCGTGTCGGGAGGGCACGTGCGGAACCTGTGAGACAACCGTCCTCGAAGGCGCGCCGGACCACCGCGATTCGCTCCTCTCCGACGCCGAGCGGGAAAGCGGTGACTGCATGTTCGTCTGTGTGTCGCGCTCCATCGGTGACCGACTCGTGCTGGACCTGTGAGGAGAGCGTCATGACTACGTCGAATCCAGAGGCTGCTCGGCTCCCGCTCGGAGCCTCGGAGCCACTCGGCGGCCTTGGGGGCGTTCCGACAATCGACGCCGACCCGTTCGGGCACGACATCCTCGAGGACCCGTCGGAGTTCCACGAGCAGCTGCGTGGGGCCGGCCGGGTCGTCTACCTGTCCCGCTACGACGTGTTCGCGATGGGGCGCTACGCCGACGTCCGGGCTGCGCTCGTCGATTGGCAGTCGTTCCAGTCCGCAGCAGGAGTGGGCCTCAGCAACTTCAAGTACGAGAAGCCATGGCGGCCGCCGAGCCTGCTGCTGGAGAGCGATCCGCCGCACCACGACGCACCACGCGTCGTGCTCTCCTCGATCCTGTCGGTTCGTGCCCTGCGAAAGCTCCGGGACGGCTGGATGGCTGACGCCGAGCAGCTGGTCGGTGACCTGGCCGAACGAGCGACCGGCAAGGTGCTGGAGATCGACGGGTACGCCGACCTGGCGGCCGCGTTCCCGATCCGAGTGTTCCCCGACGCAGTAGGCATCGGAAAAGAAGGCCGCGAGAACCTACTGCCGTACGGCGACCACCTGTTCAACGCCTTCGGTCCGAGCAACGACCTGGTCCAGAAGGGCGCGGACCGCATCGGCGACATCTCCACATGGGTCATCGCCCAGTGCGCCCGCGACGCCCTGACCGCCGGAGGGTTCGGCGAGGCCATCTGGGCGGCGGCTGACCGCGGCGACATTACTCACGAGCAAGCACCCCTCATCGTCCGCTCACTTCTCTCCGCAGGCGTCGACACCACCGTGCACGGCATCGCAGCTGTTCTCCACGCCTTCGCCAGCCACCCGCATGAATGGGACGCGCTCAGAGGCGACCGCGACCGCATCCGCGTCGCCTTCGACGAAGCCGTTCGCTGGGAATCCCCCGTACAGACGTTCTTCCGCACCGCCACCACAGACGTCCGGATCGGCGACGTCACCATCCCGGAGGGACGGAAGATACTGATGTTCCTCGGAGCCGCCAACCGCGACCCGCGCCGCTGGGACAACCCCGACGTGTACGACCTCGCCCGAGACCCCTCCGGGCACGTGGGCTTCGGCATGGGCATACACCAGTGTGTGGGACAGCACGTAGCTAGGCTCGAAGCCGAGGCGCTGTTGCACGCCCTTCTCGACCGCGTGTGCCGCATCGAGATCGCTGAGACGCCTGAACGTCACCACAACAACACGCTCCGAGCGTGGAAGTCGATCCCCCTGCGGTTCCACCTGAGCTGATTCCCCATGGGGGATCCCCTGCCAAGCGGGTCTCTTGTTGACCTGGGCGCCGGGTGCCGCTGAGGGTCGTTGGTGGGGAAGGCCGCCCCGTAGCAACGGTCTCGCTGGGACTGTTCGGGGGGCCTTCCCCGTCTTCTTGCTGCGGTGTCGGAACCGGACCTCGGGTGGGACGGTCCAGTGTTCGGCGATGATCGCTTGCGCCTCACTCGGGGTAACCGCACAGGCGTTGGTGTCGCAGATGACGTAGGGCATCTGGCGGTTCATCACGGTCCAGAAGCGTTCGGCGAGGTTGGCTGCGACCACGAAGAGTGCGCCGAGGTGGTCCTTGCCGCGCTCAACCTCTGCACGTAGTAGATACGCCCGGGTTACGCCGTAGCGGCCAGGAAGCAAGAGCGAATTGGGCGGAAATCGATGCTGTGGAGGCAGTCCTGCGGGTGACACCCCTTCCAGGAGAAACGACGTGGTCTTTTCTGCACCGGGTGGCGTCCGCCTACCGGTTGCAGGTAACCGACCTGACGGCGTGGTGGCAGTGGGCAAACCCCGTGCATCAAAGGCATGGTGTGCGTCCCGACGGTGAAGTGCTCCTCGACGCAGTGGCGCAGGCGCAGTTGGCCGGGTGGTGCCGTGTGCCAGCAGGCCATCTCGCGCGGGCGTTGCCGTCCTGGACGGCAGGGCCGACACAGCTGGCTGGCCGTGGCGAGGACGGGCAGGGGTGGGCGAGGTGGCGGTCGGCGGCTTCGGAGTGGGGGCCGGTGGTGTTCGGCTGCAGGTTGTGCGCAGCCCGGCGTAGCAGCGGTGGGGCGCCGGTCTGGGCGTACCGGCCGCGGTGGCGGCGGCTGTGTGCGCGGCATGGCCGGTGGCTGCTGGAGGTGGGCGAAGGACATCCGGTGGAATTCGTTGATGCCGAGGATCTGGTGATGGAGTTGATCCGGGCGCAGCGTCAGTGGGATCGAGTGGAGCGGATCGGGCAGGCGGCCGACGCGGCGCCTCGTGAGGTGTTCGGGCTAGCGCGTGCGGTGGTGGGCGGGTGGTGGGGGCGGGAGGAGTTCTGGGAGCGGGAGAGGGTGTGGGGGCCGCGCCTAGAGCAGCTGGTGGCAGCTACGCGCCGGTGGTGTCCGGATCCGGCGGGCTGGGGCGTTGAGCAGTGGCGGCTGCTGGTACGGGACGTGGTGATGTTCCCGGAGGTCGTCGCGGTGGCGCAAGCTCTGCTGGACCCGCGGATGCAGCAGCTGGTCGCTGAGAACCGTTCGGGGGCTCTGGTGCGCGGCCGGGGCAGCGGTGAGCGGCTTGCTGCCGCCTTGGGCAAGCGGCTGGGACGGGAGTGGCTGGTTGAACTGGAAGCGGACGGCCATGGCGGGCCGTTGGCGTCCTGGGCTCACGCGGTGGTACGTGAGCAGCGCCGCCCGGCGGGGTCGCCTGCGTAGCAGGGGCGGTATGGGCTGTGGTGGGTGCACAGCGCGCACCGGCCGGTGGAAGTAGGAACGGGCCTGCGCCGGCTGGTAGACCCTCTGAGCGCAGGCCCAGGCATCCGTGAGGATTCGGGTGCGGCAGGACCTGGCCAACCGGCGGCGCAGAGAGGCTGGCGGGCAGAGTTGAGGGTGCCGCGGCGGGCCGGGCACGGCCGGGGCTTGGAGCAGCGGCATGCGCAGTTGTTCGCCGAAGGCCTTGAGCAGGCCCGTCTTCATGTGCAGCGGTTCGGGCATCTGGCCGTCGCGCACACCGATGGCCGGGTGCAGGAGGGGTTTGATCTGGGGCGGTGGCTGGCCAACCGACGTGCCGACGCGACGTCACTGACCAGGGAACAGGCGGAGCAGCTTCGACGGCTGGATGTGTGGTGGAACCCACCCTGGCCCGTCGACTGGCAGCGTGCCTGGTACCGGGCCCGCGCCCACGTGCACGAGCAGGGGCCGGTACACGGCGGCGACAACCTGACCGGGCTGCCGCGCTGGCTTCAGCGGTGGCTGCGCCACCAGATCACCCATTACGATCAACTGCACGAGGGTCAGCAGGTGCTGCTGGCCGAGCTCGGCCTGACTGCGGGCGAGGTCGAACGGTTCCACGCCTGGCCCGGACGGCGGCGTCCGACCGCCGATGGCCTGACTGTCGCCCGTGCTTATGCCGCCCGTCACGGCCACCTCGCCGTGTCCCGGCCCACTGCTGTAGACGGCTTCTCTCTGGGCACCTGGCTCAGCAATCAGCGTCAGCGCCAGCGCAGCCTTGGCCGGCCCACCCGGCTGGGCCACCATCTGACGGCCCTCGACGCGTGGTGGAACCCGCCCTGGCCGGTGGCCTGGCAGCGTATGTGGTGGGCCTGCCACCACCACCTGACCGGGCTCCCTGACGGTCTTGAGTGGTGGGCCGCCGCACCGAATGGTGAGCACGCCGCAGCCTCGCTGCGCGAGCAGAGTGCGCGACGACCGCTGCTGCAACCACGGCAGCAGTCTCTGGTCGATGAGCTGTTGTCGCTGGCTGGCGAAATACCGGTGTGGCAGCCGCGGATCAGCAACGTCGCCTGGCAAACGCTGTCCGGGCTGCTGCCCGCGCGCTCGCACACCGGCGGCCGCCCCCGCAGTGATCGGCAAATCCTGGAAGCCATCGTCCACATCGCCTGCACCGGACAGGCGTGGACACGACTTCCCTCAGCTCTGGGCACCTTCCAGGCCTGCCGACGCCGCTTCCTTCGCTGGCGCGACGACGGCACCCTCAAACGAATCTGCCGCACTGTCCTGCCTGAACAGGACGCCATCTGGCAGCAACGGCTGGGCGCCTACATCGGCTTGCCTGCATAAAGAGATCCGTAGCCGCGTGCACCAAGAGCGTGGTGTACTCCTGGTCGACGCATGGCCTGCAAGGGTTGGACGGCGTGCTGTCTGCTGATCGCCAAGACGCCCAGCTCTGCTTCGCGCTGACCGACCATGCTCAATCCAACGCTGACGACGCCTCGTGAAGACAGGCCAGGCATCGATACGGACTAGCGGTGACCTGGTCGCGCATATCTCGCCCGTCAGTCACTAGTGTTCCCCCTATGACCAGGACCTTGGATGGCCATCAGGCGGACGAGATGACAGCAGTTGAGCATGATTTAGTCCATCTTGCACGTATGGCGCTCGCCGGGCGCAGCCAGGATGTTCAGACCCTGCTGCAGCGCATGGCCAGACGCTACAGCCGTACCAACCGGGCAACTGCCGAGGCGTTGCAGTCCTTGCTGAGGGAAGCGCCGACGGCGGATGCGCCGCTGCGCGGCATGGGCAACGCCGCGCCGCTGCCGCTCGACATGGACAGCCGAGTGCCCCTGATCCGCCCTGATCATCTGGCTCCGTCGGTGACGCCTGTGCTGTCGTCGGGCGTCCGCGGGGCCGTTGATCAGCTCTGCGAGGAACGTCTGGGCTGCGACCGTCTCGTGCGGGCCGGTTTGACGCCGAGCAGTAGCGCCCTCTTCGTGGGGCCCCCTGGAGTCGGCAAAACGCTGGTGGCGCGGTGGATTGCCAGCCGCCTGAACCTGCCTCTCCTTGTCCTCGATCTGTCGTCCGTCATGAGCAGCTACCTGGGACGGACCGGCGGCAACATTCGCAAGGTCCTCGACTATGCGAAGGCCAGCCCCTCGATCCTCTTGCTGGACGAGCTCGACACGGTCGCCAAGAGACGGGATGACGGTGCCGAGGTCGGTGAGCTGAAGCGACTGGTCACCGTGCTGTTGCAGGAGATTGACGACTGGCCAGCCAGCTCGCTGCTCCTGGCGGCCACCAACCATGGTTCCCTGCTTGATCCCGCTGTCTGGCGCCGCTTCGAGGTGGTGATCGACTTCGCTCTGCCCGATGCAGCACAGCTGCGGCAGGCCCTCGGGCAGTACTGCGAAGACCAGGCTCCTGACGATGTCCTCACCGCCATCGCCCAGGCACTGAGCGCCCAGAGTGCATCGTACTCGGAGGCTCATCGTGTGGTGATGACTGCACGACGCCGCGCCGCCTTGTCCGATCAGCCGGTCGGCGAGGCGCTTCTGCGTGTCTGTGGCGAGCAGGTACGGCAATTGCCCTTTGCAGAGAGGGTGCGGTTGGCAGTGGATCTGGTGCAATCTGATCACATGTCGCAACGGCGTGTACACGAGCTGTCAGGAATCAGCAGGGACACGATCCGAAACCGTATGCGGCGGCAGGAGTCTGAGGGGTAGATCTCGAGGGGGAGCAGCCAGTGCCCGGACCGCACAACTTCTTACTCGGCCATGGGGAAAGGCTCGTTGAGGCAGTCACGCTGCCACCGGGGGGAGGCTCGACACCGCTGCCCTACACCGAGGACGAGGCCCGCACGCGTCTGCGCCCGCAAGTAAGGGAGGCGGTCCAGCACTTTTCCCGGCTGCCCGCCCAGGCCTGCCCGGACGGACAGGTCGTCGGCGTCCTGACGATGCATCCGCAGTTCATCGCCAAGAGCTACCATCCCCAACGGCTGTTAGACGACCTGGGCCTGTCCTACGTCGGCGCCCGCAACGCCACGGTGCGGCCCGAGAAATGGACCAACCCGTCGCGGTCGCCCGCAGCCGCTGAGACAGCCGAGCTGTTCATCTCCGGCCGGCGGGCGGCGTTCACCCTCTGGGCCCAGCGCATGGCGGCCGGCCCGCTGCCAGGAGGCGATCAGTTACGGAAGGTCGAGTCCTTCCGCGCACCCACCCCTCGTGAGCGGCAGCGCAACATGACGCGTCTGGCCGCAGGATCACTCGTGGAAGTCGGTCTGCACCTGCCCCACCGGATCCGTTCCAAGGTCCTCACTGGCTTCGCCGACTACGTCGACTCCCTCGGCGGCACTGCCGAGGTCACCCACGCCCTACGCCTGCAGGGAATCGCCTTCGTCCCGGTGCGGCTGGATCGCGAAGCCCTCGACCAGCTGGCCCAGTTCGCGTTTGCCCGTGTGATCCGGCCCATGCCGAAGCTTAGGGCTTTCCACCCCGTCGAGCGCGCCACAACGGCCACCGGTCTCAAAGCCCCGGCCCTGCCCAACACCGAAGCAGTCGACCCCGAAGTGAAGATGGCCGTCCTCGACGGAGGCCTCCCCGAGGACGGCCCGATGGCCCCATGGGCACGCTCATACGAGGCGCCCGGCATCGGTGCCGCCGCCGGTGACTACCTCGATCACGGCCACAACGTGACCTCAGCAGCCCTGTTCGGGCCCCTCGTCCCCGGACAGACGGCACCGCGCCCCTTCGGCACCGTCGACCACTTCCGCGTCGTCGACCAAGATCCCGAAGACGGTCTCGCCCTCTACCGGACCCTGGACCGCGTCGACACGGTGCTGCGGGAGAACCCACACGAACTCGTCAATCTCAGCCTCGGTCCCGACCTGCCCATCGAAGATGACGAAATCCATCCCTGGACCGCGCTGCTGGACTCATGGCTCTCCGACGGCAAACGCCTGCTGACCATCGCCGCGGGCAACAACGGCGCCCTGGACCAGCCCTCCGGCAACGCACGCATACAGGTGCCCTCCGACAGTGTCAACGCCCTCTCGGTCGGTGCGGCCGACTCCACGCGCCCCTCATGGCGGCGCGCCTCGTACAGCGCTCTGGGCCCGGGGCGCTGCCCCGGCATGGTCAAGCCCGATGTGCTCAGCTTCGGCGGGGACCACAAGGAACCGTTCTTCTTCGCCGCACCGTACGGCCAGCAGGCGCCGCCGATGTCGCTCGGCACCAGTTTCGCCGCGCCCAGCGCCCTGCGGATGGCGGCTGGCATCCGGGCGCACTTCGGTCCCGTCCTTACCCCGCTCGCTTTGAAAGCCCTGCTCGTCCACTGCGCGGAGGACAACGAGCAGGACACCTCCGAACGAGGCTGGGGCCGGCTGCCCACCACGCTGGAGGACTACGTCGTCTGCCCGCCCCACACTGCCCGCGTCGTCTACCAGGGAAAGCTGGCCCCCAAGCAGACCGTGCGCATGTTCCTGCCGCTGCCCGAATCGGTGACCGCAGGGAACGTGCAGATCACCGCGACGTACTGCATCGCTTGCCCCACCGACCCACGGGCACCGCGCAACTACACCACCAGCGCGTTCGAGCCCTTCTTCCGTCCCCACATGGAGCGGCTCAACCCGTCCGGGAACGTGCCCAAATCCGAGCCGTTCTTCCAGGCCCGCGACTACATGACCGAACAGGAACTGCGCGCGGACGCCCACAAGTGGGAGACCGTCAAACACAAGACGGCCGTCTTCAAGGCAGACCGCCTCAAGCGGCCAGCCTTCGACGTGCGCCACGTCTTCCGCCTGGACGACCTCCCATCGGACACCGACCCAGAAGTGTCCTACGCCCTGGTCGTCACGCTGAAGGCGCCGGCCGTACCTGACCTCTACGACCAGGTCGTCCGCACCTACGCAGCCCGACTCGAGATCCTGCAACCCGTCATCGCCATCCCCATCCCCCTTCGCCCCTGACAACAGCGCATCGCCCCGCTCCGCCTCCGGGGCCGTTTACGACCCTCGCAATACCGAAGCTCAGGCGACTGGAGAAGAGGGGCGGGCTACGCGGGCAGGCTCGTCGTGTGGAAGCATGCCTGCCTCGTCGATGAGAGGCACCACAACGGGATACAGGTCTTCTCCGGCGGGGTTGGCGAGCCCATTGTGGCGCTGCGCCACGGAAAATCCGGCGCCCGAGATCAGGTCCGCGAGCTGCAGTGATGGGTGCTGTGTGGACTGCCCTCGCAGCAGGTGCCCCAGGTGCACTCCCCTGGACAGGTGGCGGAAGTCGGGATGCCCGCGGTCACGTGCTTCCCTCTCGATGTCGTCAAGGTTCGCATCGGACAGGGCTCTTTGGTCGTCCACCAGCATGTTGACCCTGCCCAGTTTTCGGGACCAGTTTGCGGTGATCGCAGAAACGGCCGGGATGAGAGGTTCCAGTGCCTGCGGGAGAATCGCGTCCGGCCCATGTGCATCCTGGACGTATTCGGTGGCTTCCTGCCGGGTGGTGCGCAGCAGTGCCAAGGCTTCGGTGACGTTGCGGCGGCGGGAACGAGCCCAGGCTTCCTCCACGACCTCATAGAAATCATCGACTGTGACCTGCTGGTCCCGGTTCTTTTGTGAGGTGAAGGCAACGGTGGACGACAACAGTCGGTCGAAGAGCGCCGGTCCCAGGGCACGCGGCCCCTCGTCGAACAAGCTGCGGGCCATCTTGCGTGCACGGCCGGCTTTGTAGAGGTTGCGTCCCTGCTTGTAGGCCTGTTCCTCGACGAACAAGTCGATCAGCTTGCCCACGACGAAGTAATGCTTGTCGATCAGATAGACCGATGCCCTCTCGTGCAAGGCACCGCCCGGTGCCAGCAGCGCGGACAAAACCAAGCGCCGCTGGCCATTCTTCGGTCCGGCGAAGACCTTGGAGAACTTCAGCTCGGGTGCTTGCAGGCGGGTGGCGGTGCGGATCTCGTCCACGATGGGCTCGGCGTCGGCGTCACTGATGGCGACTGATCCGATCGACAGGTAGCGGCTGCGCTGCTCGCCATGCAGTTGGTCCCCGTCCCACCCCGATTCGTCGACAGCCACCCACCGTCCCTCCTCCTCGATGTCCGTGGTGGCGCTGGGCTGGTTGCGGCGGGCGTAGTTCGGGCCGAGCAGGCCTGTGCCCGGGTTGGGGCTGCGGGAAGGATCACTCATGGGTGTGATGATGCGACGCACGGTGCTGGCTAGGCAACGCATTACCAGGGTGCACGGGCCGTCGGGCGTGGCCCCACCGGTCGTCGCCGCGCCGTCTACTCGGCGGTCTTCATCCCAAACGGAAACCTGCTGGTCAGCAGCGGCGCCAACCAGACGATCCGTCTGTGGAACCCCGCCCGCTGAACGACCGTCGGGCCTTCTGCCCCTCCGGCTGTTTCCGTAAGGCAGCGCGTGCCTCCGTGCGAGGACCGCCGCAGTATGGCTCCGGCGCGCAGCAGCGCGATAGCGTCAGAGTCGGCGCGGGCATGCCGGTGCCTGGTTCCCGCCGAGCGAACTGGCCAGCCTCAGGAGGCCTTTGTGGATTTCACCCCCGGTGAGCGGGATGCCATCGCCGCCCATGCGTCCGCCCTGGGAGTGTCCCCGGATGAATACATCCGCCGTACGGCAGCCGAACGGGCCCTGGCCTCGCAGCGCGAGTGTGAAGCCTTCCAGGCCCTGGCACAGCGGCGCGGCTGTACGGCCGAGGACCTGGCACACCGCGGAAGCCTCACCGACAGCGACCTCTGACCAGAGCCTTCAGCTTCCAGATCCGGCCGCAGGCCGCAACGCGCACCCGCTGTTGCCGGGTTGGCGGGAACGACTTGCGGAGCCCAGTCCTCGGCCCAGAGCACCCGCCGGCAGCGCCTGCGCATGACCGGACGGCTCGTTTCCGACCAGCCGCGGGGCGACCAGGTACCCGGGTCCCTAGATCGCCGCAATCAGGGCGGTACCTAGGGGACGCGGTGGATCAGCCCGGCTGCGAACCACTGCACCAGTGTGGTGGCCAAGTGGACCGCCATCTCCGCCTCCTGCTGGGTTTCGAGCCGCGTGAGGCTCTGCGAGCCGTGCCGAGAGGTCTGTCCTTGCCACAAACGCCGCATCATGTCCGCTACCAGCTCGATATCGTCCGCGCTGCCGGCCGCCGGAATCGCCGTGGCGAACCGCTGCGGCGAGTTGCGCATGACACCCAGCATCGTCCCAAGGGTCGCCTTGGCATTGTTCGGCTCAACGAGAGCCTGAGCGGCTGACTCCACCGCCTTGATCGCTTCGCTGTACGCCTTGGAGGAATCCGGGTCGCGCCCGTACACACACTTCCAAGCCGCCGCCAGGTGATCGGCGGCAGACCCGCTGCTCGGCGTACGCGACGCGGCGAGCGCGCCGGCCACGGCCTGCTGAGCCGTGGTGTTGACCCGAAGCTCAAGGCCAGTACGAGCATCATTCACGCGGTAGGCAGAGCCCCCGAGCGTCAGCATGTCCTGCAGAGCGGCGATGGCCCTGTTTCGATCGGCGTTGCCGTCCGCGTAGCCACTCGACCTGTAGGCCCGCGGGCTGCCAGGCTCCGGCTCGGGCGGTGCGCTGAAGCTCAGCATCGCGTCGATGACGTCGAGCAGTTGCTTGCCGGTGGTGCGGCTCGCTAGGAACTTGGCAGGCGAGTACTCGTGCCGGCCGGTGTCCACGCGCAGCCGCAGATGCAAAGCGACCCTCTGAGCGTTGTCCTCGTCGTCTTGGAGGATCTCCATGACCCATCGCCGCAGGGGAATCTCCAAGTGCTCGGGGACGTCCTCAACGAGGGCCTCACCCACCGATCGCCGGGGATCCGCCGCCAGCGGATCACGTTGCTTCTTACGGCCACTTCTGAACATGAAGCGAACCGTAGCTCCGCCCCCTGACACCTACCGAGATTTTCGGGGGCGTGGAAGGGCCGCCTGCTCGATTCGGCATCAGGTGGGGCGGCCCTCACCAGGGCGCATGGTGGAGGGCTGCCCGCGCCCTGCCGTCCTGTCGGAGCAGGGCACTACGACGCTAGGCCGCTCTTCCTCTGAGTTCCGCCCGACGCGACGATCTTGCCTGGAATACAGCCCACGCGGCTGATCCCCTCGAAGAGTTGCGCCCTCTCGGACCGCGGGCACGGAAGGTTCCACGTAAGGCAGTTCACTCCTCCACAAGAAGCCTCTCCCGCAGCTGGGCCAGCGTGCGCGCCAGTAGCCGGGAGACGTGCATCTGAGAGATGCCGACCTCCTGCGCGATCTGCGACTGGCTCATGTTGCCGAAGAAACGCAGCAGCAGGATCCGCTTCTCCCGGGGTGGGAGGTCCTCCAGCAACGGCTTGAGGGACGCGCGGTACTCGACGCCCTCGAGTGCCGCCTCCTCAACTCCCAGGGTGTCCGCAACCACTGGGGATTCATCGTCGGTGTCGGGGACGTCCAGCGACAGCGTCGAGTACGCGTTGGCGGACTCCAGGCCCTCCAGGACCTCCTCCTCCGAGATCGCCAGCTTCTCGGCCAGCTCGTGGACCGTGGGCGGTCGGCCGTACGCCTGCGAGAGCGCTGAGGTGGCCGTGGTGAGCGCGAGGCGCAGTTCCTGCAGGCGCCGCGGGACGCGCACTGCCCAGCCTTTGTCGCGGAAGTGCCGCTTGATCTCGCCGACGACCGTCGGGGTCGCATACGTCGAGAACTCGACGCCGCGCTCCGGGTCGAAGCGGTCCACGGACTTGATCAGGCCGATGGTGGCGACCTGGGTGAGGTCGTCCAGCGGCTCGCCGCGGTTGCGGAAGCGGCGCGCGAGATGCTCGACGAGCGGCAGGTGCATACGGACCAGCTTGTTGCGCAGCTCCGCGTACTCCGGGCTGCCGTCGTTCAGGGCGCGCAGTTGCAGGAACATCGCTCGCGCGTTGCTGCGGTCTGCTGCGGGCGGAGTGCGGTGGGCCGACTGGGGGGCGGGCTGCGTCTGGGTCCGCCGCTTGACCCTGGCGAGCGCGGACTCGACGTCGTGGGCCGTGGCCACGAGCGCTCCGATCGGTCCTTCACTGGCCATCAGGGTTTCGCGCAGCGCGGCAATATCGTCCTCGTCGTGGTGGTCGGCCATCACTGCTTCCCGCCCTCGACGCACCGCTCCTGCAGACAGTGCGGCTGCATTGTCCTCGTCGTGGTGGCCGGTCATCGCTGCCTCCCCTCGCCCGTGTCGATCACGCCCAACTCATGCAGCTGGCTGCGTACATCTTCCAGCGCCTGGCGGGCACGGTGCAGATGCACGCGCGCCGTCGCCACCTGGATGCGCATCTCCTTCGCGGCATCCCCCAGCGGCTGTCCGGCAATCGCGCAGCGGCCCATCACTTCGCGCTGTTTGTCGCTGAGGGACACGATGCGCTCCAGCACGGTGCGGTAGGCGCCGCGCGCATCCATCAACGATGCCAGGTCCACCTCCGCCGCGGCCCGGTCATGATGCTCGGTGTCGAAGCCGACCGAGCCTGCATCCTTCTGCAGCCGCAGCACCTCGCGCACGACGGTGGTACGCAGCCAGGCCGGCCAAGCCCGGACCGGCTCCAGGTGAGGTGCGTTCCAACGCTGCCAGCACTGAAGAAAGGCCTCCTGCACTGCGTCGTCGGCCAAGGTACGGCGCCCTCCGGAGACGAAGATCGCCTGCGCCAGAAGGGGCCGGTACCACTGGCGGAACAGGGCGTCGAACTGCTCCTCCGGCGGGGCCGTCATTGAGGATCCTGTGCGTCCAGGCGGACGCTCCATGCGGTGCCGTCCTGGTCGCTCACCTCGGCCATCCCCCCTCGGACGGACAGTGCGCGCGCCATCCGGGCCATCGCCCGGGCACGCACCCGCTCCCTCAGCAGGTATCCGCAGGCCTGGACGGCAGCGCCCGCAGTAGCCGCCCCAGTGCCCACTATCACCCAACTCCACTGCTCTGTCACGGCGTTAGCCTCCCGAGGCTCGGTGCGCTGTCACCGAGTAGAGGAATCGGGCGCCGAAAACGTGTACACGCCCCGCTGGACAGAGGGTCGGCACATCGTCGGAGCGGAGCGTGGGACCCCTTGGACCGCACCGGAACGGTGACGATGAAAAAGCCGCATGGCCCTCCTCGGGAGGGCACGACGCTGTTGGGCCTCCCCGGGCCGCGGTCGATCTGGTCTGGTACATCCTCCTGCGCGGCCCGAAGCCGGTGAGATGGGCGGCCGTCACTCTGCAGCAACGGCTCACCGCGGTGGGTTCTGCGGCATGCTGGCCTCGACGATGGCTGTTGCCATCGTCGGTGTAAACCGATGCTGCTCGGTCAGCAGGCGTGTCACGACGGGGCGAAGTTGGGCCAGGAACTCGTCGGCCGTCGGTAGTTGCAGTTCCGGGGTGGGCTGTCTGCTCAGAGTGCGCTGGCGGGATACTGCTTGGCTGCTCGCCTCGAGTGCCTTGAGTGCGGCGGGATGCAGAGTTTGCGCTGGCTCCGGGCCGATTCCGGTCGCTAGCAGGGTTTCGGCGGTCAGCTGTACGACGGCCGGGATCATCTCCTGTGGCGCCAGCAGTGCCGTTGCGCCTGCGATCGCCTGGTGGAGCCAGCCTGCGAGCTGTTCGGGAGCGTTCTCCCATACCTTCTCGGCGATGTGTGCCCACCGTGTTCTGAGCGGTTCAATCGTCCAGAAGTGGGGCCTGCTGAACGAGGCGGCTGCGGCGGCTGGTGCCCAGTCCTGCGCTTGGGCGAGGTCGGTGATCTCCTGCGTGGTGACAGGCAGATCCACGACGTGGGACTTGAGTAGCGTGCGGAGGTCGTCGCGGTAGCGCTCGTGGGTGAACTCCGGATAGTCGCTGTGGTCGGTGAGTAGGCGTAGGAGCGCAACGGTGCCGAAGGTCGGGATGCCGACCTTGATGAGCAGTTCGCGTAGTGCCGCGTCGTCGCACCACAGGGCGGTCCCAGTGTCCAGGGCATGCTGGGCGGCAGACAGCCACGCGGCGGTTTCCTGGTCGGGAACATCATGCAGGTCGAGCCGGCGTCGGATCTCGGTGAGGTCTGGGACGTCAACGGTCTGCAGGGCGGGGATGATCTGGGAGAACGCGGCGGCTTGACGGCTGTGTTCTCTCCTGTCCTGGTCGGAGTATTTCGTGAGGATGAAGCGTCCGCCACGTACGCCGAGTTGGCCGGAGGATCGCAGCATCTCGTCCAGGGCGTAGCGGGTGTTGATGATGTCGTCGAACACGGCGCGTGGGACGGGGGCAGCGACGAAGACGGCCCTGAGCTGGTCGAACCGTCCGGGGAGGAGTGTGGTGAGGGCCAGGGCGCTGGGGTCGAGCACGGCGGTGCGGTTCAGCGCGTCGTTTGCGGCCCGGACTTCGGAGGCGACGTGTTGTGGGTTGAGCGTGCAGGCGGGGATGAGCCCGGCGGCCCGATGAATCACCGCGAGGGCGACGGGGCGTCCTGCCGCCCAGGCAAGCATCCCGGTCGTGAGGGTGCCGACGCGTACGGCGTCTGCGGCGGCTTCGAGCAGTGGTTCGCGGGGGCCCAGGGTTCGTTCGACGTGCTGCAGGAGGTCTTGAGCGCCTTGGATGGTGGTGAGTGAGCGGGTTGCTATCGCATCGGCTAAGAGGTCTTGCAGTCTTCGGCCGAGTTGATCTGGCAGTACGAGCGCTGCAGGTGCTGTCTCATGGCAGGCCGGGTCCGCCGTTTTTGCGGAGGTGGCCGAGGTGCGTTCGGGGGCCGGTTCTCCGGTGGCGAGGAGGACGCCGTTCAGGAGTGCTCCGGTCAATTCGGGGTCCTGGCAGCGGTAGCGCTCGGCGAGGTCGACCGCTGTCTCCGCGAGTGCGGGCGTCCATCCCGACCATCCGGTCAGGGTGAGCCATGCCCGTGCGTCGTGTGTGTTGCGGATTTGCGGGGCGAACCGGGCAAGCGTGTCGCGTGCGGTCTCCAGCTTGCGGGCGTTGAGCTGGGCGTGGATCGCCGCCCAGGCAAGGGGCAGTGTCTGTGGGGGGACGGTTCCTGCTGCTCCTTCCAGGGCGGTGATGTGCTCGATGCCGGTTTCTTCGGCCAGCCCGACCAGGGCGTGTTCTTCCATGTCGTCCCAGTCCGCGCGTTCCTGGGCCCACTGGATGACCATCCGGCGCAACTGGCTGCGCAGTTCGGCTGACAGGAACGGGCGTCCCAGCAGTGTCAGGGTTTTCAGACGGGCCTGTTCCCTGTCGCCGGCCCGGTCCCACCGGTCGATGGCGAGTGCCCTGAGGTGGGTGTCGCCGAAGCGCCGTCCGGCGCGTTCAGCAGCTTCCGCGGCCAGCACCAACTGTCCTTGGTGCTCGTACTGTTCGACGAGTGTCATCGCGGCT
Organism: Streptomyces sp. NPDC001604; assembly: GCF_042893475.1. Taxonomy (NCBI): domain Bacteria; kingdom Bacillati; phylum Actinomycetota; class Actinomycetes; order Kitasatosporales; family Streptomycetaceae; genus Streptomyces; species Streptomyces sp. NPDC001604. Next base: position 36,232 of record NZ_JBIAUY010000021.1, on the reverse strand, counting down.
ACCACGCTGTGGCTTTCCCAAATGCGCAGCCGGCGGATGGCGGCATCGACGTCGCCGTTGACGGCATCGGCCACGGCCCGGCGGGTCTGGTAGACGGCTTCGGGCAGAGCCCCTTGTTCACGCAGTTCGTCGAGGCGAGGCACCGGCCAGAGGCCGTGGCTGGTCAGGGCGAATGCGGCCTCCGCTCGATGCTCGTCGGTGGTTGCGCCGTCTGCCGCGGCCTGCCAGGCGGCGATGCGCTCGGCACGGCCTACAGCAGGATCTGCCTCGCGTGCGTACGCGGCCAGTTGGAGCTTCTCGCCATGTCCGGTGATGTGAGCAGCGAGTGTCTCCGCGAGGTCCGTGCGGCCCGATTTGTGGGCCAGCCGTACCGCCTCGACCAGGAGGGTCTGGGAGGTGATCTCTGGTCCGTAGGCGTCTCCCTCTGGCTCGGCGATCGCGGTGTGGATGGCGGCGGTGATGTCACCGGACATCACTCGGGCCTCGAGGAGGATGGCCGCGGCGCGGGCGCTGGGGCCCCGCCAGCGTCGGTACTCGGCGCGTGCGGCCTGTGCCAGACGCTGGGCTCGGCCGGTGTCGAAGGACGCCTGGTGGGGCGCGCCGACTGCGCTGCGGCGCAACAGGCACTGTGCGAGGTCGAGTTGCACAGCAGGTTCATTGGGAGCAAGTCGCAGCGCCCTTTCGAGCATGTCCTCGCCTTCCTCGTGGCGATCGGCTGCGAAGTGGCAGTAGGCCGTGAAGCGCAGGATGTTGACGTCTTTGATCGCGGCTGGATCCCCGGCCGCTAGTGCAAGTTCCACGGCGTCCGGCAGGCGTGCGGGGTGCTGTCCTCCGGCGTCGAGGAAAGCTCGGGTGGCCGCGACGAGCACGGTGGTGCCTTCCTCCTGAGCGGCGTCCAGCAGTCGGCGCGCGTGCTCGGGAGCGTGCTCAACGGCCGAGAATGCAGCCAGGGCTAGCAGGCGTCCGCGGTCGCCCGGGGCCGCGGCGGCGGCACGCTCCAGGGCTTCGGCAGCGGGTATGCCGACTTCGTGAGAGCTGGCGTAGGCGGCAACAGCCCGCCAGACTCCTTCTTCGCGCTCGGCCTCCACATCGGTGAACCAGACAGGCGGAGCGCTCAATAGCTGCCGGACGGCTTGAGTCGGGTCGTCGGCATCCGCAAGGAAAACGGCCAGGTCTAGAGCGTGAGCGGCGCGGGCTTGGTGTTCACGCAGCAGTTGGATGCGGGTATCGCCCGGCAGACGATCTGCTGCATGCTGGAAGGGGTCGACGTCGTCCTGAAGCCGAGCGGGGCGGGCCAGCGCCTCGGCATTGGCCTGGTCTATCTGCTGGTCGACGGGGACGAACACCTTGTAGTTCTTGCCCGTCCTCACCAGGGTGTCGGGGGTGACGTGTTGCCAGTGGACACGTTCGGTGTTCGGGTCAAACAGCAGCAGGGTGACCGGCAGAGAGTGGTTGCTCCAGTAGGCCACGTGCGCAGCGTCGCAGGGATACCACCAACCCCCTTCGGCGGCAGCCGTGAACTGGCTCTCCCCGGACTTGATCTGCACTGCCAACAGGCGTCCGGTCGGTTTGCCCGTCGTTTTGGCGGCGAGGCTGGCGCCGGTGACGACTTCAAGGTGCGCGTCGATCCCAACGTCACTCGTCTCCTGCTCACGAAACAGCCAGCCGAGCCGGGTGATCACCAGATAGCCGGTCATCGTGACGCCCGCACGGTCAACGAGATGAGTTGGGCGCACAGTCGTCACGTCATGTTCTCTTTCTGCCCTGGCACGTGAGTGCACCGTGGTGCTCAACAAAATCCTAGGAGGCACCACTGACAATGTCGGGGCTGGCTGAGTGCTGGCCAGGGCAGCGCCGGCTCCCGCGGGCTCCTTCCAGCGTGGGCACACCAAGACGTGGGCTGTCCGGCGCGCTTTCAACACGCCCTTCGCTCGTCGGAATTCGTGTTGGCCGTCGTACCAGCGGTAGCGGAGCCTGGATGCCCCCGTCGGGCGTCGCCTCACCGGTCATCGCCGCGCCGTCGACTCGGTGGTCTTCATCCCCAACGGGGACGAGGAACTGGCACACCTCGGAAGCCTCGCCGACAGCGACTCTGACCAGAGCCTTCAGCTTCCAGATCCGGCCGTAGGCCGCAACGTGCACCCGCTGTTGCAGGGTTGGCGTGAGCGGCTTGCGGCGGCCCCAGTACTCGGTCCAGAGCACCTGCTGGCAGTGCCTTCGCTTGACTGGCGCGGCTCGTTTCCGGCCAGCCGCGCCACTGGTCCCATCGTGGACAGCATCGGCCCCGTTCCTGGCAGTTGAGATGGGGCGGCGGGGCCGTGTGTTCTATGGCTAAAAGGTTAGGTTCAGGCGGCACATCTCACTGCAAGGTCAGCCTGCGAGAGCCACAATGGCCGTCACCAGGGCGGCGGTTACGGTCACGGTGGCGGCGAAGGCGGCAGCAGCTCGGGTGATGGCCGCCGGATAGCTAGCGCCATCGCGGCGTGAAAGGTAACCCGCTCCGGCTGCGGCCGTGATGGCAAGCACGATGGTGGCCAGGACAGTGAACAGGGCCAGGGCGAAGCGGTTCGACACGGTGACGGCTCCTCTTCTGGGACGGGGCAGCACGGGGATTGTGCTGACTGCAAATGTGGTGGGGAGCGCGTTCGCCAGGGTTCAGGTGAACGATGATGGACACCGTCGCACACGTCGTAGTGAGGAAGCGGGGGCATCGAGGGTTGAGCGGGGGAACCCAGAAGGGAAATGGGCAGGCACTGGCCAAGTTGCAAGCGCTTTTGGAGCAGGGGCGCGCCAAGGCCCGGCTGGATCAAACGCAGCTCGCGCGGCGTGCTGGACTGGGTCGCACGACGGTGAGCCAGGCCTTGCGAGCGATCGATCAAGTGCCATCTGTGACGACAGTGGCTGCGATGGCAAAGGCCCTGGGTCTGGATGCCGACCGGCTGCTGGGGCTGCAGATGCAGGCGGACGCGGAGGCCCAGGGCCTGACGCGGACAGCTTCGGACGGCGCGGAGGAGGGTATCGGCCACCCGATCTGCGCCTGCGACCCGTATGACCTGGAAGTCCACCCCGCGGGTGCGGAGGGCGACGCCGCGAGCACGGCAGCGAGTACTGCGCTGCCCCGGACAGCACGGGTCCCAGTCCTGCCCGGATATGTGCGGCGCGGGCACGATGAGGTCCTCGAGCAGGTCGTGCAGGCAGCGTCCGCAGGGCGCAGCGGCATGCTTGTCCTGGTCGGATCGTCCTCCACGGGCAAGACCAGGGCGTGTTGGGAGGCTATCCAGCCACTTGCCGACCAGGGGTGGCGGCTGTGGCATCCCTTCGACCCCACCCGGGCCGAGGCCACTCTCGCTGACATCCGGCGTGTGGGGCCGCGCACCGTGTTGTGGCTCAATGAAGCCCAGCACTATCTGGGTGACGCCCAAAAGGGCCCGGACATCGCCGCCGCAGTCCGCTCCCTGCTCACCAACCCGGGTGTCCGGCCGGTCTTGGTGCTGGGAACCCTCTGGCCCGAATACGACCGCGCCTACACGACGCTCCCCTTTCCGGGAGAGCCGGACCGCTACGCGCAGGTCCGTGCGTTGCTGGCCGGACGGACTGTCCCCGTGCCCGATGCGTTCGACGACGCCGCGCAGTCGGCGGCCCGTGACCTTGCGGCGGCCGGCGACCGGATACTCGCTGCAGCCTTGGAACGTGCCGAAGCAGGGCGCGTCACGCAGGACCTGGCCGGTGCGCCTGAGCTCCTGCACCGCTTCCGCACGGCCAGTCCGCCAGCACGTGCCATTCTTAATACGGCGATGGACGCCCGTCGGCTCGGCGTTGGCCTCCACCTTCCGCTGGCATTTCTCACCGATGCCGCCGTCGACTACCTCACCGACCGGGAATACGACGCGCTGAGTCCGGACTGGGCGGAGAAGGCTCTGGCGGAACTGGCGGCACCCGTGCACGGACGGCTCGCCCCTTTGCAGCGCGCCCGGCGGCGTCCCTCCCGCCGCGCTCCCGGTGCTCCTCGAGATCAAGACACTACACACGGCGTCGTCTACCGGCTGGCTGACTATCTGGAGCAGCACGGCCTAGCAGAACGCCGCTGCCTGTGCCCGCCTGCCTCGTTCTGGGAGGCCGCGCACCACCATCTCACCGATGTCCAGGACCTCGGCAGGCTCGCCCACGCCGCGGAAACGCGGCACCGGCTCCAATGGGCCTACCACCTCTACAAGCGCGTGGATCCCTGGTTCGCGCTCAAGCGGCAGGTCGTCTTCCGCCTGCGTGCAGGCGACAGGGGAGGAGCGGCTGAACTGCTCAGCGAAGCTGCCGCAGAGGGAAGTCGTGCTGCCCTGTTCGAGCTGGTCGATCTCCGGCTGGGCTCTGGTGACATGCGCGGTGCCGAGGAGTTGCTGGCCCAGCCCGCTGCCAGCGGTGACCCGCGCGCGCTCAGGGAACTCGCAGTGCTTCGGGAAAGAGCAGGAGACGTCAAGGCTGCCGTGCAGCTGTTAACCGCAGCCGCCGATGCTGGCGATACGTCAGCCCTCGTCGACCTTGCGAGACTTCGCCGTGCGGCTGGTGATGACGAGGATGCCGAACGCCTGTTGAGCCAAGCAGCCGACTCTGGGGATGCCATAGCCCAAGCGATGCTGCACAGTGAGGGCGTGCGGCGTGGCCGCCAGGAGTTGAGAGGCCGACGTCCCCGTCGCGCTGAAGTCTCGGTCGAGGCGGGTGCTGAGCCGCTTCCCCGCCAGCCGGGAGCCCGGGACGATCAGGCGGCAGACCAGCCCCTCGCCCAAGCCGCTGAAGCCGGCCAGCCATGGGCAGCTGTCGAACTCGCCCGTCGACGGCAGCAGGCCGGGGACCTTCAAGGCGCTGAACAGTTCCTCAAAAATGCGGCTGCGGCTGGTCATCAGTGGGCCGTCATCCAGCTTGCCCGTCTCCGACACGCTGCCGGAGACCGCGAGGGCGCCGAGCAACTCCTGACCGAGGGCGCTGACAAGGGTGAGCCGACCGCCTTTTTCGAGATTGCCCGGATCCGCCGAGCTGCCGGTGATCTACCCGGCGCGGAACAGGCGCTCAATAGGGCCGACGAGACCGGTCATCCGCAAGCCCTCATCGAACTCTTCCTGCTCCTTACAGCGACCGGAGAGGATGCCCGCGCCGAAGACACCGTCAAACGCGCCCTCAATGCGGGGAAAGCCTGGGGAGGAACCGGGAGGGATGTCTTCCGTATGTGGAGCTACGGGCTTGACCCGGATGGAACCCCCACCCCGCCCTGGTGACCCCGGACCTGAGTGTCGACTCCACGGTGTGCCCGCCAATCAGCACGCAACCCGAGCCCGCAAGCAGCCCCCTGACGGTCGAGGTCCCGCCAAGCTGATCGGCTGATCGGCGGCGGGGCCGGACTGGCCGACCGTTCTGCGCCGCAGCCCCATGAAATGGGTTCATTCGACAGCTACTTGATGAATCGGTGATCGTCTCGCTCTTACTTAGTGACTGCGCCTGACAACCCGGTCTCGTAGCGAGGAGGTTCAGATGGCCGAACCGGCCGTGGTGGGGCTGAGCGCAATGCTCTTGGCTCTGCGATATCTCTACCCGTACCCAGGCGTGCTCCTGAGGGCTTGGATCAGCAGGCGGGAAGCACGATCACGCCAGGACCTCCTTGAGGCAGTTATTCCCCTGCTTCCCGGTGGTGGCGTGATCGCCTGGTCCAGTTTCGGGGAGGAACACTCCATGGTGTGCTCCTGGCCTGGTACCCAGTGGCACCATCAAGCCCAAGGACTGGAATCCGCAAGGAGCACGCCTTGGACATGAAAACGCCCGACGACCCGGACCCTTCCGCGGACCAATGGGCCGGCCAGTCGAGCTTCACCGACTTCTACGCCTCAGAGGTCAGGCTCATCGTCCTGTTCGTGTACAAGAACGGTGCGACGTGGGATGACGCATGGGACGCGACCCAGAACGCATTTGCGGAGGCGTTCCAGCGGTGGGACAGCATCGACTACCCGGCGAAGTACGTGCGGGCCACCGCACTGCGCAACTACCGGGCGCAAAAGCAGCGTTCGAGCGAGGACGTCCGGCGGGCTACCGAAGCGGAATGGTTCTACTTCCCGTCATTCGACCAGCTCAAGCTCCTCGACGAGGAGAAGGACGTCATCGATGCCATCGCAAAGTTGCCTGAACGGCAGCGTGAAGTCATGGCCTGGAACTACGACGGGTTCAGCATTCCGGAGATCTCGGATCTGCTCCACGTTGATCCCCGCCGTGTCCGCTCGAACCTTCATCTGGCACGAAAAAGGCTCAAGGAAGCCCTCAACGACAATCGCGACTGGTTCATGGGGGGTGACGAATGAGCACTCCATGGGACGACCTCGACAAGGATGAGCTGCAGGACCAGGCATTCGACAAGTACGTCGCGGCCGTGTCCGACTCCGCAGTGGACTCCCTGCATAACGTGATCAGCCTGGGCGATGGCCTCAACCAGGTGATCCAGAGGGCACGGGTGATGCCCCGCCACGAGCAGCAGCGGGACAATAAGCAACTGGTCCCCGAGCGGGCCCAGGCCCGCCCACCGGGTAATGCGGTGCTGAAGGGCCGCATCAAGTGGTTCGACGCGCGCGAGGGCATGGGCTATATCGCCGTGGCCCGAGGCCGCGAAGTCCCGGTTCATTGCCAGGATTTCAAGGTCTTCTCGCGTGCACCGAAACCCGGGGAGCAGGTCGAGTTCGTGATCAAGAACGGCAGGGCTGGCGATGTACGCCTGCTCAAGCCGACGCCGGACGCCTGACGCCAGTACCATCAGCCGGTCCAGGAACCCGGAAGCGGGCTCCCTGGGCCGGCTATCGCCGACTGATCACCCCCACCATCCGGGCCTGATCACCGACAGAGCAATATGGCTCATCACACGCGCCCTTGGTAGGCGCGGATGGGGACCTGCCACCGCTAGAGGTGTCTTCGTTGTCGCGGGACACGATGTCGGGCCCTTGGCTGTGGGTCAGCCGCAACTGGGCCAGATCGCCGGCGCGTTGGTTGGCGGGACGGCGCGCAAGACTCGTTCGCTCGGTAGCTCCCCGAGATCACGCCTCAAATCACCGGTGTGTGACGGTAGCGACCTGGCGGCTGAGCCTTGCAATGGTTCCTGCACGCCCGGTCTCGGCGGGACGAGATTGAGAAGTGAAGCTCCTCGTCAGTCAATTGCGGTTTGCCTTAGAGACAACGGTGTGGTGAAAGAGGCCAGCAGCTCCCAGACGCATTCGCGTACGGCAGGATCCGGCTCGTGCCGCGTGCGTGCTTCCAGCAAGGTCCGTGCACGGGAAGCGTCGGTCTCTGCCAGGGCGATGAGGTGCATGAGCCGCTGTCGTACGGTGGGATCGGGGTCTTCTGCCACCGTGTCTGCCAGGGATGTCCAGAAGGTGCGGTCTGTTCCTCTCAGTCGGGCTTGGGCTTGGTAGGCGGCGAACCGACTGTCAGGGTGGTTGTCGCGTGCGGCCTTGTCGACGACGGCGAGGAGGTCGTCGTGGGTAGCCCAGCCCTGTACGAGCGCCTCAACGGCCAGGGCACGGACCGTTCCTTCGGGATCCTCGGCGGCGTGCCTCACGACCGGCAGCGTGTCCTCGCGCCAGGCCCAATGCTGCGTGAGGGTTTCCACGGCGGCGCAACGCACCAGTCCGTGGGGATCCTTGGTGGCCTGTTTGACAATATGGAAGGTGCCCTCGTCGTGGGGAGCGCGTCGGGCGAGGTCGCGCAATGCCATGCTGCGGATCTGTGGGTCGGGCAGGTGTGCGGCAAAGCGCAGTAGGGCGTCGTGCGTATCGGTGGAGCCGTTTGCCATCAACATCGTGGCCTGCAGGCTGATAGCGCGCACGGTGGGGTCGCTGTCGCAGCCGGCCAGTGCCGCCGTCACCGTGCGGGCGTCAGGACTGTCGTGCCAAGCGTTGGCCAGGGCAGTGACGATGGTCCAGCGGACACGTGGATCGGGATCGGCCGTCGCACGGTGGGCCAGCAGCGTGAGCATGTCGTCATCGTGGCCCCAGTGACCGACCAACAAGGTCAGGGTGGCCGCTCTCACGGAAGGGTCCGGATCGTTGGCCGCCTGAGCCGTCAGGAGGCTTTGTATTCCATCGCCTTGATTAACTTTGTCCGCCAGGGCGTGTGCGGCAGCGATGCGCGCGGTCGGCTGACCTGCAGCGAGTGCGGCCAACAGCAGGCGCCGGGCTGCAGCAGGACCGGTTGTCAGCAGGGTGATGTGGTGGAGGACCGCCATGCGGGCGACCGGTGCGTATGTGCGGTGGGCCAGCTTCAGCAGGTCTTCGAGATCGTGCTGCAGGGCGCAGACGGCTCGTGCCGGTTCATCGCTGGCCTGGGTGAATTGACCGACGAGGGAGTACCAGCGCAAGAAGCGAGCGCGACCAGGCCATTGGGGGCTGAAGGAGGCCAGCGCGGGCAGCGCTGGGGCAAGGACGGGTTCGTGTCGTTGCCGCAGCTGGGGGGTCAGGATCCGCCGTCGCGCAGGATCTCGAACTCCGCTGCCACCAAAGGGCGCGTGCCTCTGGCCTGTTGGCGCAGGTAGCGGGTGGCAAGCAGGGGCACGTCGGCGTTGTTGTCGATGAGCTCGACGACGGCTGGGTGGAGTTCGTAGGACCACTCGGGTTCGCAGGTATCCGTCTTCCAGCGTGCCTGGACGAGGTCGTTGCCTGCGCCGCAGCGGCGGCAGCGATAGTGCTGTGCGATCTCCTCTAGGGGATAGAACTCGAAGGCGGGACACTCCTGGCAGCCCAGGGCCAGCCCTCTGCGCAGGATGCCCTGCCTGGTCCATTCGTCGACCTGGGCGCGCCGCTGTGGTGTATCCCATTCCGGTGCGATGGGGGTGGCTGCCAGGGCGCGGAAGGTCATCACCACTGAGGTCTTCAAAGCCCACCAGGCGCTCTCGGGCTGGCCGGGATGCTGCTGGCCGGGCAGGAACGTCTTCAGCAGGTTCCATCCGGGGCCATCGGCAAGCTCCTCAAGAGCCGCGCGGGAGCCAAGAAGTCGCTCGGCCACTGCCGCTCGTTTGCCCGCGGCGCTCGCCTGGACAGTATGGGGCTTGGCCGCCATTGCCAGGACTCCAGGCAGGCTCGGCCACCGCAACCGTGGTGCGGCCAACGTGCCTGCCAAAGAGGCGCCTTGGGGTACGAAGTCGAAGCGGTGTGAGGAGTAGGTGATGCCCCCGTCCGCGGCCCGCACGAATGTCGACCACAAGTTGCTCTGCCCGGCGTACAGTGCGTCGCCGGTCAACGCCCGGTGCGGCGGCAGCGGGTGGTCCGAAGCCACCAGAAGGACCTGCCATTTGTCCCGGGTTGCATCCAGGCCTGGCGGAACCTCCGCGGGGAGGCCCAGGGCGGCCTCCAGCGAGCCGTCTGGCAATACGGTGGCTGGCAGCGAACGCGGCAGATCCCACGCTTGCTCGTGGACGTAAAGGCTGTTTCCGCGGGTGCACAGTTCGTTCACAGAGACGCATGCGAATGCCTTGTCGTCCATCTCCTTGCCGTCGACGAAGGCGCGCAGCCGTCGGTCCCACATCTTGCGCATCCGCGCCTCGACGTCCTCCAAGGGCAACGAGGCACTGGTCACCCGGACCATGCCTGCCCCTGTCCAGCGCGGGAAGCGGCCCATGACCGTCAATGGACTCGGGTCCGGCCACGGCAGCCACATGCACGGGCCATGGACCAGACCGGCAAGCTGGGCCAGCGCGAAGTCCTCCGGCCTGTCCCCGACGACCAGACGGGCCAGCTGGGGGTCTTGGTGTCGGGCGCTGTCGGCGGCCCGGATCAGGGTGGTGCGCAGCAGCGAGGAGCCGGCCTTGGACATGGGTTGGCCCTTGCGGTCGGTGTCGCCGGTTTCGGATGCCTTAGGCACAAGGGTGTAGGAGCGAAAGGCCTTGCCGTTGGGGAACGGGGCGGGTCGCCGATCGCGGCGACCACCTCGTCAGTAACCGGCGCAGATCGGCCGCCTTGGCCGAGGACACCCGATAGACCCGGTGGCCGCCCGCAGCTGCTGGTAACGGCGGGCCTCGCTCATCCGTGGCGCGAGGCGATGGACCTGGAGATCGCGCTCAACAACATCAACAACGTTCGCCTCAAGCTCAAGCGGCTGGCCGACCGCGGGATCCTGGCCGAGACCGAGTCAGGCTTGTTCACTCAGTCCCGGCCGTAGACGACCGACGTCGCCACGACCTGCTCGCCTGTCCCACACGAAACGAAGAATCGGGCATCAGGTCTCATACCGCTCTCTCAGCTCACCTGGGCAATCGCCGGGGGAGTGGCGCCTCCTCAAATGCTGGGGGTCGATTGTTGTCGTGCTTGGGTGGGTGTGGTGTTGGTCCATCGTTTGTAGGCGCGGCGGAACTCGCGCGGGTCGTTGTAGCCGAGTTCGGCTGCGATGGCGGTGATCGACCTGCGTGTCTGCATCAGCAGTACGTCGGCCTGCTGCCGCCGTACCTGGTCCTGGATCGTGCCGAAGCTGTACCCGGCTTTGGCGAGGTGACGATGAAGGGTGCGGGGACTCATGCCGAGCGCGTCAGCGACCTGCGTCGCCGTTCGGCGGGAGCGGAGGTCTTGGCGAAGTGTTCCTTCGACGGCTGCGACGAGGTCGTCGACCGGGTCGGAGTCCAGGATCGCGCGAGTGGCGTGCAGAGCGGCCTCGAACTGGGTGGCGTTCGCCGTGGGAACGCGCCGCTCTTCGAGGGCACTGGGCATTGTGAGGGTCGTGCGTTCGCAGTCGAAGGTGACCGGGCAGCGCCACAGTCGGGTGTACTCCGCAGCCCACGGTGGCGGCGGGTAGGACAGTTCCGCGGCCAGCGGGCCGGATGACGGACCGAACATGAGCCGGGTGAGGACCACGATCCCGGCGAACGCCTCCTCGCTGAGGAAGACCAGCAGGTCCGGCTCGTGGGTGCGGGGCAGGAGCTCGACCACGTTTCCCTGGTCCGTGCGGGACACGAGGTAGTCCATCATCGTGCCCGCCCCTTGCTGGAACCGGGTCGCGACCTTGAGGGCTTCGGCGCCCGTCGAGGCGGACCGCACGGCGGTGCCGAGCGTTCCCCAGGTGAGGAGCGGGTCGCGGCTTCCGATCATGAGGCCGATCGGTCCGGCGGGCAGTTCCTTCAGGGCGCGGCGTATCACGGTGATCGCCTGCCGGTAGGAGACCAGCGTCCGGGGCTGCTCGAGTCGGGCCCGATCCAGGCCCGTGCCCGCGAACCACCTGGCCGTCTCGATTCGGTGGTGGTCGGCCATTTCGAGCAACCCGGTCAGGGTCAGCGGAGGAATCGTGGCCTGCGTCAGCTTCGGTTTCTCCACGGTCCGCCTCCTCGGCATCCTGCCGCCGCCATCTGCCTCCGCCCGAGGTGAGGAGGGGCCGCGTTCGCGCCATGACGGGGGGAAATGTTGCCACAAGCGTGACGCGGCGCCCAGCTTCGGGCGGCGCGCTCCTACCGTCGCTCAACCGTTCGTGGTCGCGGCAGGCAATCGGCCGCCGCGCAGCGACGACGTCGCACCACAGGCCGGGAGTCGAGCAAGGCGGAGGAGGAACACGCGATGAGCGACGTGATGAAGCTGGGGTGCGTGGGCGTGCACGTGCTCGACCATCTGGTGATCGGGATCGAGTCGATCCCCGAGCGCAACGAGGGTCAGCTGGTCGAGACCATCCGCGCCACCGCCGCCGGCACGGCAGGCGGGACAGCGCTGGTGGCGGCGCGGCTGGGAGCCGACGTCCGCAGCGTCGGAGCGATCGGGGACGACGTTCTCGCGGACACTCTCCTGGCGCTCCTGGCCCGCGAAGGCGTGGACACCTCCGGCCTGGTGCGCAAGGAGGGCCACCAGACATCGGCCTCCGTGCTGCCCGTCCGCCCGAACGGCGACCGCCCGGCCTGGCATTGCATCGGGGCGAACGCGGCGTTCACCCTCGGCGACGTCTCCGACGAGTTGCTGCGTGACCTGACGCATCTGCACCTCGGCGGTCCGGAGTTCCTCGGCGGCGACGCCGCCGCCTCGCTGCTGGCCCGGGCACGCTCGTGCGGTGCGACGACCTCGGTCGACATCCTCGCCTCCGGCGACCCGGGAATGCTGGAGTGGATCGCGGCCGCGCTGCCCCACACCGACTACCTTCTGCCCAACCACGAGCAGGTGCTGGGCTTCACCGGCGCCGACGACCTGGTCACCGGCGCCCGCGCGCTCGTGAGCGCCGGCGCCGCGTGCGTGGCGGTGACCCACGGCGCCCATGGCGCGGTGGTGGTGACCGCGGACGAGGTGGTGGAGGTTCCGGCCTACGCGGTGAAGGTCGTCGACACCACCGGGTGCGGCGATGCGTTCAGCGCGGGCTTCCTGCGCGCCCGGTCGCTAGGGCTCGGGCTGCGGGAGGCGGCCGAGCTCGGCTGCGCGACGTCGGCACAGGTCGCCGGCGGCCTCGGGACCGACGCCGGCACCTACACGCTCGACGACATCCGCGCATTCGCCGCGAGCGCCGACCGCCTGGACGTGCGGTGAGCCCCCGTAAGAGACCGGCCGCGACGACGTTGATGGTCTGCGCGGTATACGGCGCTCAGGGGCTCGGCTACGCCGCGGTCGTGACCGCGCTTCCCGCGGCCAAGGACCGCATGGACTTCAGCGACGCCGTCCTCTCCGCGATCCTGCTCGGGGTCTGCGTCGCCGCGGTGTTCGGGTCGGGACTGGCGGATGCGGTCGCCGTGCGCCGCGGGAGCCGGAGTGCGCTGTGCCTCGGATTCCTGCTGCAGTTCGCCGCCATGGCCGGGATGAGCCTCGCCCACGACCGAGGCGTCTACCTGGGCGCGGTCGCCGTCTACGGCTTGGGCCTGGGCACGGTCGACGCCGGCAGCAACATGCAGGGCGTCGCCCTGCAAAGCCGCGCCGGAGTGCCCATGATGGGCCGCCTGTACTCGGCCTTCACCGCCGGCGGCATCATCGGAGCGCTCCTCGCCGCGGCTCTGGCCACCGGCGGTGTCTCCGCGCTCACCCTGGTCGGGGGCGTTGCCCTGCTGCAGCTCACCGTGGCCCTCACCGGCCGTATCTGGCTCGTGCCGCAGCCTCCGGCCCGAACGGCGGACACCACTTCGCCCGATCGCCGGAGCACCCCACTCCCGCGAGCGGCGATCTGGGCTGTCGGGTCGCTCGTCCTCGTCGCCTACGTGCTCGACGCGGCGGTCTCGACCTGGAGCACTGTCTATCTCTCCGACGGTTTGAAGACCTCCGATGCCGTCGCGCCGATTGGCTATGCGGCCTACCTGGCGATGGTCCTGCTCGCCCGGCTCGTGACCGACCCGGCCGTGCTGCGCTGGGGCCGACGTGGCGTCGGTGTGTGCGCCCTCGCCTTCGGAATCATCGGGTGCGCCCTCGTCGTCGCCGGCCCGGGCGCCGCCGCGGCGGTCGCCGGATTCGCGGTCGCCGGGATCGCCACCGGCGTCCTGGTGCCGATCGCCTTCGCAGCCGCCGGTCAGCTGCTGCCCGCCCGCAGCGACGAGGTCATCGCCCGCGTCAACGTCTTCAACTACGCCGGCGCCGTCACCGGAGCCGTCGTCCCGAGCCTGCTCGGCTCAGGTGCCGCCCTCCGGCTCGGGTTCGTGGCACCCGCGCTCGCGCTCCTGCTCGTGCTGCCCATCGCCCGCCGACTCCCGACCCGTACCTCTGCTTCCCCCAAGCCTCTTCCCGAAGGAGAACCAGCGTGACCGACAGCTTCGACGTCGATGTCGTGGTGGTGGGCGCCGGACTTTCCGGCCTCGCCGCCGCCCGCAGCCTGCAGCGGCACGGGCTGCGCGTGAAGGTGTTCGAGGCGCTCGACAGGGTCGGAGGCCGGGTCCACTCCGCCACCGTCGCCGATGCGCATGTCGACCTCGGAGGCACCTTCGTCGGCCCCGACCACGACCACATCAACTCCCTCGCGGAGGAGGTCGGCGTTGGCCGCTACCTGACGCACGAGGCCGGGGACACCCTGCTGCTGTGGCGCAAGGACCGCAAGCGGTACCGCGGGGCCGCCCTCCCGATCGGTGCGACCTCCCTGCTGGACCTCGCCCGTGTCCGTTCCTCCCTTGAGCGGATGAGCCGCAAGATCCCCGTCGGCAGGCCGTGGGACGCCCCCGATGCGGCAGGCCTCGACGCCCAGACCCTCGGCAGCTGGCTCGCCGCCAAGCACGCCGGCCAGGCGACCAAAGACCTGCTGGCGGTGGTGTGCAAGACCTCGTGGGGCTGCGAACCCTCGGAGATCTCGCTGCTGTACGTGCTGCACTACATCGCCCAGGCCGGCGGGCTCGACCCGCTGCTCGACACCCGCGGCGGCGCGCAGGAGCAGCACTTCGTCGAAGGCTCGCACGAGATCGCCGTCCGCGTCGCCGACGGACTGGGGGCGGACACCGTCCACCTCGGGTCGCCGGTCCTGCGGATCGACTGGAGCGACCACGCCGTGACCGTCCACACCGACGACGGCCCCACCACCGCACGCCGCGTCATCGTCGCGGTTCCGCCGGCCATGCGACGCCGGATCCGGTTCGTCCCCGACCTTCCCGCCGCGCACCGGCGCCTTTCACAGCGCTGGTCGCCCGGCGTCCTGTCCAAGATCTACGCCGTCTACGACACGCCGTTCTGGCGCGAACAGGGCCTCAACGGCATGACGATCTCCGACGAAGGCCCCGTCTTCATCACCTTCGACGCCAGCCCTCCCGACGCCTCCCGCGGCGTCATCCTCGGCTTCATCGGAGGCGACTACGCACGCGAGTGGGACGCAGTGGACGCTGCCGAGCGGCGCCTGCGCACGCTCTCGGCGCTCGCAGACCTCTTCGGTGACCGCGCCCTGAAACCACGCGGCTACACCGATCAGCGGTGGGGCGAGGAGGACTGGCTCGGCGGCGGGCCCACGGCAGCACCGGGCCCCGGAGCGGTCGCCTCGTTGCACGCCCGGCTGACAGAGCCGGTCGGCCCCATCCACTGGGCCGGCACCGAGACCGCGCGGCGTTGGGCCGGATTCATGGACGGCGCGGTCGCAGCCGGCGAACGCGCCGCCCGCGAGACCGCCATCGAACTCACCACGACCACACCCTACGAGAAGGCACGCCGATGACCTGGAGCCGCTCCCACAGCCAGCTGACCACTGCCACCGCCCCCCAGCTGTGGGAGCGCTGGACGAACGCCGCCTACTGGCAGCTCGACGATCCCGGCGTCGCATGGGCCCAGATCGACGGCCCCCTCACCGTCGGAACCACCGGAGTCGTCAAGGACCACGGCACCCCGGCCCAGAAGATCGAGTTCACCCGCGTCGAACACGAACGCGCCATGGACTTCGTCATCCGGCTGCCACTGGCCACCCTGACCATCACCCACGACATGGAGCCCGCCGGCGAGGGCATGCGCACCACCCACGGCGTCGTCCTCGACGGCCCCCTGCACCGCCTCTACGCCGCGTTGCTCGGCGGGAAACTCGCACGCCAACTCCCCGTCGTGGTCCGCAACGTGACGGCCGGCGCCCTGAAGCGCTGAGCCGCCCGGACAAGCCCGAACAGCCACCACCCGATGCAACGGCACAAGAACGGACGCGGTGACAACGCAGTGGACGACACACACGAACTGAAAACCCGGACAGCTCTGGTCGACGCGAGCCGGCACCTCCACGACACCGGGCTCGTCACCGGCACGTCGGGAAACCTCAGCGTCCGCACCGGCGACCAGGTACTCGTGACGCCGTCCGGGGTGAACTACCGGACGCTGGAACCCGCCGGCATCGCCCGCGTCACACTCGACGGCGAGATCCTCGACCCGGGCGCGAGCTCACCCTCCTCGGAAACCCCCCTCCACCTGGGGATCTACCGCACAACCGATGCTCAGGCCATCGTGCACACACACGCGCCGTGGGCCACCGCCCTCGGCCTGGTGCGTGACGAGCTGCCCAGCGTCCACTACGCCATCCTCCAGCTCGGAGGCCCGATCCGAGTGGCGCCCTACGCAACCTTCGGCAGCCAGGAACTCGCCGACAACGTGCGTCGCGCGATGCTCGACCGGAAGGCTGCGCTCATGCGCAACCACGGCGCAGTCACCAGTGGCGCCACATTGGCCGAGGCGGTCCACAACGCCGAATCGGTCGAGTGGCTCGCACGCCTGTACATGCAGGCCGCCCAACTCGCAGAGCCGGCAACGCTGATAAGCGAGCAATTGGAGGACGTATGGCGCCGTGCCACAGCCAGCGGATATCAGCCCTGAACCAACCTCCAGGCGCCCGCGCCACAAGGCCGGCGCGCGGCCACAAACACCGAACTGGCGCGCCTTTGAGCCATGCCAGGTCGAAAGCGAAAGGGATTTTGTGAGTCCGACCAGCCAAGCAGCCGCCAGTCGGCGCGGACACGCCGCCGCCACGTTCGACTCGCTCGACCCCGCCACCGGCGAGGTCGTCGGTACCCACCCGGTGCACACCGAGGAGGAGGTACGCGCGGCCGTCGACAGCGCCCGCACCGAGGCCGCCTGGTGGGCCGACCTCGGCTTCACCGTACGCAAGCGGCACCTGACGGCGTGGAAAGCCGCGTTGGTCCAGCGACTGCCCGAGCTGATCGAGACAGTGCACCGCGAAACCGGCAAACCGGTCGGTGACGCGACGCTCGAGGCAGGGCTCGCGATCGAACACATCGGGTGGGCCGCCGGACACGCGAGGAGAGTGCTCGGTCGGCGCAAGGTGTCCCCGGGCTTGCTGATGGTCAATCAGTCCGCGTCGGTGGCCTACAAACCGCTGGGGGTGATCGGCGTGATCGGGCCGTGGAACTACCCGGTCTTCACACCGCTGGGGTCCATCGCCTACGCACTGGCAGCCGGCAATGCCGTGGTCTTCAAGCCCAGCGAGTACACGCCGGGGGTGGGCGTGTGGCTCGCCGAGCGATTCGAGGAGGCCGTGGGCCGTCCGGTCCTCCAGGTCGTCACCGGCCTCGGTGCCACCGGCGCCGCACTGTGCCACGCCGGGGCCGACAAGATCGCCTTCACCGGATCGACGGCCACCGGTAAGAAGGTGATGGCCGCGTGCGCCGAAACGCTCACACCGGTGGTCATCGAGGCCGGGGGCAAGGACGCTGTGATCGTCGACGCCGACGCCGACATCCCCGCCGCGGCCGACGCGGCGCTCTGGGGCGCGTGCGGCAACGCCGGGCAGACGTGCATCGGCGTCGAGCGGGTCTACGTCCACGAGCAGGTGTACGACGAGTTCGTCGACGCACTCACAACCAAGGCCGCCGGCCTGCACGCGGGCGCCGAGGGCAAGATCGGGCCGATCACCATGCCGAGCCAGCTGCACGTCATACGCCGGCACCTGCAGGACGCCCTCGACAAGGGCGGCCGTGCGGTGGTCGGCGGCCTCGACGCCGTGGGCGAGCGCTATGTGCAGCCGACCATCCTGGTCGACGTGCCGGAGAACTCCCTGGCGGTGCAGGAGGAGACCTTCGGACCGACCATGACCGTCGCGAAGGTGCGGGACATGGACGAAGCCATCGAACTGACCAACGCGACCGCCTACGGCCTCGGCAACACGGTCTTCAGCAAGCGCCACGGCATGGCGGTCGCCGAGCGGATCCGCTCGGGCATGTCCTCGGTCAACGGCGTGATCAGCTTCGCCGGCATACCGAGCCTGCCCTTCGGCGGCGTCGGCGAATCAGGCTTCGGCCGCATCCACGGGCCGGACGGCCTGAAGGAGTTCACATACGCCAAGGCGATCGCCCGGCAGAGGTTCAGGCCGATGCTCACACTGACCACCTTCGACCGCACCGAGAAGACCGACAGGCTGTTCACTCGGGTGATCGGCCTGCTCCACGGGCCCAGGACGAGGAAGTAGCCGTAGGTGCATGTGTCGGAACCTCCTGTGCCTCGTTTACCTGTCATGGGCATCAGCGATTTCGCACAGCGAACCGGGGTGCAGGAAGACGGCCGCTGGGCGTTCGGAGCGAACTACCTGAACTTCGTGAAGGCGCGGGCGACCCATATCTCCGCCATGAATCGCTTCTTCGGCCTGGCCCTCCCAGCGCGATGCCGTCATGAAGATGTCCTCGCCGGTGACCAAGCGCCTCGACATCGTCGAGAACGCGGCCCCTGGCGGCCGGCAAGGCCACCCCTGGTGCTGCCGTAACGCCGAGTGGTAGGAACGGTGCTCGCGCTCGACGCCGATCATGCCGAGGTCTGCCAAGGCGAACACGACCAGGACGCCACGCCGGCTGCTGTGGCTCTCGTACACCGCCGCGGCGCGAGCCCGTTGTCCCACATTCACCCCGACGCCCTGCCCTGAGCGAGGCGGGCATCGCGGCGAGCGCCATGCGGTAACTGCCCTGCGTCGACCTCACGGTGGTCGCCCGACCGGGACGCCGGACACCGCATCCTCGGCCTGCCCAACCGTCGTCTTCTGCGGAAACGGACTGCTCGCCTTCGGCACTGCAGGCGCGGTACGAGGCCGGACTGCGCGTGCCGGACGACATCGCGGTCATCGGCTACGACGACATCGACTTCGCGGCGTCCGCCGTCGAACCGCTGACCTCGGTGCGCCGACCTGCGTCGCCATGGGCCGACAGGCCGATGCGACCCCGACGCGTCGCCGTTGGCCCCTGCCGGTGGGACGGGCACCGGCAGGGTGCCGTGGCGGTGAGCCTCCGGCCTCAGTGGCCTCGCGCGATCCATGTGGAGAGGTGCGGCGCCTCGTCGCCGATCGTGGTGTCCGCTCCGTGCCCGGTGCGGACGGTGGTGGCGGGAGGCAGCACCAGCAGGCGGTCGCGGATCGAGCGGATGATGGTGGGGAAATGGGAGTACGACCGCCCGGTCGCTCCCGGCCCGCCCGCGAACAGGGTGTCACCGGTGAAGACGGTGCCGAGGTCCGGCAGGTACAGGCAGATGGCACCCGGCGTGTGTCCGGGGGTGTGGAGGACACGCAGGTCTGTGCCAGCGACCTCGATGCGCTGGTTGTCAGAGAGGTAACCGTCGGGGTCGCGGTCCGAGTGGGTGTGCTTCCACAGCAGCCGGTCGTCCAGGTGGAGCAGGATGGGTGCGCCGGTGGCCGCAGCGAGCGCCGGTGCCGCGTTGATGTGGTCGTTGTGGGCGTGGGTGCACACGACGGCGACCAGCTTCCGGTCGCCGACCGCCTCGGCGACGGCGACGGCGTCGTGGGCAGGGTCGATGACGACCGCTTCATGATCGTCGCCGACGACCCAGACGTTGTTGTCGACGTCCCAGGTGCCGCCGTCCAGCGTGAAGACGCCCGAGGTGACCACGTTTTTGATACGCAGGCCGGTCATTAGAAGATCACCACCGAGCGCAGGACGTCGCCCTTGTGCATGCGGGCGAAGGCGTCCTCGACCTCGTCGAGGGCGATGGTCTCGCTGACGAAGGCGTCCAGGTCGAGGCGGCCCTGGAGGTAGAGGTCGATGAGCATGGGGAAGTCGCGGGAGGGCAGGCAGTCGCCGTACCAGGAGGACTTCAGGGCCCCACCGCGTCCGAAGACGTCCAGCAGCGGCAGTTCGACGGTCATCTCGGGGGTGGGCACTCCGACGAGGACGACGGTGCCGGCCAGGTCGCGGGCGTAGAACGCCTGCCGGTAGGTCTCCGGCCGGCCTACGGCCTCGATCACCACGTGGGCGCCGAAGCCTCCGGTGAGGTGACGGATGGCCTCGACCGGGTCGGCGGTGCGGGAGTTGACCGTGTGTGTGGCGCCCAGGGACTTGGCGGTGGACAGCTTGCGGTCGTCGATGTCGACGGCAATGACCTTCGCCGCGCCGGCCAGACGTGCGCCGACCACGGCCGCGTCGCCGACACCGCCGCAGCCGATGACGGCCACGGTGTCGCCCCGGCCGACGCCGCCGGTGTTGATCGCGGCACCGATGCCCGCCATCACCCCGCAGCCCAGCAGCCCTGCGGCGGCCGGGGAGGCAGCCGGATCCACCTTGGTGCACTGACCGGCGGCGACGAGTGTCTTCTCTGCGAACGCACCGATGCCGAGGGCGGGCGAAAGCTCGGTTCCGTCGGGCAGGGTCATCTTCTGCCGCGCGTTGTGCGTGTCGAAGCAGTACTGCGGGCGGCCGCGCCGACAGGCGCGGCAACGGCCACACACCGCACGCCAATTGAGGATGACGAAGTCACCCGGGGCCACGTCGGTCACGTCGGGTCCGACCTGCTCGACGACGCCTGCCGCCTCGTGGCCGAGGAGGAAGGGGAAGTCGTCGTTGATGCCGCCCTCGCGGTAGTGCAGGTCGGTATGGCAGACGCCGCACGCCTGCACCTTCACGACCGCCTCCCCCGGGCCGGGGTCGGGGACGACGATCGTCTCGACGTGTACCGCTTCGCCTTTGGTGCGGGCGACGACTCCGCGTACGTGCTGGGGCATGGGGGAGGGGTCCTTTCGGTGGGTAAGGCGGGGGTCCGGTGAGTGTGGTCAGTCGGCAGGCAGGACGCGCACTGGCAGCGAAGACCACGAGCGCAGGGTGTTGTTGAGGTGCCGCCTCGGCTCGCCGGCCAGCGCCAGGTGTCCGACGCGGCGGGCGAGGGCGGTCAGCAGGGCCTCCGCTTCAAGGCGGGCGACGTGCTGGCCGACGCACTGGTGGATACCCATGCCGAAACCGACGTGGCCGGAGGGATCGCGGGTGAGGTCGAAGCGGTCGGGGTCGGCCCAGCGATCTGGGTCGCGGTTGGCGGAGCCGAGGAACATGAGGATCTTGCCGCCTGCGGAGATGCGGGTACCCGCGATGTCGACATCGGTCGTGGCGGTACGGAAGAAGGTCTGCACCGGCGACTGCCAGCGCACCGCCTCGTCGAACGCCACCCGCGCCAGTTCGGGGCGCTCACGCAGCCGCTGCCACTCCTCCGGGTGCGTGGCGAAGGCGTACAGCGCGGCGGCCAGTCCGTGCACGGTGGTGTCGATACCGGCGGTGAGCAGCGACCGCACGACCAGGGGCGCCTGCGCATGAGTGAGGTCACCGCGGTCGGCGGCGGCCCAGATCCGGGCGCCGAAGCCGTCCTCGCTCAGCGCCTCACGGGCACACTGGGCGTTCACCCAGTCCGACAGTGCGCCGACGCGGTGCGCGTCGGCCTCGACAAGGGCGTTGCGCGGCCCGAAGGCGTTAAAGGCCATGTTGCCGTAGGGCAGCAGGTTTTCCCGCCCGTGCGAGCCGAGGCCGACGGCGTCGGGGAAGACACGCAAGGGGAACGCCGCCGCCAGCACCTCGAAGGCATCGAACTCCCTCCCCTGCTCAGCCAGTACGGTCGCGACGAGTTCCTCGGCCACCGCCTGCCACGTCTCCCGCAGCCGGCGCAGGCTGAGCGGGGCGAGGACGTCCCGCAACACGCGGCGCGGCGCGTCATGGTGGGGCGGGTCGGCCTCCAGCAGCAAACTCGGCGGGCGCCATGGCCTTTCGTGACGGAAGTTGGCCAGTCCCACTCCCGCGCCGGACTGGAAGGTCTGCCAGTCGACGAGGGCGGCGTACACCTCTTGGTAGCGGGGCAGGGCGTGGACGCCGTAACGCGACAGGCGGACGACGGGGCCGGCTTGGCGCAGCTGCCGGTGCAGGGGGTCGGGGTGTTCCAGGTGCTCGGCGGCGAACGGGTCTGCGTCGCTGATCGGCGGCGACGCGGGAACGGCGGCTGTCTCGGTCATGGCGGCTCCATGAGATGCGGCTGAGGCGAGGGGGTTCAAGGCGACGTGGCTCGGAAGTCCGGCCGCGGGTTCGGTACCGGTCACCGGTCGGTCAGAGGTCCAGGACGAGATGGTCGGAGTGCGAGCGGGACCCGCAGGGCAGCATGCAGTCCGCCGCACGTTCGTGGTCGGCCGGCACCGCGTCCCGGTGGTCGGGCGTGCCCTCCAGCACCGGGACGGGGCAGGTGCCGCACGTGCCGTGCTTGCAGTAGGACAGCACCTCGGCACCGGCTCGGCGCACGGCGTGCAGCACGGTCACGTCCGGGGTGACGGTGACCGTACGGCCGGTGCGCCGCAGTTCCACCTCGAAGGGCACCCGGCGCGCGGGCTGGGAGCGGTCGGCGGCGGTGAAGCGCTCGGTACGCAGGCTGTGGTCGGGCCAGTGGGCGCACGCCTCCTGGAGGGCCGCCAGGAGAGGAGCCGGTCCGCAGCAGTACACCGTGGTACCGGGCAGCGGCTCGCCCAGCCACGCAGCCAGATCGAGCAGCCCGCACTTGTCCTGGGGCCTGATGTGCACCCGCTCGCCGTAGGTGTGCGTGAGGTTCGCGCGGAACGCCGTCGAGGCGCGGCTACGGCCCCCGTAGAGCAACTCCCACGCCGACACGAGGGGGAAGTGGTTGTGCACCCCGCCGACGCTCACCCGGTCACCGGGCATGAGCCGGTTGTGCACGTACGCCGCCCCACCGCGCCCGGCGGACTCACGCAGGACGGCGATGCGGAAACTGTGCGGGTCCCACAGGTCACCGCACAGGGAATACTGCCGGGTCGTCCCGTCCGGCAGCACGAAAGCGATGTGCGCCCCCGGCGTCCAGTCCGGCAGGCGGACACCGTCGGGGTGGTCGAGCGTGAGGGACACGACGCCGTCCGCGACGACGTCCTTGGCACGGACCCGCAAGGAGGGGGTGGAGGTGGGGTGGGTCGGGGCATTGCGGAAAGCAGGTTGTGCACGACCACGTTGTCGCCTCCCTCCTGTGGAATGCAGGAAGGATGCACGTGGCCGCCGGCACGGCGCGACGGCATTCCCATTGAGTGAGAAACGCTTATTTTCGCACCGAAGTCACACTGCCGTCACACAGCAGGCCCCCTCTCGTCCGGTGAGCGCGCCCAGTGCACGGGACGCGCCTCGCGCGGCCGTCCGCAGGACGGGAACGACCGCCTGGGCGCCCGCGTCATTGGGGACGACGACCGACAGCGCCGCCAGCACCCTGCCGTCCGCACCACGCACCGGGGCGGCCACACCGAGGGCCCTCGTCCCGGAACCCAGCCCGCTGCTGGACGCTGCGCTGCGGCATCCGATCAGTGCTCCGAGAAGGACACCGGAGTGCCCGCCGTAGCCCGGCCGGATCTGCGAGGCCGAGGCCACGCGCTGTTGTCCCACCCCATGGAGCCCCAGGTACACCACCCGCAGGGACAGTCCCCCGGAGATTTGGCAGAGATTGGGGCTGCACTGTTTCGTAGTGCGCCGAGCTGCAGCTGCTGCTCAGCAGCCATGGCCCAGCCGGGTAGCAACCCTATGACGCACCGGAGGGTTTTCATGTCCGGAAATGGTTGTGCATGAATCCCGTCACATTGCCCGGTGGGCACCTGCCAGGGATCCTAAAAGGCTTGCCACAGTGGCAGGCGTTTGGGGGATGTGATGGCCCGCCCGGCAGTACGAGATGGCAGCGATCCCAAAGCCATCCGTGACACTCGCGTCTTGATCGACTGTCTGCAGGAGCTGGTGCGGGGCGCCGTCTCCAAGACCATCCGCGACTGTGCCAAGTACCCGGAAACGGTGTGGCTCGCGGATGCTCCCGTTGGGACCGTGCGCCGTGCTGTGGACGCTGACCCTCGCATCATGGTGGTCAAGCACCGTCCGCCCCAAGACGCACCGCGGCTGCCGGCGATCCTGCACGGCAGGGTGTCCGCCGAGGCCGCCGCCACCGCTGGACCGCACCCTCCCGGCCTGATCGACAACACCCCGAATGACCGTCAAGTGGCAGATGCCCAGGCAAGTGTGGAGGAGAACCAGCCGGCACTGGAGAGCGGCAGCTCCGAAGAGCGCAAGGCGTACGAGACGTGGGCCGGCAAGTGGATGCGATGGTCGCAGGAAGAGCTGGCGGCCGAGCCGCAGCGGCGGCTGCACCAGCAGTTGTACCGGATGGCCAAGAAGATCGAGCAGGACAGTGACACCTTCGAAGTAGTCCTGGCCGTAGGTCTCTTGCAACTGGGAGCCGGTCGTCCCTCGGCTCGGGTCCGCAGGCACATCGTGACAACACCTGTAACCCTCACCGTTGAACCGGCATCGATCAACGTGACCGTTTCTCTGGTGCCTGAGCACCCCGGCCGTCTGGAAGACACCGACTTCCTCAGCGAGTCCGACGGCTACACGTCGGAGCTGTTGGGGGTCGTGCGCTCCGCTGTCGAGGACGTCCCCTTCCACCCGCTGTCGGACCGGGCGGCACAGGCAGTGCGCTCGTGGGCGCAGCGGGCTTTCGGAGTCGACCGCGTGCTCCCGTTCGACGCCACCGGCCAGCACCCCGAAGACTTCACCGCTGAACCCCATGCGCGGTCACTGCATCTCGCGCCCGCACTCATCCTGCGCGAACACAGCCAGCGCTCCGTCCTTGGCTTCTACGAGAGCATCGCCCGGGCGCTGAAACGTCCCGGAGCACAAGCTCCTCTGGGACTGGCGCAACTGCTGTATGACCTTGAACCCGAGCATCGGACGGCCTGGGGGAGCAGGAATGGCTCCGTGCCGCCGGCACTGGGACCGGATCCGCTGTTCCCGATGGTCACCAACGCTGCCCAGCGCGATGTCTTGGACCGGCTGCAGCGCGACACCAGTGTCGTGGTCCAGGGCCCGCCGGGCACCGGAAAGACACACACCATCAGCAATCTGATCGCCGCACTCCTCGCGGACGGCAAGAGAGTCCTGGTCACCAGCGCGAAGAGCCAGGCTCTGAATGTGCTGCGGGACCAGCTGCCGTCCAAGCTGCGCAGCATGTGCGTGATCCAAGGCGATCAGTGGCAGGGCGGTAACTCCGATCTGAGCCAGTCGCTGGGAGCCTTGGCGCACCTGAACGCGACAACGAACCTCGATCGACTCCAACAGCGCATTGACGACCAGCAGACGCAGCGGCACCAGCTCATGGCGGAGCAGGCCAAACTCCAAGACCGCCTGCGTCAGGTCCGTGAAGTCGAGTGGTACGAGCATCCCGAGATCGCGCCGGGCTACCGAGGGCGGCTTGACGACATCGTGCAGGCCGTGGAACACGGCGCAGCCGAATATCAGTGGCTGCCGCCCCTGGATGTCCAGGCCCCACAGGTCCCGCCACTGACCACGGACGAAGCTGAGCGACTGTGGCTGCTCGTCACCCAGCATGGTCCCGGAATCCTCGACGCCCGCATCCAGTACTGCCCGGACCCGGCCACCCTGCCGGACCCGATGGAGGTTTCCCACTGCATCACGGAACTTCAAGGAGTCGAGGAAGCCGTCGGCCGCGAGCCGGTCACACCGCTGGCGCAGGAACTGGCTGACCACGGTGACGCGCGGCTCATTGTGCTGGAAGCGCTCCTCGACCGAGCTCAGCAGGCCCTGCAGAGGGTAGGGCTGTCCGCGGACCCCACCTCCTGGCAGGCGGATATCTGGTCCACGCGCGCGCTGCAGGACGGCATCGCCCAGCGATGGCAGCAACTGTGGGACAGCATCCGAAACGCCTCACTGCGTGCACAGCACACCCACGACGAGATAGCCGCCGCCTCGTTCCCGGAAGTGGAGATCCCCCGCCTGTCCGAAAGCGAGGAGAAGGAACTCCTGATCGCGGGCCGCAATCTGGAGCAACACGTCCTGCGCACCGGCAGACTGAACACGCGATGGCCCCGGCCGGCCGTCGTCAAGCAAGCCCGATTCCTCCTGGAACAGTGCCGGGTGGAAGGCATGGCGCCAGCCGGCCGAGAGCACATCACCGCGGTCGTACGGCAACTGGAGATGCGCGCCCACGCCCGCACCCTGCGCGGCCGATGGACCGGCGTCGGATCGGCCGTCGGGCAGGACACCACCGAACTGATGACGTCCGAGCTCCTGGACAGGGCCGTCATCCTGCAAGCCATCGACACCTGCGTGGAGGTCATCCGCCAGGTCCACGCAACCCTGCTGGCCGACGGAATCCAGACACCGGTCACCACCGCCGAACAGTGGCGCGACATCCGCCAGGCCACGGCCCAGGCCCGCCAACTCCTGCACATCAGGACCGCAACACAACGCTTCGAAGAACTCCTCAAGAGCCTTCCGCCGCCCCACCCGCATGGCGTCGACGAGCTGCAGCGCGCGGCGGAGGCCGCAGCGGCCCGTGATGCGCAGGCCTACGCGCAGGCGGTGGACGCACTGGCTGCGGCATACCAGCGTGAGGCAGACCGGCGCGAGACCGGCAAACTCTTCGAGTGCCTTGCCGAGGCCCACCCCGAACTCGCCAAGGACTTCGTCGGCGATCCCCTCGCCCCGCACTGGCGCTCCCGGTTCGCCGTGCTTCCCCAGGCCTGGGCGTGGCGGCAGGCGCAGGACTTCCTCGACACCCACCTGCTCCCGGGACGCGAAGAGCAGCTCGAAGGCGAACTGACCCAGATCCAAACCCGGCTGCACGACCTGGTGGAACAGCTGGTCTGCGACCGCGCAGCACTCCATTGCGTCAGCCGCATGACCACCAAGCACAAACAGGCCCTGGCTGCGTACGCCAGTGCCGTGGCCAACGCAGGCCAGGGGACCACCGAGTACGGCAAACGCCACCAGCGTCACGCGCGTTCTGCCATGCAGACAGCGCAAGGAGCGGTACCGGCGTGGATCATGCCGCTGAACCAGGTAGCGGAAACGATCAGTCCAGAGCCGGACTCCTTCGATGTCGTCATCGTCGATGAAGCAAGCCAAGTGGGCCTGGACGGCCTGCTGTTGCTCTGGCTCGCACCCCGCATCATCGTCGTCGGTGACGACCGGCAGTGCGCCCCGTTCTACAGCGGCAGCAAGCATGACCGGATCACCCAGATCTTCGACGAGCGCATGGCCGGCCTCGAACCCTGGCAGCGCGAAGGCTTCGACCCCAAGTCCAACCTGTACGACTTGCTGCAGTCCCGCTTCACCGAGGTGATCCGTCTCACCGAGCACTTCCGGTGCATGCCGGAGATCATCAAGTGGTCCTCGATGCAGTTCTATCCCGACAATCAGCTGGTCCTGCTGCGCCAGCACGGCTCCGACCGCCTCCCGCCGCTGAAGGTCGTCCACGTGCCCGAAGGGCACTGTGAAGGACGCCGGGACAAACTCATCAATCGGCCGGAGGCAGAGGCCGTTGTCAACGAACTGCACCGCCTCACCCAGGACCCTGCCTACGCCGACCGCAGCATCGGCGTGATCATCCTGCGCCACGGTGACCAGACCCGCCTGGTCCAGAACCTAGTCGATCAGCGCATCGACGTATCGGCCCGCGAACGCCACAGCATCCAGGTCGGCACACCCGAACAGTTCCAGGGAGACCAGCGCGACGTCATCCTCCTGTCGATGGTCGTCGACGGAGCCAATGCCATCGCCGCGACCGGCCGGAACCACGAACGACGCTTCAACGTGGCCGCCAGCCGCGCCCGCGACCAGATGTGGCTCTTCCACTCCATGACCGCCGACCAGCTCAGCAGCAAGGACCTACGCCGCTCCCTGCTCACCTACATGGTCAGCCCGCCCCCGCCCTACACACACCCCCACCAGCCCACCAACGTCAGCCCGGACCGACGTTGCGCGCCCTTCGACTCACTCTTCGAACAGCGTGTCTTCCTGCGTATCAAGGAACGCGGCTACGACGTCGTGCCCCAGTGGGAAGTCAACGGAAAGTGCATCGACCTCGTCGTCACGGGAGACCACGGACGCCTCGCAGTGGAGTGCGACGGAAGCCCCTACCACTCCACCTCGAAACAAATCCAAGACGACGCCGAGCGCGAGCGGGAGCTACGACGTGCCGGCTGGACGTTCTGGCGCATACGCAGCAGCGCCTTCGCCGTCTCGCCCGACGAGGCCTTGGAACCGCTGTGGGACCGCCTGACCGAGCTGGGCATCCATCCCGTCCGCGAGTCATCCATCGAAGACTCGCTGACCGACGTGACCTGGACTCCGGTCGGCCTGGCCGAGGCCGAACCCGACGAAGACGCGGACCCCTACGACGGCGAGCCGGACGAAGACAGCGAGGGACACTGACATGGACAACTTCGACGACAGCACTCTCGAAGAACTCGCCGCCATGGTCTGCGGTGACGAGCCTGGCATGAAACACCGAGCCGGCTGGGAACTTGCTCCATTCCTCCGCCGGGCCGGCTGGGAACTTGCTCCATTCCTCCGCCGGGCCGGCTGGGAAGACGTCCCCGACCACGACGGCAGCCCGCGCCACCGCTGGGTACACACCATCCTGCGCGAACGGCAGGAAGACCAGGCAGGAGACACCGAGCGCGTCATCCTGCGCCTGGCCAACCGACGGGAATACCAACAACAACCCGCCGACTACGACGCCGTCATCCAACGCCTCCAAGAAGTCCTCGCCCTCGAATGCCGCCGCATCGACTACCGCAAAGGGCAGCCGTTCCTCATCGAGTACGACCCCGACGAACCCCCTCGCCCGCAGCGCGTAGAGCTGAAGGTGGCCATCACCGACATCGTCTCCGATCCCGACCTGGCCCGCGCCGTTCAGCTACGCCTGGACGAAGCCCGTATCTGCCAAGAACACGGCGCCTACACCTCAGCCGTCATCATGCTCGGGAGTCTCCTCGAAGGCGTCCTCGTCCACGCCGCCGACGTCAGAAACGCAACCGTGCCGCTGACCCGGCCCGCCCGCGACACCCGGCTGCAGGACCTCATTCAGCACGCCCACACCAACCAGTGGATCGACCAAGACGCAAAAATGGCCTCGGACCTGCTACGGACCTACCGCAACCTGGTACACCCCCTCGCGGAGAAGCGAGCCAAACACAGCGCAGACTTCGACACAGCCGACCTCTGCTGGTCCACCGTCAACGCCGTGCTCAACGACTTGGCGGCAAGCAACCCTCAGTAAGCGTCGGTAATGGCGTTGACGGGTCTGACAGGCATGAGACAGCTCCTTCCCTACACTCGTCAACGTCGCTCTGCTGAGGGTCTGCAGGAGGCCCGCGCTAACCGCACCCCCCTGCTCGCCGCCGCCGGCGCGCTCATCGCGTTGCTGTCATCCGCCGCGCCAGGAGGCACCGATGACAGCCTCGAAGATCGCCTACAAGCCGGTCGGCATGGCCCTGGGCGCCCTCAGCGGCGTCCTGGCCGGCGCGCTGTTCAAGCAGGTCTGGAAACAGCTCGGACACGAAGAAGACGCCCCCGACGCCACCGACGAGCACCGCACCTGGCGCGAGATCCTCGCGGCAGCCGCGGCAGCCGTCCTCAAGATGCAACAGCCGGGGCCGTGCGTGCGCGGCACGGTCCGAGCACGGTGGGTCAGTTGTACGCGTTGTCGTCGCCGCGGCCCGGGAGGGCGTCCGTGGTCAGCGCCTCGACGTCCAGGACGACCTCGTCCGGGTCCCAGACGGCGGAATCCGGCTTGCGCCTGAACTCGATCATGACGGCAGTCTCTACCGCGCGCCGTGTCGGCGATGGTGCTTCAGCAGTGTCTTCACCTCCTCCTGTGTCGGGATGACCAGAGAGGGGCCCCGATTTCAACTCGAAGCCCCACTGTCGCCTTATGCGAACGAAAGGACGATGCGGGAGTTGACCTTGTCGATGACGTGGCCTGTGGGTAGGTCACGGTGCGGCGTGCCCGACGGGTGGACAGCGAGGTGGGGCACAGCTGTACGGTCGGCTCCCCACGCCGTGATGTGGGCAATGAGGCGTTTGGCCAGATCGGCGCCGTCGGCGCCAAGGTAGGCAGCACCCAGTAGCGAACGCCGTTCGGGGTCCCCGTCATCGCGCTTGGCGATCAGGTACGCCAGGGATCCTCCGGAGACCAGAGCAGGGCTCCGTAGAAGGATCACGGGGCGGCGCAGTCCCTTGTCCACGGCGGCCGGCGTGGCTTCGAGTCGGCAGACCGTGTCGTCGAAGGCGGTGACTCGCAGCCAGATTCCGTCGAAGGACTCCTGGTTGCCGACTCGGACGTCCGACCATGACTCGGTGGCCGGCTGTGCGAGAGCGTAGTTCAGCCCGGCGGCGTCGATGTCCTGGTCCTGGTCATAGTGGATGCGGACGGTGCCGTCGGCCAGTTCGGCGGTGTGTTCGCCGTCCTGTCCGATGATGGGGACGAAGCCGCACAGTTCCATGCCCTGGCACAGCAACGTCTCGCCCTGGCGGATGAGGACGACGGAGCGGGTCTGGCCGCGCCAGCGCAGTGGCAGCACGAAGCGACCACCGTCGACGAGTTGGTCGCGCAGGGCTGTAGGGATGTCCCAGAAGCCCACCGTGCCGATCATGCGGGTGTAGGGGCCGTATTCGGGCGCGCCCTTCAGTCCGTCGCGTTCCATGACGCGTACGTGCTCGTAGCCGGCGTTGTTGAGGGCGGTGCGGGCGTGCAGGGTGACGTCGCTGTCGATGTCGAGGGTGGTGACCTCACCGTCGTTGCCGACGATCTCGGCGAGGAGGGCGGCGTTGTAGCCAGTGCCGGCGCCGATCTCCAGGACGTGATCGCCGGGTTGTGCGTCGAGCTGGGTGAGCATCATGGCCACGGTGGAGGGCACGGAGGCGCAGGACAGGGCGAGCGGCCCGTTGGGGTTGTCCTTGATGGTGACGGCCTTGTCGGTGTAGGCCGTGGCCGGGTCGAGGCCGGGAAGGTGGATCTCCCGGCGCACGGTGCGCATGGCCTGCTCGACGCGGGGTGGTAGCTGCCGCTTGGCCAGGATCTGGTCGACGAGGTTGTTGCGGAGGACATCGACGGTGGGGGTGTCGTTCACGTTTTGCATCCTTATCAGTTGAGGAGGAGACACGTCTGCCACGTCGGTGCAGCGCACCGCGTGGGGGTGAGGGTGTGCAGGGTCAGCAGGACGCCGTCCGAACCCGTCAGGAGGCCGCCGTTGTCCGGCATCGGGTGCTGGTCGAGGTGGGTGCTCAGACGTTCGCGCAGGAGAGGGATCTGCGCTGGGAGCGGGCTGCCGGCGGGGGCGTCGGCCGCGGCCGCGTTGACGACGAGTGCGAGCCCGGCCCAGCCGTGGCAGACCGTGGCACCGCCGAGCAAGTCGAGTTGCGACTGGTCGGTGAGGCAGGCGGCCAGGGCTTGTTGGGCGTCTCGCTGTGCCGAGACGCGGCCGCAGGCGAGTGCGGCCAGTTGAAGGGCTCGGGCGATGCCGGGGGCGCCGTAGCACCAGGAGGGTCTACTCGGGGTGATGGAGGGGGGCGGCCCCGCGTACCACTGGTGGGCGGTGAGGGTCTCGGGCCAGAGCGCCGCACCCTGGGGAGTGGGGCACAGCCACTGTTCCAGCAGTCGGCAGGCGCGCTCAAGCGCCTCTTCCCCTCCGGACACCCGCACTCCTGCTCGGGCGGACAGAGCGAGGAGAGCTAGGGGGCCGGCAACTCCGTGAGCGAGTCCGAAGTTGCCATGCCCGTGCGGCAGTTCATTGACGGGCTGGCCGCCGGGGCCGTCCGAGGTCCACCAGCCCGGAAGCACGAGGCTGCCAGTCGTGACGGGGTGGAGTAGCAGCCGGACCAAGTAGCGCAGCACCTGTTCCAGGAGCTCCGGGCGGGTGCGGCGGTGCAGGAGGTGGGCGCCGAGCCCGGTAAGGCCGCTGATCAGGTCGTACTCGCTCATTCTCGGCGGCTGGCCTGCGTCCATCCGCGCGTGCGCCGCCACGAGTCTGACGCGCACGAGATTTGCGACCGTCTCGTCCAGGGTTTTGAGTGCCGAGTGGTAGGCCGGGTGGCCAGCGGTGTGCAGGGCGTAGGCAAGGGCGGGTGCGCCGCGGTACAGGCTGGCGTCGTCCGGATGACTGGTGGCGGGCTGGGCGGCGACCGCGCGGGCGGTGCGGTGTGCTGCGTCCCAAGCGCCGTCGCTGCGTGCGATCACGGCTTGGCGTAGGAGCGTTCCGACTGCCCCTGTGCCCAGGTCGCAGGCGTGCTGGCTCATGGGGTGGCCTCCCGCACCCACACGGTGCGGCTCGCCTGGCGGGCGGCGTGACGGCAGGCGGCCTCCGAGTCGCGATCCGGTCCGATGAGCCGGTTGTGGTGCATGTGCAGCAGGGATTCCAGTACGGCCGTGATCTGCCGGTCGGCGACGTGTTCACGGTAGCGGTGCAGGGCGGCGCGCCGGGCGGCGGTCGCGGCGTCGAGCCGTGGGGTCCAGCCGTGAGGCCGGGCCCGAAGGCCGGAGGCCGTGTGCTGGGCGACGACGCGGGTGACGGCCGACAGGCCGGTACCGCGGGCGGGTGTGGTGGCCAGCCAGCGGGTGCCGTGCTTGTCGCCGAGGAAGTCGAGGGCTATGTCGATCATGCCGAGCGTGGCCAGTACGCGCCGGTCGGCGTGCGGGAGGTCCGCCAGGGCGTAGCGGACGGTGCGGCTGTCAGCGGTGAAGACGTTCTCGGCGGCCGTCATCGCGGCGCCGGTGCCGTACCGGCCGATCTCGGGCCGGTAGCCGTCGAAGACGAGGCGGGAGACGAGGGAGTCGTCCTGAAGTTGTCGGACCCAGGTCACGAGGGTCTGGGTGATAGCGGCGTGCGTGGCCGGTTCGGCAGCGGCGACGCGAAGCCGCAGGTGGTTCTCCTCCAGTGGTGAGCGGTAGCGCACGAACCAGGTGTCCAGCTGTTCCAGTGGGTCGGGGAGGGTACGCGCGAGGATCTGGTCCATGGCGGCGGGTGCGGTGAACAGCTTGGCCTGGACCCACGGCTGGTCGGCGCCGGGGGTGGCTTGCATCCGGTTGGTGATCACGGGTGCGTTGTCGAGGTCCGGGTGAGGCACCGGCGGTCGGGTGGACGTGAGCGGTAGGACGATCTCGTGGGCGTGCCCGATCCACCCCAAGTCCTCTTCTGTGGCGGCTTCGTGGAGGTCGGCGCCGTCGTGCCGCCGAAGGTGGTCGAACAGCAGGCGGGCGTGCAGGGCCTCGCGCAGGTCGAGACGCAAGGTGCGGTCGTTCTCGCGTAGTTCGAGGAACTGCGGGCATCGCCAGGTCCGTGCCCAGTCGGTCAGGGCTTCGTGCCAGCCGGGGGTGAAGGGCCCGGCTGGCAGGTCCCTCGCGGTGATGTGCCAACGGGCGGGAGTGAGGAGGGCTTTGCGGTAGCGGATGCGGGGCAGGAACGGCATCCCGGCAGCGAGCGGCCCCCAGTCGAACTGGGTCCACGCGGTGGCGAAGCCCCGTCCGAGTTGGGCAAGGAAACGGGCGACGGGTGGTGCCTGCTTCTCCAGGGCCAGCGGGTGGAGGACCGCTGGCTCGACGACGCGTCGGCGCGAAACGCTGACCAGGTGAAGCCGTTTGCCGGTGGACAGCACCGCCAGATCGTCCAGGGGGATGAAGTCGTCGGCGGGCGGGTGGTGTTCGCCCAGCGGAATCACGTACGGCAGGAAGACCGGCGTGCGGGCGACATTCTCGGCGTGCGGGTAGTCCGGGGTGAAGGACAGCTGAGCAGCGAGGGCCCCATCCACGAGGGTGGGCAGCTTCCCGTAGACCTCGCGCAGGCCGCTGTCGGGCAGCATGGCCGCGAACCGGCCGGTGAGGTTCCCAGTGCTCCACGCCGGGCGTACCGAGATCGTGAAGTTGCCGCGGTCGAGGGCCTGTTGGCTTCCGGCGTAGACCCGCACCCCCATCTCGACGTGCGGGGCCACCGCTGCTTCGTCGTCAGCGGCCCGCGGCGTGGGGTTCAGCTCCTCGATATCGGCATCCGTGAGGCGGATTTCCTGCTCGCCGGTGACTGCGGCCTGCCACGCGCGGCGCATCAGCAGCTCGTCCCTCGGCAGCGGCCGCGTCGGTTGCTCGGGCCACAGCGACATGGGGAAGTTGCCGGGCAGCCCCACACCGGCAGCCAGGTCCACGGCGTCGCGGACGGGGACCAGGCTGCCCGCTCCGTACCGGTCCCAGAACACACTGTGGTAGGCGGCCCATTCGGGCTTCTCGCTCTGGTGGCGGGTGAGGCGGAGCAGAGCGTGGGCGGCGGCTTCCGCTTCGTCCAGGACGGGGGCGGGGATCTGCACGGTGGCATCGAGACGAAGATCCACGCTCAGCCGTACGCGGCCGGCGTTCTTGAGCGTGGTCATCCGGTGCTCGGCCTCTTCCCGGATCCTCCTCGCTGCTCGCTGATCCCAGGCCGTGTTGTGGCCGTCCAGCAACCGGTGGACAGCGGCGAGTTCAGTCAGCACCGCAACGGTCTCTGGCTCCAGACTCGACGACACCGGCTCCAGGACGCCGAGCAGGTGGCCGAGGGGGTCCATGTCCGTGACCGGGGCATGGAGATGAGTGGTCAGCAGGCTCGCACGGACCGCAGTGGCGAGCAGACCCGTCGCCTGCGATTCGGAGCCGCCCATCGCGGTGAGGTGTTCCACGACCTGCGCGAACGGCACCGGCTTGACCGCCATTTCCAGGAGGGATGCGAGCGGCCGGGTGAGCCGGACGGTTGCCGTACGGCCGCCGGGTGCTGGGCGTTCGAGGGTGATCCCGCGCCGTGTGGTGAGGGTGTCGGCTGCCACGATCAGGTGCGGCAGGACGTCGGGGCGGTTCTCGAGGTCGCGGCGTACGTGGTCAAGCCAAAGGGTGTCCGGGCGGGCTATCGGGCGATGCTCGCTGCCGAATCGGGCGAGGGCGGGGCCGATGTGCGCAGTGGTCACCCCGGCGAAGAGACCGAAAGGGGTCGGACGGCCGGTGGCCCGCAGCAGGTACCGGGCTGTGGCGGTGGTCGCCCTGCGGACCTTCCTGGGTGACAGACTCAGGTCGTTCACGGCCTGCTCCACCGCGCGGGCCAGGCGCGGCGTGGCGGACTGCACCGAAGTGGCGAAGTCTGCCTGGTCAGCCCACATCCCGGCCAGCCACTCACGGCAGGCTTTCGCGTCGTCGGGCGAAGGCCAGCGAGTGTGCTGCAGTGTAAAGGGGGCGACCGCGGCGCGCAGAAGAAGCACGTCGCCGCGCTGGAGAAGTCTGGTCCGCGTCAATGTTCGTCCTCGTCGGATGTGTCTGGTCCTGCGAGCCGGGAACCTCCGGCCCGCAGGAACAGGCTCTGTTGAATGGGATCAGTCGCTGGTGCAGGAGGACGCGCATGACGACTCGCAGCCGTCGCTGGTGTCGCAGTTGGCCGGCACCGGACGCGGAGCGTCGGTGATCGTGACCTCGAGCTGCCAGTCCTCGTCCGAGAACGGCAAGAGGTCGGTGGCCGGCCCAGTGGTCGCAGTGGCCTGTTCGTCCATCTGGACTGTCATCTAATGCCTCCGAGATGTTGGTTGGGACTGCTCGCACATCGCGCGAACAGGGGTGTGGAACCCATGCGCGGCAGTGGCTAGCAACGGGGCTGCCGCGCATGGGAGTCAGGTGTGGTTGCCCAGAGAATGGGCGGCGGCGGTGACCTGGGGGAAGTCGCGGCGATCAAGGTGGGTACGACATGGCGGATGCAGTGACCGTCGCCAGGGATTTCCGACTCCCCGAGAAGGACGCGCGGAGCTGTGTTCGCCCGGCGCCGGGCGGAGTATCGCGCCCGCCACAAGCTGTCGTCGCTCAGTACAGGTCCAACAGTCGGTGCTGGCGAGCGCATCACGACGCGTCGTCCCCCATCAGATCGAGGATCGAGAGGATGGCCAGGCCAAAGCGGACGACGTGGCCCTGTGTGTGCTCAGGGCACGGGTGCTCGGCACTCACATCGATAACGCGCCGCATCTCATCGATCGGGTACGGCTTCACCAGGTAGGGCACGATCTCCACGAGCTTGGTGGTCGTCTTCCGGAACCCATCCGCGATGACCCCGACCTCGTCTGGGTCAGGTCGCGAGAACTCCCCGAGAACGGCCTCCAGGTCGTCGTACAGCTCCTCGCTGATCGCCTCGCGTGCTAGAGAGCGGCGCAGTGAGAAGAGGACCACGCCCAGCGTGGCGTCATCGGTGGAGCACCGTCCGGTCAGCTCAGCGGCGACCTCGCGCGTCACTGCGACCATCAAGATCCCCCTTCGGGGATCGCGAAGGAGCACCACGTCGTCATCCCGTCGGGACTGACACCCCACTCTTTCGCAAGCGCGCCGACGAGTAACAACCCGCGGCCGCTCTCAGCAGATTCACCCGCTTCGCGGAGCCGGGCCGGTGTCGAGTTTCCGTCAGTGACCTCGATGCGTAGTTCGTTGTCGGTGTTCGTCACCCGGAATCCGACCGGCTTCCCTTGGCCATGTCGCACGGCGTTGGTGACCAGTTCCGAGACGGCCAGAGTGGCTGAGTCACACAGCCCCGTCAGGTCCCAGAGGTGTAGGTGGGCCGACACGATCCGTCGCATGTGCCCGACGCGGAAGTCAGCAGGAAGGAAATCCACCTCGAAGCCGCGTACAGCTGCGTGATCTGAGTCGGCTGAGGCATTACTGACCTTGTTGGGGTGATGTCGTGAGGGTCGACACGTTGTGGTTGGCGCAGTAGGCCGGTCACATGAGGTATCCGCAAGGGGGAGGGCTGA